>CAJOMC010000044.1 GCA_905235635.1 uncultured Bacilli bacterium | reverse complement strand
GTAATAATTTCAACATTATTACTAACTTACTATTTTTTAACTGTTCGAAACTTATTATATATCTATTTTAAAATAAATATAAGTTATATAATTTAAGTAATATATATTGTATTATATATAAGTAATACATAAATATTAACTATGTTAGAAAAAAAATCCACAGTTAGTGCAAGAGTATCTGATACTCTTAAGAATATAGTCGGGGACTCCGAATATTCACATAAAGAAGCATATGAACTTGGAGCCGGACTAATTGCAGTTAATAAAGCAGAAGATACAAAATATGAATTGGAACACGATCCACAATATGAAAATGTTATCAGAAAGGAAAAAACCAAATTACTCAAAGATGAAAAAAAGAAACTTGAAAAAGAATTAGAAGATTTATAGGAGGAATCCTATGGGTCGAGGAAATTCAGACAGTATATTTTTCCTTGAACAACATGAACAGGAGATATTAAACTGTTGCAAGAAAGGGATGAGTAATAATGAAATTCGGGAACTACTGAAAACAAAATACAATCAGGAAATAGCGGACAATACATTCAGAAAATTCAAAGCAAAATTAAACTTAACTAAAGGAGATTTTTTAGAAACATTAATTGATGAAATAATAACAATGAAGAAATCTGGAGCTACAGATGTAAATGTTAGACGTTGGTTAGCAGAAGAACATGAATTAGAAGTTAGTAAAGCAACATTCTCAAGATTCAAAAAGAAATACAATATATCAGATAGAAACAAAGATGCAAGAGAGAATAATAAAAAAGCATTAACTAATAGAGCTATTAACCAACAACAAATAACCGACAATAACATCCACCAGGACAATATAGATTTAGCTATTGACACTATACTCCAACAACAGGTTACCGATATTAAAACTGGATTAAATAATTTAGATAAGATTACTAAAAATGCAGTTAACATTGAAATTGACTTTGCTAAATTAGATCAGGAAATAAGATATAATGCAAGTGAAAAAAGTCTTGCACGGTATTTACTTGATTTAGCTGAATTAAAAATTCGTTATCTGGAATTATCTGTTAAAGCATTTGATGCGAAAAATAAACTCTTCAAAGATGAAATGGATAGATTATTTAAAAACAGAGTACTGGAATTAGAAGATAAAAAAATTGAAATATCTGAAATTGAAGTTCTTGCAAAACAAATAGATGATAATAATGTATGATGATAATGGTAAATTCTATTTAGATGCAAGAGATAAAGCTATTCTTCAAAAATGCGTATATGAAAATCCATATATACCATTTAAACCATTTGTCAAACAAGCTGAGATGATATTAGCTACAGAAAAAGAAGTTCTAATCGGGGGTGCTGCTGGAGGTAGTAAATCCACTAGCTTATTAATGAGAGCATTATTTTATGTTCAGGATGATGCTAATGAATATCATGCGTTAATATTAAGGCGTACATTATCAGATTTAAAAAGAAAAGGTGCATTAATACATAAAGCTAGTCAATGGCTTAATAGAAAAGAAATTCAGAACAATGCAGCTATTAAACCTAAATGGGATGGTACTGAACATTCATGGACATTTCCAAATGGTAATTCATTAACCTTCGGATATTTGCGTAACATTAATGACCTTGATACTTATCAGGGTTCTGAATATCAATTTATTGGTATTGATGAGTTAACACAACTGGAAAGGTTTAAATATATTTATATGCGTTCACGTGTGCGAAAAACTAAAGATAATAAACTTCCAACACAGTTAATGGCATCAAGTAATCCTGGTAAGCGTGGGAATAAATGGGTTCGTGAAAGATTCATTGAAAAGGTAGATACGGACATTCAGGATAAAGACCAGATAAGATTTATTTCATCCAGTTATTTAGATAATGTTTATTTAGATAGAAAGGATTATGAAGAGTATTTGATGGGTCTTGATAGGGTTACACGTGAGCAATTAATGAATGGTAACTGGTATGCATCAGTTAAAGGGGAGCTTTTTGATGAGACAGATTTCCACTTGATCTCTCATGATGAGTATATGAAAATTCCGATCATTAGTGTCATCAGGTATTGGGATCTTGCAGCTACTGAAGTCCTGGATGATACCAACATGAAAAAATCAGATCCAGATTTCACAGCAGGTGTAATGCTAGCAAAAGATTTAAACGGTAATATTTATATTCTGGATTCATATGAGTTTCAATTAGAATCTAGAAACTTAATTAATGAAATTATTAATACAGCTGCACGTGATAAAGCTGATACACAATATATAGAACTGGACGGTAGTACCGGTAAGAACTTCGGCCTGTTAGTTATTGATGAATTAAATAAACGAGGATTTAAAAC
>CAJOMC010000043.1 GCA_905235635.1 uncultured Bacilli bacterium | reverse complement strand
CATAACAAGTTAAGAAATGACCGAATATCGCATTTAAGGTTGATACATGGATGGGTCTAGTTTCGAATTGAGTTTTTAATATTCTAAAGGACTCTTCTATTTCCCATAGATTACCATATATTTCTCTAATCTGTTCATAATTAAGATTAGTTTCACTGGTGATAATCATATAGATTCCATCCATTTCTTCATCTTCATCAATCTTACTTTGACGTTTAACAAATTCGACGTTTTTGGTTTTTAATATTTCTCCATCTTCTTTGGCTATATCAAAATATTTTGTAGCATTGCCTAATACATCCTTTTTAACACTTCCTAATGTTTTACATTCAGCATTAGCAATCATCTTTTCTCTTTCATATTTTTCCTTTTTAGCATATTGAGGAGAATAGATGACTAATCTCTTTTCTTTTAATTTATATGTTTTACCATCAAATTCATAATCATAATCATCAACCCAAATCTTAATAGAATATAAATATTTCGCTTCTTTTTTATTTTTAATATCTTCTTCACTTAGTTTTTCATGGACATCAAACCAACCCTCTTCGCTTAAGATAGTAGCTCTTTCTTCACTTTTAATTCTTTTTATTTGTCTAGAATAGATATATCCATCGCCATTTTTATAAGCATCAATAATATTTTCAGCACAGTTTAATCCTTTATCTGCAACTCTAATTACTCTTTCTAGATTATGATCACTCTTTAAGTCTTTGATTACTTCTCTTTGGACGGGTTTCTCACTTTGATTACCAGGATATATTTTATATGTATAGGGAATAGCTTCTGCATCTAATAGTAATCCCATACCGATAATTGCCCCTTGGTGGTTTTCTTTACTGGGGCCTGGTTGCTTAAAATAAGTAAAACAATCTGAATCTATTTCGAAATAGAAATTAGTACAATCAAAATATGTTTTAGATAAGTCTCTTTTACCATATACGCTTTCATATTGCATATTTAAATATTCAATAACAGCTTGCTGCTCTTCTCCTAATTTTTGTAGTCCAGCATACATTTGAGAATCAGAGAAACTATATTTTTCAAAATAGGAATCAATACATCTATTAAAGCTTTCTATTTTACTAGTTGGATATAGAGCTCTAGTATATGTTAAGAAGTTAAATATCTCTTCTATTTTATATTGGGCTTTACTTTCTCTATCAAAGGTAGCAAATAAAGGAGATAAGTTAAGTTTCTTTAATACACGATAATATAAGAAATACCCTAATCTTTTTTCTGGAGTAATGACAGGAATAGATTCTTCGTTAAAGGCTTTTCTAACTTCCTCCATCTTTTTAACTTTCTCTTTATAAAAAGCAATAGGATCAACATATACTTTTTGCTCATCATCAAGATAGCCAATCTTTTCTATTACCCTTACTTTTAACATAAATAGAATCAACAATCTCTAAATATATTCTTCCATTTCTTTGCTTGGTTTGTTTCAGTTGATAAGCCATAGCAATCCCCCTTATTACTCTAGTATTAAGATATTTTTATCTTACAATATTACTACTCTAGAAACAATAATTAATTTAAGAAAATTTATTGACATAAGAAAAAAGACCATATCTTATGGCCTATATATCTTTGATATAAATATTAAAATTAAAACAAAACTTTTCTAATAAACTTCAAAAATAACTAGAGTATTCTTAAAAAGACGGGAAGTGAAATACATTTTCTTCAATTTGAAGTAGAGCAATGAATGGGAATTTCATTTTCTTTATCTCTTTTTTGTTATCAATCTCTACTCCTTGTAAATCAATGCCATATTCACTAGCGATCTTTGATAATTCTTTGAATGTGTATTGTCCATGATTTTCATCTTGTTTAATGTATAAAGCATCCTTATTTTCATATAAATTTGCGATAAGCATTTTCAAGCAGGCAAATCCACAATCAGAATCGTTAATCTGTGGAATAAAATATTTCATTTCCCCCTCCTTCAACTTTTTTATTTAAAGTTTTCGAGGGCAGGAAGCCCCATCCACTTGAAATATACTTCATTATCATTTAACATAATACCTGACTTTTTGAGATTGTTTCCTAATTTTTAGATTATTTACTATGTAAATATTACTGATGTTTTTCTAGAGTAGAATTTATAGGGTGAAAAAAATTTTTAACTCCCTATTGGATTGTACTCTTTTATTAACTTTTTTCTTAGTTACAACTTCAAAAGTCTTTAATACATCAGTATAGCCTGTAATATGATATTTACCGTTTCCAATAGG
>CAJOMC010000042.1 GCA_905235635.1 uncultured Bacilli bacterium | reverse complement strand
TGATAATGAAGTGCAGCTATTTCTTCATGAGATGCCTAAAGATGTTGTTAATGGATCTCCGGAAGACTTTAATAACTTTGTTAGTATTGAAGAGGGAACCTTAACAGTTAAATATGAACCTGAAGAGGTTATTAACTTCATGTATAATGAGATATACTCTGAAGCTCAAAGCATTATTTTAAACTGCTTAGATGATATTTATCATAAGTGTAATCTTGAAAGAAATCAGGTAGAGAGAATTAATAAGGATAATATTATTGAAGTTAAGCCTTCTATTGATGCTAACGGTCAACCTATTGTTACTGAGCTTTCATCCACTGCAAAGGAAAATTTATATGCTGATTATGGAACTACTGCTGGTAGTAATGTAGCTATTGTTCCTCCTGGAATTGAATCTAAAATATTAGGGGGTAATAACTACCAGTCAGATTATACTAGACAAACTGAAATCTTTAGAAATAATATTTTAAGGACTTTTGTTACTCCTCAGTCTCAGGCGGGTAATGAGAAATCTAATCAGAATGTTGCTGAGTACATTAATGATTCAGCTATTACAGGTTTTATTGTTAATGTAGCTAATGACCAGAAGTGGGTTTTAAAGTATTGTAATGAGTTATTATATAGCCAGTTGGAGTTAATGGGTGTTAAAGATATGGGTAGTATTTATTTTAGCTATTCAAGAGATGATGTGCTTAGGTATATTATGGAGCTTGATGCTACAGCTGATGAGATATATGAAAACTATTTAAGCAACTTTGAAGAGGAACAGCCTATTGGTGATAGGGTTTTAAGTGACGCAGGTGTTGAAATATAATAAATATTTATATAAATAAACTAATAAAAAATATAATAAAGTGTGATTATTATGAAGCATGAACTTTTTGAAGTTGGATCATATGATTATTCTGACTTAGATAAACGCTTAAATAAACCTGTAATATGGAGCGAAGATGATTTAAAATTAATAGCTGAAAATTATAGGGGTGGAATTCCATTAACTGAAGAGCATGAAAATATCTATGTAGGTATTGGTAATAATATTGAATATGAAGAAGGTAAGCTATTCATTGAGGTTCCAGATGAACTTGATATGGAAGGAAAAGGTTTATCTCCTAAAGTTGATGTAATGCTAAAAGATAATGGAGATTCATTTGGAATTGATACTATGAGTTTAATTAATGTCGGTGTAACTAAAAGCCCAAGAAAAATTACCCTGTTGAATTCTAATATATCTGGGGATACTGGTGAGACAGGAGATAAAAATCCTGAACCTGCACCACAACCTCAGCCACCTGTAAATAATAAAGATACTAATGTAGCTACTAACTTACTGCTTGAAAAACTTCAGAGTAAGGATTCAGAGATTGGAAAGCTGCAAGATGAAATAAATAATCTTAAAGAAGAATCTAAGAAATATGAAGCTATTAAAAAGGATATTGAAGAAAATAAAGATTTTATAGATTCTAAAGATGATATCTTAAAAGAATTGTCTGAGCTTAGAAAAGCTGAAAATGATTAAAGAGTACGAAGCAAAGTATAACTTTAATTATAATGAAAACGCTCAGGATAAAGAAATAATTGATAAGCTATTGTCTGGTGATGTTGATATGGAACTGATGGAAGAACTGGCTGAGAGAAGAATTAAAATTGAAGCTAGTAATGATGGTTCCACACCTGGAGGTAGAAATCCTGAAAACTCAGGTGAAACTGGATCTACTGGTGAAACTGGTAGTACAACAGATGAGAATAAACCTTCATTTACAACTCGTGAAGAATATAATAAAATATTAAAGGACATGGGATTCAATAGAACTAAAATATAGCTATGATAGTGTTTTGTTACTTCTACACTTGAGCTATATATTCATATGAATCATTTGGTGTAAAAAATAAGGTGGAGGGGGAGTATTAATCGCTCCTCCTTTTTTATCTTTCATTGAAACCCTTAATGCCTAATTAATGGGGGACAAGCCCCCATTCAATTACCCAAGAGTGCCAATGAAAATAAATTATATTTATCATTAATTTAGCCTCGAACCGACCGCTAAAGGGTCGGTTCTTAAGTTTGATATTCTTATTCTTTCTTAGTCTATAGTATTGCGACTCACTAACGTTCGTCGCAACCTGTCCATCAGAGATGGACAGCTTATTATATATTAACTATTACTTTACGAAGAGACCGATAAATGGTCTGTTCCTAATTGTGACAAGCTAAATTATTCCAAATCCATAAACTCGGAACAGGGGGACAAGCCCCTGTTCCTCGAACCTGATAAAGCTATTATTGTTAGGTCTATAGTATTGGCCTTTCGCTATCGCTCAAGGCGTCCAGTCCTCGCTTTGGCTCGGACTGCACATAATCATTCACTCACTTAAAATAATGTTTATATGGTGTCTTATCTTACGGAACCGACCGGCAAGGGTCGGTTCCTCCCTATAGTATATGCTCGCCAATTCTATTCACCCCACCTATACCACGCCTCCCACTTCGGCCTCCCTTACGGTCGGCCTCGGGTCGGCGTGGTTATGGTGGGGCGAATTGGCTCGCTTAAAACGTGGGTATGACCAGAGGATTAACTCAACCTAAATTATTATTTATCCTTCCATGACTATTTTCCCAACATGATGTAACCTATCAAATAATTAATGTTACTGTTAATTAAATTGAATGTAATGTAATTACTTATAATATAATGAAGTGTGTATTACATTAACAGTAATGATTACAAAAATCAATATACTTTCTACTACCGAATGTATATCAATTACTTTTCAAAGGTGAATTTCAAATATCAAATAGCCGTCGTTAATGTCAGTGGTGGTCATGTTTTAGCTATCGTTAATGTTAGTGTTAGTGCTAGTTTTAACATTTAATTTTTCTGAAATGGTTTTTACATTAACGGCAGGGGTTGTTAATGTCTGTTCTGTTTTAACCCGTGCATATATATCAAGGTGCGGCGGGGTTTAACTTTTGAATATGGAATCGTTAATGTTAATGTCAATATTATATGATTTATTATATTATTTATATAAACAAAATAATAAAAATTAAATCATGACATTAATAAAAGAATTGCAAATAAATATTGCAATGAGTAATTACAACCAAAGAAGCGGTAGCTATTCTGCTAACTATGATTACATATTCCTAGATAACTTAAATAACACTTTATTTAGAAATGATTTAAGAAATCTTAAAATAAAAACATTAGATGGAACTGAATGTAAAATTTTATACCTTCCAGAATATGGATCTCAAAAAGCAGCAATACTTGCAAGAATTCCGGTCAGTAAAATTTCACAAACTACAAAGCTGATCCTTGAAGTCCATGACACTACCTTCTCAAGTACATTAACGCCAGGTAATGATCTGTTAATGTTTGATGCCAATCATGATACATACTCACAATTTTTCATGGAATACTCAGGTTTAAGTATCAACAATGACTCAACAGATAATGGAAAATTTCTAAGAGCATATTATGTTCCTAGCTTTGATGGAAGTTCTCCATCAAGTTTATTTACTAAAATTGCATCAGGAAGCAGTTTAAGTAATGGCCGTGTTACTGTAGCTAGATTTAAATATATACATGGTAATGTTAGTGTTAATGATAATGCAACATATCATGGAACAACTACTGGAAGTTTCATGATGCAGGCTGATTATAATCTCACAATGTATCAGGAAGATATACAGTCCACTAGCTTGAACTTTGGAGGAAATAAATCATACTGTTTATTTAATGGTGCTAAGACATTAGTTATGGCTAGTTCTTTTGATTCATATTCATCAGGTAGTGATGATGAGGGAAATTGGAAACAGTATCATATTCATGGCCGTGTAGGTACAGGAACATCAAGTACTTCTGATTATCTTGAAGGATTCATCAGGAATAATCCAACTAAAATATATCAAAATGAATATGCTGAAGTTGAAATTTCTCCTGAATGGTATGCAACAACTGATTTTGATGAATTCAATTATGTTGATTTAAAATGGCTATTGATATTTCCATCACCATTATTTGCAGCTAATGGTATTCCAACAATAACAATTACTGAAAGAGATTCTAAACATGGTATACGTTTATATAAAGGAAGTCATGAGTATCCAAAAGCTTATAAAGGTAGTAGGCTATTGTGGGATGCTGATGATGAAAACTTAGAGGATACTGGACTTCATATTCCAGATAAAATTATTAATGGTAATTGGGATTGGGTGTTTTAAATGATTGAAGAATACACAGAAACAATTGGTCATGG
>CAJOMC010000041.1 GCA_905235635.1 uncultured Bacilli bacterium | reverse complement strand
ATTGGGATTATTTATTTAAATCCTTGCTATTACAAATTCCTTAATCAATAATCACTTAACTCTGATAGAAACTGTATTGTAATACTTATCTTTTGGATTTTCTTTATATCTTATTGATTTAGAGAATCCTTCAATAATACTTAATGATAATTTGTTTTCACTATCACGAATATCATATTTATCTTTGCCATAGTTAAAGACTATAAACAGGTTATCGTTTATAGGGTCGTATTCTATTTCACAATGAATATCTATTTCATCTAAATATGGGAATAAGATTTCTATACAGATTTCATCAAATATTGATTGCAAATAATAAGCCATTTCGTGATTAATGAGGTTTTTTTGACAGTAATTTACTATTTCTGCATAAGTTTTATAAAAGTCAAAATATCTATCTTGAATATTATATTCAAGTACCTTCATTTGATGAATGAATTGTTTTGTTTTTTCTTTCTTTGGTTTTTCAAAGATTTCTTCAGGTGTTCCTTCTTCGTAAATTATTCCATCACACATAAAGAAAACTCTTGTAGCAATACTTTTGGCAAAGTCCATGTCGTGGGTAACTATCAACATGGTTTTCCCTGTTTTGGTTAATTGTTTAATTACAGCTTCAACTTCACCTACCATTGTTGGATCTAGGGCACTTGTAGGCTCATCAAAAAGCAAAACTTCTGGGTCCACAGCTAAAGTTCTTGCTATCGCAACTCTTTGCTTCTGTCCTCCAGATAAAGCCTCAGGATATGATAATCCTTTATTAGATAGGTTAACCATTTTTAATAAAGATATTGCTGTATCATAGGCTTCTTGTTTAGATTTATGTAAGATAACAATTTGCGGAATCATGATATTTTCTAAAACATTATAGTTATTGAATAGATTAAATGACTGGAAAACCATGCCTATCTTTCTAGCTATTTTTGTTTTATCATAGTTTTTATCACTGATTATTTCACCATCCAAGATTATCTGACCGCTAGTAGGTTCGTTTAAAAGATTTATACAGCGTATAAAAGTAGATTTGCCACATCCTGATTCGCCAATTACAGCAATGATGTCTCCATCATTTATAGTTGTGTTTATTCCTTTTAGGATAGGATTATGAAAAGTTTTATGAAGGTCTTTTATTTCAATCATGTAAAGATACCCCTTTTAAAAATTTTGTGTGGTCCTTCTTGGCAGGATTTATTTCAAAATCAATATGTTTTACAATAGCAGATAATATAGCAGCCATAATAAAATACATTATCGCAATTGCGACTAATGGGAAGAAAGCTTCAAAAGTTCTGCTTCTGACAATATCCGCAATCTTAGTAATATCTTGTACCGCAATATAGCCTACTACTGCTGTAGCTTTTATTAAAGATACTATTTCAGCATTATATGAAGGCATAAAATATGTAATAGATTGTGGAAAGATAATCATATAATAAGTCTGTGAATCATTAAAACCTAATGTATAAGCTGCTTCTTTCTGTCCTTTATCAATAGCGTTTTCTGCGCCCTTTAGCATTGAATACATTGAACAAGCAAAAGTTAAACTAAAACAGATTACCGCTACTACAAAACCACTTACAGAAACATTACCAAATATTACATAAAATAAAATCATTAATAATACTACGGTAGGCATTCCATGTATCAGCCATATCATAAAATCAACAAATTTATTAAATATACCATCATTATTTCTAGCTTTTAAATAAGTAACAAAACCTAATAATGTACCAAAGATAACAGATAAAATCGTTATAGATATGGTTGTCTATAAATAATTTATATCTATCTTCAACAATAAAAGTATCGTAGAAACTATTAACAATAGAGTTAATTAAATTAGTATTAGTAGCACTGTTATTCTTTCTGACTACAAAATATCCAGGAGAATACAGTGTTACATCAGAATAATAGACATTTTTAGCTCTTTCTTCAGTATAAGCTAAACTTGCAAAAGCTATATCAAGAGCAGATAACATACCAGTAAAATCAGTAAGATTATATTCAAAGTTATAACCATATTTTTCACAGAACAAAGCCAATAATTCTACTTCATATCCTACAAGCTTATTATCTCTGATAAAACTGATATGGTTCGTAGATCCGCTGGTTGAAACACGCAGGGTTCCATTAGGACCAGGTAGGTTATTATAGTCATACATATCAGCATTTAAATCATTAACCCATTTATTATATAAATCTTCTTTTAGACCGCTTTCTTCTGCTTCTTTCAAGAATTCATTTACCTGCTGTCTTAAGTTGAACCCATTTTCGTCTCTATTAAAAATGAAACCGCACTCCTGATTGATTATCACTTCATCTATATACCCCAAATCATCGTATTCATTGGCTGTGTCTAATACAGTTAAATAATCTGAAGGCCATGCATCTATTTTCCCCGATCTTAATGCAGACACTAAATCACCATAACTTTGAAAGTATAGATATTCAGCATCTGGCAGCATATCTGGAATAATTGAGTCAAACATTGAACCTGTAAGCATGCCAATGGTCTCATTCTCTAATTGGGATATAGAAGTAAATTCCTGAGCACCAT
>CAJOMC010000040.1 GCA_905235635.1 uncultured Bacilli bacterium | reverse complement strand
TTAGCAAATATCACGTCGGATAAGTCAGAGGGATTGCTCCCTCTTTCTCTCCTTGGAACCCAGCGTGTCCCTTTCAAGACACTGGGCTCGAGCTAGTCTTTATCTAGCAAAAAGTAGGCATAAAAAAAATAGTTTTGATTTAAAGAACTGGATTATTACCTCTTAATTTAAAATATTCGGTTTTATCCTTATCATATGGACTATAATCATGTTTTATCATTATATGCCTTCTAATAGGAGTCCAACCCATCTTAATTAAGTGAACACCAGTAACTGGGCAAGTTAAAACCCATTTGCTTTTATGTTTACCATCAGAATAATACGGGAAGTATCTTTTATTAATCCATTTCTTACTTTTATTTTTGTGCATTCTGCTCAAAAATCTATATACTTTCTTAAATATATAAGCATCCATGGCATAAAAGACTTCTTTAGCAACTACATGCCGCCAATAATTGGCAGTACCTCGAATAACAGGATTTAACCAATTAATTAAAACTTCAACACTACTTCCATAACACGACTTCACAATATCATCAACTTTCAACATAAACTTCTTAATACTCTCTTTAGACGGTTTAGTGAAACACTTCAAGCCATCTTTAGTTTTGTATTGTCTGAAGTGAAAACCGAGGAAATCGAAACCTTCAGAAATGTGTTTAATAAAAGTTTTCTCTTTGGACAATATTAATCCTCTTTCTTCGAAATATGGTTTTAAAATGTCTTCAACTTTCATTATATCCTCTTTTGAACGAGCAAAAATCAGAAAGTCATCGGCATACCTAACCATACGATAATTACCTTCCGGTCTATACATTACTCCCTCTTTAGTATTTATTGGCCTATATGATATTCCTAATGCTTCTTCCATACCGTGAAGTGCTATATTAGCAAGCAATGGGGATAACAATCCTCCCTGAGGAGTTCCTTCTTCAGTATTATGAAATACCTCATTATCAATATAACCTGCCTCAAGAAATCTTTTGACAAGATTATAATGTGGAAAACCCTCTATTTGCTTCAATATAAAATCATGGTTCAAAGTATCAAAGCATGCTTGAAAATCACCCTCATACACCCAACACCACTTATTACCTCGAATATTGAAGTGTATTCTTCTAGCAGCATCATGTGCGCTTCTTTTTGGTCTAAAACCATATGAAGTAGGCTCAAATTTCGCTTCCCATTCAGGTTCTAGTGCCATTCGAATAACTTCTTGGTAAATACGGTCTTTAATGGTAGGAATACCAAGAGACCTTAATTTTCCGTTTTTCTTTGGAATATATTTTCGATAAGCAGGTTTAGGCCTATGATTTTTCATTTTCTCATTTTTCATCATATCAAATAGTTCACCACGAGCACGGTCACTTGTGGCTCTAAAACCATCAATACCTGGAGTAAATCTTCCTTTATTTTCTTTGGTAACTCTATTAATTGCAGTAAGCAAACAAGAATTACTTCTCATCAATTGTCTTTGTAAATCACGAACTTTTTTCTTATCATTATTTTTGCTAGCACGATATATTCGTTTTTGCAAACTATCTACTTGCCGATTGATTTTATTCCATTTAATATTCTTCCAATCGGTAGTATCAGGTTTCGCGGGCTCACAAATATTATTATTTGGAGTTAAACTCATTATTTATCACCTTTACTTTCATAGTTTAATGCAAAATCGCATTATATACATGTTACTAACCATTCAAAAGTCAGCCAGGTTATCCCTGCCACTCATTAAAGAGTGGTATCCGTACACAGTTATATTCTTCATTTCTTCCTGCTACCTTTCGGTAAATGACGGCCTTTGCTTTCTTTGAAATCCTCTACCTCCTAGGGAATTAGGTTTCATTTACAATCCACTTACTCGAAGAGTTAACGCGAGACCCCGTGAGGCTTACCAAGTTGATCTTTAATCAGATGCGGATAAGGGACGATTTGGACTATACACCGGCAGATATACGGGTTGTGCAATATAAATACGATTTCAATATTTATTTCCTATCTGCAAAACGATAGTAGCCTTCTGTGACAATTGTATTCCACCTATCGCTTGCGGTAACGATGCTTACATCCATTCACCCGAAGATTAATCGTTCTTATCCTTTCCCTCGCCCATGAAATCCAGAATACTTGTCTCAATCAGGCTTACAATCATGCAACCTCCTAACCAATCACTCAGTTAGAAGTTTCAAGGGGGAAAATCCCAACACAACAGGGATTAAAAATCCATTTCCATGAATTTTCACTGCTAAAATGAAGAAAAAGACCCATCTTGTCGCACAAAATCATCGGCATATCTCACAACACGGTACTTACCATGAGTAACAAATGTGGTATAACCTTTATTACTAGTGTATTCATGATATGATATATTTAAATAATCTTCAAGCCCATGTAGGGCTATATTTGCCAGTAAGGGTGATAATAATCCTCCCTGTGGAGTTCCTTGATTAGTGGAATAAAATTTTTCATTTTCCATATATCCTGCTTTAAGAAACTTTTCAACCAAATTAATATAGGGAAATCCCTCTAATTGTTTGATAATGAATTCATGACTCAGTGTATCAAAACAAGCCTTAAAATCACCCTCAAATACGTATTTGAATTTGCGATAATGGATGTCATGGAAAATTCTTTCCATTGCATCATGAACCCCTCTAGCAGGTCTAAAACCGTAACTTGTCGGCTCAAAACGAACCTCCCATTGAGGTTCCAATGCTAAACGAAGTAATTCTTGATAAACTCTGTCAATAATGGTAGGAATACCAAGAGAACGAGTTTTACCATTACTTTTAGGAATTTGAGTCCTATACACTGGTTTAGGTTTATGTTTGTTAATATTTCTATTTCTTATCTTAACAAACAATTTCCCTCTTTCAAAATCACTTAATGCGAGATATCCATCCACACCAGGAGTTCTTTTACCTTTATTTGTCTGAGTAACTCTTTTAATTGCCACTTTTAATGCCGCAGGGCTACGGACTAACATTCTTTGTAAATCTCTAACTTTTCGACTATCACCTTCGCTTTCAGCACGAAATATCCTAGATCTTTGTTTATTTACATACTTATAAGTCTTCTTCCAATCGGTATCAGACCATATAGCAGCGTATGATGTTGTGGACTCTAAAACAGTATTGTTTTGAGCATAACTCAACTTTATCACCATCCTTTTAACAAACAAACATTAATAGTTTTATTTTAC
>CAJOMC010000039.1 GCA_905235635.1 uncultured Bacilli bacterium | reverse complement strand
GCTTATCTTCTAATACTCCAAATATTATTCCTAAGTATCTTTCTGGATCAGCGACTAGATAGCATCTTGCTGCACTTGGTCCACTTAAATGTAATAAGGAAGCCAGCATCTTTAAACATGTGGTAATGGTTGAATTTATAATGGCCATATTATTTGTTGATTTCAAACTTTGGCATCTAAATTTATCTTCAAATAATATCGTATCTCTTGGGTGATGAAGTTCTCCTTCTATATCCCATCTATTTTCTATTGCTTCTATTGCAGCTTCTATTTTATTTAAAGAAGTGATAAATAGCATTTCTATTCCTTCTTCGTTTTTAGTTCTAGATATCATCTTAATATAGGCTTTTTGCCCTGGCCATTCACATCCAGTTGATTGGCTAACCTTGATATAGGAAAATGTTCTTTTTTCTCTTTCTATTATGGTTACTTTTTTAGGAGTTCTTATAAATCTAGCAGATATTTCTTCTTTTAGTAAAGGTTGATTATCTTTTACAGGGAGAACATAATATCCTTTTCCTTCATTTATCAAATTGCACGTTACTATTTGAGTATGTAAAGCATCCGCGGTGATAATACTACTTTTAATATCTAATAAGGGAAGAACTTTTTGAAAAGATGTTATTTCTGAATCTTTACTAGAAATGCTAATGTTATAGTCTAAAGTAGCATTAGAGGAATTATAGACACCAAAATTATAATTATTTCCGTGTTTCCCTTTCCTACCTGTTCCATTAATAGATTTACCATCTGCTTGAGTTAAATCATATTTATAGTGACTAGTCTTCTTAACATATTTTCTAGACAAACGTTGTAGTAATTTATCAATAGATAGAGAAACCATTTCTTGTAATGTAGCCCCATCCCAAAAATTGATGAATTTATAAAATAAGTCATGGGTAGGAGTTCTTGGACTATCTATTATCTTTAAATCATATAATTTATGCTTTGCGGCTTCACAGAAGTTAGCAATCTCAGTACAGCTTACACACTTACCAACTAATTTAGCATAGATAATCATCATTAAAACTTGAGAAGCAGACCATATACATCTGTTGATTCTTTTTCTAAAATCGTTAATGTTATCAAAAGCATGAATGAAATGCTTAATATCACTATGTTTAAAATCGTTATGGCTTATATCATATTTAGCGACAAAAGAATCGATAAGATATATGTTGTTATTAATATGTTCAGGATTTCTTCTCATCTTTTAATCCTCTTAATATTATTTCTACTTCTTTAGAGTGATTTCTAGTTTTAACATTTACTGGTATTGTTTCTAATAATAGATACATTTTGAACAAGTCTTTATTTTGAGTGGAATTTAAAAACAAGATATTAAACTGTTTTTCTATTTCTTTTTTGATGGTAGTAATTCTTTTAAAATTTACCTCACTTGCTCTTTTTATTAATTTGTCTTCTTTATTTCTAGAAATGGCTGTTTTTCTTATTGTCGCTTCACTTAAATCATTAAATATGTAATGAATGATAGCTAAGATAATTAATATTTCCTTATCTTCACCTACTGAGCCATAACAACTTCTTTGTAAAGAACGATGAAAAGAAGAATATATAAAGTTAGATAATCCATATTCTAAAACTTCTTCGCTTGGTTCTTCTTTTTTAGGAAAATAGCCTTCCTCAGTAATAACACCTAAATAAGTTTGAATGGTTTTAGGATAACCCCCTTTAACATATTGAGAAGTTACTTTATATAAGCCAAAACTATTTTTGCCTTTTTTGCGGATAGTAGTACCTTTAGTTTTATATTTAAGAGCCCAATTAGGTATTTCAGATTGTTTCATAGTTATATAGTATACCTAGGTATAATATAATTCAAGAGAAAACTAAAAAATCTACCAAAAAAAAGAAAATAATTGCTTGAACAACCCATCAAGAACAAAAACCAAGAAAATGTAGAGGCGTAATTGCTATGAAAAACATGCTTAATAAAAGATTCGAGATATGCTACTATATGCTTACCGAGAGTGCTTCAGCATATCTCTAATCGTGACCATTCGCAGTGGTTACG
>CAJOMC010000038.1 GCA_905235635.1 uncultured Bacilli bacterium | reverse complement strand
ATCTCCCCATAATTAAAAAAAGTCTGACTGGTTCAGGCTTTTTTGATGGTTTTACCTTGATTTAAAATGTAGCCATATTCTATGGGTTAAAATTTCTTTTTAAATTCTTTATTTATATAGGCTCTATTCATAATTTCTCTAGATATATCCACATTAAATAATTTTTGAATATCTTGTTCTTTTTTATTGTTTTCAAAAGCAGGCATATAGAATGATTGTCTACTTTCTAGCTTAAATCCTCTTAATAATTCAAATAATTCTTCATCTGATAAATCGTGTAAATCCTTATATTCTGATTTATCGCAGATTAATTTTATGTATCGATAATATAAGGTGGTTAGAAATACAGAAAAGAAGTGAGCATCGATTCTATTATCTTTGGAATGATTAATCGGCCTAAATCCTAAAAATTGTTTCATTAATAAGAAGGTGTCTTCAATCATCCATCTTTGCTTCATCCAATGAATGACTGTTTCATCTTTTTCTTTCTTTAAAGAAGTAGAGACAGCATAATAACCATCTAGAGATGCTTGTTTAGCAATTAATGATTCATCTAATGCTTTAACTTTCTCTTTGGCTACTACACCTTCATCGGTTATATAAGTTTCCTTAACATATTGTCTAGGATCACCTGATTTATATTTCTTCTTACTTCCTTCTTTTTCGATTAATTCATTAGCTTTTTCAATTAAGCGGTTTCTTTGCTTTCTATCTCTTAAAGCATAGTTAAGAGAGAAGGAGATTAAATAATCCTCATCGATAAACTCATTCTTATTGGGATTAGTTCTATATTCTTTAGGCTTCTTATCTAGTAGAACTGGATATCTTCTAGTTAAAAATACTTTGCTTAGTTCTGAGATTTCTTCTTCAATTACCTTTAATCTATTAACATCTTTACAGTTCTTTTGTTCTTCTATTAATTCGTTATATTTCTTCCATATCGATTCTGGAGTTTTATATTTTGGATTATTGGTATTCCATTCTTTGGTTTTATCAAAGATATATGACTTTAGTTTTAATTCTGACATCTTTCTTACTGGGACAACAGTGATATAGTCTCTTTTGCCAAGCGAATTAAAACATCTTATCTCTTTTGATGATAATGCTGAATCGGTAATCATTACAAAGTTAGTATGTCTAAAATCACTCTCTATCATCTTTTCCAAAGGAATTAATTCCTTACATTCGGAATCACTACCTTTGAAGGTAACAAAGGATAGAGGTAGACCAGAACCATCTAATATCAAACCGAAAGATACAAGAGGTTCTACCTCGTTTCTTTTTCCTTTACCTCGAGCTTTCAAACCTTCTTCAATCTCTGTTTCCATATAGGTATTAGTTCCATCGAAATAAAGAACAGTATAGTTTCTATCAACTCCATGAGGGATATGCTTATATAGCCATTTCAATATTTCATTTTTATGAAGAATAAGTACATCCATTCCTCGGTAGACATCTTCAAGAGAGAAATCAGTTTCATGGAATCTCTTCTTTTGAGCTATGAGATACATTTTACGTTTTGAACATGGATCAACTAATCTTTGTGATAAAAGGAATAAGACGATATCTCTTAAAGAATATTCAAACTTATATTTTTCTTGGATTTTATCCAAACATTCACCTAACTTGGTTTCGTTAAATAATCTGTTAACAAAGATATCACCAACATCATATAGCTTCACACTTCCTTCTTTGATGTGTTTATTACTATTAAATGTCAAAGTAACCTTTCCATCATATTCTCCAGAATTAAGTGCATCATTTAATTCTTTATCAAGATATTCTTTTAATCCTTCTTCAGTTAAATACTTCTTAAGCAACTCACTTTTTTTACCAAGTGACTTAATATTCTTTGTCGAACTTTTATTACCATCTCTAATTGTCGTAGCAAGATAATACCTAGTTTCACCGTTTTTGTCTTTATAACTATTAATTTTTAACCCGTTCATAATAATATCTCCTACATATATTATACCACACATGGCTTGATATGGCTACAAAAAAGTTAAAAAAATTTGACAAATAAAAAAATAGACCATATTTTAATATGAATTTTAAAAATACTAGGTCTATTTACTTAATAACTGTCAAAGATGCGTAATAAGAAAAAGCACTTTGTAAAGTTAATATAGCATTAGGATATCTTTTAAATATATTTTCTAATTCACTTAAATATGGTGATTCATCAGAATATATC
>CAJOMC010000037.1 GCA_905235635.1 uncultured Bacilli bacterium | reverse complement strand
GCAGAAATGCTACTATCATATTACAAATAAGAAATAAGTATTCGGGACATACTTATATTTTCGCAACCTATATATTTGTCGGCGTATAGATTGGTTCTGTGCGACAGGATAGGGTCTGCTTTCCTCATTTAATTAGTGAAACAAGAGTTTCAATCCTAGTTGTGATAGGATTTTCCCCCTTGAAACTTTTAACTGAGTAATTGGTTAAGAGGTTGCATGATAGAATGTCTGAAGGGTATATAAAGTGTTCTATATACTCAGGGCTAGGGAAAGGTATAAAAATGGTCAACCGTTTGGTGAATAGTTGTAAGTATCGTAATCTATAGCGATAGGTGGAACACATAAATTGCTATATGCTACTATCGTATTGCAAAATCAAATTAAAACTTGGGAAATAAATGCGTGGAATCACATTTATTTATTCACAACCCCCTTAGTATTTTGCCGGTACATAGACTAGACCTTCATTTATACGCATCTAATGGCAGACTAACCTGGTAAGCCCTACACTGTCTTCTACAGTATTATTATATTGAAGAAGTAAGCTGATTGTGAAAGAAGCCTAATTCAGTAGAGGGTAGAGGATGTTGGAAAAAGCAAAAGCCGTTGTCGTCGAAAGACAGCAGGAAAGCAATGAGGAACAATTTTAGTATAACTGTGAACGGATACTACAAAAAAAATATATAATTGGTAGCATGGATAACATGGCTGAATTCCAACTGGTGAACAACAGAAATATAAAACGAAAACTGAATGTTTTTTTGTAATTTTATTCAAAGGATGGTGATAACAGATGAGAAATACTCATAAAAATTCATGTGAGTCCTCAACATCAGACATTACTGATTGGTCAAGTATCCAATGGAAAAAGGTCGAGAAGTATGTAAATAAACAACAAAAACGGATATATTCTGCTGAAAAAGAAGGTAATGCTCATAAAGTGAGAAATATTCAAAGAATGTTAACAAATAGCAAATCGGTAGTTTTGCTAGCAGTTAGAAGAGTTACACAAATCAATAAAGGTAAACGAACACCAGGTATTGATGGAAAGATAATTCTTACTGACAAAGAACGAGGAGAATTAGTTGATAAAATAATGTCAAGTAAAATCGAATGCCATAAGCCTAAACCTGCTTATCGTAAGTATATTAAAAAGAAATCAGGTAAATTAAGACCTTTAGGCATACCGGTAATAATTGATAGAGTATATCAAGAAATTGTCCGTATAATCCTAGAACCACAAGCAGAAGCACAATTTGAACCAACTTCATACGGTTTCAGACCAAATAGAAGTGTTCATGATGCAATAGAAAGAATATTTAATAATATTCGAGGTGGAAAATGGGTATATGTATACGAAGGCGATTTTAAAGATTGCTTTAACAATTTAAGCCACGAATATATACTAGAACAACTTAAAGGATTCCCTTTAAAAGGATTAGTAGAAAGGTTCTTGAAAGCCGGATATGTGGATAACCAAGTATTTAATAGTACAGATAAAGGTACACCACAAGGAGGATTATTATCTCCTTTACTTGCCAATATTGCACTAACTGGACTGGAAGAATGTCTTAATATTTCATATAAGAAAGTTGTAGAAAATAAAAATGGTTCTACTAGTGAATATTTTAGAACTAAAGGCAAATATAGGATAACTCGATATGCCGATGACTTCGTAATCTTTGCTAAGACTAAAGAAGACATAGAAAATGTTCCTGAACTTTTAGATCCATATTTACAAGAAAGAGGTTTAATTTTGGCTGAAGATAAAACTAAAATTACACATGTAACCGAGGGTTTTGACTTTTTAGGAGCGAATTGCAGATTATACAATACTAAAGATGGATTAAGATGTTTTATTAAACCATCAAAGGATAGTATAAAGAAATTCAAAGCAAAAATATATGATAAAGTTAAATCATTACATGGTTATAATGTAGATTATTTAATAGATGAGCTTAATCCGATAATTATGGGTGCGGCTAATTTTTGGAGTCCCTGGGTATCCAAAGAGATTTTTAACCAGTTAGATGATTATATATGGAATCTTACATTTAAATTTTTATGTAGAATGCATAAGAATAAAAGTAAAGGTTGGATTGTCAATAAATATTATCCTTTTTACTATGATGGTAAGCATTATGGAAACTGGGTATTAACTGGCCCTAAGAAAGGAAATCATCTAAGAAAAATGGTTTGGACACCTATTAAAAGACATAGAATGATTAAACACAACTATTCACCATATGATAAAACAAAAACTGAATATTTCGAACAAAGGGTATCTTAAATAACTTTTTTTTCAGGTAAAGGTTTGCTTGAGCCGCTATATGGTGAAAGCCATACGTACGGTTCTTAGGAGAGGGGATTAGAGTAATCTAATCCTTTTATCCGACGCCCTTATTCGTATCTGATGGGAGATTAACTTGGTAAGCCATTTGCAGTCCTCATTTTAAGACTAATGGGGTAAGCGGATTGTGAATGAAGCCGAATTC
>CAJOMC010000036.1 GCA_905235635.1 uncultured Bacilli bacterium | reverse complement strand
TGTTAATAAGCATTTTATCTTAGCCTAAAAAAGATAAAAATTTCAAAATTAAAAGTGACAAAAGTGAGATAATTGTATAAAATAAAATACAAATAAATTTTTAAATTATTTTAACTACCAAGTATGGTAGTTATTTTTATGGACTTAAAAAGGAAGAAAGAGTTACAAATTTGCAATCAATTTCTCTTTCTTCCATAACACTAAGTCCATCAAATTCATAAAGAAAGTGATGTGTAAGTATAATAACATTTAATTTAAGTAAAATCAATATTTCAAGCATAGAAAATTCAATAAAAACAATAAATGATTATATAAAGATATATAATAACTATCGTGATTGTAATGATTATAGTGGCTTAAAATGCCCTTTATGTAAAAAAAATACATTAAAATTCCATAAGGTATATGAAAGGAATCTTTGTTATTATATAGATGATAAATTAGAAAATATAACAGTAGATATAATTGTTTGTAAATGCGAAAATTGTTCAAAAGAAAATAATAAGCAAAAATATCATGCAATATTACCAGAATTTATACTACCTTATTCTATATATGAGGCAAGTACAATAATAAAAGCAATAAATGATTATCTAAATAATGTAAAACTTTTAGAAATACTAGAAAGATTAAATATACAACATAAACAGTTTTATGATTGGTTAAGAAAAATTAATAAATATATATTATCATCATCAATAATACTAAAAACAAATACAAAAATAGAAGATGTAATATCAGGGATAATAAAAACAAAAAGTGATTTCTTAATTAACTTTTATAATAATTATAATCACCCTTTTTTCTTATTTAGAATAACTTGTGTTCCATTATGTATAACACCTTAAGGTGTTTTGAATAGATTTAGCATTTCATCTACTTATGACTAATCTTATAATAATGTTGTTCAAAAAGGAGGTGAAAAAAGATGAATCAAGAACAAAGAGACAATGCTAAAAATGCTATTGCTCTATTTCGTTATGGTTTAATATCATCACTCGTAAATAATACTTATGAAGAAGCATCAAAAGAAGAATTTTTTAGAAAAGTAGCAATGAAAACTTATGAATTAAATGGTAAAAAAATAAATATTAGACCTGATACAGTAAAAAAATGGTACCTTGCATATAAAAAGTTTGGTTATTCAGGATTAATACCTAAAACAAGAACTGATTTAAACGCATCTAGAAAACTAACACTTGATGCACAACAAAAAATAATAGATTATAAGAAAGATTATCCCCATATAAGTGGAACACTTATATATCAAAAATTAATTGAAGATGGATATATAAAAGAAGATAATGTATCAAAATCAACAGTATTAAAGTTTATAAGAGATAATTATTTATTATTCGGTGATGATGGCAAAATAGATCGAAGAGCATTTGAAATGGAATTTGCTAATGATATGTGGGATGCTGATACATCAGTAGGACCATATTTAACAATAGATAATAAAAAGATAAGAACATATCTAATAGCTATAATAGATGATGCATCAAGATTAATTACTAATGCCAAATTTTATTATGAAGATAATGCAATAAACTTTCAAAAAACATTTAAAGAAGGATTAAAAAAATATGGTATTCCCAAAAGAATATTTTTAGATAATGGTAAAACATATAAAAATGAACAATTATCAATCATATGTGCAAATTGTGGAATAGAATTAATTTATACGAAACCATACAGTCCACAATCTAAGGCAAAAATTGAGCGTTGGTTTCATACGATGAAAGAGACTTGGATGAGAGGAATCAATTGGGAAGAAATTAAAGACATAGATGAACTTAATGATATGTTAAATGATTTTGTAAATGAATATAACAATAAGGTTCATAGTTCTTTAACTAATGAGAATGAGAATATAAGTCCTAAAGAAAGATGGTTTAAAGATCAAAATAGGATTAAAAAGATAGATAATAATCAAATAGATGAATATTTCTTACATACGGCTTACCCAACAATAAGATCTGATTCTATTGCTCATGTAAAAAAATTAGAATATGAAGTACCAACAAAATATATTGGAAAAAAAGTAACTGTAAAATATGATTTTTCTGATAGAACTAAAGCTTGGATATATGAAGATGACAAAAAAATTGAAACAATTCATCTAGTTGATAAAATAGCTAACTCAAAAATACGAAGAAAGGAAACGATGTATTAATATGTATTTAAGTTATTATGGATTAGAATTTAATCCATTTGATAAGGATATAGAAACCAAATATGCCTTTGAAACAGAAGATTTTAAAATATTAAAAAATAGATTAAATTATATAAAAGATAATAAAACTATGGCATTAATAACAGGTAATCCAGGAATGGGAAAGACATTTGCAATAAGAAACTTCTTAAATGATCTTAATCAAAATCTATATAAAGTAATTTATATATGTATGTCTACAGTTACAACATATGAATTCTATAAACAATTGTGTTATGAACTAGGAATTGAACCACCATTTAAAAAGATAGATATGTTTAAAGAAATACAACAACGAATAATAAGTTTATCAAAAGATAAAAAAATTAATTTAATAATTGTATTGGATGAAGCACAGTATTTAAAGAATGAAATATTAAATGATTTAAAAATACTACTTAATTTTGATTTAGACAGTAAAAACTATGTAACTTTAATATTAGTTGGACAACCAATATTAAATAGTATATTAAGAAGAAATATTTTTGAAGCATTAAATCAGAGAATAACAGTAAGTTACAATATGAATGGAATAAATAAAGATGAATTAAAAGAATACATTAATTCAAGAATTAGTCTTGCTCATGGTAATAATGGTATATTTAATGAACAAGCCATTGAAGCAATATTTAATGCATGTAGTGGTTCTCTTAGAATTGTTAATAATATTATTACTAAAAGTTTTATCATAGGAAAAAGTAAAGATACTATGACTATAGATAGTAATATTATTTTAGAAGCTGTTAACGAACTTTCTTTAGGTTAATTTATTGAATAAAATATTTTAGAAAAACAGGTTGGAATAATTTTAAAATCTTCCAACTTGTTTTATTTTTATCACTTTTTATTGGTTAATATAATTTAGACATCACTGGCGATAATAATTTAAAAATTAACA
>CAJOMC010000035.1 GCA_905235635.1 uncultured Bacilli bacterium | reverse complement strand
TTTCTGCGGTTATTGATGCCAATCCTAAGTTCCATAAACTCTATCAAATGTATAAATTAGTCGCTTGATGAATGAATATTCACTTGCGAAAGTTCAGTATTAACATTATTATAATTAGAAGAATGAAAATTAAAAATTTATTTATTACATTGTGTGTATTAACGCTGTTCTCATGTAGTAATAACTCTATTGACGAGGTTACAGTTGACAGCACTTCATTGAACCATGCCGAATCAGTTTGTAGTGACACAACTATGCTTGATTTTGCGTCAGAGTCCGATTTTCAAAATGCAGTTGATGAATTAAGCACGGTAGATGAGCAAAATAGAAGTGAGTTTATAAAGATGCATTTTGGTAATATGGTCTCATTGAAAGATACATATGATGAGGCTATGAGCGCAGCAGAGTTACTTGATGAGTCAAGTGTTTCGTATGAGAGTTTTAAAAATAAATATGGAAAGGCTCTTTATTTTGCTAATTACAAAGATGATTATGGGGTTTATCTGCCTGTTAGTAATAAGGTGGTAGCATCATTAGTTAATGCTAATGGCGATGTAAGAATCAATGGCAATGTTAAGAACATGAAGGATATATTTTGCTATGCTCAATTGCAGCAACTTGGTATTGCAATGTATGACTATTGTGGTAGTCATGTTACTAGGAGTGCAGCAGATGTAACGGCAGAGTATGATTCTGATTGGTATCATGAAAATGGAAAGAAAATCCGTGTAAAATGTGGACGTCAAATACTTATAGACTCTAAGATTCTAACAACACCAGTCTCAATGCGTATGCATATTGAGATCTCATTTAGAAAGAAGACTTGGTTAGGATGGACTAACTATTCAAGTAATATAGAATTAACAGGTACGTATTCTGTTGCAAATGTTAAAACAGCAATTCATGAAGATAAAACAGCTGATTCTTCACATGATTATTATTATGGTCTTCCAAATGCAATGCCTGTAAAAATGGACAATTTAAATTCGTATATGCGGCTTGCATTGCCCATTTCTGTAGATCTTAAAATAGATTATCGTGGCATCCCACATGAGTTGGATTATCAATTCACTCTACCTGCTGCTTATATGTAATTTGTTATTAAATGCTTATTGGATATGAATATTACAAAATTAAGAATAGTATTATTATTTATTACGTCATTACTACTATTTAGTTGTAATGAAAATGAAGAAATCAATAATAACATCACAAAAAGTATAACACGCTCAATACTTCCTGATGAATTTGATTGGGAAGTTGCGGATACAATGCCGACACCCAGAAATCAGGAGCGTATATATATGCCTTGGGATGGTCCAGGAAGCCTTGCTACCACATATGGTGATGATGTCTTGTTTGATTATAAAAAAAGAGATGGATGGATTTTGTTGTATAATTCATTTACATCAAATACTAACGCACCACTTGTTAATCCATATTTTATTCTGTATAATAAATATAATGGCTTAATGAGATTCTACCAGTATATTACAACATCTTTTGTTGCAACTTCATCATCAATGGAAGGATTAATTAGTATCAGTAATAATTCGTTAAAGATGCTGAATTTCATGGGAGATGGCATTATTAATGGTGGAAAAAGCAGAAAAGTGTATAAACAGATTCTCCCTGCACCAATCAATGGTGGTTGCCCATTAGCTTCAAACAAATGGTATATGATGCAGTTTGAAATGGCATATGACCCAAATGTGAAGAACCTCAATAATATTTCAATGAGTTTAGGTATGAATTATTACGATGTTACTTCATTTAAGTTTCAAGGTGATGCTAAAGGTTCTATCAATGGTACTATTGGATTAGAATCAGATAGTAAGACCTTTTCTCAGGAACTAAAATCGTTTGGAAGCGCTTCTGGAAAAGCGTTATTAACTGGCATTGGAAAAAGTTTCATTGATAACCAAGCCCAAAAAGGCGGGGGAAATAAACTTGGATTAAACGATAAAATCTTTAATAAGATATCTTCTGCAGTAACAGGGGCTTTCAATAGTGCTACAAAAGGGCTTCCTGCTGCAGCACTTGGATTATTCAATGGTATTATAGGAGGATCTAAAACTACTAGTCAACCAATAAACCTCACGCTTGAAGTTGGAGAAATAAATCTTACTGGAACAGGAAATAATAGTGGTTCTTTACCTTCAATGCCGTGTACTATTAAAGTTCCAGGTATGAAGAATATGTCAACAGCAACTGGCATTATACCACTTTATAATGAGCCATTAGGTATTTTCAATTTTACAGAATTACCTGAAATAAAACTGGTAGTTAATACCTATAAACGTTATCGTCATGATGATCCTTGGAATCCTGGTGCACAAATTACAGAGTGGTGGTCAACATTAAACGTACCACAGCACGCATTTGAAAGGTATATTGTCATCAATCCAAGTGTGCTTAAAGTTGCAGATGTTGATGTAAAATATGACCTTATTGCTGATGAAGGAAATGGTGTAATAGTTACTAATCCAGATAATTATTACGTGTATAATTCTGGTGAATATGGTGCAAAAGAGGAACTGCTTCCTCATCCGACTTTCTACGTACAATTTAAAGTCACAGTTACACCAAAGAATGGAGATGGCGATTATGTAATTTATAAGTCTTTCGCTTTAAATAACAAATGGGTTGAAAATGTAAAATGGTTACCAAGTTTATAAATATGAAAAAGTCAATTATTTCTTCAATCCTCCTTATGGGGATGTTGTTATTTGGTTCAAGTTGTGTTAATGATGATGACTTTATCCAAGAGGGTGTACTAAAGGTTACATTTTCTAATACTACCAATATCAAAAATGATACAAAAGTAGTAGTTGATGTGATGGACATTGCGGATAGAGAGCATGTCATATTTACAAAAGAAACAGTTGGAAACAGACCAGTCGAGATTACTCTTAATACAGGCAACTATCTTGTACGGGTAATGGCTGATGGCCACACTACACTGCGAGCTTTCCAAATTCAGAAAGATAAAGTTTACGAAATATCAATTTAGTAGATTATAATTTGATTTATGAAGAAGATAGTTTTAATATTGTGTGCCGCTTTTGTTGTGCTTTCGATGAAAGCCCAAAGTGGATTTGGATTGATGGGTGGTGTAAATGCCTCGGTATCGAGCGCTGATCATGTTGACTGGCGTATTGGTGGTTTTGTAGGAGGAGTGTATGACATTCAGTTGAAAGAAAGCTTCTATTTGCAGCCACGTTTGGTTCTCTCCTATCAAGAAAATCAGCGTACACCCGAGTTCTATAGTCAATGGAATGCTGCTTTGCCTGTTCTTGCTTCATTAAAGATGCGTTTATCTGACAATTCGGCTCTTAGACTGAATGTTGGTCCTTATTTGCAATATGCGGTATTTGGACGAGAGAAACTATATATACCATTTAAAGATAGTAGTCTTAACTGGTGGCACTATGACTTTGGTGACAAGATTACTTATGGCGGTCAAATTGGTTTACAAGTAGAACATAAAAAGATGTTTGCAACGATTGATTATAAACACTCTTTCCGTCGCAGCCAATTAAATATGAATGGTTTCGAGAATACAATCCAGTTAGGTATAG
>CAJOMC010000034.1 GCA_905235635.1 uncultured Bacilli bacterium | reverse complement strand
ATTATGTCAAGATCTCCTATATTACCATAGTGAGCAACTTCATCATTGATTGCATCAATTGTTAATTTGCCAAACATATTGTTAGTACGAATAACTACAAAATAATAATAAAAATAGAGGCTATCAAATTAGATTGTTTGATAGCCTTCTTATAGTTTTACTAAGTATTATATATCTTTATTCAGTAATTATCCAATATCCGGTCTTTTTAGATCCAACTCTTTTAATTAGTCCTTTTTCTACAAGCCCAGAAATCGCTCTATAGACAGTTATATATGAATAATTATATTTTATGCAAATAGGACTAATATCAACAATAATTTGTTTTTGTTTAATATAATCATATATTTTCTTTTCCTTTAGTGATAATTCAGTTGATATGTTATATTTTACTTCATAATCTATATTTAAATATGAGTAAACCATATTAATCCTTCTTATAAGAAAATGTAATAACGATTCCCTTCTGCCTTCAGAAATATAATCTTTATATTTAGTTAGTATATTATCAGTTTCTTTAGGAAGAATTTTTAATGATTCTAAATCAAGCCAAGAGAAATCATCAATTAACTCAAGTTGATTATCTATTTTATTTGTTTTAAATGGTTTCCAATCTAGTTCTGTAATATGATTTAACTGGTTGTCAGTTAAATCATATCCAAAACAAGAACCTGTGTCATAGATAGGAGCTACTTTAATAAATTCAAGTGTTTTTGCATCACGAATAACACCAAAATTGTTTAGGTGTCTATCTATATTCCCGGCTATAAAATCAATAAATAACATTTGGTTGATTTTAGTTTTATAATCACTAATTTCAAGATCTTTATATATATCCACTAAATAATTAAATAGATCTTCATCATTAGGTTTCTTCTTATAATTTTTGAGTTGATAAGCTGATACAAAGTCTTCATTATATTTAATGAAATCCTCGCTAGCACAATAGATATCTTCATCTTTAATGAAACTATACTCAACGTGGTCTATATTTAATATAGTCATTATTTTACTAGCGATAATTTCATTAAATATTTCATATTGATTAGGTTTTGTGCCGGCCTTTAATAATACTCTTCTACCATCAATAATTTTCCATCTCTTTTTAAGGTTTCCAGTAGATGTTGAATCTGGAGAATAATAGTTAATTTGGTTTTTTAAAGGCTTACCAACAAGTAAATCACCTAAATCTTCATTAAACTTATTTGTAAAAAAGCTTATATCATCATATGAAATATTATCGTTTTCATCTTTAATCCAATATTGATCAGTAAGTGAGAGGCCATTAGCCTTAACAACAAGAGATAGAGATGTATCTTCTATGTTGTTAACTATATTATTATATTCGTTTCTAGTATATGGAATTGACCTGTCAGACCACCATTCTTTTAACATAGAATAATCATTTTTATTGATGCAAATATTAGTAGAAAAAGGCATATGTTCTATGTTATAAATCTCATATACTTTATTAATATTGCCATTCTCATATAAACTAAATTTAAGTACTTTAATATCTTTGTGCATTAAGTAGAACATCAGCAAAACCTCCTTTACTCTATTAATTTTATTTTATCTTTATTTTATCAATATTTTATCATATTATATTTGATTATTTAATAATGATCACAAAAAACAGATAAATAACTACTAATAATAGGTAATAATGATGGTCAAAAAATGATGATTAAATATATTTTTATTGAAATGATATAGCATTTACAAAACAAAATTTGTCCGTAAAAAATATAAAAAAGCGTAAAATATTACGGATTTTTCTTGAAAATACGGACAAGTGTAATATAATAGAAGTATGAGTTATAAAATTATTTATCACGGAAGTGAAAGTGTAGTAGAAAAACCAATTTATCAATATCAAGGATCTAATAAACACAACGATTATGGTTTAGGTTTTTATTGTACGCAAAATCTTGATATGGCTAAAGAATGGGCTAATAGAACCACAAGAAGCGGATTTGCTAATAAGTATTCATTTGATGATAGAGGATTGAAAATCTTAGATTTAACTGATAAAACAAAGTACAGCGTACTTAACTGGATCTCTATTTTAATTCACAATCGTGAGATTTCTGATAACGACCAAATCGAATATGCTGATGTTTTATCTTATTTAGAGAAGTATTATATTAATACTGAAGAATATGATGTTGTTATTGGCTATCGCGCAGACGATGCATATTTTAGATTTCCTCTAATGTTTATTAGAAATATATTAACTTATGAAAAATTGGAAGAAATTTATCTACTTGGTAATTTAGGTAAACAGTATGTTTTAATTAGTGAGAAGGCATTTCGAAGAATAAAGTTCATTGAGGCTATTCCTGCAGAACCTTTATTCTTCGAAAGATATCATAGAAGAAAAGATGGGGCAGATAATTCATATCGAGAACTTGAAAGGCTTGAAAGAGCTAGTAAAGGAACTCGTGTTAGAGATTTAATGGGAAAAGAAAATGATTAAGACTTTAGATATTATTAATCGTTTAGCGGCCATTATTAGCTATGGACTAAATGAAGAATATTCATATAGAACTATTGAAGAACGTATCGTTTCTTCACCATTTATTAATGGCCTTGAAAATAATGAATATAATAACGAAACACAGATAGAGAAAATAGTTGAATCTACCTATAATATTTCTTTAGCTAATAAACAGGCAGATATTTCTTTTAAAGGTTTATTTATTGCCGAATCATACTTTAAGTTATTTCTTTACTATAATAAAAGTTTTGAATATATTTTTCTTTATTGGCCTCTTTCTTATTTTTTAGATAGGTATGGTATCTATCATGAAATGGATTTTTCTAATCTAAGAAAAGATTTTGAATTGAAAACTAAAGAAGCAACATTACTAAAAAAACTATCTCAAGATAGAAACATTAAGTTAGTGGAGATATCTAAACTAACTGGAATAAATGAAAATACTATCGATAAGTATAGCCGTGATGACAAAATACTTTATGGAGCATCTCACGATAATATTTATAAACTTGCGATACTATTTGGTGTTAAAGAAAACATATTCATTTCTAACCTAGCAATTTATATTGATCCATCTATTTATCTTTTTAGTGATAAATATAAAGATTACAGAAATTACCTAGGATTATTATATGCAAACTATTTTGATAAAAGAATCAACGAAAATGATTTTACTTATGATATATCTAGTAACTGTTTTGAATCGAAAAAAGGAATTAAACTAATTGTCATTGTAGATACCTTAGCTAATTTAACAATATCTAGAATAAACGTACTAGCCGATTCAAAAACATATCTAGTTGTAATTCCGTCTGGATTCTTTGGCAATAAAACATCTCTTGAATATTTAAAAGACACTAATGCTTTTGAAGTGTTTGTTTTGACTCAAGAATATGTTTATATAGTTAAAAAGAATATTAAAAAAGAAATAACTAACACAATAAATAGATCTCTTATAACTAGAACGATGAAATATCTGGTTCAAAATTATATGAGAATTAATAATATATAAATTAAAGTTCTATCAGGAGTTTGAAACTAACCACAAAAGTTGAACACCAACTTGAATGTTCATTTCATTTTGTTTTCTAACTTTCTCAAATAGAAAAGACTAAATTAGTTATCACGAGATAGCTAATTTAGTCTTTTATATTCATCATCACTTCCATTGTATCTATATAAAAAAATGAATATAAACATTTAGAAAACAATGTGTAAGTTATACGTAATAAAATGCAAAATGCATTGTGAGAAAATTGTGTATTATTCTCTATTCCATATAAACCCTTTTACTAATTCATAATCAGTATAGTCATAGAAGATGTATCTTGATTATGATTTACATTTTAATAGTTAATAAAAACATTAATATGAAAAAGATAAAATATACAAAAAGTGTAAATAATGTTTGAAAAGAATAACAAAAAAGTGTTATTAACGAACGAAATTAATAACAAAAAATGCAATAAGAGTATTAGAATAATTGAAACGATAAGATATTGGAAATATGAGGTAAAGTTGATAGAAAATAAAGTAATATTATATTTCTATTTGCTTATTCTCCTTAAATATTTATTTAGAAGGTCAACGTTTGTTGTGTGATATTTCTCTGCTAAAAAATTGACATCATCTTTATTTAATAAACATATATCGTCATATTCTATTCTTAAATCATTAAGAAGGAGTTTCTCTAATTCCTTAATATTATTTCTTGGTGGTAGTTTATATAATAGTTTTTAGTCTTTTAGTTCAAGTAATGATTTATAAACAGTTTTTACCATATTTCCTCCTGATAATTTAACAATTTTACATTTATAGGAGCAAATCAACTGTTTTGTAGTTATTGGTTTAGGCTATTTAAATAATTACTATAAATATTTATCCATATATTGTTTTTCTCCAGAAACTACTATATAATAGAAGTATCTGGAGGAATTATATGATAATAGATATTGATACAATCAAGGATAAATATAGAAACTACACTAATATTTTTGAAAAAATAAAAGTTGAAGAAAAAAATAAGAGATTATTTAAGATTAAAAGATCGCTTTACTCTGATAGTATTACAGAGCATCCATTTTTAATCGCAAATGTTTTATATAGCCCATCATATATTTCTTTTGAAACTGCCCTATCATTTTATAATATGATTCCCGAAAGAGTTGATCTTATCAAGTCCGCAACTTTTCAAAAGAATAAATCAAAACTATACGAAAATATTTATGGAAAGTTTTCCTTCCAAGATGTAAATAAAAATGCATATCCTTTTGGGATTGACACTATAAATATTGATGGAATAGATATATTTATTGCATCAAGAGAAAAAGCATTACTAGATACCATTTCAATAAAACCACCAGTAAAGAACCTATATGAAATAAAATCTCTACTTTTTGATGATATGAGATTAAATGATTATATATTTGATGAATTAGATAAGAATGTATTAATTAATCTATCTAAATTGTATTCTTCACAAAACTGTAAAATATTTGAAAAATTATTAGAGAGGATAAATCATGATTAATAGTTATATTAATAACCAACTTAAAAAGAATAATGTAAATACTATAACTGGTTTTATTAATGTAATCAGAGAGGAATGCCAAAAGATAATACTTTATTCTTTATCTAAAACTGACTTCTTTAAGTATGTGGCTTTCTATGGAGGAACCTGTTTAAGATTATTCCATAATCTAAACAGATATTCTGAGGACTTAGATTTCAATTGTTTGTATCAAGACACTAATATAGATTTAAATAATTACGTTAATAAATGTGTTACAGACTTAGAATCTTTTGGTTTTAAAGCAACAATTAAAACAAAACCAGAATATGATAATGGAGACATCTTAAGAAGGTATATTGTAATACCAATTAGTGATATTTCACATGAATACTTTAATAAAAATATAGTTAATAAGGAACAAAATATTTCAATAAAGATAGAAATAAGTACAGAGTTTGTTTGTGGTGCAAAATACGAAAGAAAACTACTAGCTAGCCCTTTATTTTCTTCTGTATTATGCGTTGACTATCCATCTTTATTTGCGGGAAAGATTTGTGCATTACTCACAAGAAACTGGAAAAGCAGAGAAAAAGGTAGAGATTTCTATGACTATATGTTTTATATATCAAATGAAATAAAAGTAAATCTTGATTATGTAAAATCTAAACTATCCCTTTCTTTAAAGAAAGATAATATAATCCTAGATATGGAAGCATTAAAAGAAATGTTGAAGGATAGATTTATAAATACTGATTATGAATTAGTGAAAAAGGATATTATGACATTCGTGATTAATCCTTTAGAAATTGATAGTATAAATCAGGAAACCTTTTTAATGTCATTAGATTTATTATTAAATACAGAAAGCGATAGTTAGATAACAACAATAATTGTTTTATAATATTGATGGAAATAAGCAAGTAAACGATTGGCTTACTTGCTTATTTCTATTTTTTCACTATTATGAATCATTATTATTTTGTAGTCATTTAATACTTATAATAATAAACACAATACAAAATATTACATACAATTTACATATTATTATTGAATTATTGATATTTATTATAAATATAATAAAATAACCACGAATGTAAAAAAATAATATATAAAA
>CAJOMC010000033.1 GCA_905235635.1 uncultured Bacilli bacterium | reverse complement strand
TATAATGTTTTCCCATAAAATAAAATCCTCCTAGTTTTTTTACTAAGAGGATATCATTTTTCTTACTTTTTGTAAGAGTGTTAAATTTTGACGTATACGTTATGATACCAGGTGATACCATATAAGCGATAAAAATAAATATATAAGAAAAGCCCCCAGTATTTGATTAAAATAATGGGAGCATAATCATATAAGTTGGTGGGGTTGATGAGATTCGAACTCACACACCAGTCCGATACTACCCCCTCAAGATAGCGCGTCTACCAGTTCCGCCACAACCCCAGTGAGATAATTATAACACATTATTTATTTTTGAATAAAAGAAATTAATAATTTCTAGTTATTTATCGTGATATTGATATATCCGGTTGTGACACTGATAGTACAAGGGTCACCATTTGTATTAGGTACATTTACATCTCCGGTAGTTGAATGTACATCAAAGTGTTTTGGTGTAAGGAAACTTCCTTCAACATCTCCAGTTGTAAGTTCAAAGATGATTTCTTTCGCATCACAGTTAGTAAAATTAATATCGCCTGATGTTTTATGAATATACAATTTAGAAGATACGATTAAATCATTTAGTGTAGTTTTGCCAGTATAAGATGTATGACTAAAGTTAGTGCATCTTATGTGGTTATAACTAGATTTACCTGTGGTTTGTTTAACTGTGATATTATCACTAACATTTATATTACTTAATGATAAATCACCAGTAGTGAAGTCAATATATAACTCTTTAGTATTAAAACCACTAAGATTAATGTCACCAGTTGTAGCTTTAATAGTCATTTTTTCACTACATTCACTCATAAACGATATATCCGCAGTAGTTGAATGAATATTGACATTCTTAAAAGATAGTCCAGCTGGTGAACTTACATCTCCAGTAGTATTATTAATATCTAGATTATTATATACACTATTCCCTAAATATATATCTATATGGTAGTTAAAAGAAGTATAAGCAAGTTTTTCGACAAAGTCTCGTTCGTCTACATAATTAATAGTTAGCGTATTGTCACTTACATCTACATTATAGTATAACTTATCGCTTTCAGTACACACTACCCTACTTGTATCTTCATTTGACTTATGAATGAGGATATCGCCAGATTTAGCGTTAACACTTAGATTAGTGAATGATTCAGTAATACTATATTCAGTCTCATGCAAATCTGGATCAGTTTTTCTAAATGAGTTATCTTTTATTCCTAAAAAGAGAAGAACTAATCCAATAATTGTCAATATAGATGCGATTATAATTAATGTAATACTAGTTTTCTTCATTTCTTTATCCTCTCACAATAAACATTTTTTTGATACCAATAAAGATACCTTTTGATATTTTCGCAACCACTTTTGTGAATCCTATACATCCATAAAAGAAGAAGATTGATAGCCCTGCGCCAAGAAGCGCAATTGATAGATAGCCTGGATTAAAGATTCCAGTAAATAGTATAGCTATAAATATTATGAGTCCTGCGATAGCTGATAGGACTAAAGATAATTCTATTACGTATGATACAAGTACTAATATCCACATAACTATATATAACACAAGTATTAGTGAGAATATAACTATAAGAAGAGGAAACCATAGTGGAAATCCTAAGATAAGAAGAACAATGTTTAAAGCACTCATTTTACTTTTATTCCTAGTTTTCTCTTTTAATATCTTAGATAAAGGGGTATCTTCAGCGATTTGAGTAACTATATCATCAATATCCCCTATATCTTTTATAGCGCCTTCTTCACTTAAGCCATCCTCAATTCTATCCGAGATCATTTCACTATAGAATTCTAGTCTTTCTTTTATGTCTTCCCTAGGAAGACCTTTTAGTCTTAATTCAAGTTCATTTAAAAATTCATTCTTATTCATAATCTACTCTCCCAAGATGAAAGAATATACTTCCATAATTTTCTTCCATTCATTTTTAAATTCTTCAATACGATTTAGTCCGTTTTTAGTAATATGGTAATATTTTCTTACCCTACCCTCATGTATAATAGCCTTAACCTCAAGCATTTTAGATTCTTCTAATCTTTTTAAGATTGTATAAAGGGTAGATTCTGATAAATCAAGTACGGGTTTAACATCCTTTATAATCTTATAACCATAAGAATCTTCATTCTTAATTGCGGCTAGGACACATACATCTAGAATTCCTCTTTTTAATTGAGCATCCATTATATACCTCGCTATCTGTAATACATCATAACACGAAGTATATAGAAAATGCAACAAAATCGAGATAAAACCATAAAAATAGGTTCAGTTTTATAAAGCGAACCCTTAAAGTTGAAAAATAGCTTCGAGGTTTAATTTTATTATGGAAGGAAAAAAATATTAACATTTTTATGGTCGATAGGAAGAAAGAAATGAGTTGACTAGTCCTTGTACAAAACATGATTGTTAAGTGGCTATTTACAAAGTCCTTTTAGAAGATATATTATTCTTATTAACGGGATGAATATTCTTTTTACTCAACAATAAAAAATATTATCTATATTGCAAATTTGCACGATTACACTCTTTATAGCGTTGCAAATATGCATATTTTTTTACTGTATAGTATTGCAAATATGCATATATAATATATAATATATGTAAAGAGGTGGTCGTTAGATGTTTAAACGAAAAGCAACAGATAAACTTAAATGGTGGAAAGAAAACTATGGTGGAAAATATGCTGTACTCTTGCAAGGAGCAAGACGTGTCGGAAAAAGCACTATTGCAGAAAATTTCGCTAAAGAAAACTATCAAAGCTATATAGCAATTGATTTTTCAAATATCTCTGCTGAATTTAAAAAGGTATTTGATGATATTTCAAATTTAGACATCTTCTTTCTAAGACTCCAGGCCTTGACATCAACACAATTATACGAGAGAAAATCGGTGATAATTTTTGATGAAATTCAGTTAGCGCCAAAGGTACGTCAGGCAATTAAGCATTTAGTCAAAGACGGAAGGTATGATTATATCGAAACAGGGTCGCTAATTAGCATTAAAAAAAATGTTAAGGACATACTGATTCCTTCTGAAGAAATTAAAATTGATATTTATCCAATGGATTATGAAGAATTTAATTGGGCATGTAATAAAGATAATGGAATTTTTGAAAAATTATATTCTTGTAACACTGCCATTGGTTCATCTATCAACAAAACATTAATGAGAGATTTCAGAATATACATGGCCGTAGGAGGCATGCCTCAAGCGGTTGAAGCATATATAAATAAAAAATCATTTCAAGAAATTGATTTAATTAAAAGAGAAATTATTAATTTATATAAGGATGATTTTAGAAAAATAGATTCTAGTGGAAGAATTTCAGCTATTTTCGAATCGATTCCAAGCCAACTTGCCTTGCAAAAAAATAGATTTTTTATTAGTAAAGCAACAAAAAGCAGAAAAAGAGTCAAAGATGAAGAATTTCTTGCTGATTTAATTGACTCTAAGACAGTATTACTGTGTAGTAACGTAAAAGATCCATCTATCGCATTGAATTTAACAAAAGATTTTGACTCATATAAACTGTATTTTGCTGATATTGGATTGTTTATTACTCAAATATTTAACAGCAAGTCATTAGCGGATGAAAATATCTACAGCAAGCTTTTAGGTGACAAACTTGAAGCTAATTTAGGCTATATTTATGAAAATGCAGCAGCACAAATAATAAATTCAAGTGGTAGAGAACTACTATATCATACTTGGAAATTAGAAAGTCAAACACATCCATATGAAATAGATTTTCTAATTGATAATAAAACAAAACTAATTCCAATTGAGATAAAATCATCAGAGACAAACAATCATAAATCAATTAATGAGTTTTCAAAAGAGTATTCATCAAGAATATCTAGAAGGGTATTGTTTTCTCAAAGCGATATTTCACACGATGGGATGTTGGAGTTGAAACCTATTTACTTATTGCATCAATTTTTGAAGGAATTAAAAGAATAAACACACTTATTGTTCTTAATTCGTACCTAAATCTCCAACAGGATTAATATAATAGGTGAGAGCCTTTTTCGATAAGATGCTTAATCTTTATATGAGAGATAATAATAATAATAATAATCCAATATCATATAAAAATAGGTTCAGTTTGAATCTGTTTGATTAAAACGGACCAAATAAAAAAGAGGGACAATGAAAATTGAAATTCATTGTCTTTTTTCTTAACATATTTTTAAAGGAGGCACCAAA
>CAJOMC010000032.1 GCA_905235635.1 uncultured Bacilli bacterium | reverse complement strand
TAATAATGATTATGAAAATATGGCTATATCTAGCGGTAAAAGATATGAATTAGTTGAATTTAAAGATGGCGATTTTAACTTAAGTGTTACAGTATCACCCAACGAAGATACAGTATGGTTAACAATAGATGAAATTTCATTATTATTTTCTAGAGATAGAACTGTAATATCTAGACATATTAAGAATATATATAATGAAAACGAGTTGAGTGAAGACACCTCATGTGCAAAATTTGCACATCAGGTAGGAGACCAAATTCACTATACAACATTTTATAATTTAGATGTGATTATTTCTATAGGATATCGTGTAAAATCTTCAAGAGGGATAATGTTTAGGAAATGGGCTAATTCAATATTAAAACAATATTTATTGAATGGGTATTCTATAAACAATAGAAGGTGTATTGAATGCCAAGAAAACATAATATCTTTAAACAACAAGGTAAATCATTTAATTGAAAATACATTCGATTTAAATAATAGATTATCATCACTTTAATTATTGATGATGAAATATATTCTATTGGCTCTTCTATTAAAGATGTCGGAAAGAAAAGGTTTGTTATGACTAAAATAAAATCAATAAGTAAAGATGACTTATTAAAGAATATATAAATAGTAGGGTGCTAATTTTAAAGTGAACCCTAGAGTTGTTGTCCAACCTTAGGGGTTCACTTTATTTAAAATATTTAAATAATTGTATATCTATTTTATTTCTTTTTTAGTTATAATTAAATTTTTATCTGTTTGTAAGACTATTGAGTATGGTTCAACAGAATGAGTTAAATATACATCTCCTCCAATAGTTGAGTGGTGTCCAATTATGGTGTCACCACCAAAAATTGCAGCATTAGAATATATTGTCACATAATCTTCTACAGTTGGATGTCTTCTAGTTCCTTGAAGACTTCTTCCTTTAGATAAAGATAGGGCACCTAGTGTTACACCTTGATATATTTTTACATGGTCACCTATAACACTTGTTTCACCTATTACAATACCAGTGCCATGATCAATAAAGAAAAAGTCTCCTATTGTAGCACCAGGGTTAATATCAATGCCCGTACTATGGTGAGTAAGTTCTGAGATAAATCTTGCGACAAAAGAAAGTCCTAGTATATATAATTCATGCGCTACTCTATAATAGAGTATCGCTTCAAATCCAGGATAATTTAAGACAATCTGTTGCTTATTGAGTGCAGCGGGATCTCCTTCATATATTGCATCTATAGTTGTATTTAATCTTTTTCTTATATTTGGTATTTTTGATAAAAATAATTCTTTTGTATTATTATTGTTGAGTTTGGTTTCTTCCAGTATACTTTCGAATTCTTTCTCAACTAGATTATATAAATCATTTAATTCTTCTTTAGTGTAATTAGGTTTAATATAATCGAAAATAATAAGTTCTCTAATATTTTTCGCAAAAGACGAAACCAGTGTTTCGTTTAGTCTTAATATATTTTCATCTTTATGAAATTGTTTTTCTAATTCTTCTAACATTATTATTCACCAAATAGCCCATCAACAGATAAATATCTCTCACCATTATCTGGGAGAACTGTGACTATTACTTTTCCCTTATTTTCTTTTGCAATTTTTACTGATGCACATAAATTAGCACCTGATGATATACCCACAAATAATCCTTCTTTTCTTGCGAGTAATCTTGTATATTCAAAAGCCTCTTCGTCACTAATTGTCATTATTTTATCTACTATAGATAAATCTAATATTGATGGTTTAAATCCTGCGCCTATTCCTTGAATTTTATGAGCACCTTTTTCACCTTTAGATACAAATGGGGAAGATAGGGGCTCAACACCAATAGAGATTATATTCTCATTCTTTTCTTTTAAGTATTTACTTACACCAGTTAAAGTTCCGCCAGTTCCAAATCCACTTATAAATATATCTATATTTCCATCTAGTTGTTTATATATTTCAGGGCCTGTACCATTATAGTGGGCTAATACATTACTATTATTATCAAACTGAGATGGGATAAAAGAGTTTTTGACTTCATTATGTAGTTTATTAGCTTCTTCTATACATTTAGCCATGCCACCTGATTCAACTAAGATACAATGAGCTCCATAAGCTTTCATAATTTTAACTCTTTCAATAGATGCATTTATAGGCATAAAGATTACTATTTTTAAACCAAGTGAAGCACATATTGCGGCAAGTCCAATTCCTGTATTTCCTGATGTAGGTTCAATAATTAGTGTTTCATTATTTATTAAACCTTCATTTAAGGCAGATAGAAGCATTTCTTTAGATGCCCTGTCTTTAATTGAACCAGTTGGGTTTGATCTTTCTAACTTGGCATATATTTTTGATTCTAAATTAAATAATTTCTCAATATTTTTTAGTCTGACAAGAGGGGTATTCCCAATAACATCGATCATAGCGTAGTCTTTTTTATTCATATTCATCACCTTTTCTAAATAATATATACATAATAAACTTTAAAATACAAGTAATATGATTATAAAATTATAAAGCTTATATATATTACATAAGCTTATGAGTAGTAAATACATAATCAGTTTTTACGCTTTCATTTAAGGCGTCTTCTTCAATCTTTTCTAGTGATGAAGGAATATATATTACATAGTAAAAGTTATTGTATCTATCTTCATCATTTATTTCATTACCATTTTCATCATGTGGTTTAAGGCTCTTTATTGTTTTAATTCCGTCTGGAATAACTACATTAAATAGAACATTATAACCACGTATATACATAAGAGTGTCTTCTTCTATTACGTTTTCTTGTGTAAATTGGTAATACTTTAACGCAAAATATATTTCTTGAAGCATATTTCTACTAAGATAGCCTCTTTTACTATCATCCATAAGACGAAGATGTTTTTCATTATTTGAATCATACTTTGGTGAAAGAGGTATTATTTTGTCATCTAAAGTATTTAATTTTTTCATTATATATAATGGAAGACCAGAATATCCTTCAAGTAAATCAAATAGTTGAATTAATGAATCTATCTCACCATAGAAACCAGCTTTAGAATTTAAATAAAGAATACTATAATCCGGTGTATGGAAACTTACATAAAGATTGTTTCCATCATCATCAAAACTATAGCTTAATACAAAACTATTATCATCACTTGTCCCTATAACCATATGATAACTATAATAATCTACCGCAATTATATCTTCTAATTCACTAAAACAAGTGATTCTAATTGATCCATTACTATTTGGATAAAAATAGAAATTCCCAGAGTATTCTTCTAAAGCTTTACCCTGTTGGATAAAGGATTCGAGGAGGCCAAACGCATAACTTAGTGGTTCAGCACTTGTCTTAATTGCAGCATCATTTATAGATCCATAATATGATTGATGATGAAAATCACCGGTAAATGTAAAACCATTTGTATCAATAATCCCATATATATCAATATCATTAATATCATTAACTCTCTTTCTAGATTTAGAGTTTCTTTTATTTTCCTTTGTTTCCATGAAAGAATCTAGTAATTCATCTATTATTCTTTCAGATTTATTAATATCACTACTATATGATAATGAGAGACTAGAATAGTCAGTTGGATTATTATTATTATTATTTGTGGTGTTTGTGTTTGTTTTCTTATCATTTAGAGAACAACCACAAAGTAATAATATTAATGAAAATATTATTAATGATTTTACTATTTTCATATAGGCCTCCATAAATATAAATTGTATATAACGATTATATCATATTCACATCAATTGATAATCCAATCTAGGTCATCTTGAACTTGAAAATCTTTTCCAAGTTCAAATCTAACTAAATCTAATAATTCTTTTCCTCTATTAAATAAAGATAATCTTTCTTCTTCAGTAAGAGGACAGTCATTGTGCGGATCATTCCAGTCTACTAAATCCATTATGTCATCATCAAACTTTTCTAGTTTTTTATTAGTTCTTTTGATAAATTAAGGTCTCATATTCTATGGGAATTCCAAAATCATTATATGCATCTTTGCTCACTGGCCATAGACATGTGGAAAAATACTCTGGCATCATTTTTATAGTATATTTAGGCATAATTTTGTCTTCCTTTATATAAACTAACCCTAAATTAATTATATAATGAGAATATATTAATCGTATTGTATCTAAATATAAACATAAAGAAAGATAGCTATTAAATGTTTCTTTATAATACAAAAAAAATAATAGTTAAATAATAGAAAATGTGTGTAATAATAAAGAAAAAGGAGTTATGGTAATGATAATTAGTACTAAACTCAAAATAAAACTCAATAATGTTTGTAAGCTCTATTGTAGAAATACGATA
>CAJOMC010000031.1 GCA_905235635.1 uncultured Bacilli bacterium | reverse complement strand
ACGATATCAAGAAAAACTAAAAGAGCTAGCACCCCTTGAATTCAGGGCACTAGCTCAACTCTCTTTTTTAAACTAGTCCGTTTTTAACGAACATAGTCTTTTAAGTGAACCTATTTTTATACATAAAATGTTAATTAGAAGAATCTACCGATAATATCTTTACTTGCTGCACAAGTATCTTCCATATCACCAAAGGAAATGATTTCACCTGCGTAGAAAGTATTCTTTGTACCTTGTATTGCTTCTAGTTTATCATACCAACCGTTAGCGTAATCTTCACTAGATACATGAGGACAATAATATACTTCTTGAGCAAAGTGTTTTTCCTTGATAGGATAGCCAACTTTAGCCATATCCTCATCCATTAGTTTCATTACTTCATTATAATCTTTATCAGGAGTACCTGTATGATTTGCGAGAGCATATACAGTTGCTGGACAGTCTCTATCAAGATATTGCCATCTATTATAATAAACCATTGCATGGCCTAATCTTTCTGGAACCATATTTTCAACTAGATATCCAGAAATATTAGGTGATTTACCTTCTTCAAATGAAGCGATATAGTCGATATATCTTTCATGGATAATCTTAGAGAATAATTCTTTTTCTTCTTTAGTTGCATCTGCATAGTCTTTGAAGTAATCAAGAGGTGTTGTAACGATTAATTTATCAAACTCATTTGTTTCTTCAACACCATCTTTGTTTCTTACAGTAACAAGTACTTTGCCTTTTGGACGTTCTACCTTAACTACTTCAGTATTTAAAATAGCAGGATGCATTAATTTATCATTAACATGAACATAGATTTGCTGTGTTCCATCTTGCCATGTCCATAATCTCATATTTACGAATTCGAGTGCAGTAGTAACGTCTAAATATTTCATTACAAGAGCTGCAGGGATCTCATCAAAGAATCCATAACCAAAAGAAGTGAATGGAGCAATCCAAATACGTTGAACTTCTTCAACACCATTTAGTTTACAGAATTCTGAGAATGGAAGTGCTAAATCTTTTAAGTTAGGGTTTGATCCTTTCACATAGTTAGGGAAAGAATCTTCTTCAGTAGCACCACAGTGTCCATCTACACCTTTAGAAATTCCAAAGTATTCACCTTTTGCAACACCAATATGGCCGTAGCAGTCATATCCTTTATATTTAGTTTGCATTAACTCATTTAATTTCTTCATTTGTTTCTTTAATTTGAGTAAATTAAATAGTTTTTTGAAACTAAAATCAACTTTTGGTTCAAATGGATGATCAACAGTACCATCTAGTTTTAAGAATTGACGACGCATATTAGGTTCGCCTTCTTTAAAATCTGGACCTTTGTGATAATATCCACCAAATTCTTCCATTTCACTTACTGCATGGTAAGTGATTGCACCCATAATAGCGCCAGTTTCAAAACTCTTTTCTTCTTCAACACCATTATGTTTTACTTTAAGCTTTGGTGACCAGCATTTTCCACCAACCTTATTTAATTTTTCATAAATAGTATAGTTTGTATAGCCTTTCTTTTCTAGATACATTGCGCATGATAAACCCGCTGGACCTGCGCCTATAATACAAACTCTATCTTTTGTATTTGCCATAAAGCCTCCTCATGAATTTATGTTTAATTTTAATATAATTATATCATTATCTATAAAGTATGTTAATAAAAAGTCTAAATAGAGCTAGATTTAACGTGGTAACCACTCAAATATTGTTATATTTTAGATAATACTAGTAATAAGAGAGAACTTTTATAACACTAAATGGTATAATAATTCTTATGGTAAAGAGTGAGAAGAAAAGAGTAATTGAGAAAGTAGTTATATTAACTTTAGCGCTAGTTGTATTAGCGCTTTTGGTTTTCTTTCTAAAAGATATATTTTTCCCATTTATTAAACTTGAACTTAATAATGATGTTGATGGCGCAAAGAAATTTTTACTTGATAAGGGATTTTTAGGATACATAACTGTCTCTTTAGTTGAAGGTCTTCAAATGGTTGTTATCTTTATTCCCGCGGAGTTTGTGCAATTATCTAGTGGAATGAGCTACCCATGGTATATTGCAATTCTTCTTTGTGATATTGGGGTAATATTTGGTGCATCTATTATTTACTTTATAGTTCACGTATTCAAGTTTGATGGAGATATATTCAATAAACAAAAGAAAATAGAAGAATATGAAAAGAAGATAAGCAATAAAGGAGTAATGTCCACTATTATACTTATGTATATTCTTTTTATTATGCCTATAATCCCATTTGGCGCTATCTGTTATTATGGAGCTAATAAAAAGATTCCATATCATAAATATATTACAACTTGTGCAACAGGGGTAATCCCATCAATCGCAACCTCAATTCTAATGGGTGCTGCGATAAAAGAATTTATCACTAAATCAATTCCCATTTGGCTATTTATCATCATAATTATTGCTGCTGCAGCTATACTATTCTTACTACTTGCTTTTGTGCTCCATCATTTCTTCTTTAAAGAAAAAGATGGCACCCCAGACTCATTTATATATCCAATATTATTTAAGACTGCATCTTTTATTTTAAAGATACTGGGATATAGAAAATTTACTTTTATAAATAAAGAATTATTAGATGAAGTAAATAAAAGAGGTGGATCGTACTTTGTATTTGGCGATCACCATACATTCTATGACTTTATCTCCATATATAAATTAGGAAAAGATAGAAGAAACGCATTCATGCTTAATGAATTCTACACAAGAATTCCTCTTGCGGGTAAGAACTTTAAAAGATGTGGAATGATTCCGAAGAAGATGTATGTTCAAGACCTTAAAGCTATAAGGGGAATGATGAAGGCAAAACAAGATGGATATCCTATCTATTTATTCCCTGAAGCTCAACTATCTACTGATGGATCATATAATGAGTTTAATATTACAACTGCGAGATTCGTTAAGAAGTTTATGATTCCTTTAGTCCTCATTCAAATAAGAAACGGGTATTTCTCTAAGCCTAAATGGAGAAAGAAGACTTATCCAGTAAATACTATTGTAGAAGTTAAGAGAGTAATTTACCCAGAAGAACTAGAGAATATGTCAGTTGAAGAAATCCATAGCGCGATTCATGATGTGATATGTTTTAGTGAATTTGATTATAATAATGATTTAGTTATTAAAGAAAAGAATAAAGCACTAGGATTAGAAAATATCCTATATATGTGTCCAATCTGTGGTGAACTCTATACAAATGAAACCGAAAACAATACTATGAAATGCAGCCATTGCGGATCTATATTTGAGATAGATGAACACTATAACTTTAAGAATGATTCAATAAAAAATATTCATGAATATTATGAAAAGATTAAAGAAATAGAATATAAAAACTTAGATAATATTAACTTTGATATTGAAGTGGATACAAGAATATATACTGAAGGTGTAAAAAAATATAAAACTGATAGTGGTGTATTCCACCTAGACAAAGATAGATTATTCTATAAAGGTAGTCAAAGTGATTTATATTTTGAATACCTAGTTAAAGATATTGAAGGCATGCCTTACTCAGTTAATGAAGAATTTGAAATGTACCATAATAATGAATTATATTATTTTTATCCAAAAGATAACCGTAAGATATGCACAAGAATAAATCTTATCTATGGTCTTTTGAAAGGGAGAGAAAATGGAACAAAATAAGTTAGTCAACATATCAAAGAAGACTTTCTTTTCAGTCTTAATACTACTTTTTGTATTAATGGTGATATCAATAATCTTAACTCACGTTATATCAAACGGTAGGTTCTTAGTTGTTGAAGGTGTAACCGATTATTCCACATATGAAAGAATAGAAGGAAGCAGAGGAATAGCTTTATGGAAGGGACTTTTAGCCCCATTCTTAATTCTTGGAACTAGTGATGGCATTAATCTTATTATGTTATCAATATTCCTTCTTGTAATTACTGGTGCATTTGAGGCTATGAGTGCCTCAAATGGCATAAAAGTAATTGTGGGAAGAATTATTAATAAATATAAGAATAGAAGATTTCTATTATTAAGTATAATAACTTTAGTATTTATGCTATTTGGTGCGCTACTTGGATTATTCGAAGAAATGCTTACACTTCTTCCAATAATAGTAATATTATGTGTATCTTTAGGATATGATTCATTTACTGGATTTATTGTATCTATTGTTGCTTGTGGATTTGGCTTTTCAAGTGCAATTACTAATCCATTCACTGTATTATTTGCGTCCAACATTATAGGGGTTAACCCAATGACTAATGTTTGGTATAGAATAATAATATTTGTCATAATGTATGGACTACTTGAACTCTTTATCTTTTTATACGTGAGAAGTATAAAGAGAAATCCTGAGTCATCTTTAACTTACGAAAGTGATTTAAAGAAAAAAGAAATAGGTATTAATGAAGAGAGTGAAGTTACTGAAAATGAGAAGAAGATATTTATTACTTATTTAGTTTTCTTTGGGGTGGTTTTATCCGTAATTTTTTCATTTTCCTTAATTGAAGCATTAAGAGATTATACTGTAGTTGCATTGATTGTTGTGTTCTTATTTGGTGGAATATTATCATCTTTACTTGCAACAGGATTTAACTATAAACTTACATTTAAGGCTTTCTTAAAGGGTGTAGTTTCAGCTCTTCCATCTATAGTTTTCATCTTTATGGCATCATCTATTAAATATATATTAGTAGAGGGGAATGTATTACCTACTATAGTTCACTCAATAAATGGGGTAGTAGAGAATAACAATGTGTATTCAGTAGCAATCATGTTATTCCTAATCATACTTGGCCTTGAGTTTTTCATTTCATCATCAACCGCAAAAGCTATATTTGTGATGGGCATTCTTGCCATGCTTAATCTAGGATTATCTAAAGAACTACTAGTACTAATCTATACATTCGCAGATGGTTACACAAATTTACTCTTCCCTACATCTCCAGTTCTTTTAATAGGACTATCGATTGTGGGTGTGTCATATTTTAAATGGATAAAGAAGAGTGCATTATTATTCTTAATTACATTTACTCTTGTAATTGGATTTATAATGCTTGGTATAGTTATTAGTTTCTAATTTCAAATCCATAAATTTATTTATTATATTCTTTGAGCTTAGTAATACTTGTAATCATTAAATAAATAGCAAAAAACAAGTATCAAAAACAAAAATATTATGTAATAATAAAGAAAAAGGAGTTATGGTAATGATAATTAGTACTAAACTCAAAATAAAACTCAATAATGTTTGTAAGCTCTA
>CAJOMC010000030.1 GCA_905235635.1 uncultured Bacilli bacterium | reverse complement strand
TGATTTAATACAAGTGCTACACCATAGCCATTACATGTGATTGTCTCGCCTTCAAATGCTGGTGTATAGATAATCATCTTTTTCTTTCCTGCATCAGCTGCAGTAACTAGTTGGTCAATAACTACTAATTCTTCTAATGCTTCAAATGATTTGCCATTGATTTCAAGTTTAACAGTTTTTGCTTTGAATTCAATTCCATCAATTAATACTTGTGCACCAAAACTTCTATTACTTAGTAGGAATTGTCTTGAACCACCTGTAGTACTATTTGCTGTTGAGTGAGGGGCAACAATTAGATATAAGTTATTCTCTTTTGCATAAGCAAATGCATCTACTAGGTAAGTTGTTGCATTACATGTTTCTGTATCAACAGGCGATAAAGAGTGATGTTCTTCAGTAAATTTTCTACCATTTGCACCATCAAAGATTAATACAATAGTTCCATATTCATCAAGGAGGAATGCTTCACCATAACCATTAGTATATTCAAGTTCTTCACCTTCATATGCAGGTGTATAGATAATGAATGAATAGTTACCAATGCCAGTTAAATCTTGATTGATTGCAACAGCATCTTTTACAGTATCAAACTTATTATTACCTACTGTGACAGATAATTTATTTGCATCAGCAATAACCTCAACTACTCTTGTAAATTCAGTAGTTAATGTTCCATCTGTTGCAGTTAAAGTGAATGTATATTCACCAATAACAGCGGCATTATATCCGCCATTTGATTTAATAGTTACTTCTGTAATTGTAACATCATCAGCTAATGCGAATGTTCCGTTATCATCTTTAACTACTAATCCTTGTTTAACTTTTGCTTCAATATCATCAGTGTTGTTTTCAACTACTGTAACTTTAGTGTTACCACTTACAGTTGGAGCTTGGTTAACATAAGGAGTAATAACTTCTTCACTATCAACCCAATAGAGTTTTACAACGTTTCCATATTCATAGATAACGTTATAGTTCATGAATCCTCTACCATCACTATCGGCAGTTGTTCCGGCATAGTTAGCTTGAATAACTACTGCATAGCCTTTCGCAGGAATAACTAGATCTCTTGCGAATGCACTAGCTACAGTTGTATCTGCGTCAAGTTTAGTAACAGTTGATCCAGCACGTGTTGGATTAGCTTGGTTAACTAATTTACTATTGGCACCATCTCTACCTTCAATTACCTTACCATTTTGGTCAAGAACTGCAGCTACGCCATATCCACCTTCTACGGTAATAGTAACAGAGCCATTTGTTGAGTTATAGAATACACCACTCTTCTTTGCGATTTCTTGGTCTTCTGTAACTTCTACAAATAATTCATTTTTGAAGTTAAGTAATTTGCCTTGCCATTTTTGTTCACCAAGTTTGTTTTCACGAACTTCAAGTGCAAGTTGTGATAATGCTTGACCTACGACAATTGTCCTGGTTGCAGTAGCAGTTACGCCAGCGCTATTTACTGCTTTATATGTAATTGTATATGTACCAGGTGTTTCATTATCAAAATCATCATCATCAAGAACGATAACATTTAATGTTCCATCAACTTTATCGGTTGCTGAAACACCAAACAGTAACTCAACCTCTTCCCCTGCATGTATTTCTACACTTAAAGGATTAACTGTAATTACAGGAGCTTCAGGTTCTGGTTCTGTAGTAATTACAGGAGGTTCTGTGGTAGTCACAGGAGGTTCCTCTTCTGTAGTAGTCACAGGAGGAGTTACTTCTGTCGTTGTTGTTACGGGTTTAGGTTCTTCTGTTGTTGTAGTCTTTGGTTTGCAACTAGATAATACGACAACTAAACCTAATGTAACGATTAATGCAAAAAGATTAAATGTCTTTTTCATTTTCTTCTCCTTTTTTATATTTTTTTATTAATTTTGTTGTTATTAATATTGCTATCGCAATTAAAATGCTTCCTAAAAGAATTGAAGATACTAGTATCACAACTTTATAGTTGTTGTTTTCTACAAGAGGTTCTGGATCTATTATTGGTGGATCAATATCCTCCCCTTCATCCTTGTCATCATCATCTTCTCCTAAAGATGGCCTTAACGCATCTTTTGATGGGTCCCATTCACCGCTATCTATAAGAGTTCTTGAGATATGAGTATCTAGTACTGAGGACAATTCCTTGAGTGTTTCAATTATTCTTTGACTAGAATATCCCCTTGCATATGACTGAATATTTTGCGAGGATAATTTATCAATTTTCTTTTTTATTTGGTAAATACTAGTTGGTGAGCTAGAATCCATCTCTTTTATTTCATCAAATAGGTTTGATAGGCTGGTATATTGTTCTTCACTCATTCCACCATTTGGAATATAGATAGACCTAGATCTTTCAAGTATTGTATTGAATGTTGATTCTAGGATATCTTTTATATCTCCGTGTGGAAGAATAGATTTTGTTGAATTAGGGCCCAAAGATAAGGCTTCTTGTACGTCTTCATGTCCTATTATTTGAGTTGAACAAAATATTACATAACCACTTGAACCCGCCCTTAAAGCTGCATCAATCTGTTCTGAACCTTTATAGGCAGGAAGTCCACTATAACTTGATGCAAGGCCGGCGTAATAGAAACTATTATCACCCGCGAGTTGAACCATAAATGATACATTTTTTAATACATCGGATGAATCAGTGTAATATGCCATAGGTGTTGCGATGTCAATCCACCCATTAGATATCCATGTTTTCCAATCTTGTTTTTTATAATCAAGTGAATCAGTGATAGATGCAAATACTGCTGTTGATAGTAAAATATGTTTTTCATTTTTTACTTCTTTTTCAATTCTTTCAACGAAAGATGTGATAATAGATGTGCGATATTTTACCCACTCATCATAATTAGCTTTTCTTTCACTCTCTCCACCAAGCAGATAGTTTACATCGAATAATTGTTTAAATTTTTTAACCATTTTGGCACTATCTTTCTTTTGTGCTTCACTAAATTCTAAGCCTTTTTGCGCATAGAATCCTTCCATCGCAGCCATAGTATATCCAGTATCTTCTGAATCATCTGATACAGGATATCTTATATAGTCTAAGTTAAGACCTTTACAATCAGGTACTTTATTAAATAAGTCTAAGTAGTAGTTTATTAAAAGATCTTGTACTTCTTTATTCGCTGGGTCAATAAAGATATAAAGACCACCTTCATTTCTTTGATATATTGAACCATCATCGTTATATAGTATCCATTCTGGATGATTTTTAACTATTGGTGTAGATTCTAGGGTACCTACATAAAAGTTTTCAACCCAAGCATGAACTTCTATTCCATATTTCTCTGCGACATCTATGAAACAACTTAGATAGTCGTCATATGTTTTTTCATCACTACTATATGAAGTGCCAAGTTTAGGATTGTATGGGAAATATTCTTCATATTCACTCTTAAAAGTTGAATATCCATTATAAAGTGTTTCTACAAATACAAGATTTATTCCTATTTCACTATATAGTTTTAAATTCTTGTCAATCTCCTCATATGTCATCTCTATAGGCCTATGCCATACACTCTTTGCGGAGACTGGTTTTGATTCTACACATAATGAAATTAATTTATGATTAATCTTTTCAATTTCTATTTGGTAAGTATTATAAGTCATTAAATGACTGAGCTTTTCTTTTTCACTCCAACTCCCTGAATCAAGTCCAGTTTCTATTTCTTCTTTAATAGTTTTTAAAGCATTAGTTTTTTCGTTTAGTTGGCTAATATATTGATCTATTAAAGTGTAATTTAAATCAAATAATTGTTTTTTCTTAGTAGTTGCGCTGTTTATTGATGTATTCACAGACGTAACTAGGTTTTCATAATAACTATTTAGGGTTGTGGAGATAGTATAAGTTTTAGCTTCTTCATTAAGTTCAATAGTTGCGCCTAATACAATATTAGACCTAATAAAGTCTCTTCCTTTACCATGGCCACTTATTACATATCCACCTTCTGGAATAGATGAAACATTAACGTTTAATTCAACAACCACACCATTATTATCTACTGATGCTTCATAACCATACACATTTGTACCAGTACCAGCCTCGCCATTATATGACCAGCCGTCTGTGTAGATAATTGTTTGGTTTTCACCACGATATGCAGGGAATGGAGATGTTTCAGTTTCCATGCCTTTTGGGTTCATTTCTTTAGTTGGGTTAACAAAGTTATAGGTTCCAGTAACTCTTCCACCAAATCTAATAAAATCAAAACCTACCATTTTGACTTCATCACCTATACTAAATAGTTGTCCTTTAACAAGAAGACCTCTATATCCTTCACCATAGGCACTTAAGACAAAACTATTATCTGGGATTACTGATCCAGAATCATCACCAGTACCAAAACCTCTAAATGACTTAACCACAAATGAATCAAGGTTAAAATCATATACACAGGTCATCTCTGTCCCATATACATTTGTCCCGGTTTTTTCCCCAAATTGATAATCATAATAAACAACCATAGGACCACTTCTTGTGGTGTTAGTGTTATCAACAACGATTCTTTTACCGCTTGAGGATTCTACAGCTTTCTTTGGAATAAAAATATTACTATTTAATACAACCTCATCTCCAATACAAAAGGTATTTGGATATGATAAGGGTAAAGATAATACAAAACCACCTATTGGAATATAGGTTTCACCATTTTTTTCTGTGTTTATTTTAGTAATGAAAAAGTGACCACCATCATCTTCACAAACATATTCAATAACATCACCAGTTCTTTTTGTCTCAGTGAGATTATATTCTGGAGTGTATATAATCTTATCTTGAGAATCTATAGTTTTAAAGGTAATGTTTTGAGATACTAAATAACCACTCGCAGAATCTTCATAATAGATTTCTGGATTGGTGTAGATTCCATCAATAGTTATATTGTTTATGACAACGCTTACATCATAAGAAGAATAATCTTTTTCAAATTCTCCTTCAGCTTTAACCACTACAATACCACTAAATAGAAAACATAAAGTTAAAATTAATAATGATAATAGCAGTTTTGTAATATTCTTCATAATTATCCTAGGTGAGGTAAATAATATTTTGTATTCTTAAATTTGTTTTCTAGTAGGTTAATATAATTTTCATTGTTTAGTAGTTTTTGACTACCGAATATAACAAAGCCATTAGATAATTCTAAACACTTATCTATTTGGCTTAACACAAGATTATTGCTTAAATCATGGTAAATACAAGAAACACCAGTATAGCAATAAACTCCATTTGATTCTTTTAGCATTTCTTTTAGATAATACTCAAGAGTGCTTGTGTTATCGTAATATGCCATAGGTGTAAGCACATCAATATAATGATTTTTCATCCATGTGGTAAAATCTTGTTTCTTAGTTTCATATGATTCACTCATGTTTGGGAAAATAGCGGTTGAAAGGATAATACTTCCAAATTCATTAGTCATTTCCCTTACATCTTTCACGAATTGAGTTACTTTATCGGCTCTATATTTAGTCCACAAACTATAGTTATTAGATATTGCCTTAAGAAAGTTTTCTTCTAATGTTTTATTACTATTTAATGTATATCCAATTGATTCAAGGAAATCATTCATTGCGTATTCAGTAAAACCTGTATCATCTGATTTAGATGAAACAGGATATCTTATATAATCTAGATTGATACCTCTTATGTTTGAGTTTTTCGTTAATAATTCACGATATAAATTTAAAAGAAAGTTGGTAACTTCATGGTTAGCCGGATCTAAAAAGTAGTAGCCGTTTCCCTCAGTTTGTTTGGTATTGCCATTTTTATTTATAAGTAGCCATTCAGGATGCTTATCGGCAAGACTACCTTTTTCAACGCCAATATAAAAGTCTTCTACCCAAGCATGAACCTCTATTCCTCTTTTTAAGGCTTCAGTAGTAAATGCATCTAAATAATCCTTATATTCACCATAAGAAAAATTACTAAATCCAGTATAGTAAGGAAGGAAGTTAGATTTATAAATAGCCATTCCATGGTAAATGGTTTCAAGATAAACGATATTAATTCCACACTTTTTGAAGGTATCTAGAGTTTTTTTAATACCTTCAAGATTAGTTTCATTGCCTAATACATTAGGTCTATGCCAAATGCCAACGGCAATAGGTTTCCCCTCTTTTTTTATAGTCATAGTAGATGTTTGAATCTCCTTTTCAGTTGTGGTTGTAGTAACACCAGTATTAGGACTAGTAGTAGTGGGAACTATAGCCCAATCACTAGTAATTTCACTAGTTGTAGTGTCGCTTGTGGTTGTATCTATATTTGATAAAAGGGAACATTGAGTAAGAGAAAAGATTAAAAATATGCTAAAAAGTATTAATATTCTTCTCATCTTCTCCTATTCCCTCTTATGATTGTTTATTTAATAATGAATGATTTATGTATACATATATTTATGCGTGGAAAAAGCTTTTTTCACAAAAATAGATATAATATATAACACAAAAAGATAACATATCTTACTCCTCAAAGACTTATTTTGTCAATAGATTCTATATTAATATAGAAGAACGTAAGAAAGAGACCGGTCGCGAATCTGTTTGATTAAAACGGACCAAATAAAAAAGAGGGACAATGAAAATTGAAATTCATTGTCTTTTTTCTTAACATATTTTTAAAGGAGGCACCAAA
>CAJOMC010000029.1 GCA_905235635.1 uncultured Bacilli bacterium | reverse complement strand
TATGTACTTGCTACCCCAAGTTTTCCTTTTATTAATTATTGTGCCTATTTCATAATAAGTCATAATCATTTCACTATTAACATAAACCAAAGCTTTATTCCGGTTTTGTCTAATAGTCTCCTTAATTCTTTTAAGATCATCGAAATAGTCTTTTTCTAAAATTTCTTTTGTTTCTTCTTTTTTCATAGTATTTTCCCCCCAGTTTGTGAAAAAAAGAAAACTCCCTGCTTTATCGCAAGGAGTTTAGTAATAAAAATATAATAGTACTTAAGGAAATTGAATAATATAGATTCATAGTAACCACCATTTCCTACACTATTAATATATCACAATAATAAGGTATTCCTTTATATATTTATAAAATTAAAAAACAATCGGTAAATTTTATGGAATTTCTCTCACATCCTGTGAGTGCTTTTCATCGATAGTAGCATTATTTTCATATCCATAGAATTTGGTCAGCAAACCGCTGACTAAATTAATTAGAATATACGTTTTCACGATAGTTGCTTATATTTCTTATATAGGCTTATTCTATTTATGAAAAAGTTTTACATTACCATTTTTAATGAATATATCATAGTAATTACCACATATGTATATATTCTTAATAGACATATTCTTTATACTTTTTGGTAAAGATGGATTTATGGCAAAACCATCTTTATTAAATGTAATATTAAGTAAACCATCAGTTATTATTCTAGCGAATAAAGCTGATTCAGCACTTAAATGCCTCATATTATATTCAGGCCATGCCTCAATAGCGTATGGTACTCTATCTCCCAAAAGCCTATTAGTCGATAATTCAATTAACCTATCCCATGCATTATCGCTTTCACCACATCTAAATAATGCAGCAATATAGTATAGGGCACTTCTATCCCATACTATATTTTCACTTTCAGTTGATTTAAGGCTTTCATTAACCCATAGTAGTTTATCTATTGAAATTATAGTATCCTGGGATCTATTTCTTATACCCATATATAATGGAAGACAGTTCCAAGCCCTTATCTCACTACACTCTTTATGGTAGTGGTATGTTTCATATCCTTTTATATTACCACCAAAATATGATTCAATACCCTGTGATATTTTATATGCGAGTTCTCTATATTTGCTAGCCTTAGAGGTTAATCCCATACGTTCATTTAGCGTTGCGTATTCCATAAAAGCACCATAGGACAAAGAAGAAGTAGATAGATTAATACCCAAAGATAATCTTCCTTCAAGTTCATCAGTATCGCTATAAACAACACCTTCATCTAGTATTTTACTTTCAATATAATTCGCAGCCCATTCAAGCATTTTATGGTGTCTTTGATCTGGTGTTTCACCTCTTATAAGATATAGCATTGTATTGCCATAAAGATACATGGATGCATCTCCTCTATCACCACTACTATTCCAGTAAGACATTCCCTCTGAAATAATAGATGAAACAAGCGGTTCTCCTTTATCATTCATATACTTTTCAAACCAGTCCATGGCGTTAAACGCGGCCTCTAATTCATTACCATCATTAGTATATGCAAACCAAGGAGTAGAATATTCACATTGATCATTTGTCCATACACCTGCGTAATAATTTCCTCCACCTGGTGAATTGATTTTACCATTTCTAGTATTATAAATTGATTCACCTACTCTAACCTTTGCGAACGCAAACACGGTGTCTAATACACTATAACCTGTATCTAGGTCGCATTCGTTAATTAGTTCATTTACTCTAGCCATTCTTTTAATATATGAGTCTTTTTCTTTTGAAGCTGATTCGTTAGAAAAATGGGTAGTAAATGAAAATGTAAGGAAATCGCCCTCTTTAGCCATATTAAGGTCAGTATGTATTACTCCTTCATATCCAACTAAAGTATTGATTCTTCCTGTGTTTATATACATTGGATCTATACAATGTTTCTTTTTAGTTACTTGAATCTGTTCATAAGCTATTGGATATTCTGTTGATGGATAGAACCTATGAATAATGTTATATTCATCAGTTTCACTATATATAGTAAGTGTCCCATCTATCACTACTTTCACAAACCTTTCTCTTATATTAAGTATTAAATTATGATTATAATCAAACATATATGATGAATAAGTATCATTAGGAATAGTACGGTACATTGGATATATTAGTTTTCTTCCTATCTTAAGAAAACCATCTTTATCTACTTCATAAGAAATAATCATAGATACCTTTTCTCCAGACATTTCTATGTCATCTTTATGATTTATAAAATTTGTAGATTCTATACTATGTTTATTTTCTTTTATGTTCCATCTCATAATACATTTGCTTTGTATATCAAAAATACTATTTTTATAATACTACATTTAACTAATAGATAAAATATAAAACTTCCTTAATCGGAAGTTCTTTGAATAGAGCATTATTATTTTTTTACTTCAACTTGTATATATAAAACATTTGAACAATATAGTGTAAGTTTTCTATTGATAGTTCAATTAAGAAATGCACTTGAAGGACGTATATATGTGACAACAAATTATTTAGGATTTAATGCACCTACCTAATGAGTATGGTCATCATTCTATATTACCTGTATGCTAAATGGTGATGACACTTATAACATGCTATATAAAAAGAACTTTTAGTAAAATATTTCTTGCTTTTATATTAAGAATAATATAAAATAAAAAATGCTGTAAGAAGTTGTTCCGCTGGCATTAATGCACATGAACAATGGATTAGGTAATATTCTATTTGTCGAGGTTAAAAAATGTCACAGCAACTTATTGATGAGATTACTGCAAAATACCTCAAGAAGGATGTTCCTGAACTTCGCCCTGGCGACACTGTAAAAGTATCAGTTGAAATCGTTGAAGCTGGTGCTCAAACAAGAACACAAGATTATGTTGGTCTTGTTATCGCTATTGAAGGTCATGGAGTATCTGAAACTTTCACTGTTAGAAAGATCTCTAATGGTATTGGTGTTGAAAGAACATTCGCAGTACACTCTCCAAGAATCGCATCTATAACTGTATTAAGACATGGTAAAGTTAGAAGAGCTAAGCTTAACTACATCCGTGGATTATCCGCAAAAGATGCACGTATCACCGAAAGGAGATAACAAAAAATGTCGAGGCAAACTCGACATTTTTTTATATTTATGCTTAGTCGTCAGCACCTAGTGCTTCAAGCCCTTTAAGGTTAACGGCTTTGTCCTTTACTCTTGGAGCTTTAACAAAGAAGAATACACAACCCGCAATTAACATAAGTATTGCTGAATAGATTGGGAGTGCCCTCCAAGTAGTTGCTCTAAAGATGAAGCCAATAACGATTGGTGTTACTGATTGGGCAAGCATTGATGCTGAATAGTAAAGTGATGTATAGCGACCAAGTTTTTCGCTTGTACAGTAGTCAGTAACTAGTGGGAATGAACATATATGTATTAAGCTTGATCCAAGACCTACTGTAGGAAGTAGAATGAAGAAGATCCAAGGAAGAGAAGAAGCGAATGGTTTTGCGATAACTTCAGCTTCGCTAGCTTTTGGAACAAGTGCATATACTATATAACATAATGTAACTAAACAAATACCAATAAAGATAGTCCATTTTCTACCAATTTTATCGGCTATTTTACCTGCGACTATAAAGCCAACTACAGATGCGGCACCACTAATTACTGTCATGATTGCGCCACCTGATGATGATGTGTTAAGCCAGAACATAACGTAGTTTGTTTGGAATGTTTCAACTGCATTAAGTGACATAAACCAGAATACTTCTGCGACTAAGATTAATGATAGGTTTCTAATATTAGTCTTAGATAATTTACCAGATTCTGTAACTTGTTCGGCTGATTCACCTAGTGCATCACCAGCTTTTATTTCATCATCTAATTCTTCATGTAGTTTTCTCTCTTTAACTTTAAGTAGTAATACTACAAGAGATAGAACTAAAACAATTGAACACACAATAAATGGTATTTCAAGCATCATTAATGATTTATTAGAACCATCTATATATTTAGTTACTGGAATAACTATTGCGAATACTGATCCAATTGCCCCACCTACATAACCTACTATATTGATAATACCATTAGCTCTACTTCTAAGTGGTTTAGGCGTAAAGTCAGGCATAAGTGCAACTGCAGGGGATCTATATGACATCATAAAGATGATAATCACAACCATTGTACATATCATTCCAACAAGCATTCCAACAAGTCTACTATCAGTATTAGCCATACCGCTTGAGAAGAAGAGTGGAATGAATGGGAGCGCTAGTGCAGTAACAACTGAACCAACTAGGATAAATGGCATTCTCTTTCCTAATTTTGATTTACATTTATCAGATAAAGTACCGAATATTGGCATAATGAATAATGCAGCAATATTATCTAAAGCCATGATTATACCAACTTTCCATTGAACATCAAGATATTCTTCTTCACTAATAAAATTATGAGATAGAAGATATTTCATATCAAATGACGTTTTAAATTCTTCACCAGCAGCAATAGCGGCAGCTTTCGCAGCTTCCCATGCAGCTCTACCAGCTTCTACATTAGAAGCATAATCATGCCTTGCGAATAAGAATGATAACATAGGTGCACAATATGAGTTATAAAGTTGCCATACAAGTAGTATTCCAAAGAAGGCGAAACCTATTAGAATAGTACGTTTAGTATTAAGCTTTAACTCAGGCACTTTAGGGTTATCATTCAACAATAAATTTTTGTTTTCTTCCATATATACCTCTTATAAAAGTGTTATTCATTATTTATATTATATATTAAAAAGCTATAATAAACTAGAAATTATAATTTTAAGAATTGAGATTAAAAAATATTTTTGAATACATTAGTCTAATAAACAGCATTATAAATTAAAACATGGTCTCTTCGCGAGACCATGTTTTAAAATTGATTAATCAAGTAAGAATGCTGCTATAAATCCGATTGCCATTGGTGCCCAGCATAGTATAATAGGTAGTACGCCCCAAACAACGCCACCATTTTTTCTCGCCGTACTAACTATTATAGAAACGATACCAAGGATAATGTTTACAGCTATAAAAATATAAGAAACAAGCAATAAAATAAAATATAGACCACGAAGGCTTCCAACGATAGCTGATACAACTAACAAAAGTGATAAAACTAGGTCAAGTATCAAAACTATCTTTCCTATCATTCCACCAGATTTCTTTTTAGGTGCTTTAGCTGGAGCTTCAGCTTGTTCTTCTTGTTCTAAAACAGGTTCCTCAACGAGTAATTCTTTCTCTTCCATTTTTTCTCTCCTATATAAATTGTATTTATACTAGTAAGTATTTTATCATAACTTATTTTTTATATCAACTACGTTCATTGTATAGGGCATGCATTTAAAGTGCTCTAAGAATTATTGAATATGGTATAATTGAAAAAATGAGGATGAGGAAATAGAAAATGACTTGGATTATTCTGGTTCAAATTATATTACTAGGCATCGGACTTTCAATGGATGCTTTTTCTGTTGCATTAACTGATGGACTTACTTATGTTGATATTAATAAGAAGCGATCATTTTTTATTGCCTCGGTATTTGGTCTATTTCAAGCTTTAATGCCATTAATCGGTTTTTGGCTTGTGGAGATAGTTGAGGTAATTGCTGGTGAGGTTATAGGTGCAAAAGCCGGAGAGATTGCATCTAAGGTTGTTGTGTGGTTAGCTTTTGGCCTGTTATTACTTATCGGATTTAAGATGCTTATTGAATCAGTTAATGAAAAAACAAAACCAAAAGAAGAGAAAAAGCAACGCCACTTTTCTATTAAAGAAATAATATTTTATGGATTTATTACCGCTATAGATGCACTTGCCGCAGGTGTTGCATGCCACGCAGATTTATCGACTACATCAACTATATGGCTTCATGTTTCAATTATCCTCTTATTAACTTTTTCTATTTCGCTTGTTGGGTTATTCCTTGGAAAACGAATAATGAAGATACTAAAAGGAAGTTATGAGGTAACAGGAATAATTGGTGGTATTATCTTAATGCTTCTTGCGGTTTGGGTGGTATTATCGCACTACATTCCTGCCCTTGGTTTCTAATTATTGTTTAAGCAACTATTGAGTATATAATATAAAATCTGACATCGAATGTCAGATTAATTAAGTAACTTTTATTTTAAGTTTTTTGTTTTAAAATCAAAATAAGGAGAAGTTGAATATATGAATGCTTTTAAGGAAGTTAATAAAAAATTAGGTTTTGGCTGTATGCGTCTTCCAATGAATGGAAGTGAAGTTAATATAGAAGAATTCAAAAAAATGGTAGACCATTTTATTGCGAATGGTTTTAATTATTTTGATACAGCACATCCTTACATTGAAGGAAAAAGTGAACTAGCAATTAAAGAATGTTTAACTAAAAGATATCCAAGAGCATCTTATTTATTAGCTAATAAATTAAGCACTTATATGTTTAATAGTTATGAAGATGTTTTTAAAATTTTTGATGAACAACTTGAAGCTGTAGGAGTAGATTATTTCGATTTCTATTTAATGCACGCTCAAGGTTCAGGTAATTATCCAAAATATCAAGAATGTAAAGCTTATGAAGCAGCACAAGAATTGAAAAGACTAGGTAAAGTTAGGCACGTTGGTTTTTCATTTCATGATAATGCCGAATATCTAGATAAGATTTTAACTGAACATCCTGAAGTAGAATTTGTTCAAATTCAGTTCAACTATTTAGACTATGATTCCTTAACTGTTGAATCTAAGAAGTGCTACGATGTTTGTAAAAAGCATAATAAACCAATAGTTGTAATGGAACCTGTTAAAGGCGGACAACTAGTAAATATTCCTAACTATATTAAAGAAATATTTGATGATGTAAATAAGAGACAAAACACTAACTATTCTAATGCTAGTTTTGCGATTCGTTTTGTCGCAAGTTTTGATCAAATATTTATGGTACTATCTGGTATGTCTAATCTTAGCCAAATGAAGGATAATGTTTCATATATGAAAGATTTCGTCCCTTTAAATGAATTAGAATTAGCCGCATTAAATGAGGTGTCTAAGCGTTTTAATGCTCTAGACTTAATTCAATGTACTGGTTGTAGATACTGCGTAGATGGTTGTCCTAAACAAATAAGAATTCCAAGAATGTTTGGCTTAATGAATAATTCTATTATTTTCTCTAATATTGACAATAAAGATCAATATGCTTGGATTATAAAAGATTTAGGTAAAGCATCTGATTGCATTAAATGTGGTAAATGCGAACACATTTGTCCACAACATTTACCAATTAGAAGGTTATTAGAAGAAGTAGCTAATAAATATGAATAAAACTAGAAATATATAATGAAAATATGCCAAATAAAAAGGCATATTTTTTGTTAATTAAAGGTATACGTCAAAATTTAACACGTATGATAAAAGAAAAAGATAATCAGGAATTATAGTAGTTGCTATACCGTAATTAAACTGATTATCTTTTTTTCTTTT
>CAJOMC010000028.1 GCA_905235635.1 uncultured Bacilli bacterium | reverse complement strand
CATGGGGGTCCTCTGAATACCCACTATCGTGGATATTCTAAAGACAATAAGTAAAGGAATAAATTTAGACTTATGCCTATCTAAATTTATTATACGGTACATATAATGTCTGATATGAGTGGTGCAATAAAAAACACAATATCAATATCTGTATTTAATAGGGGATTAGCTGGTAAGATTTTTGAGGATGTTAAAAAGACAGGCACAAAGGTGGTAATGAAAAATAACGTTGCTGAATGTGTGCTTATGTCACCAGATGAGTATGTTGAGCTTATGGAAGAACTAAATGATTTAAGGCTATTAAGACTTGCTGAGGAAAGATTAAATAATATGAAAGATTCTGATATTATTTCTGAGGAAGAAGCCTTAAAAGAACTTGGCATTAGAAAAGAAGATATTGAACCAATAAGCGAGGACCTGCTTAAATGAGTTGGAAGGTCGAATATCTTAAAGATGCTAAAAAGGATTTAAAGAGTTTAGACCATGGTACACAAATAATCGTCCAAAGTATTATTAAAAGAGTAAAATGAATCCGCTTTCTATATACGAGGGTGGATATGGCAAACCTTTAGGTCATAAGGGGGCACTAGATTTATCTGGATTACTTAAGATAAAACTAAAACAACTAGGTATTCGAATAGTTTACAAAGCAGTTAGAACCGAAAATGTTATGCTTATCATTATAATTGGAATAAGAGATGACTGCGAAGTATATATAGAAGCAAGAAATAGAATTGACAAATACGATATATAGTGAAGAAAATAGTTGGCATCAAAGCCAACTTTTTCTTACTATTATTTCTATAATGCCAACTCTTAATATATAATATGTATAGATATATACAAAAAGATTTATATGTATTTAGAGGCATAAATATTTGGAGATAAAAAATAATGGATAAACTAATAGCGTATTGTGGTCTTGATTGTGAAAAGTGTGAAGCAAGAATGGCCACCATAAATGATGATGATAATATGAGGCAAATGGTCGCAGAAAAATGGAATATACTTAATGAAGTAACTATCAAAAAGGAAGATATTAATTGTCTTGGCTGTATGGTAGAAGGAATTAAATTTCCATTCTGTGAACATATGTGTCCTATAAGATTATGTGCTTTATCGAAGGGGCTAGAGCGTTGTGGTAAATGCACAGAAATAGCCTTATGCGATAAAATTAAGATGGTAACTGATAACAATAAAGAAGTACTAGATAGATTATTAAATGATAAGTAATGTGGAAAAGGGTTGTTAAGCTATTTGCTAACAACCCTTTTTCATTTGGTCTTTTTTAAAGTGTTCTTGAGGAGGACTCGCTAGAAAAATATGTGGATATTATCATTAGTGTAATTTTCGCTTTATTTAGTTGATTATAAGTCAACCATATGTTAAAATTGTTATATAAGATGGAGGAGTCAAATCGGACTTATACCTATCCAATTTGATTATACTAGGTGCAATATGAAAAGTATAACTGTTAAAGAAAAAGTTATTAATGTTACAGGTTCTGGCGATGATGATTATATATCATTGACAGATATAGCTAGAATAAAAAATCCAATAGAACCCAAAGATGTTGTTAAGAATTGGATGAGATCGAGATCAACTTTGGAATTTTTGGGCCTTTGGGAAAAAATAAACAATCCGAACTTTAAAGGGTTCGAATTCGACCCCCTATTGAGTGAAGCTGGAAGAAATTCATTTACTATGTCGCCAACAAGATGGATAAATGATTATAATGCTATAGGCATTAGGGACCAAAGCCACCAAAAATGGTGGAACATTCGCCCATAGAGATATTGCATTAGAATTTGCAAGCTGGATTTCTGCCGAAGTTAAACTATATATAATTAAGGAGTTCCAAAGACTAAAAGCAGAAGAAAGTGATAAACTTGAGTGGCAAGGTAAAAGATTGCTCACTAAGTTAAATTATTTAATTAACACAGATACAATTAGGAAGTATTTAATACCTGTTAATCTAACAGAGGAACAAAAGTCATACATTTATGCTAGTGAGGCAGATATGATAAATGTTGCCTTATTTGGTATGAAAGCTAAAGAATGGAAAGAAAATAATCCTGATAAAAAAGGTAATATTAGAGATTATGCTTCTACTATTGAACTGGCCATTCTTTCTAATCTTGAATATCATAATTCATTATTAATTAAAGATGGTATTAGTCAAAGGGAAAGACTAATCACCTTAAATAATGAAGCAAACGAAGAAAAAGAATTGTTTAATAAAAATAATCTAAAAAAGGTTGTGACTAAAAATGAGTGATAATTTTGGAGATAAAATAAAAAAAGTAAGACTTGAACACGGTATGAGCCAAGAAGCATTCGCTAAAGAGCTTGGATATACATCTAAATCAACTGTTAATAAAATTGAAAAAGGTGTTAATGATATGAGCCAAGATAAGCTTGAATTATTAATTAAAAAATTTGATTTAGATGTTAATGATCTTTTTGATAATTTAGCTAAAGATATGGAGGCTAAAGTTATATCCGTTGACAGAACTGAAAGAGTAGAACTTACAGTTCTATGTTTAATTGAGAAAGATGGTAAAATACTGCTTCAAAATAGAGTAAAAAATGACTGGCAAGGTTACACGCTTCCAGGTGGTCATGTTGAGCGAGATGAATCATTTGTCGGTGCAGTTATAAGAGAAATGAAAGAAGAAACAGGTCTAGATATTAAAAACCCAATTTTGGTAGGAGTAAAACAATTTCCAATTAAACATGGTAGATATGTTGTTTTCTTATTCAAAACAAATGAATACTCAGGCAATTTAAAACCATCAGATGAAGGAAATATTGAATGGGTTGAATATGATAGATTAAAAGATATTAATACAGTTGATGATTTTATAGAATTGTTAAAAGTAATGAGTTCAAATGATTTAAGTGAATTTCAATATATAGTTAAAGATGATATTTGGAAAGTTGTTTTAAAATAATAAAAGTTATATGAAATAAATGAATCTTTTAATAATAAAAAAATATTTAAAATTCATATGTAATCTACGTATATTATAAGAGCAATACTACACCAAATACTTTAATCCCTATTTTCTATCAGATATTATTTCTTTATTTATAATTGATGAAATATTTGTAAAAATGGAGAATAAACGTAAAAATAATTCCGTTTCATTGATAAAAATACAAAAATAATGTATTATTATATCAGAAAGGGGGTTAAACATATGAAGTATTCCTTGAAATTGGCTCGTACCGGTATATTTACCTTCGATGATGTCGTTTCTATTACTGGTAATAGAGATAAAGCTGATAAAACAATAGCTAGTTTACTACGTAGCGGCGAAGTAAGAAGAATAAAAAGAAATCTATATACTTATGTTAATGCACAGACTCTTGAAGATTGTTCGAGCCGTTATATTATTGGATCAAATATAACTGATTCATCTTTCATCTCTTATCACACTGCATTTGAGTTTTATGGATACTATAATCAAGTGTTCTACGAAGTTCAAGTTTCTAGTGTAAAAAAGTTCCAGTCTTTCTCTTATGGTGAGTATGATTACTATTATTTTGGGACAAATTCTTTAAAACAAGTTGAAGTCATTCAAGATGTTAGAGTAACAACAATAGAACGTACTATAGTAGACTCTATAAACATGCTTGGCAAAGTTATGGATGTAGAAGAACTGGTTAAGTGTATAGATTTAGTTGATAGGGTTAATGAAGATAGACTAAAGGAAATGCTTTTAGAATATGACAAAGATATTCTATACCGAAAAGCAGGATACTTCCTATCATTCTTCAAGGAAGATTTAAATATAAGTGATAGTTTCTTTGTATTCTTAAAAAACCATTCTAATTGCAACAATATTGGCTATCTTTCGCATAACGAGATAAGAAAACTAGAATTTGTTAAAGAGTGGGGATTATATGCATATAAAGATTTAAAGAAAATAGTGAGTAAAGGAGGAGATATTGATGTTTAAGTATTCAAGAAAAGGAGTTTTAAGAATCGCAAATGAGAATAATTTTCTTGTAAATAATACCGAAAAAGTATTAAGGCTTTGCCAAATACTTAATTATATTAATCAAAGTGAGTTTGGTAAAAACTTATTACTTAAAGGCGGAACTGCAATAAATGTATTTCTACTTAACCTTGAACGCCTAAGTGTTGATATTGATTTTGATTTTTCTTGTAACTTAACAAAAGAAGCATTAGATCCCATAAGAGAAGAAATTAAAAAAGAAATAACTGAATACATGATGAGCGAAGAGTATCATCTTAGTGATAAGTCAAAGTTTACTCACGCTCTTGATTCATTTGTATTCAATTATCAAACCACTTCTAACTCAAGAGATAGTTTAAAAATTGAGATAAATTATTCTGATAGAGTACACGTTCTTGATTTAGTTAAAGATGAAGTTTCACTAAAAATAGGTGAGATGGTTAAAGTTAATAGACTTTCAAACGATGAATTAATAGGTTCAAAAATAAGTGCACTTATCACCAGGACAACTCCAAGAGATATCTATGATGTTTATAATGCTTTAAAAGCTGATGTGTGTAATCTCAGAATTGCAAGGAAGATTGCTATTTTCTATGTTCTTCTCGGAAGCGACCTCCCGATTGATTTCGAAAAAACAATTGATGACTGCCTAAATAGAATTAATTCATTAAATTATAACTTAATCAAAAAGACACTTATTCCAGTCTTAAAAAGAGAAGAAAAAACAGATATCGAAGAAATAAAGAAGTCTGTATCTGATAAAGTTAAAGAACTATTCAGTTTAAGTGATAAGGAAAAAACATTTATTGATAACTTTAATAAGGGAGTCTTTAACTATGAATTACTATTCGATGATATAAAGACGAATAACATTGAAGCCCACCCGATGGTAATTTGGAAAATGAGTAATATTAAATAGAATATACAAAAAGAAAAGAAGTCTTGCGATTAAGCAAGACTTCTTTTCAATATATTTACCTATTAATTATTATTTGCATCACTACGCATTTGATCAACAATATTATCTATTGCGATTACAAGTGCAACGAGGAATGCTTCATCTTCTTTAGTTTCACATGTTAGGACGAATGAATCTCTTAGAGATATCTTTCTTGCAACATGTCCAATTGATACACCATTCTTTCTTATATCATAGTTATAAGAGAGAATGTTACCATCAATTACAAGTTCATCTTTATATCCTTCAACAAAGAATTTAGATCTTAGTGAGAAATATTGTTTTTTAATAGTACATACTTTATTTCCTTCAGCATCAAATACAAATGCTCTTCTAACGAAGAATCTTACTATTTGATTTCTTACTACATATAAAGTATTTCCTTCTAAGTCTTGGATGTATTTCTTTCTTGATAAAGTAACTATTTTACCTTTTACACCAAAAACTTTATTGTCAGCCATATCTGTTACATAAGATGAGCCGCCAAGAGAAATCCAATTATTTTTAATCTTTAATTCTGTCATATTCTTATACCTCTTTATTTTCATTATATCACTCGTATAATCTTTTCAATTACATTTTTACATAGTAAAATATAAAAGAGGTATAAGAATATGACAAATACTATATGGAATATGATAAGAAGAGATAGAATTAAACCTGATGATTTTATTGCGGTAATAGAAATATCTAAAGGTTCTAAAAAGAAATATGAACTAGACAAAGAAACAGGTTTAATTATATTAGATAGAATACTATATACATCAACTCATTATCCTGCGAACTATGGTTTTATACCACTAACCTATGCAGAAGATAACGATCCACTAGATTGTCTAGTGCTTTGTAGTGAAGCACTAGACCCACTAACAACTGTGAGGTGTTATCCAATAGGTGTAGTACAAATGCTTGATCAAGGATTGATAGATGCGAAGATTATCTGTATACCATTCGCAGATCCTATGTATAACTGTTACCACGATATATATGATTTGCCATCTCATATCTTTGATGAAATTAAGCATTTCTTTACTGTCTATAAAAACCTAGAAGGCAAACAAACCGCAGTAAAAGATGTCTTAAATAAAGAAGAAGCATTAAAGGTTATAGAGAATGATATTAACTCTTATATAAAGAAATATGATCAAGAACAGTAAAGAAATGCTTAATTTCTTAAAAATAATTGTTTAAAAAACAAAAAGATTTGTTATAATAACAATTAGCATTGTGGCTCGGTAGCTCAGTAGGTAGAGCAATGGACTGAAAATCCATGTGTCGGCAGTTCGATCCTGCCCTGAGCCACCATTCTAACAAATAAAACACTCAAGCTGAGTGTTTTTTTGTTTATTAATAGCACTAATTACTAAATATAGGTTGAATTTATCCTATATTTTCTATATAATGAATATAGAAGGTGGTAATTATGATTATTAATACAGAACAAATTATTTCAATGACAGAAGCTAATCAAAATTTCTCTAAAGCAGTTAAAATCGTTGATAAGAATAAAAAGGCTATCGTTATGAAAAACAATAAGCCTAGATATATCATTATTGATTTTAATGATAATAATTTCCTTGAATTAAGTGATGATGAAAAAATATTAATTATATCTAATAGAATATTGAATAGACACATTAACGCATTTAAGGAGCTTGCGAAATGATAAAATTCACTAAAGAGAGAATTTTATTACTTTATCAAATGATAGTGAGTGAAACTGGTGGTTCTTTTGGTATTAGAAGTGAAGAACTATTAGAATCTATAGTTGAAGCACCATATCAAACTTTTGATGGTAAGGAACTATTTCCATCAAAAATAGAAAAAGCCGCAAGATTATGTTATGGTCTTGTTTCAAATCATCCTTTTATAGATGGAAATAAAAGGATTGGTGTATATATTATGATTTCTTTTTTAGAGGTAAATGGTATTTACCTTGATTTTACAGATGAAATCATAGAAGATATAGCTTTAGGTATTGCATCTTCAAAATATAAAAATGAAGATGTACTTAATATATTAAAGAAACTATAGAATATTACTACTTTAATCAAATAATATATTAATTCTAACGTTTGATATAAACATAATATAGAGAAGCCAAAAAGCATCTCTATATTATTCATTACTATATATCTACATAGTTTCTTGTTTTCCTATATATACTAATTTATAATAATCTATATAAAACATATATCTGGATTTATATCTAAAAGAATAAATGATAAGAACTTAATAAGTATTGGTATTATAGTAGAAGCAATAGGTGTTATTTTAATGGCTATTCCATTAAATAACTATATTTTAACCACCATAGCATTTTTCTTAGTTGGTTTAGGAATGTGACCAATATATCCATCTATCCAACATATGGCACCTATTAATTTTGGAATAGAGTTTAGTGCATCTATTATTGGTCTTCAGATGTCAAGTGCATATATAGGTGCCACTTTAATGCCTATGGTTTTCGGGCATATACTAGAACGCTTTGGCTACACTATAATGCCTATATATTTAGGATGTTTCCTATTACTAAATATATTACTTTTAGAGATTGGATTTATCGTGAATAAGAAATATAAACTAACTCATAAACAATAAATGTGACTTTTGTGGTAACTTAATTGACCTATATATAATCATTAGATTATAATCAATTCAAAATGCAGATAGATGGTTTGATTCCGACTTTCCATGTTGAAGTAATTTCGTGCTTAGTGTTTGGAAACAATTCATAAAAATCAAAAAAGGAGAATAGATAGTGAATTATACAAAATCTGAAATCGGAAATATAGCGTTTAAATTAACACATGCATTACAAAAATTGATTATACTAAGAAGGCCTGGATATGGCTATTTTGGCAGCTCAAAAGAAACAATTCCTGGATATATTGCCGATGATTTTAATGGCTATAAAAAAAGCGTCACAGAATTATGCGAAGAAGCACAAGATATGGTATGGGAATTATATGAATACTCTCAAGAGTATGACCATATGAATGAGTATGAAGACATTTGGGTTAGTTACAATTTCATGAAAAAATTAGCAGAACATCCTAACGAAGTTGAAACTGGAGAAATAGATTGGTGGATAAACACTGTGATGCCAGATTTAACAAAAAGATATTTATAATATAGCGAGGAGTATTATTATGATTTATACATTTTCAGATGCATTAAGAATTGAAAACGAAATCGATGAAGCAATAAGATTATTAAGAATATTGCGTAGTTCGGATGGCTATAGTATTTATGATGATGGAATTGCCATTTATAATAGAGCTACAGAAGCTGGTCAAAGAGCAGTGAATCACTTTGAAAGTTTTTATAGCTACGCATATGAAGGATATTATGCCGGAAGACATAGTGATTATAATTTAATGTGCAAGGCCAATGAAATGGCGATAAAATACAATCGTATGTTAGATTTAGCGGAAGCGCAATAAAAACGAGACTATTATAAAAGATGGTAAAACTACACTATGAAAAATATAGAACTTCAAGAAATAGCAAAAAAATATTATGATGTTGTTGTTGAAAAAACGAGTTAATTGAAAAAATAAAGAGGGTAGAGGCTGTAGTGCACTGAAAAAGTTGTACTCAAAATTATGCTACTAAAGATAAGGACTTTTGTCTATATTCAAATGGACTAAGTCCTTTTCTTTTGATATTAA
>CAJOMC010000027.1 GCA_905235635.1 uncultured Bacilli bacterium | reverse complement strand
ACCACTTAATTTATTGAGGACACACCTCAATATTTATAGTTTTTTTGATGATTCTTTATGAGGTCGTGTACGGAAACACACCTCGTTATTTAAAGAACCGCCTTTTTTCATTTAATGATATCGTATTATACCATTGCTGATCCGCCAGTTACAACCCAGCAGGCAAGCATTGATACAGTCATGGCACCAATATAGATATTTCCTGTCTTTCTATAACAGAATGTGCAAATTAGCGAGAACACAATTACTTGAGGTGCAAATACTATTAAGAGTGACATAAATGGGCCACCAAATGTTGAACTAAAAAGTAAATCAGCACCAGGACCAATATTTAAGAAGAATGGAATATATTCGAGTAAGATAATGAATAAGATTCCACCTACCATTTGAATGGCACCTCTCCACCATGTATTAATAAATCCTTTAAATCCAGGAGTTATTGCATCCTTCGCTCTTTGAGATGCAAAGATCTTTGAGTTATTTAAAATGAAGAATAACATGAATACTGGTAGATATACTAGGAATTGGCCAAATCTAGTCCATGTAAACATTCTAAAGAATGGCCAAATATATCTAAAGTCTAGTTGAAAAATAACTGTAGTTAGTGTCACTTCTAGATACATCACAAGAATCATAATAGATGCGACTAGTAAACTCTTTCCAAATAGTAACCAATCTAGTGAATCCTTGTGTTCAATTCTTGAAAGGCCCATATCTACATAGTCTGGTAGTTCTTTTCCTTTTTTCTTTCCAATTAATCTCGGAATAATAGTAAGGCATAGCATTACTACGATTAAGAATAAATACCATACGAGGAAACCATTACCTACACTCATTCTAAATACTTTTTCAGGTAGTGGGAATAATGCGTGACCGAGTTGAGTTAGGAATGGATATGTAAAGGCAGAAATTGCCATAGTAAGAATAGTTCCTTTCCACCAACTCCATCCTTCCTTTACCTTTACTTGTCTTTCATCTTCAAATGGTACAAATACTTCTTTAAAGAATGGAACGTTCTTTAAAATCATGAGTACCGCAAGAAGTGATAGAAGTCCTGAGAATGTTGCGAGTAATACAAATAATTCTTTCCATGAGAAAATTGTATTAGTGTTCTTTAATCCCATATCTACACCAGTTGATTTAGAAATAAAATCAAAGACATAGGCAAGGCCTTTCCTATTATGAGTAGTAAGTCTATGGTTAGTATAAAGAAGGACTATTTCTCTTGCGGTACCATCCTCAAATGAACCATATACTTTATTCCATTCAGCATTACCTTTTGTAGTACCTAGGAATTCATATCTAATCGCTGTATCAAGGAGTTCATCTGATACTTTGTTTTTATAATCTCTAAAATAATTAAATTCATCCCATTTAGCTTGAAGTAATAAGATGTTTCCAAATTTGATTTCATTAGTGTCATATGGCGCAACACCTTCACTATCCGCCACACTATTCATTCTAAATAATTCACCACATTGCAGTACTACGGCTTTAGGTGCAATATCATTCTTAGAATAGAATGCAGCGACAGTCCACGATGCCCAAGTACCCATAGAATGACCAGATACAATCATCTTAGAATTATCCACATAATCAAGTTGTGATAGATAATAGTATGCAGCAATTCCACCCATTGATGAGTCATATATTTCGTTCCCTTCTGCATCTTTTGAATATTTATCTAAGAAGAAAGAAAGGTTAGAAAAGTTCATCAAGATTCTATATCTTTTTGAACCAGATACAGAAGCATATGTACCATCTTCTTCACTATCATTACCATAATTAACCTTTACTTTATGGTTGACGTATCCTCTTTTTAAGAAGCCTATATCAGTAGAACCGTGGCCATACTCATCGATTGAGAGTACGACAAATCCTCTTCTTGCGAGTTCTATCGCATAGGCGTCACATGTTTCCTTATCGTTTTGGTACCCATGAAGAAGTAAAGCCGCAGGTGCTTTAGATTCTTTAGATGCATTCTTAGGAACATAAATCTTATAGGCAAGACTAATTTCTTCATTAGTTTCACTTACTGGGTCGTTTACAGTAAGTGTTTCAGTTTGAACTTTAATCTTGCCCCAGGCAGTTTGAATGCCGTTAGCTAAAATCATAAATATGAAGATAGCGACTATTAAAGCACAAAGAACTATTAGTGCTTTCTTAGAATCAGTTAGAAATTTTCTCATAAATCTCCTCTTTATTATTTGTTAAAATCTATTATATCTATTAATCTAATTAAACATTCTTTGGGATTATACATCGATTCTTTGTGGCTTGCGACATCAGGTACTATAGAATAGATATTCTTTTTCTTATTTGATCTATTGATACCACAAACTATTATTAACTTTTTAGGTCTGTGTTTTTTAATCGCATTAATTAATTTACCCTGGCTTGTTTGATTATCGTAAGCTCCTTCACCAGTAATCACAAGGTCATATTCTTTAAGTAAGCCATCTATTCTAATACATTTAAGGAATTCTTCAGCACCAGATACAAGTGAAGCATGTAAATAATAGAACAGACTAAACGCTAAGCCTCCTGCGGCACCAAAGTATTTACTATCTTTAACCATATTTCCTTTAATACTTTTAGTCATATTGATGAAGGCTTTAGCGTTTTCTCTAATCGTAGGGATATCGCTAGTTCTTGCGCCTTTCGTTAAGGCGTATGAATCACATGCGCCATTTCTTATAATCCTACAATTAACATCTTTTAGACACACAATTATTACATCTTTTATTAAATTGTCTATATACGATGTATCTACCTTATCTATTAGTTTTAGTTTAGAATTACATAAATTATGAATAAGATTATTGTTTTTGTCATAAAACTTTACGCCCAGTCCCTCAAGAAATCCTGCGCCCAAATCAATAGAAGGTGACCCACCAATTCCTATTTTAATTTGGGATACGTGTTCATTTTCTATGATATATCTCATTAAAAGACCTAATGGATATAATCCTATATTCATTGGGTCACGTTCTTTTTTGGATAGATATTTAATGCCACATGTATCAGATAAAGAAAGATACGCAGTTTTTAATCTTTCGTTTAATAAATAATTCGCATCTATTTCTTTATCTAGAAACTTTACTTTATAAGTTTTTATTATTGCTTCTTTGTCTATATATGAAAAAGCATCAAGAAAACCATCTCCACCATCAGTAGATGGAATAGATAAAGAGGAAATACCCTTATTTCTTAATGCATAAGATATGGTATTTCCTATATCTTTTGAAGATATAGTTCCTTTGAAAGGATTTGAGATTATTAATGCCTTCATATATTAAATATTTTACAATATGTAAATTATTATGAAAATATTAAATTTGTCTAGTGAATTCTTTTAAGGTTTCAAGTTCCTCTTTATTGACTAGCTTAGATAGTTTATCATAAACCATCTTATGGTAATCATTTAACCACTTCCTCTCATCTTCTGTGACTTCATCTATAAGCACTGGTTCAAGATCAAATGGACAGATAGTTAATGTTTCAAATGAGTAAAAATCACCCCACTCAGTCTTCATATCTTCCTTACATAAAATCTCGTTTTCTAGCCTTATTCCATACTTCCCAGATAAATATATACCTGGTTCAATAGAGGTGACCATGCCTGGCTTAAATTCAGTCATATCGTATCTATTAGCTACATTTTGATATCTTATAGCTTGAGGGCCTTCATGAACATTTAACATATAACCAATACCATGGCCTGTGCCATGTCTATAATCTAGTCCTTCCTTCCAGAAGATTTCTCTTGAAAGCATATCGATATTTCTTCCAGTAGTACCTTTAATAAACTTAGAACTAGATACGCTAATTAATCCTTTAAGTACCATAGTATAATGGTGCTTCATTTCTTGACTTATATCGCCAAGCATCATAGTTCTTGTGATATCAGTTGTACCACCCATATATTGTCCACCACTATCAAGTAAGAAGAAACCACTTCCTTCTACAGCCATAGAAGATTCTTTTGTAGGTTCATAGTGTACGATTGCGCCATTTGAGTTCCATGATGCGATAGTTTCAAATGATACCTCATAGAATTTATCACACATCTTCCTATATTCAAGAACTTTTTCGGCCATTGGGAATTCACTTAACTTAACGTTATCCCTATAAGCTTCTTTTAGATACTTCATAAATCTAAATACTGCAAGGCCGTCATATTCATGGATTTCTCTATTGTTTTTGATTTCAACACTATTTTTAATTGCTTTCATGTTTAGTGTTGGGTTATCTTTATCAATAACCTTATTATTTTCTTTGATTAATTTGAGGTATAAATAAGAAAGTTTATTTTGTGATACGAGTATTGTTTCATCTTTCAGTTCCTTTAAGAAGCTTGAGAAGGACATATATTCGTTTAGTTCTACATTATCTTCTTTTAATGCTTTCTTCGCACCACTATTTAGAGATTTTGTATTTAAGAATAGAACTTCTTTATCTAATGAGATATATGCGAAAGATAAGAATACTGGAGTAATAGGTACATCTCCTCCTCTTAGATTATAAAACCACGCAATATCATCAAGAGATGTGAGAATGAGTGAAGTAGCATTATTTTCTTTTATTTCTTTTCTTACTCTTTCAAGTTTACTCTTATGTGACTCACCACTATACTCAATGGAAAGTGGCCATATCTCGCTAAATTTTATCTTTCCTCTATTTTCAAATATTAAACCTACTAAGTCTTCATCTGACTTAATTGTTAAGTATTCAGATATTTCTTCACCAAATGATGAAGAAAAACATTCACCATCAAATCCGATGGTTTTACCTTTTAAATTAGTTTTGATATATTCATCTAGTGAAGGGAACACCTCAACACCCATCTTCATTAACTTAATTTCTGTGTCTTTTAAATCTAATTCAGCTTGGAGAAAATATCTACCATCAGTCCACAGAAAAGCCTCATCTTTAGTGATTAAAAGGGTACCATTTGAACCATCAAAAGATGACATATAAGTTCTTTCTTTAAAATATGGGTTAACATATTCGCTAGAGTGATGGTCAGCATTATCTACTATATATGCATCAATCCCTCTTGATGACATTAATTCTCTTAATTTATTAATTCTTTCATTTACTTTCATTCGATTACCTCTACACCAATTCCATTAAGGAATTCTTCTACATATGGAGACTTATAGTCTGCAGTACCAATTTGAGAATGTTTTTTATCAATATCTTGGTGATAGTCTGAACCACCAGTCATAAACATATTATGAGTTTTTGCATAATTATAAAAAACATCAAATTGTTTCTTATCTAATTTAGATGGGCCATAAAATACTTCAAGTCCATCAAATGGAGCGCTTAAAATTACACTCATCGGATCTTTATAGCAGTATGGATGCGCAAGTATTGCAACACCACCTGCCTTGTGTATCATATTAACTCCTTCAAGTGGTGTAATCTTTGCGACCGGAATATAGGCAGGTGAATCATTCCCAATATATTTTTTAAATATTTCTTGTCTTTCTTCACCAGTTTCATTTTCTATCGCATCTGCGAGGTGAGGACGTTCAAGCATATATGGATGCTTTTCTACTATCTTATTGAAATCGATATTAAATCCATATATTCTATTAACGTTTTCTATCATACCTTTAAGTCTATTATATCTAACATCTTTCATGTGAATGAGATACTCTTTAAAATCAGGTGATATCGCATCTAGTGATTTAAAATATCCAAGTATATGAATAGATTCACCATAAAACTTAGTAGATAGTTCAAGCCCAACTACCACAGTTCTTCCCATTTGATTTAGTTTTTCTTTATATTCTTCGACGCCATAAATTGTATCGTGGTCGGTTAATGCGACTACATCTAATTTTGCATCAATAATTCTATCGATAAGCTCGTCTATATTAAGTTTTCCGTCTGAATAAATAGAATGCATATGTAGATCTGCCTTCATAAGATAGTCTCCTCTTTAATTCTTTAGCTAAAATAGTCACACGTTGTTTGTGTAACTATTTTTCATTATCCCACCATTAGGCTAAACATCAGAATAGAAATGCCATAATAAATGGATACACCACAAACGTCAGATAATGTTGTGATAAGTGGGCCGGATGCAACCGCAGGGTCCACGCCTATCTTCTTTAAGATAATAGGGAATAAAAGACCCGCAAGTGTCGACATAGGTATTGCGGTAAATAGCGCAATAGATACTGTAAGTGATGCTTTAAGCTGAGTGAGTATTGTACCAGTCTCGGTAACCATATTCTTTGTAATCACAAGGAATAAGAATATAATAGTAAATGATACAAGACCTGCAAATATACCATTAAATAAACCAGTCAGGAATTCTTTTAAGATGTTCTTCCAGAAATTCTTTTTATTGATTTCATTATTAGTTAATGATCTAATAGTAACAGCTAGAGCCTGTGTTCCCGCATTACCTGATGTATCCAGTACGAGTGATTGAAATAATACAAGCGATGGAAGTGATGCGATTACAAACTCAAAATTAGTTAGAACTGTGGATGTAACTATATCAAGCCCAAGTAACATCGCAAGCCAAGGTATTCTTTTTCTAACTGAATGAAGGAATGATTCATCAACCTCTTCTTCTTCCGTTAGACCCGCAAACTTAGCGTAGTCTTCGCCTAACTCTTCATCGACAGTCTCGATGATATCTGATGATGTGATAACACCAATGATTTCATCTTTCTCGTTTAATACTGGAATAATTTCAAGGTCAATATCCTTGAGTTCGGTGATCACATCTTCTACTCTATCCTTATCATGTAAGGTAGGATAAGATGTTTTAGTAATATCAATTAGTTCACTATTCGCTCTTGCGATAATTAAATCTTTAAGTTCAATAGTACCAAAGTATTTGTTTTCTTCATCTACCACAAAGATATTTGATATATTATCGTTCTCAGGTGCTTCTGCGATTAGGATATGCATCGCAAGCTTAATAGACGCATTTTTAGGTACTACTATAAAGTTAGTAGTAATCTTAGAACCTATCTCACCTTCATCGTATTGTTTGATGAGCTCAATGTCTTTTACAGATTCGTCCTCCATCTCTTCAAGGATATCTTCAAGGACATCTGGTTCCATGTCTTCAAGAACGTCTACCGCATCGTCGGCATCCATCGCTTCAACGATATCAGCTACTTCTTCAACAGTCATTTCCTCAAGATATTCTTCAGGATTTTCAAGGTAAGTGAATAACTCCGCAAGATCATCTATAGATAATTCTGAGAATAGATGTTTTTGTTCATCCTCGGTAAGAAGCGGTATTGCCTGGGCAATGTCAGATTCGTGGTATTGAGATAATTCCTTAGCAAGGTCTTCTTTTGATAATTTTTTATTTCTTATTATGTCTAGTATTTCTCTAACAATATCATCAATATCCATAAATGGTCTCCTCCTTAGTTAACTACTAAAATTATAATTCTTGATTATAAAATAATCAACATTAAAAAAACCTTAGTCATTCTAAGGTCTTTTTACTTAGGAAATCACTAGAATATAGTAATAAATGGAGCTAGTGCTTCATATAAGATGTATGATAGGACAATAAGTACGCCAAGTATTATAGATATAATGTTAAATAGTTTTAAATTGCCTTTATTTTCTAATAATTTTGGCGTTCTATATCTATGTATTAATATTACGCCAATTGAAAGAACAATTGAAAGAACTAAGAATAAGGCTAGGAGGAATGCTTCATTGGAATGATATACAAGTACTGATCCGTTATATCCTTTATCCTTATTCCAAGATATCATTTCAGCGAAAAATAAAATAAAGTAGTTAAAGTTGTTTGAGCCAACTATATTGCCGAATCCTGCATCAAAGTTTCCTTTCTTACATAATGTAATAGTAGATATAAGCTCAGGAAGTGATGTCGCAATAGCGAGGAAAATGCTACCCGCAACTGTCGCACCTAAATTAAGCGCATCTGCGACCTTGTCTGTCGCATATGTTAGGCCTATTGAAACAATAATCAATAGAATAGCACTGATAATAAATCTGATGACTATTGTCTTTACTGGTAAGGCAAGGACTCCTTTAGGGATTTCATCACCCTCATCGTCTTCATCTTTTTCACTATCTTTAGGTTGAATTTTAATAGATAAAATATATAGGGCAAGGATTGGAATTACTAGTAAGTTAATAGGTCCAACTTGTGGTTGATATGGTGAAACTAACGAGTAAATTACAAGTAGAGTAATGACTAAGGTAATAATTAACTCTTTTACGTGGATAACGCCAATTTTAGCCCTATGCCACTTGATTATAAATAGTGATATAGAGAGTCCTATAACGACTAAATTAAATAAATCTGAGCCAATAATGTTGCCTATTACTAGTTCAGGCTCTTTCACAATTAATACAGCACTAATAGTTGTGAAAAGCTCTGGGAGCGAGGTCACAGCTGCAAGCATTACGCCTCCTATAAAAGCACCAGAAATAGTCGTTTTCTTATCTAATGCATCAACATAATTTGCGAGTTTAATCGATAAATAGACAATTAAAACTGCGAGTACAATATAAATGATGTACCAGTACCACATATTAAAATCCTCTCTTAATTTGGGTTATTATTATTATTATTATTATATATTAATATACTAAATCAGTATCTGATAAACTTGGAAGAACATATAGATATTCTAATTTTGCTTCTTTAATTCCCACAGTCTCGGTGACTATATGATCAGTATTAGAAGATGAGAAACCAAAATAATCCATTGAGGATGTAGAATCATCCCATGTTAAGTCAAAGCCATAATATGTACCATCAATTCTTACATAATTCCAAGCATGAGCTTCTATAGTCTCTCCATTATCCCCGTAACCAGTTACTGTTAATGTCATAATGCCTAATTTATTTAATATATAAGTAAATAATTCTGCATATGATTCACATACACCTTCACCTTCACTTGTAATACCTATGATATTATGGGCATTAGCTTCTTCAGACGCTGTTTTACCATCTGTTTTATAGGCATATGTTGCATTATCTAAAATATAGTCATGAACTTTTCTTGTTATTGTTAATTCATTATCTTCTGCTTCAAGGAGAAGAATAATTTCATTATAGAACGAATTAATATTAATATCATAGGCTTGTCTTATAGAACCTTCATGATAATCAGGAGCCACATCAACATATAAAGTTTTTTCCTTAGGTTCATCATTAACTGTCTTAGTTGATATTCTTACTATATTTGAAATAAAATAGAATTCAGGATGATCTAACTCTACAAGTTTTAATACGAAGAATGCTTCATCTTCGGTTAATCCGTATTGAGCATAGAACTCTGTATCTATAATTTGATATACTCTTGTGCCATTAATTAATGATGAACTTACATCAGTATAATCATGTGAAAAATCTAATAACTTATTGTATAAGTTACTATAAAGGCTCTTTAATGCATCTTTATTTTCATATTGGTTAAGATCTAAATAACCATAAGAATGCTCACCCTCTATACTTGAGTTAGTATATGTGTAATTAATGTAAGTAACACTGGTAGTTGGACCAGTTACTCTTGAAGTAGAAATTGATATATCATCAGATGTAATAGTTGTAGTTATTACAGGATAGTCTGTATCATCGTCAGTTGAATTTTTAGTTGTGGTACCGGAATATGACTCAACAGATATTTGATTCAAAAAATCATCCAGTAAACTACAAGATGAGAGACTAAGAGAAATAATAAATAACAGTACTATTAACAAAAACCTTTTCTTCAATTTTTATACCTTAATATGATAATAGTATATCATATTTATTTAAAAAAGAGGCTTTAATTGAAGTGAACTGAAAAAGTTGGACCACAACTTTGGAGGTTCACTTTTCATATGCGTTATACAAAAGAATTCAAATTAGAATGTATTAGAAAATATAA
>CAJOMC010000026.1 GCA_905235635.1 uncultured Bacilli bacterium | reverse complement strand
TATGTAAAGATGCGGATAAGTTTGTTGCCCAAACAACACTAAATAACATTAATGCTAAACTCGGTATATCTAAATACAAACTATTAGAAGAATTACCTATTTATCTAAAGAAAAAGTTAGAATAATATTTAAATATTCTAAATATCATATTTTAATAAGAAAGTTATTCGAAGCAAGTCATTGTATCCTTGCGTTACATAATGTTTTCGGAATCCATCCTTAATATATTTTAAAGTCCCGTATTTGTAGTTTTATATAAGTATATAATTATGGTAAAATCAGAATTATTAGAGAGGATTAAAAAAATGAAAGACTTAATTATAATCACTGATAAACCGATCACATATGAATCTATAAGTGATATAGTGAAAAATGAGTTCAAGTCGTATCCGATTTGGAACGATGACCAGGACCTTATTTATATGAAGAGGGGGCGTAAGGGTTTTGAATTAGAATTTTCGCCAAATGATGTATTAGACGATCCAGAATGCGAAATGGACGAAACTGTGGATAGGGTTCCAAACAAAAAAGCATATTTAACTAATCTTCACTATACTAACTGTGAAATCGCAAAAAGAATACTAAAACTTATTAAAGACATGTTTGGTAATATGTGGATTCAAAGTAGCGAATATGACGATTGGTTTGGAACCGCACAAGAATATATAGACAATTATCAAGATGAAATTTTTCCTCATCAGATTAACTTAAAACGATAATTTAAAACCTCTAAGAATGTGAATCTTAGAGGTATATTTATAGCTTTGTATTAATGGTAAACTGCTATTATTGTAGTGCACTGAAAAAGTTGGACCACAACTTTGGAGGTTCACTTCATTTTGGCCTTTTACTATTGAAACATATTAGTTAGTTAAACGATTAAAAATCTTTATTATCAAATATTTGAATTACGCTTGATAAGCATCGCATCACGTGGAATGGCCCTTTATATGTACACCCCTTACAAGGTGGCATAGTAGGAAGTCCGTCTCTTCTTAAATAGCCATACCATTCACCATATTCTCTATCACTAAAATGACTAAATGCATAGTCAGTTATTTTAATAAACCATTCTTTATATATATCTTTCCCTGTTGTTTTGTATAAAAGTAGAGATGCCACCATTCCTTCATTATGTGGCCACCATAATTTCATGTCATGTTCATAACTTTCTACAGGCATTCCTTCTGCATCTTTAAAATAGAATATTCCTCCATATTCTTTATCCCATCCTAAATTAATCGCATTTATAAATACTTTTTCCGCAAAAGCTTCTAAATCTTTATCATTTCTATATAATGCTTCTTGAAGTAAGAATAAAGAACATTCCATATCGTGTCCAGGATTTACTATTCTTCCATCAGATGTTATAGGTAAATACTTATTATCTAATGTTATATTTTCAAGCATTACTTCTAAATCTTTATTATAGTGATGTTTTATTTCATCTAGATATAAGTCAATGTTTTTATTATAATAAGATTCTCTTTCTTTATCATATTTTCTCATAATAGATGAAACGTTAAGTAATATCATAGGCTCAGCCATAGATTTAAATGACCTTGTTTCTGGATATGTTTTTGGAAATATCTTAAATGGATCAGTAATTGACCCGTTATATATATTTGCGATTAAATCATATATTTTTCTCGCGTCAGATAAGTATTTTATGTCGCGTGTTGCCTTATAGTATTCTATAGATGCGATTACATAGAACGATTCACTAAACCAGTATCTTCTTTTTCTTAACGGAAGACCATCTCTTGTAACTTTAAAATACATTCTAGAGTCACTATCAAAACAATACTTATTTAGAAAATCTAGGCAAGATTTAGAAAACGATAAATACTCTTTGTTTTCTCCATATAGATTTGATAAATGGGCGTACATCCACGCACATCTTCCATCCATCCATACAGCTTTATCATATGAGAACACTTTGCCTTCTCTATCAAGACAGTTTAATAGTCCGCCATTCTCTTTATCCCAACCATATTTTAGCCAAAATGGTATACAATAATCGTTTAATTCTTCTTTAAATAAATCGTAATACTTCTTTCTTAAATCATCTAATAATTCCATAATTAACCTCTTTCACCCCAATATAATTGAATTCCGTTTTTCTTTAGTAGTGATTGAAAATCTTTGAGCATTTCTTTATTACTATAAACTTCATCTATATCAACACATCTTTCTAAAGCGTATGATGCAAGATATCCTGCAACCTCACCTATATTCCACTCAATAGGATGCAGTCTATATGAACCATTAGTAATGTGTGTTGTGCCAATGTTTTTACACGATGGAATAAGATTTTTAGTCTTAATAGGTATCATAGCCCCAAGTGGTATATTAAATCTTTCTGTAGGAATAAAGAAGAAAGAGTGAGTTGAAGTTGTAATATGGATATCTATAGGATAACTTCCAACTCCAACTGAATCACTAAATATAGTATTAGACCCCTTTTTAATCATCTCTTCTTTAATAATAAATTTAGTAACCGCTCTTCTCGATTCCCTAATATATGGGGCTAAAGACAAGCCATCACTAGAACCTAATTCATCATATAGTAATTCGAAATTAGGGTTGCCTATTCCGCCTTTTGGATTAGGTGCTTCTGTTTGTAGATAATAAAATAGTGATAAAGTTAAGGCTTTTGCCTTAGTTTTCTCTTCTTCTATATTATTAGTATTATAAAGATTCCCCATAAAGTAATCATTTTGGGGCCAGTTAAGTAAAGTGATATCATCTATATCACTATTATTGATATAATTATCTTTTGCGACAATTCTTCTATAAACTAAAAGAGGGAATAACTCATTATTTGATTCATCGAATTCATTATAGTATAAGCCAAATCTTTTCGCTTTATGGGTTGATGAGTCGGGACCATACATTGATAATATTGGATATTTATCATATGGCATCATCATTTTTTTATAATACTCGTATTCTTTCGGTTTTTCTATTACATAATTCCCATCTTTATGAATCTTAAACGCAAGACTATAAGTGAATGGTTGAACATCATTCTCGTTCTTAATGAGTGGTGCGTGTTCTTCGCCTGTTTCTTCTTTCGATTCAGCACCCACTCTATATTCAGTTTTAGATAAGTATAGTAGTTCACCAGTATCAGTCGCATCTAAAAATATATCTCCAGTAAACTCTTCAATAGAACCATCTATTAAATACTTTACTGATTTGATTCTATCATTTACCCTTTCGCATGATACAAGCTTTGCGTCTAAGATAATAGTAAGGTTCTTACCTATATATGGATTAAGCATTTCATATAGAAACTTTAACGCTAGTTTAGGGGGGTGAGATATCCTACTAACCTCAGACGAGGCTGGGCAAAATGTCATATCGCTCACATTTTTAAGTTCTTTTTTGTCTAAAATAGTGCGTTTAAAATTAGGGTCAGAGATATAATATTCTCTCACCTTTTTTCTATAGTCCATATATGACTTTGTGGAGCCTTCAGACTCAATCCACTCATGTTCATCAGGTGGGACCGCTTGACTAGTAAGTTGTCCACCTATCCATTTTGTTTCTTCAATAAGCAAAACACTTTTAGAGCTTTTAGAAGCTGAGTATGCGGCAATTACACCGCCAAGGGATGCACCACATATGACAATATCAAATCTTTTCATCTTATTCTTTTACGCCACCCATGGTGACACCTTTTGTGAAATGTTTTAAGACGAATGGATAAACAATTAATATTGGAATAATACTCACAATAATCATTGCGGATTCAATGTTTGCCTTTTGGACATCAACTTTTGTATATACAAGTGGATCTGCGGCACTGTTAATATGATTTAAGATATAAAGTGAAAGTGGATACCACTGTTCCGCAGTGCCTAAATAAATTAAAGCATTGGTGTAATTGTTCCAGTAAGTGACAGCGGTAAATAATGCCACAGATGCAATAGATGGTAATGACAAAGGAAGTATTATTCTAGTTAATGTTTGAAATTCTGTCGCACCATCTATAAAGGCTGATTCTTCTAATTCCTTTGGAAGGCCTTCAATATAACTCTTCATTAAAATTAGATTATATACTTGAAGGACTGACGGGAATATTAAAGAGAAAACAGTTCTTGTGAGGCCAAGTGTTTCCATTACAATGTAGTTTGGAACCATACCACCAGAGAAAATCATTGTGATAATAAAGAATATCATAATCCCTTTTCTAAATGGCATATTTGGTTTAGATAAGGCATATGCCGCTAAAAACATTATAGATACAGATAAAGTAGTACCTAAAAATGTCACAAATAAAGATACACCTAGTGCTCTATAAAAGGTTGAATCTGTGAATACTGTCTTAAAGTTAAACCAAGTAAATCCTCTTGGAGTAAAGTTAATTTGAAGATTTGCGGTTGATAAAGCACTCGCTAAAACATTCAAAAACGGAAGTAGGCACATAATTCCTATAATTGTCAAAAGGATGTAGTTAGTTACTGTAAAAGCGCTAGGTTTACGGTGCTTTTTCTTATACTTAATTGTTACATTTGTTTTCATATTATCACCATAACCCTGTGCCAAATTTCTTCTTAGAGAAGATATTTGTGACTATTATTAAAACCATAGAAACTATTCCGTTAAATAGTCCAACGGCAGTAGATAATCCATAATCACGTGAACCAGTGCCTAAACCTAGCCTATAAACATAGGTACCAATTATTTCACCAGATTCTCTTGTATATGAATTAAGCATTGTATAAACCTGTTCGAAGCCCGCATCCATCAAATATCCTATACGGATAATAAACATTACCATTATAGTAGGTAATATCCCTGGGATTGTAATATGCCAGATTTGTTTTAGTTTTCCTGCCCCATCTATTTCAGCTGATTCATATAGCTGAGGATTGATGGTTGTGATAGCCGCAATATATACAATAGAGCTATATCCTATTTCTTTCCACCCTGACATAAGTACTACTAACCACTTAAATAATTTCGGTTCACCCATAAAGTAAATCGGATTTTCTTTAAATACCGCAATAAAGTTATTTATTGGTCCATATACATCAAGTAAGTTATTAAATATACCGGTAATTACAACCCATGACAAGAAGTGAGGGAGAAATACCATACCCTGAATGATATATGAAAATACTCTATTTTTAACCTCTGATATCATAACCGCAAGGATTACAGGTAGAGGGAATAAAATAACTATTTTCATAATAGAAATCGTAAGTGTATTGCCTAGATAATGAAGTATTTCTTTATCTGAAAAGATAACCTTAAAATTATCTAATGTCCAACTTGCTCTACTAAAGGCTTCAAATACAGGATATCGTCCAAAATTAGGGTTATCTTTAAAAGCAATTAGAATACCAATCATAGGTAAATAGGAAAACACTAGCGCAAATAGAATGGCTGGTATTACAAAAGGTATTAAGTTTTTATGTTTCTTTATCTTAGCTTTTAAAGATATAGCCAATTATTTTATCTCCTATTTTTTATAGTTCTTATACCATTCATTGATGGCATCAGTTGCTTTCTTACATCCTTGTTGGTTATTTAGTTTATTTAAGTAATCGTTTAATTTAGCAGTGCCTTCTCTAAGCATTACATAGAATTGATCTTGAGAATATTCCTCTATAGCTGATCTATTTTTATTGTATTCATCAATTACTGGAGCGAAATCCACAACATTATACTCTCCAACTTGATCAGCATTAGTCATCATAATACTCCATGCCCTATATAATTCTGGTTGTTTTCTTACCCTTGCCTTCCAGTAATCAGTATATTTATTTTCATTAGATCCTGTAAGGTAAAAACTTGCAGTATCCTTTTCTGAGAAATTCGCTGAAATAGGCAAATATCCTTCTTTTGAATTATATGTCCAATGAACACCTTCAGTTCCAAGAACAATAGATCTAAAGTTATGGGCATCATCAGTATCTTTAATTTTACTATTCATGAAATCTATCGCATATCCAGCGTTTTCAGCTTCATAATATGGGATAGCTGTAATATATGTATAACCACTTGAGCGATATACTTTTTCTTTTGATGATGAGTTTTCTTTTAATGCTCTTAAATAACAAATATAATTATCTAGAGTTCCTGATGCTTCAATACTTGTGATCTTTCCATTTGCTTGAAGACCGCTAACAACAGCAGGAACGCTCCATATAGAACATGCAACAGCTGCAGCATTTCCGCTAGTAAACTTATTTAAAGCATCACTTGATGTATTGGTTGCAACAGTAACATCTATATATCCTTTTTCATATAAGCTATGCATATAGTTAACATATTCTTTATATCTTGGAGCGTTCATATAATACAGAGCTTCTGTTTTACCATTTATAGTATATTCATGCCATTCAGAATAAATACCGAATGCTGAAGATATAGAGTATATGAGTGGGGTATATTTATCAAAAGTAAAGGCAGGTTTACCTATTTTTTGAGTTAATACCTTTAACACATTTTCAAATTCTTCTAAAGTTGTAGGTATATTTAAATTACATTCAAATAATAGATCTTGGTTAAATATTATAGGATTCTCAATATTATCACTAGATGCTCTTTCAGGAATACCATATATTTTACCATTCCATCTAACTACATCCCATGATTCATCAGATATATTTGAAAGTAATTCACTACCAAATACATTTAACGCTTCTGTAATATCTAAAAGCATATCATCCTTAACCAAGTCTGCGAACTGTTCTTTGGTTAGCTTCATAATGTTGTAATGCCTTTTATCCATTAATTCATTATTTAGTGTCTTAGAAGCATCTGCAGATGGAAGTTGAGTATATGTTGTTTTATAACCAGTTAACGTTTCAATTAACTTAGCATTTGAATCAGCATTAACTTCTTGAATAGTATATCCAGAATAGGGCATTAAAATGCTTAATTCTGGTTTTTGATTTAAATCAATATCATAATTAATATTATCTACATATTCAGTTTTATTACACCCAAATAGGCTTGTAGATAATAAAATGAGTAAGAATATACTAAGGATTTTTTTCATTTATTTTATCTCCTTTATTTCATCGAATCTTAAATAGTAAATAGATGGAATAATAGATAATAATACCAATATAAGAAGTATTACTCTATTATTAGATAGTCCACTTTTACAGCCAAATATAGCGATTTCCTCACCGTTTTCTTCAGTAGTTGTAGTAGGTGTTGTACTAGTCTCTATACTAGATGTTGTAACTGTTGTGGTTGTAATTTCGGTAGTAGGTGTTTGAGTTGTAGTTGTATTTGTGGTGGTAGTTGTAGTTGTATTATCGTTATTACCACCATTATCTTCTTTTGGTGCTTCCTTTTCTACAAGCATAATAGCGTTTGATACGCCTCTCATGCTTCCGTCAGATGGTTTATTTCTTAATACTAGTTCATCATTTAATCTTAAAATTACAGTTGATGAACCACCACCATCAAGTTCAAGTGCATATTTAGCATTAAGGTCATGAGCTAATTTTGCTTCCTCATTAACAGTAAGCCCAACACTATATGAAGATTGTCTTCCATCAACAACACATAAGAAGCAAGTTCCATCTTCTTTAAAACCTATAAATGTTCTTGGGGCGGCTACATTTCCACTATTATCAGTGTGACATTTAGTGTTAGTAACGTATTCATCAACTAAAATATCGTATCCACCTAAAACCCAAGTACATCCCTCGTATTTTCCAGATGGTATTTCAACAACGTTTGCTTCAACACCATATATTAATTTGTCATATAGATAATCATTTAGTTCTCCATCCTTTAACACAATTGCATATTGTCCACTCTTTAAAGTTAGTGAAGAACTAGATATTTTATCTCCTTTTGACATTCTCTTTGATTCTCCCCAAACAGGGCATTGGCTTAAGTTTGAAGATGTTGATTGAATAATATATCTTCCACAGTTAGATAATGAATATGTTCCTGCAGCATTATAAATTGCAATTTCATTATCTAATGGTTGTTCATTAAATTTATCTATTTTATATAGTTTAGTTTCTCCGTCTATTACTAGCATTAGGCGTTTTTCAACAACTTCCATTCTCCCGATAACAACTTTTCCATTATTATCAAATCCGATACAATGTTTTGTCGCAAAAGATCCTTTAGAAATAACTATTCCATTATTTACGTAAGATTCCATATTTGATCCACTATTCAAATCGAAATAATCACCATTAGTGGCGAAAATTACTTTTCTTCCAGTGGTCTTTTCATAATCTTTAGCGATATTTAAAACATTGGTTCTTGTGGTTGTTGAACCACTTCTAATACTATGAATCACCCATTCATATCTCGATTCGCCACTAGCCTTATATTCACCATAAAATAAAGCTTGCTTGCTTCCGCTTATTGTAGATGTTGCTTCCTCATAAGAAAAACCATATGAGTCAGCATATGTATAACTAGGATTTTTTAATGATTCACTTGTTGGCTCATTTCCTTTTGCTAATCCAAAAGACGTAAAAAGAGTCACAAGTGTAAGTAAACGTAATAAATACTTTTCCATATATATCACCAAGTCTCTCACCGAAATAAATCGGTGAGAGACAGTTATTAATTTAATTGAATGTTTATGTAATTATTCTTCGAACTCAGGAAGAACTACGGCTTTACCAATTGATTTATGGTCTAGTAGGAATCCTCTAGCCACATTACCTGTTGTTCCGCCATTAGGAGCACATAATATCCATTCGCCTTCTTGTAGTGATGCAAATGCTTCAGCTAAGTATGCACCTGCAGTACATTTAGTTGCATCTTGAACACCACCAGTGTTATCTGCATCGTAGTATTTTGCATTAGCACCATCATATACTCTAACAATACTTCCATCTTTGATTACAAAGGCTTCACCATAACCATTTGCAACTGGAGATCCAGTAAATTCTTTAGTATAAATAAGGAATGGAACAGCTGCGCTTGTTACATCAGCATCAGCTAAGATAGGACTTGATAGATAATATTTATCTCCATCAACTACTAAAGCTTGAATATCTACTTCTTCAGCAGCAGGTGCAGGAATATTAACATTTAAAGCACCAACTTGTGCATTATAAGTTCTATTGCCTACAAGGAATGTTCTACCAGCATTACTATTTTTACCACCATTGAAGCCAAGAACTAATAATTCGCCTGGTTGTAGTGATTCAAATGCTTCGAGAGACATAGATGCAATAGTATAGTGGTTATGAGTATCATCTATTTTGTTAGCAACACCAGCGGTATTATCTGCATCATAGTATTTACCGTTAACACCATCATAGATTCTTACAACTTTTCCTGTTGACATGTCAACTACGAATGCTTCACACCAACCATTCTTTATCACTCTTCCAGTATATCCATAAGCATATAGTGCAAAGTCATAGTCAGCTGGTTTTCCGTATGCATCAATTAGTATAGATGCACCAAAGAAAGTTTTAGTTCCAATCATTAATGCGTTCATACTCTTAGTTGATGTTTCAACTTCAACCATATTGAATTCAACATCAGCACCGATAGTTCTATTTCCAACGAGGAATCCTCTTGCAACGTTAGAACCACCATCATGAGGAGCTACTAATAGCCATTCGCCAGAACCAAGTGATGAAAGTGCAAAACTGAAATATCCGGCCGCAGTACATTTAGTTGCATCTTGAACACCAGCAGTGTTATCTGCATCAAAGTATTTACCATTAGCACCATCATAGATTCTAACAACTTTTCCATCTTTAATTACAAATGCTTCACCATAACTATTTACAAAAGCACTAGTTCCAGTAAAGTCGGATGTAAATACTAAGAAATCATGAGATGTACTTGTTGCAGTAGCATCGTTATATGCAACCTTAATTTCGCCTTCTTTAGCGAATGTATTATTTCCAATCTTAAGTGTTGGAACAAATCTTACTTCAAATTCAATGTTAGTTATTGAAGCTTGTTTTCCGATAGAACCATCCATTCTTAAACCAAGACCGAATGATCTTGCTGAATCAGCTGCGTTAACACCATCATTAGGTAGGATTACAAGAGTTTCACCTTCTTGGAGTCCTTCAAATGCTTTTGTTGCATAG
>CAJOMC010000025.1 GCA_905235635.1 uncultured Bacilli bacterium | reverse complement strand
TGAACCTCCAAAGTTGTGGTCCAACTTTTTCAGTTCACTTCAAAATCCACACCTCGATATTTATAGATACTTTAGACACACCTCTTTATTTATTGAACCTATAAAACTCCCCCGAAAGGGAGTTTTTTTCTATAAAATATTTAAAATTATACTATTTGTTGTGCTATTTACTTAAATTTTCTATTGAAATATTTGATATTAGGGTTTAAAATAATATCAATGATAAAAACGCTTTCATTTTTTTATGAAGCGTGATTCAATTTTTTAAATAAGGAGATAAAAATGAAAAAATTATTAGTATTTGTAGTTGCACTCGTTGCTGTACTAGGTTTAGCATCATGCGGTGAAGCTGCTGTTAACGCTGAAAAAGATTACTATGCAGTTGGCCAATTCCAAGGATGGTCAGTTGGTAAAGCTGAATCTAAGATGGAAGCTGTATCAAGCGTTAAAGGCTTAAAGATTAAGGGTGCTAAATATATCTACGCATTAGAAGTTACTTTCTCTGCTGATCCTGCTGGATGGGAAGAAGCAATTAAGGGTGGCGATACATTTGATGGAAACCTTTCAATTAAGGTTGTTAGAACTGCTGCTGGCGATCCTGAATCTGTAGATTTCTGGGCTGAAAACAAAGAATCGGGCGAAGTTAAGAACTTAACTCCTGATACATTATTCGTTCCTGCATATCATGAAGATGATCTAGGAGATGGTATGGGTACTTGGGCAAGTAACTCTTTCGTTAGAGCTACTGGTACTTACACAATCGTATTCGTAGAATTCGCTGATGGCACACTCGGAATGGGTGCTGTAGCTAAGTAGTTATCGTACAAATTACTTAAATAAAAATAGATGAGGCAACTCATCTATTTTTATTTTATCTAAATATAATTTCTAAATGCTATAATTATTGTATGTATAAAGTTTATTTAAAAAAGAACGAAGATAAGAAAATTAGATTGAATCAAAATATAGTCTACGCTAATGAAGTGGCACGTATTGAAGGCAAGGATAAAAACGGTTCTATTGCCTATGTTTATTCTTTTGATGGCGAGTTCATAGGTGAAGGTTTTATTAATCATTTATCTAAAATGCTTGTGAGGATTATAAGGCGAGATACATACCCAATTGATAAAAACTATATTAAAAACATAATTATGAATGCTGATATATATAGAAAATCAATCGGTTATAAAAGCGCATATAGATTGTTTTATTCAGAGGCAGATGGATTATCTGGTCTAATCATAGATAAATATGAGGATTATTATTCAATCCAAATATCATCTTTAGGCGTTGAGCTATTTAAAAATGATATTGTTCAAATATTAGTAGAGTTATTTAACCCTAAAGGTATTTATGAAACATCTGAAGAATCATTAAGAAAAAAGGAAGGACTTGAAAACAGTGAAAAGGCCTTATATGGCGATATTCCTCAAGAAGTTATAATTGAAGAAAATGGCCTAAAAATATCTGTCGATATAAAAGGAGGTCAAAAAACTGGATACTTCCTAGATCAGAAAGAGAATAGATATGCAATAAGAAAATATTCAAGGAATAAGGACGTTCTTGACTGTTTTTCAAATACTGGTGGTTTTAGTATAAATGCTGCGTTAAACGCAAAAAGCGTTACAGCGGTTGATATATCAGAAAAAGCTACAACCAATGTTTTAAGAAATGCTTCACTTAATAATCTATCAAACATAAGTGTAATAACTGGTGATTGTTTTAAAGTATTAAGAGATTTTAAAAATCAAGGAAGACTTTTTGATATGATTATCCTTGATCCTCCTGCTTTCACTAAATCAACCAATGAAGTAAAAGATGCCTTAAGAGGATATAAAGATATCAATAAGCTCGCAATGGAGCTTCTTAAAAAAGGCGGAATACTTGTATCTTCTTCTTGTAGTCATTTTATTACTATTAATCAATTTGAAAATATGCTTAAAGAGGTTCAAGATTTAGTAAATAAAAAGGTCAAATGCTTAGAGATAAGATCCCAAGCACCTGACCATCCATTTTTACTATCTTCTTCTAGCGAATATTTAAAATTCTTTATTCTACAAATAGATTAAATATCATATTTCTTTACTATCTCAATAGGTGTTCTACTAAGTAGTGCACCCACAGGAATTATTGTCGCAAGAATATTTAAACCATACATTAATATAATACCTATTATAAATGATAGAGGTGTTACAGTTAATATAGATACATCATAACTATCAAGGCCTAGCCTTGATTTTAATATTACTATCGTTAGCGATATTGCTAAATATACTATAAGACTAGTCTTTGTGGTGATGGATATGATATCTCCAAGGAAAATGTTGAGCACATCACTCTTTTTTGCGCCTACTGTACGTAGTATTCCAATTTCTTTAATCTTTTTAAACATTGAAGACCTAACCATTAGAATAATATATAGCGCAAGCGCAAGCGCAATAATAGATAGGAATATAATTCTACCTAAATTATTTTTCATAAGATTCTCGTAATATGTTTTCTTCCCGTTCACATATTCGTCTCTCACTCTTGAGTATTCACTTAATAACTCAATTGTTTTTTCTTTGTTTGTAGTATCAATATAGTATGTAGTCGCATATTCCAAATATTCTTTAAAATATAGATTATATCCATCATGATTTAATATTATGATATATGATTCTTCAGCACATACACCCACAATCTTAAATGGTGTTTGATATTCAATCATAATATCTAAACCAAGAATATCTTCTACATCATAATAACCATTAGAATAGAATGATGAACTGCTAAGTATTTCTTCTGCGATCCATTTAGATATCACAACTTCATTGTTGTTTTCTACTTTTCTTCCATATACGAGTTCATATGGATACTTTTCACCATCTACAGGATAGTATTTTCCTTGAACATAAGATGTTCTTGCCTGATAGAAAGCTGTCGCAGTGATTAAATAGTAGTTAGATACTTGATTATCTGATTTAAGCGAAATAAAGTTAGGATCATTTTTAAGTCTAGCATAAATATCATCTCCTCCTTTATTTGATGACTCTTGTTCTGACGTTGAAAGCGTCACAGATACAGTATTTAGTGATGTTACTAAATAATCTTTATTTGTTGCGCTAAGTGTAGATGTAAGAGATGCTAGATTGAATGTAAATATAATTGATGCGATAATTAGCGCTATTATAGTAAACACGCTCTTCTTTAAGAACTTAGATTTAGATAAAAGTGATTCTCTAAATGATTTAAATAAGGAGATATATTTCTTCTTATTATTCTCATATGATGCATCAAGCATATCTAGTGAAAAATCTGACTCATTCTTCTTTAAATTCTCTTCAAATTCCTTTCTTGATGCATCAAGGAATTTCATTTCACTTCCTGGATCTACCAAGTGAATCTTATTGGAAGATGATTTAAGATATATTTCACCATCTCTTATAACTATATCTACCTTAACTGGAGTTGTATTAACTTCATCATCATAGATACTTAAGTCAAAATTATTAACTTTAGAGTTTGTGGTTTTATAGTCCTTAAGGTAGATATTTCTTTCATCGCTATGCTTAAGAGATGTACCTTCATTTTCTCTATCTGAGATAATACGGCCGTCAGATATTTCAATTATTCTATCTGAATAAAAATCCACAAGGTTCTTTTCGTGTGATACAAGTATCACAAGTTTTTCTTTTGATATCTTCTTAATAATATTCATAACATCAAAAGTATTGTTTGAATCGAGGTTTCCCGTAGGTTCATCTGCGATTATAACCTCAGGGTTTTTAACGATAGCACGAGCTATCGCAACTCTTTGCATCTGTCCACCAGATAAATTAGTTACGTATCTTCTTTTAAATTTTTCAAGACCAACGGCTTTAAGGGCGTATTCTACCTTACGTTTAATCTCGCCCTTATCTTTTTCACCTAGTAAATCTAAAGGCATTGCGACGTTATCAAAGACATTTTTAGTAGCAACTAGGTTATAGTTTTGGAAGATATAACCAATCTTTTCATTTCTTAAGGTATCTGATTTATTAGAACTATATCTTTTAAAAGAGATATCAGAGTAGATTATTTCACCTGAATCAAACTTATCAAGAAGGCCTATCACATTAAGGAGAGTGGTTTTACCACTACCTGACTTACCAAAGATAGTCACAAGACCAGAACTTGGGAACTCAAGATTAATATCCTTTAATGCATGATATTCATTAGAACTATTTTTATTAAAATATTTATTTAAGTTAGTAATCTTAATCATCTTATTTATCTCCCACTCTCAATTAATCCTTTCTTTACACTCTTTTTAAAGATACTTCTAATAAACATAAGTGAAAGTAAGAATGACATAACTAAAACAACTAAAACAGTTACAAGATAATCACTAAAGCTTACGTACCTTATAATTAGTTTTACGTCATTATTTGCGGTTAAGTATACAACTAATACCACAACAAGCGATAAAAGGAATGATAATAAGCCTAAAAAGAGATACTCAATAACTAAGATAAATCTTAAGTCTTTCTTTTTAGCACCTATTGTCCTAAATATTTCTATATCAACTGATCTACTTCTTGCGCTATGAACTAATACCGCAAAAATAATAAAGAATGTGCCAACTAAAAAGTTAAAAATAGCTATAGTAAGTAAAATAGATATAATTATATCAATAGTTGATTCTTGAATTTGAGCTGATGCCTTTACTGCCCTATAACCGTCTTTAAGAAGTGTACTATGTACACTGCTTAGTTTATTTTGAGATGTGACAAAGATGGATAACTGGAATATTTGTGTAGTTACATTTTTTAGTTCATTATAATCGTTTGTGGAGAAAAACACTTTATTGTAATCGGTTACTGATTCAAGTGTTCCATCTACTATATATGTTTTTTCATGTAGGGTCCCGTAAATTGAATCAATAAACGAAAGTGTAATTGTATTATTTTCTTCACTTAGGTATAAATCATTATAGATATCTCTTGATAAAACTATATGACCTTCCTCTAAAGTTTCATCTAGATACATAATATCTAGGTATCTACTAGCCTCAGCATAATACCCATAATCACTTTGATAAGCACCTTTAAAGCTAAAATGACTATAATAATTTAAATATTTTTTAGATACTATTGAATCAAATAAATGGTCAGATACATAGATATATGATGAACTTAAATCAGATTTGTCCTTGTCTATAATACCCACAATTTTATATATACCTGAATCAATTGTATCAGAGGTATATTCGATACTTAAATCGGTTCCAAGCATTTCATCAAATGATGAATAACCCATATCTTTAATCTTAGATAGGGTGACTGTTAATACAACATCATTGTCATTTACAGGAGCACTTCCATAATGAATTGTAGGATTACCATTAGATATCTTATTTAAGTAAGAATTCATATCGTGTCTATATTCTGAAGCAGTTACAAAATAATAAATTTCAGAATCAATTAAATAATCATTTTCAACTAAGAAAGAAACACCATTTATATTTTTAATTTTACTTATATCATCCTCATTAAATGAGGTGCCATCTTTCTTATTAATAATTATTCTTCTATCGTCCGTATTAGGAAATATTGCGTATGATGAAAGTGCTGAGTCCTCTAGTATTACTTTATAAGAACCAATACTAAATAGAACAACAAGAGACATCACAAAAAAGGCAATAAAATTAAAAATAAATCTCTTTGGTGATGAAAATAAATCCATCAGTGAGAATGGTATTAGCCTATTCTTCTTTATTTTTAAATCAACATCTTTTTCTTTAATTAAAGATTCATCTTCTTTAACTTCTTTTAAGATTCTATCTTCCTTAACCTCAGAATCATATATTCTTATTAATCTTGTGGCATGGTCTTTAACTTCTTCAAAGTTATGTGTAACAACAATCACAAGTCTATTCTCTGATAATCTAGATAAAAGATCTATTATTTGTTTAGATGATTCACTATCAAGATTACCAGTTGGTTCATCTGCGGCAAGTATTAGTGGATCTTTCGCAAGAGCACGCGCAATAACGACTCTTTGTTTCTCACCACCTGATAATTTTGATGCCTTAGTATTTGTCCTATGAGTTAAGCCAACTTCTTCAATTAATTCCTTAGTTCTCTCTTTTACCTTTTCTTTTGGATAATTATTAAAAAGTAAAGATGCCTCTATATTTTGTCTTACAGTATATGAATCAATAATATTATAATTTTGGAAAATAAAACCAACGTATTTGTTTCTATAGTCTTCAAGATCCTCGGTTTGGAAGTATGATGTTTCTTCACCGTTAACATACATCTCACCTTCTTCATATGTATCAATACCACTTAATACATTAAGAAGAGTCGTTTTACCAGAGCCTGATTCTCCGACTATCGCAACAAATTCTCCTATATTTAATTCTAAATTTACTTTTCTTATACCGACAGTTACATTATTCGCTGAGGAATAAATCTTGCCTACGTTTACGAGTTTTAACATTATTATCTCCTACTTAGATAGAACTTCTATTCCATCATTTGTGACAACTAAAGTATGTTCCCACTGGGCACTTAATTTTTTATCTTTAGTTCTCACAGTCCATCCATCATTACTATCTATATATATTCCTTTAAGTCCCTGGTTAATCATTGGTTCAATTGTGATAACCATTCCCGGTACTAAAAGGTATGTTTTTTCATTTACTGAATAATGTAAGACATATGGGTCTTCATGCATTGAAAGACCTACCCCATGTCCACAAAATTCTTCTACTACACTAAAGCCATTTTTATGGGCGTGTTTTTCAATGATTCTTCCTATATCATTTAGTGTTGTCTCAAATGGTTTAATCGCATCTTCTGCCTTAATTAAGCATTCTTTTGTGACCCTCACAAGTTTTTGAGCTTTTTCATTTGTCTCACCACCCACAATAAACATCCTTGACGCATCAGCGTAATATCCGTTATATGAGAGGGTTGTGTCTACATTTATAATATCACCCTTCTTTAAGATAACTCTTTTAGAAGGTATTCCATGACACACAACATCATTCACCGATGTGCATAAGTGTTTTGGAAACCCTTCATAATGGTAGTCTGCGGATATACAGTTATTTTCTTTAAGAAAATTAGTCGCAATGACATCTATTTCATCGGTAGACATACCTTCATGGATACTATTTTCAATTAAATCAAGCAAGGCATTATTGTAGAATGCAGCTTTTCTTATTCCTTCTATTTGGTTTTCGTTTTTAATCATTGTTTTTTTAGGAATAAGATAACCTTCTTTTTCCTTTAAAGCACATTTTATATCAAACTCTTTGTGACAGTCTTTATATTCTTTCTTAGAACCGCACCAACATAATTCATTATCGTTCATTTTCTAAATCCTCTGGATACATATTCATATTAATAATTCTATAGTTCCCACTTTCATACTCAACCTTGGTGTATGATACATTTCTCATTGCGTTTGTCGCAAGGACATTATCATTTATAGTATATAAAAAACCTTTTATAGTGTGAGAGTGAGCTACTATTAGGATAGTTTTATCATCATAAGTTTTATTGATTCTATCAATACCATCTCTAACCCTTTTAATAAAATCTTTGGTAGGCTCAATACCATCATATAAATCATTAAGGATATTATAATAAACATCATCAGTGATTATTCTACCCTCAGCAGAACCAAAATCTCTTTCTATTAAAGAGTTATCTACTATAATTTCTTTACTATAGTTAAACTCATCTTTAAATATCTTTGCGGTATCAATTGCCCTTATTAAAGGAGATGAATAGATATAGTCAAAGTTAAGACCAAGCGCATGATATTTATGGGCAAAATCTTTTGCGATATTTATGCCATCTTCTGATAAAGGGTAATCTCCTCTTCCTTGAATTAAGTGTTTTTGATTTAAGATTGTAGTTGAGTGTCTAATAAAAATTATAGTATTCATTTTGATACTACTATTTTATCATATTGGCTTAGTTTTGGCTCTTTTTTAGATTTACATTAATTTTATGTGATTTTCCTTGATTTTTTTAAAAACTTCCATAAAATATAAATACGTATATATATATTAAAGGAGATGCGTGCGTATGAATAGTACGAGTATTTTTTTACTCTGTCTCATTATTGGGGCAACATTAATTACAATTTTATATGTTTTCTATCTCTATCATAAAGTAGGAAAGATTAAAATATCAAAGAAGAATGTTGAAGACATTTCTGGATATATTAAAGAAGGCGCTATGGCCTTCCTTAAAAGAGAATTTAAGGTAATTATTCCATTTATTGTAGCGGTTGCCTTATTCCTTACCATCCTTGGCTTTATCCCTATATTTAAAACTGTGGAAGGTATTGGATGGGAAGGCGCAATAGCCTTCATTGTGGGTGCATCCTTCAGTGGACTTGCGGGCTATATCGGTATGCTTAGCGCCACAAAAGCTAACGCAAGAACTACTGATGCAGCACATAATAGCGGAATGTCTAGCGCTTTAAGAGTGGCATTCTCAGGTGGTGCAGTATTAGGGCTATCTGTGGTAGGACTTGGACTACTTGGAATAGCGGTTTTATTCCTTGTATTCTATTACGTTTATTTGGGGCTTGGATCAACTGATATTACCGCACTCGCACAAGCATCTCACGTACTTACTGGCTATGGACTAGGATGCTCTATGATTGCGCTCTTTGATAGAGTTGGTGGTGGTATATATACTAAAGCCGCTGACGTTGGCGCAGATATTGTAGGTAAGATTGAAGAAAACATCCCAGAAGATGACCCAAGAAACCCCGCGACTATCGCAGATAATGTAGGTGATAACGTAGGTGATGTTGCGGGTATGGGAAGTGACTTATGCGAATCACATGTTGGTTCTATCATATCTTGCATCACATTAGGTATCTTACTCGTAAGAAAAGCAGTTGATAGTGGTAGTGAACTTAATCCATCACTCATCATCTTCCCTCTATTAATCGCAGGTGTAGGTGTAATTGCATCACTACTCTCAGTAGTATTTATAAGACTTAAAGAATGGAAAGACCCGCAAAAAACATTGAATATCGCAACCTATATTTCAACTGGACTTGTTGCAATCGCAACCATTATTCTATCTTTAGTTTATTTAAAGAATGGACTCGCAATTGGTGCAGTTGCATCTGGTCTTGTATCAGGAATACTAGTAGGTAAAATTGCTGAGTATTATACATCAAGCGATTTTAAAGGCGTAAAGGAAGTTGCGAAAGAATCAGAAACCGGTGATGCAACAAATGTAATTAGTGGTTTAGGTCTTGGAATGAAATCAACACTTCTTACTATACTAGCCTTAACTGGTGGTATCGTAATCTCATATCTATTCCTTGGTAATTATGGTATTGGTCTTGCAGCTGTTGGTATGTTATCTGTTGCAGGTGCAACTATATCAGTAGATGCATATGGTCCTATATCAGATAATGCTGGTGGAATTGCAGCTATGGCAAAACTTGAACCAGAAGTAAGGGAAATTACTGATAAACTAGATGCTGTAGGAAACACTACAGCGGCTATTGGAAAAGGATTCTGTATAGGTTCTGCAACCTTCACATCGCTCGCCTTATTCTTATCTTATAGTGACGCTGCAAAGTTATTTGATAATTTAGGTAATGCTAATCTAAATGTTCTTCTTCCTGAAGTTATAGTAGGGCTTTTACTTGGCGCTATGCTTCCATACCTCTTCTCATCACTTGTAATAGGTGCTGTAGGAAGAGCTGCAAACCAAATGGTAATTGAAGTTAGACGTCAATTCGAAGAACACCCATTAATTTTAAAAGGTGAAGAAAAGCCAGATTATACAAGATGCGTTGATATATCAACCAAAGCATCTCTAAGGGAAATGATATTCCCTGGTATAGTCGCAGTTATCTCTCCAATCCTTGTAGGATTCGTCCTTGGTGAAGAAGGGCTTGGTGGAATGCTTATTGGAGCTCTATCAAGTGCAATAATGCTTGCGATATTCATGGCAAATGCTGGTGGTGCATGGGATAACGCTAAAAAATATATAGAACAAGGTCATTTTGGTGGACCTGGTTCTAAGGCTCATAAAGCAGCTATTACTGGTGATACTGTAGGTGATCCACTTAAAGATACCGCAGGCCCTACAATGGATATACTTATTAAACTAATGAGTGTTATATCTCTAATAATGGCTCCAGTATTCACTGCAATCCCTAGCTTATGGGAATTATTAATTAACTTATTCTAATACTGAAATTGGATACAAAATTGGCACACTTTATAGTGCGCCATTTTTTATGATTTATACCATTATAAAACCGGAAATTTTAGCGATTTCCGGTTTTTATTATGTGTTATATAAACATAAATATAGGCATTTTATTAGTCCTATATGGTGAAAAAATTGCGTCTCTTTTACTAGTAGATTTCTTAGACGAGTTATATCTTCAGTTACAATCTCGTAAACAATTGTATAGTCGGTTTTGCCATAATCATGCACAATTCCATTTCTAAAACCTACAATTAATCCCCATTCTATATCTGGGTGAGAATCCTTATATTCTTTCGAAATGTGATTGATATTTTCAACCATTTGAACCAGCCTAAACACTACTGCATCAATTATAAGGTCATTGTCAGAATACTCGTCATAAGATAAATTGTTTGTGTATTTTGTAATATAGTCTATGTTCTCTATTACTTTATTGATATAGTACTTATCATTTTTACGATTATCCATAAATCTTAATGCCATCCTTCATTATATCGTTAATAAGATCAATGTTGTCTTTTACACCTACTCTAAGTAAATCAACACGTTTTTTCAATACGCTTCTTAGCTCCTCTATTAATCCTACAAACTTTAATCCTTTCAAAGTTGTAGAGATACATAAATCTACATCACTATCTTCCACCGCATAATCTTTAGCATATGAACCAAATAGGTAACAATACTCAATATCATCTTTGTATTTATCAAAAACAATAGCACACCTTTTTTTAATTAATTCAATGGTTAGTAAGCCTTTTGTTTCTGTGATTTCATACTTTTCCTTAAGTGCATTAAAAATAGCGGTTCTTTTAAGTTCACTACCATATGACTCGTCACTATCATATCTAATATAAGTTCTTAAAGGAACGTTTGTTGCTTTTGCTGCTTCATTAATTGTTAAGTTAAGACTAATTCTATATTCTTTTATTGTCATTTATATCACCAATTATATTATAACATTATTGGCATATATTTCAATATAGAAAATGCCATTTTGGCATATACATTATTATCTAATGCGCCAAAATGGCATTATTTCTTATTTAGCTAATGAATCTATATTATTGTTAATCCATTCAGCTCTTTCTTTAAGCCAGTTATACAAGTAATCAACCTGACCTTCATATGTTTTAATCTTGTAGATTTTATCTACTGTATACCATGTATATTCTTTGCCGATCACATCATCTACTTCAAAGTTTCTTAATGCAGACTCTTCTATATATTCATATGTGTCATAAATAGTTTCTATTAATTCCATTATTTCGGAATACTTCTCGTGCCACCTCTTAATATAGAGTTCCGCAAATTCTTTATCTTGCATTAAACTATATGCCCATCTATTCTTATAGTTTAGGAAGGCAAACCAACCATCAGTTTTAACCGCATTATAGTCTTGGGTATCATTGCCACAAGATAAATCAAAGTCCCAGAGTGGTCCCATTTTTAGTTTAGAACCTTTTTCTTTATACATATAGATTGATCCTTGGTTACAGTCTATATTCTTAAATAAATCCTGCATTATGAAGAAATCTATAAAGGAATCTACATCTATTAAATCTTCGTATCCATCTCTATTCATAATCGCAGTATCAACAATAATCATATAGTTTTTGATGTAGTTGAATTGCTCATCAGTTAAACCATCAGATCTATCTGGAGATTTAATGAAATATACACTTTGTGATGAATCTATATTAAAGTAATCTATTCCTTCCACTTCATCATCTATATGAAAATCATATTCTAGCAAATATCCTGTATCTATTTCTTCTTTCTTAGATTCTATATCAACTCTTCCTTTTCCAACCTGCATCTGTTCGGTCAAAAGGTAGTTACCATAATATACTCCATCTACATATAGATCCACAAAATATGCGCTAGGGACAAAGTCCATATTATCAAACAAACTGCCTATAGTAAATGCATAATAATTACGCATAAGTGATTGGTCAGCATGGTTTGCGAGAAGCACCCAGCTTTTAGCTTTAGGAAGTCCAAAGAAACTTACTTTTGAATCAAATTTAATTCTATATGCTTTCTTAGGGAAACCTCTTGTAGAGTTACCTCTTATTCTTATTCCACCAGCCTCACCAGTTAAGATTGCATTAGATTCGTTATATGAACTATATTCAATAAAATCTAAGGCCATAGAGGTATAATCATCTGTATTACTAATTGTAGTAGAACCATTGAGCGTAATTCTTATTTCGGGTATTTGAGTATTTGGTGATTTTATCTTTGTTTCATATTGCCTAATATATGTTTTAGACTTATATGTGATAATTGATTCAATTAATACATTTGCTTTCCCCTTAGGATCAATATAAACAAAATCTTTACCATTAATAATAGATGAATAATTAGATTCATACCTTACACTAGTATCAGCTTCATTTATGCTTGGTAGACTAAATGAAGAATATATAGCTTCAGGAATGGATTTTCTTATCTCATTTTCTATATAGTCTATATGATCATATGAAATAAAGAAATTCTTAACTGTATATGCGGCAGTTGATTCACCCATATATATCTTAAAGAAGAGTGATGGGTCTTCACAAATAAATTCTGTCGATATTTCATTATATACGTTAGGTAAAAGATTATGTTCATTATAGTAGTATTCCGCTGTGTTATTATCTTTATGAATACTCACAGCTATTTTAGTATTATCTTTATTAGGTTTAATACTGAATGTAATATTATACTTAAGACCTTTAATTAAAGGCATTGTGCCTTCTAAATCATTAACCTGAAGGATATATGAAGATAAGCTATCTGGTTTAGTAATGTTTACTACCATACCATTTGACGTAAATGCTTGAGTAGATGTGACATTTTTACTCCAGTAATAGAACTCTCTATTAAAATCACTATCAGTAGTAGAAACAAGAGGAATATTTCCTGTCCTTGAGACAAAGAAGTAATCATCTAGTACTTCTTTTAATTCTTCTTTAGAATAGTAATCATCTATATCTCCATTTGTATACTCTATATCAATATATGAGCCATCTCTCCAAGATGTTTCCCACTTATCAACTTGTGCTTTACTTTCTATCTTTAGTGTAAGATTAAAGATTCCATCAAATGTGTTTTCCTCTACATAATCAATAGATGATGGTATAGTTATTTTTATAAGTTTAGAACCATTGTTTTTGAGTAACTCATTTGATATACTCGAAACCTTACGTCCGTTAAATCTTTCAGGTATAACTACATATTCTAGTTCATTCTTTAAACCGTTTACTTCATATTTACCATCAGATGTTAGATTAAAAGACAGATTATTATGATCCCAAAGCGCATATAATTCTATATCTTTATTAACGGTAATATCACTCTTTAAAATGTTAGATGTTGTGTTATCTTCTGACCAACCTAAAAACTCAAAATTAGATGATGTTACTGTTTCAAGTCTGTAGGTATCTCCTTCTTTAACATAAATGGTTCTTTCAATGTTTTCTTTGATACTCACACCATTTAAGTAAAGGATTACTTTAAAAGTTCTATATTCTATTTCAATTCCAGTATTATGGCCATTTATAATCCAGTAGCCATTATCTCCATATTCAATGGTTAAATTAGTATCACTCGGTGTGTCATAAAGCCTTGCATATGTCTTAATACCATCAACTACCCAGTATTCATCTATAATCTCAAAAGTTTCATAATTAAATATATTAATATTAGTATCTTTATTACCAATAAGATATGTGTACCCTGAACTATATGTAATATCATACGAATCAAACGTATTTAACCAATCATCAAAAGTTAATTCCTTATCTGATTTATTATAAATAGACTCTAGTTTTGTTAGAGTTTCACCATCTATCGTATCTTTAATATTACTTGTTTTATTAGTACAAGATACAAGCAAAAATAAACAAGCTAAAATAATAAATAATCTTTTCATGTATACACCTTCTACATAAACTATAACATTATAAATATATAAAATATATATCAATAAAATATAATTTCCTTTACATTTAATAAAAAAGTCTCAACAATTGTGAGACCTTTTGAGTATATTATTTTAGTATTACATTATCTAATATATTGAGATTTAAATCTTCTACTTCTTTTAAGGCTTTATTTAGAGTATCCATATCGAGTAGTTCTTTAGGATTATGGGCATCTATGCCTACTACACACTTAGCGTTATATTCACTTACTAATTTCCAAAAATCTCTGTGAGGATAAATGTAGTAATATCCATTAGTGAAATTAACTCTACCTCTTAGTAATATGCCATGAATATTGATCTCAAGTGGTGTATCGGTATGAATAGCCTTTTCTATAATCATTCTAGATGCTTTCTCACATGCTTCATTAAATCCCTCTTGATTATATAAAAATACTTCAGGATGACACACATATGTATAAAGCCCAGTATCTAGTGCTTCACATACAGATTCGGCATACTCAATAATTTGTGAATCAGTTAAATGTTGATAGAAATTATATTTATTTGTAGGATCAATAAAGTGTTGACCTAGTATCATATAATCTACCTTATCTTTAAGATATAATCTCTCTTCAATTAAAGATGGGATATGTTCATACTCAAAACCATAATATATCGTAATTTGATCTTTATATTTTTCTTTTAGGTATCTCATTGAAGATATATAGTCATCTATCTGATCCCAGTCCATATGAATAGACGGAATAGAATAATTTTTATATGGTCCGTGATCAGAAAAACCAAGTATTTTATATCCTGCCTTAATGGCAGCGATTACATATTCTTCATCTTCTCCAACTGCGTGTCCACATCTTTTTGTATGTGTATGATAATTATACTTTAGCATCTTTAATACCTTCATAGATATTCTATCACAAATCATATTTTGTGATATATGTAAATAATATGATATATATATTAATAATAATGGAAGATGCCTAGATTTAGACATCTTCCATTATATATGATGGTATATTTTACCTTTCGAAATCTTTTATGCCTTGTGCTCTTCCATAGTATACCAAGACAAAATTGCCAACTTCTTTCATCTTAACTTTGAATTCAGGTTTATCTTGGTATTGTTTTTGAATATTAGCATAAAACTTTTCAGCATCCGCCTTAGAAGATGACTTAACAAAGTATGCAGCAGTTAAGGCAAGATATCCATCTTCCCCATATGCTCTTAAGGCAAGATATGTTCCACTTGTGTTGAGTGATACATTACCATCATCAACATCATATCCTGCAGCTTTCATCTTTTCTGATGCATCAACTAGATTATGTGGAACACCACAAGATACAAGTGAAAGTGATAATAAAGCTGTGAATATTACTAAAGATAAAACATTAATTATTTTCTTCATATTTTCCCCCTCTTAATATAAAAAGTTATATTGACCTCATTCTAGCATTTGGATATATGCATGTCAATATAACTTAGAGAATTCATGTATTATTTCTATTCTTCTTTTCTAGCGTTTAATCTACTGCGCCATAAGTCAAGAATAAATCAAAATGTTTTCGTCTATATATTTTAAAAAGAATATACATTTACATTTCTATTATTATCATTTTAACAAACAAATCATTTCTACTAAAAGTGTGTTTTATCAACAAATCTATTAATCATTATGCGCGTTTTATCATAGACAATAGTAAAAGGTAAAAATTGACTTTTTAAATATTTTAAATACTTGTTTTCAATGGTGATATGTTGCTTTTTTTAGAATATCAATAACTGAATTGTAAAACTAAGCGCAACACTTAGTCAACTCAAAATTAAACAAATCTATAGGTTTTTGATAACCCAAAACTTTTTTAGGTCTAGAGTTTAT
>CAJOMC010000024.1 GCA_905235635.1 uncultured Bacilli bacterium | reverse complement strand
CCATGGGGGTCCTCTGAATACCCACTATCGTGGATATTCTAAAGACAATAAGTAAAGGAATAAATTTAGACTTATGCCTATCTAAATTTATTATACGGAAAATAATATGAGTATTTATACTGAAATATGGGATAAGATTAAATCCTATGACAGTATTTTAGTCACATCACACCTAAGAGCCGATGGTGATTGCGTTGGATGTGCTATTGGATTAAGAGAAATGATAAAAGCAACTTTCCCTTTAAAGAAAGTAAAAGCTATTCACGAAAACGTTAAGTATCTAGATTTCTTAGGCCTTGCAGATGAGGCGACCGATTTAGAATTTGAAGAATCTCTTGTGATATCAGTAGATTGTGCTGATAGAGGTAGAGTATGTGATAAAAGAGTTTTAACCGGTAAGGAAATTATTAAAATAGATCATCACCCTAATACTGATCCATTCGGTACTACTATTAACTTTGTGGAGGAAAAAAGATCATCGTGTGCTGAAATGATTGTGGATGTTATGCTTGAAAATGATGCAAAGATTACTCCACTTGGCATTGAAGCACTATTTACTGGTATGGTAACTGATTCTGGTAACTTTAAGTATCCTGGAGTAAATTGGGAAACCATGTATAAAGTATCGCTTCTTTATAGAATGGGGCTAGATGCTCAAAAGATATATGAAGAATTAGGTAAAACTACTCTTGAAGAGATGAATTTTAAAGGGTATGTTCTTCAAAATGTTAAGAAAACTCCAAACGGAGTATTATACATTAAAATATCTCCTGAAATCAGAGAAAGATTTAATGTGTCATATGATGAAGCATCTAATCTAGTTAATTCATTATCTGGAGTTGTTGGGTCCTATATTTGGGTTTTATTTAATCAATACGCACCAAACGAGATTAGGTCTAGAGTAAGATCTATTAAGGTTCCAATTAATGATATCGCAGCGTTATATGGTGGCGGTGGCCACGAAAATGCCGCAGGCATTATAGTAAGTGACTTTGATACAGTTGATGAAATCTTAAATGCCTTAGATTTAAGATTAAAAGAATATAAAGAATTGAATGATTAATAAAAAGGAATAGATAATATGGAAAAGATTACACTTGGAATTGAAGGAATGATGTGTCCTATGTGTGAGGCGCACATGAATGACACCATTAGAAAGGCATTTGATGTTACTAAGGTTAAATCATCTAGAAATAAGAAACAAACAGTATTCTATGTAGATAAACCTGTAACTGATGAGGAAATAGAAAAGGTTATAAAAGAGACAGGATACACACTTCTTTCAATAGAAAGACAAGAAAAATAAAAAATATTTTTAAAAAAACTAGGATAAGGAACGTTTTATTATAAGGGAGGCATCTACAGATGACTATTATAATATCTCGTTTCTTTTTTTATCGCCCTCCTCCATGAGAAGGGCTTTTTATTACTACAAAAGGAGGAAGTATGAAAAAGAAAATATTATTTTGTACAATTTCATTTTTATTATTGCTTTTTATTATTAAAGCACCTACTAAAGAGGTAGAAGCGGCAACGTCTTATACTTTAACTCTTGAGGGAAGAGGAGGAACTATTAATGGCTCCAAAAGAAGTACCATATCGGTTACTGCGGGTGGAAATATCTATAACACAATAAAATCATTTCACGTATCTAAATCAGGTACTACATTTCAAGGTTGGTACTATGATGAAGATGGAACAAACCCCCTTAAAACGACAGATACCATGACCCACGCGATAACGTTATATGCAAGATATAGTAATGATGTAAAAAGATATACTATTACTATGAATTCTAATGGAGGAAGGAATTATAATGGCACAACCGTTACAACCATTACTGTTGCTGAGAACACCAAAATTATGAGTGTAATATCGACTCTTAATCCCGCAAATAGAACTGGTTACACATTCTTAGGCTGGTTCTATGACCAAAACTTAAAAAACGCTGTAACAAACAGCCAAACATTAACTAGTAACATTACTATTTATGCTGGCTGGGCAGAAATATCATATTCACTTACGTGGAACCCAAATGGAGGCTATTTTAGATGACAATTAAAAATTTTATATATGGAATATTTATTATCATATCCCTATTACTTGGAAAGGGAATAAACACAAATGACAAAAATCTAGTTAAGGAACCTGAGACCGTAGAAGAAGATTATGGTGTGTTCTTTTTAACTAATGGTACAAGGGTGTATTATGCAAAAACAGATACATCTGCGGTCACAGATTTGTTACATTATGGTGACCAAATTACCCAAAGAGCCGTTGCAAGAGATGGCTATACTTTTAGAGGCTGGTTTTATTCAGGCGCTCAAAATACTGAGTTTAAGGAAACAACCATGCCTGCGAACAACGTATCAGTTGTAGCACTATGGAACCCTATTGCATATCAGGTTGTATTCAACGGTAATGGAGGTGAAACAACATCTCATCAGACATCTCAATCAGTTGAATGTATTTACGATGTAACACAATCTGCACCATCAGCTACTTTATTTAAGAAGACACATTATGAAATGATTGGATGGTCTTCTATTCAAAATGGTGGAGTTGCAATCACCCCAGAAGGAGAGTTTTCTAACTTGACTACAACAGCTAGTGATATAGTAAATCTTTATGCGGTATGGCAACTATCATCATGCGATGTTACACTTAACCCTTGCGGAGGTATTACTTATAACGGTTCTGCATCATCATCAACCGTGACAATAGATGCTGGGTCAAATATTTTAACATCAATTAATGAACTCAATCCATCAAGAACTGGTTATACATTTGATGGTTGGTACTATGATGCAGAATATAGTCAAGCAGTCGGAGAAAACGACATAATATCTCAAGAGTTTATTACACTATATGCTAAGTGGACCGCAATTGATTATACAATCACTTGGGATCCTAACGGAGGATACTTTATCTAATGGTTAAGCTTCTTAGTATAATATTATTCTCTCTCATGAGTCTGTTTCCTTTCATGTATACCACCACAGAAAATGAACCTGACTACATTGATGATGATGGGATTTATTATTACTATGATGACGACTACTATTATGAAGATGAAGAGGCAAAACCAAGAGTTCAGTACTGCTACAAAGGTCAAGAAGTAGAGTTTCCGGAAGTCGCTAGATCCGGCTATATTCTAAGAGGCTGGAGCGAGGACGGAGAAACAATTCTTATGTCTTATACTGTGACTCATAGTGCTGAGCTCTATGCCCTTTGGGCAAAAGAGATATCCACCATTACTATACACGGTAATGGTGGATATGTAGAGGGGCTTAAAGATTATTCTTTTCTTGTTGAAGGGATGAGTAATGTATCTCAGGTAATTTCTGATCTTGAGATATACAGGAATGGTAACTATTTACTTAATGGGTTCTACTATGATAGTGATTTAACCATTCCGCTTGATAGTTTTGATGAAGTGTATGATGACCTTGAATTATACTGTTCCTGGGAGAAAAGCACTGCAACTATAGTTTTAAATTTATCAGGTGGTCTGATTAATGAAACAATTAATGAATATCATCTTGAAGTAAATAAGAGAACGCTTTTAAGCGATAGTCTAGTGAACATTATTCCAGTTAAACATGGATATGTATTTAGTGGTTGGTATTATGATGAACTATATGAGACTAAGGTTAGCGAATCTGATATAGTATTTGAGGATATCACTTTATATGCTAAATACGATTTAATGGATGTGAAAACTACGTTCTATTTCCTTGGAAGCGATTCTACCACTATAAAGGATTCTTATACCGTATATAATAAGTACTCTACACCACTTAAAGATATATTACCTGATTTTGGTAATCTATATTATAAAGTTGATTCATCATATTACACGTTTGATGCGTGGTATAGTTCAAAACTTTATAGCGATGATTATCTTCTTGATTTAAATGGATATGTTGATTATACGGATGAAGAATCGCCCCAAGTTATTTATTATGCATTCTTTAAATACCCAGTATTCAATCTTATTCTTGATCCTGGGGGAGGAATAAATAGGTCCAATCCTAGCCTTAAGTTTACACTAACACAGGATTCATTTAACGGATTATCCTTAAGCATAGACTCAACATCATCTGGAGAAGTAAACCCATATGTAGAAAAAGAAGGTTATTTATTTGAATGTTGGAGATATGATTCTCAGATAATTACTTATGACAACTTCCTAGCTCTTCTATATGGAAAGGATAGTTATACTATTGTCGCGGAATACACTCCTGCTTATACAATCACATTTGTATGTAAGGATGATGAGTATTTTAGTGAATATAAAAATACAAATAACGCTCAAAAGGTTACATATCTTATTAAAATAGGTACTTGGTTTGATTCTCCACCTACAGTAATGACAAGTGATGGTCAAAAACTTGAAGGTTGGGCTATATCATCTCCAGATTTAGAAAATACGGAAATAAGCTATCTTAATCCTGATGGTATGAATATGCCTCAAGGTTCTATTACATTCTCTAGTATTGCGCCTAAAGATGATGTATCTAAGTCGGGTAATATACCAACTTGGGTTATAGAAAACAAAGTTCTTATAATCGTTTTATTTTGCTTAGTAGTAATACTTGGTGTGTTCATTACACTCTTCTTTATTATAAAAAAGAAGAGAAAAATGAGATTTTAACTCATTTCATTAATTAAGTTTAGTCTTTAGAGATTGAAAATAATTTCTTTATTATGTTATAATTTCTTTTGGAATAAATTACAAATAATAAATGAGGAAACACTATGGATTTTAAAAAAGAACAAATCAGAAACATCGCCTTAGTAGGTGGTATGGGTTCGGGTAAAACTACGTTAATTGAATCTATCGCTTTTGTGGCTGGCACTATTTCTAAAAAGGGTGAAGTTGAAAAAGGAAACACTATTTCTGACTTCTCACAAGAAGAAATTGCACACAAATATAGTATTTCAGGATCTTTAGTACCAGTTCAATATAAAGGAACTAAAATCAATTTCTTTGATTTACCTGGTATGAACGAATTTGTACAAGATCAATACAATGTACTACCAATTTGTTCAGGTGCTATTTTAGTAGTTGATGGAACAAAGGGTGCAGATGTACAAACTAAGAGTTATTATCGTTTCTTAAAAGAACATAATATCCCTACAGTTATTCTTGTATCAAAAGTTGATAAGGAAAACGTAGACTATAATAAGGTAGTAGCTGGTCTTGAAGAAAAGTTTGGTCAAGCAGTAGTACCATTTATGACTGCATCTACAGGTAGAGGTCTTGAAAAATATGCAGTAGCACTCACAAAGAAAGTATATGATAAATCTGGCGCAGAATCAGATGCATCAGGTGATGCTGAATTAAGTGAACTATTCGATAAGATTGTTGAAGAAGCTGCAGGACAAGATGAAGAATTAATGGAAAAATTCTTTGAAGGTGAAGAACTATCATATGAAGAAATCATGAGAGGCGTTAAAGCTGGTGTATTAAGTGAATCATTAATCCCAATTATGCTTGCTGATTCTGTAAACAATAAAGGTGTTAAAGAATTACTAGATTTAGCAGTAACACTCTTCCCAACTATGGCTGAGACTAAACCTATGAAATCAAGTGATTCAGGTCTTAAGTATGATGAATCTAAGCCATTCTTAGGATATGTATTTAAAACTACAGTTGATCCATTCATTGGTACTATATCTTATGTAATCGTTGTTAACGGTAGCTTAAAAGTTGGTCAAGAAGCTTTAACTAACGGTGAAACAGTTAAAATTAACCAATCATTCATGTTAATGGGTAAACAACAACTCGCATACGAAGTTGCATACGCTGGAGATATTGTTTGTGTTGGTAAACTAGACAGTCTTCAAACTGGTAATACATTAGCTGAAAAAGGTGTAAGCACTTTAATTGAAAAACCTGCTCTTCCAACTCCAACATACTTTAGGGCAATTCTTCCTAAGTCAAAGAAGGATGAAGATAAATTATCAAGCGCTCTTCAAAAGCTATCTTTAGAAGACCAATCATTTGAAATAGTAAGAAATAAAGAAACTCGTCAACAATTAGTTGGTGGACAAGGTTCTGTTCATATCGATTCAATCCTTGAAAAGATGAAGAATATGTTTAAAGTTGAAGTTACAACCGAAAAACAAAAGATTGTTTATCGCGAAGCTATTAGAAATACCTGTCAAGCTGAAGGTAGGTATGTTAAACAATCTGGTGGTGCTGGATACTACGGTGTTGTTGTAATGAAATTTGAACCATGTGAAGAAGATTCATACTGGACTGAAGAAATCTTTGGTGGTAGCGTTCCAAAAGGATACTTTCCTCCAATTGAAAAAGGTTTCTTTGAAGCCCTAGAAACTGGTCCACTCGCTGGATTCCCTGTTATCAATGTACATGCTACACTCCTTGATGGTAAATACCATCCAGTAGATTCAAACGAACTTGCATTCAAGAATGCTGCAAAAGATGCATTCAAGAAAGCATGTGATGATAAAGCAACAAGAAAGATTATACTCAATCATGAAAGTAGTTGTTACTGTATCGGATGAATATCTTGGAGATATCCTTGGTGATGTTAACAAGAGAAGAGGTAGAGTTCTTGGTATGAACAAAGTTGGAGATTATCAAGTAGTTGAATGCGAAATCCCTGAAGCAGAAATCATTACTTACAATATTGACCTTAAAGCTTTAACACAAGGTGATGGTACATTCACAAGAGAATTTGTAAGATACGAAGAAGTTCCAGCAAACGTTGCTGAAAAAGTTATTGAACAAGCTAAACTTGATCAAGCAAACCAACAATAATATATTAAAATTTATAAAGGGCTATTTTTAGCCCTTTTTCATTAATAGTTTTATAATATGTTTTTTTATATAAAGATTGATATTTAATATAATAAAATATATAATGTAATTAATATTATTTGGGGACATTTATGAATTGGTTTAATTATGTAGGACTTATTATAATCATTATTTTACTAATCCCAAACATTATCGCATTAGTAAAAAAGCCAGAATGGCTAATTAGGACATACAAAAACAAGAAATTAGAGCTTGTTGAATTTGTGTGTAGAATAGGGTCAATCATCTTTATGATATTTAATATCCCTTATTTAACACTTGGATTAATCACAGATGATTTTTTTGTTGTGTATGTATTTGTTAATTCACTCTTAGCTGTTTTATATGTAAACTTCTTTATTGTTTGTTTTAAATCACACAATAAACTCCGTGGGTATACATTATCAATCATCCCAACACTGATATTCTTCCTTAGTGGCATATTCTTATTAAATTTTCCACTAATACTATTCTCTATAGGATTTGGAATAAGTCACATTTATTTATCTATTAAAAACATACAAGAAGAAGAAAACCCACCTAAAAGAAAAGTATTAAGAAATATAGCAAACGTTATTATAAGTGTTTTCTCGGTCATCATATTATTCGCTTTATCTGCAATTTTATATTTAACATTTGTAGAATATAATCCAAAACAAGTAGAAGAATCAGAAATATATAATAATCAAAGCGAACTTGTTTCTTTAAATCAAGAATATACAATCCTTACTTGGAATGTAGGATATGGAGCGCTTGATAAAGATTCAGATTTCTTTATGGATGGGGGAACACAATCTAAATCATCAAGTAAAGATGCTGTATTAAATAATATAAATGCCATAGCGTTAAATACTTTATCTCATAATCCTGATTTTGTATTCTATCAAGAAGTAGATATTGATTCCACAAGATCTCGTAATGTAGATGAATTATCATTATTAATTAATAAGTTTAGCAATTATACGTATACTAGAGCACTAAATTATAAATGTGAATATGTACCTATTCCTATTCCTCCACTAGGAAAAGTAGAAAGTGGTCTTTTAACATTCTCAAAATATAATATAACTTCATCAAATAGATTTTCACTCCCAAGTACATTTAGTTGGCCTGTAAAGGTTGCAAATCTTAAAAGATGTCTATCTATTAATAGAATTAAGATTGAAGGTAGCGAAAAAGAACTTGTGTTAATTAATTTCCATCTTGAAGCATATGATGATGGAGATGCTAAAATCGCTCAAACAAAAGTTTTATTATCAATCCTAAAAGAAGAATATGAAGCAGGTAATTATGTAATTGCTGGTGGAGATTTTAATCAAACATTTAGTAGTACTATGAATTATTATCCTGTTTATAATGAGAATTTATGGAAACCTGGTGTAATAGAAGATTCAGATTTTACTGAAATAGGATATCAAGTTTGTTTTGATTCTAAAGCAACTTGCCGTCTTCTAAATCATCCATATGTTAATGAAGACCCAACTGTTAATAACCAATTTTATATAATAGATGGCTTTGTTGTATCAAATAACGTTATAGTAGACTCATCATCAGGCGTTATTGACTATCAATTTGAAAACACAGATCACAATCCATATAAATTAATTTTTAAACTTGGATTATAACAATAAATAATATACAAAACGAGCTCATTTTAGGAGCTCGTTTTGTATATTGTAGATAAAACAAGTAATATTAAAAAATATTTGCCAAACTGTCCCATAATTTTGAATAAAAACTGTCCCATTTTTGTAAAATTAGTAGCTCGTTTATTAATAATTCATTAATTTCTATTCATAAAACCCTATATTATTAATATAAAAAAAGTGATAATTTAGGTTATCACTCCTTAATTTCTCGGTTTTTGGGGCGGTTAGTGAGACTCGAACCCACGGAATGCCGGAGCCACAATCCGGTGCGTTAACCAACTTCGCCATAACCGCCATCGCATTTCATATAATATCACTAATGGAATTATGTTTCAAGACCATAATTTTCTATTATGAATTATAAATAGGTGATAATAAAAGGCACATTATTTTGTGCCTTCTACTAAATTATTGTACATTTTATCTGTTATGACTTTATTTAATTCTCCTTTTTGAAGAATTGAGTATTCATCATATTTAATAGTATCAATGAATTTTAAATATACATCATGTCTCTTAAATAGAAGATTGTGCCTGATATTATCTGTGCCTTTTAGTGTAAATATCGCTATAGGTTTTTGGGTTTCTCTTGCAAGGTATTCATATCCCGTTTCAAAAGGAAGAAGAATTTCGTCTGTAAAGTTTCTTTTTCCTTCAGGGAATATACCTAATGTATAACCAAGATTATTCATAAGGTATTTCCCTCTATTTAGTTCTTCAAAATCTTTCTTAGATCTATTTCTTTCTAATGATAAATAATTTAATCTATAAATCATTTTTCCGAAGAAAGGAATTTTAAATAGAGATTCTTTTGCGTAAAACGCTAATTTCTTATTTTGAAGAAGACAATCTAACACAAAAGAATCGAAATTAGATCTATGATTACATACTAAAACAAAATTTCCATCAGGTATATTTTCTGTGTTTTCATAATGCACCTTTACCCCAAATAGTTTTAGTGCAAAAGAAACATAATGATAAAAAACTCTGCGGTAAAACTTTGAATAATCATTGTATTTTTTCTTTGTATTAATAGGAAGTCCAAGTAAAATAGCGATTAAAAAGAAGAATATTACTTCAAGCAAAATCATGCCTATTGTATAGGCAAATCCTATTAGTATAAATAACAATATCTTTTTAGTACCTACCGTAAATAGTGATAGAATGAAACCTAACACTAATGCGAGTAGTAATAAAATAATTTTTATCATATTCTAGTAATGAACCTTATATGATACAACGTTTAATACAGTTTCCCCGTCTACTTGAAGTGCAGTTGGCATATTGAATCCAACTGCGGTAGTTTTTTCTGCTTTTAATATTTCAACAACCTTAGTTTTCTTAACGTGTTCACCTTTAAAGATAGAAGGGAATACCATAAGAGCTTTTAGTTTTGATTTAGCATGATATACAACAACAGATAATGATTTATCTTCACTAAGTCTATCTTGAGATGGCGCAACCATCATTCCACCACCATAGAATCTTCCTTTCATTGTTGGGGTGAGCCATACATTTTTGTATTCTTTAACTTCTCCACCATCAATAGAAACCTTGGCTTCTCTTTTCTTAAATTTAAATAATAAACCTTTAATAGCGATTGCAGTGTAGTTAATTGGTTTATCTGATACTTGTTTGATTTTGTCTGCCTCTTCGCAGCAATATCCATCAATTCCATATCCAACACCATTGATAAACTTCATAACAGTAGTATTTCCATCTTTATCTAATGCTTCTACTGTAGGTAGGTTCTTTAAATACTGATTGATTTTAATGAGATTAGAATCTCCTTCCTTCTTTACGTCATTTAAGAAGTCATTTCCTGTGCCATCAGCGAATAAATATAAATCATTTTTAATCGCATCTTCATCAACGTGGTTAATTAAATAGTTAATTGTACCATCTCCACCACATAATATGGCTTCATCTTCCTCTTTTAATCCTTTAAAGAAAGAGTTGTAGTCAAAACTTTCAGCTGTGACATCCACAGATTCAAAAGATCCTTCTTCAAGACTCTTTTTGTAATCTTCAACGGCGTTTTCTGAATTTTGATTGTTTGTTTTTGGATTAATTAGTAAATACTTCATTTGTTTTAATATCCTTTTCTATATTATCTAATTCATTTATTTTATCTTGTATTCTTTGTTTAATTAACTCTACTGTCTCTCTTTTAGTTAGGTTAGCGTATTCTTCATATGAAATAGGTTTTAAAACTGTATATTTAGGGTATATCTTCTTAAGAGAAGAAATACCATATACTTTCCAAGTATCATATAAACATATAGGTACTATTGGACATTTAGCGATATATGCGGCTTTCATAAAACCTGTGTTGAATTCTTGTAAGGTATTATGATTATCTCCATACCATCCTTCAGGGAATACAATATATGATCTATTTAGAGATACCATTTTCTCACCCATCTCTTTTACGCTTCTAAGTTCAGATTTAACATCGTTTCTATCTAGTAAAGATAAATCTAATATTTTAATCGCTTCTTTATATAGTGGATGATTTGTCATAGCCTCATCCACTATTACACTTGTTGGGTGATCTTTTAATACTTCAATTAAACCTAACCCATCATATTTACCTTGATGGTTTGCAACATACATCACTGGGCCATCTGGTATATTTTCAAGTCCTGTTGCAACAGGATATGCATTAGATGCTCTATTAATCTCAATTATTGAATCAGCAATAAACTTATAATTTTCTTCAAATGTTTTAGTATCATCCTTCTCATATTTTTTAAATTGTTTGAGAATTCTCATAGCTTTAAAAGGATGAAGCGTGAATGATGAATAAAACCTAAGTTGATTTCTTTTCTTCCTGCAATCTTCTCTTTCGTCAGTTTTATCAGTTAGATGATTAAATAAATACATTAAGAAGAACGTGAACAGAAATAGTATTGAACCAACAATTATTTGATTTGTTGAATAATAGAAGTCAGGGTTTTCAATTATACATTTTTTAATTACCACAAACGGCGCTGCGAGGACGAAGCCTGCATTTGCGAATTTCATTTGTGTTTCATGTTTTGTGAATAGATTTTTAATTAATATAGAAAACAAGAATGCACCTACTCCATAGCCAATTAAATATGTACCTAAGACAGAAATATTATGTAGAAAATTCGTGAAATTAAAGATATCCGCAATAACACCTATTAAGGCATAGTAGTATCCAAATGATAATAATACCATCGCAAAATCAACCCCAGGAACTACTAAAGTCGCAGAAGTAACTAATCCCACAAATCCTAAAATAATATAATCATAAAAGTGCATACTATCAAATGATACTGCGGCACCATTAAACGCAAATATTGAATAACACACAAGTACCGCTATAATAACCACAGGGATTATCCAATTTATTGGTTTGGCTTTAGTTACTTTAATTTCTTTAAACATTTGTGGAAGTGATCCTAATACAAATCCCATAATCGCAAGTATTACTGGAAGAGGGAATTTATTATATAGGATTGAAATTACAGATGAACCAATAAACGATCCTATCGCATAACCCAATATGATTGCGGCTAGGAAAGCTATATTTTTAGTAAATTTAGTAAATAGTGAACTAATGGAATCTATTAATAAGTAATAAAGCCCGAAAACAATCGCAATTGTTGAAGCACTTAAGCCAGGTATTGCGATACTTATAAAGCCAACTACTATTCCTTTTAACGTTATACTTAAATAATTCCACACTTTTTTCATAAAATAACTTTATATATTATAATATTTTTATATAAAATAAAAGTATAAAAAATCTGGTTTTTAATTCTAAAAAAAGAGAGATATAAATATGTGGCATCCAATCAAGCATTTTATTACAATCACAAGACATAGACATAAGGTAATGATTAACTGTTTTAGGTGTGGTCTAATTAAACAAGGATTACTTCACGACTTATCTAAATATGGATTTACTGAATTTCATCTAGGCGCAAAATACTATATAGGCATAAAAAGCCCTCACTATAATGAAAGATTAGATAAAGGATATAGTGATGGATGGATGCATCACAAAGGCAGAAACAAACATCACATAGAATACTGGACAGATATTAATCAAGAAACTCATCTATATGAACCAGTTAAGGTGCCTGATAGGTATCTAGCTGAATGCTTATGTGATAGAATTGCTGCATCAGAAAACTATAATAGAAAACATTTTGAAAGACAAATGGTTTTAGACTATTTTGATAGAGAAGCACAATTTCTTCCGATGCATGTAGACACAAGAAGAAAATTAAGAGAATTAATTGTGATGTATGTAGAAAAAGGAAAGAAAGAAACGTTCAAATACGTAAGAAAAAACTTAAGAGGAAAGAAGACATCTTACTAATCTAAGATGCTTTATTTTTGGTATTTTTGATACGCCTAGATATGTGTTCATAAAATTTCACAAAATAATAATTGACTTGTTTAATTTTATGTAATAAAATAAGTCCGCTATATTCAAATAATATAGCCCAAAAATATAAATAATGTACACCCTGGATGTGTGTGCAATGAAGGAGAACATATGCCTACAATTAATCAACTTGTTAGAAGTGGTAGACAAGCTAAGACCAAAAAGTCTAAAGCACCACACTTAAGCATTGGATTCAACACTCTTGAAAATAAGTACATCAAGCTTGAATCACCTCAAAAAAGAGGAGTATGCACCCGTGTTGCAACAATGACACCTAAAAAGCCTAACTCAGCTTTAAGAAAGTATGCCAGAGTAAGACTTACAAGTGGTATTGAAGTAACAGCTTATATCCCTGGAGTTGGTCATAAACTCCAAGAACACTCTGTCGTTCTTATTAGAGGCGGTAGAGTTAAGGACCTCCCTGGTGTGAAGTATCACATCATTAGAGGAACCCTCGATTCAACAGGAGTTGAAGGAAGAAAACAAGCTCGCTCTAAATATGGAGTTAAGAAGAGCGGTGTTAAGATTGGATAAGGAGGAGATATGCCACGTAAAGGTAATGTACCAAAAAGAGACGTACTAGAAGATCCAATTTACAATTCTAAGTTAGTTACTCGTCTAATCAACAGTTTAATGTTAGATGGTAAGAAACAAACTGCTCAAAGAATTCTATATCATGCTTTCGATAGAATTCAGGCTCAAACTGGCGAAAACCCTAATGACGTTTTCAATAAGGCTATGAACAACATTATGCCTAACCTCGAAGTCAAAGCTAAGAGAGTTGGTGGACAAAATGTTCAAGTTCCTATGGAAGTTAGACCTGCAAGAAAAGAAGCACTTGGACTAAGATGGCTCGTTTTATATGCAAGACTTAGAAAAGAAAGAACTATGGAAGAAAGACTTGCAGCTGAAATAATTGATGCATCAAATAATACTGGTGGTGCATGCAAGAAGAGAGAAGACGTCCATAAGATGGCTGAAGCTAATAAAGCCTTCGCTCACTATAAGGCCTAGTTAAAAAGGACACTTGTACTATGCGCGATTACAGTTTAGATAAAACCCGTAATATTGGTATTATGGCTCATATAGATGCTGGTAAAACCACTCTATCTGAGAGGATCTTGTACTATACTGGTAAAATCCATAAAATGGGTGAAACCCATGATGGCGCAGCCGTAATGGATTGGATGGAACAGGAACAAGAAAGGGGTATTACGATAACTGCAGCCGCCACCACAACATATTGGAAAGGGTATAGATATAATATTATAGATACCCCAGGTCACGTCGATTTCACTGTAGAAGTTCAACGTTCTCTTAGAGTGCTTGATGGCGCAATAACTGTTCTTGACTCTCAAGCTGGTGTTGAACCACAAACTGAAAATGTTTGGAGACAGGCTAATGAATATCACGTACCAAGAATCATCTTTTCAAATAAGATGGATAAAACTGGAGCTGATTTCTTCTTTAGCGTATCTACCGTTAAAGAAAGGCTCGGTGCTAAATGTGCCGCTCTTCAAATACCTATTGGTTCTGAAGATAAATTCTCTGGAATAATAGATATTATCGAAAGAAAAGCTTACCGCTATGATAACGATAAAGAAGAAACCCCTATCCAAATTGATATTCCATCTGGTTTAGCTGATTTAGTAGAAGTAAAACGTGCTGAACTAATTGAAGAAGTATCTGATTTTAGTGATGAATTATTTGAAACCTACTTAAATGGTGATGATCCATCTGTAGAACTCATTAAGAGCGCTATTAGAAAAGGATGTATAGAAGCTAAATTCTTCCCAATCCTTTGTGGAACTGCCTTTAAAAATAAAGGTGTTAAATTACTACTTGATGCAGTAATTGATTACCTTCCAGCCCCTACTGATGTAGAGATGGTAAAGGCAGAAAACCTAAAGGGTGACAATGTAGAACTATCATATTCTGACGATGCACCATTTGCGGCTTTAGCCTTTAAGGTTATGACTGACCCATTTGTAGGACGTCTTGTGTATTTTAGAGTATATTCAGGACATCTTGATAAAGGTACTTATGTATATAACCCTATCACAAGGACTAAAGAGAGAATAGGAAGATTACTTCTTATGAATGCTGATGATAGAACCGAGATAGATACTGTCTATTCTGGTGATATCGCAGCCGCAGTAGGTCTTAAAAACACGTCAACTGGTCATACACTCTGCACAGAGTGGAAACCAGTTCTACTTGAATCAATGATATTCCCAGAACCAGTAGTAATGGTTGCGATAGAACCTAAATCTAAGGCAGACCAAGAAAGAATGGGCATAGCCCTTCAAAAATTATCTGAAGAAGATCCTACTTTTAAGACTTATACAGATAAAGAAACAGGTCAAACCATTATAGCCGGTATGGGCGAACTCCATCTTGATATTATCGTTGATAGAATGAGAAGAGAGTTTAAAGTTGAAGCGAATGTTGGTTCACCTCAAGTATCTTATAGAGAAACAATCTCTAAAGAATGTACTGTAGAAGGAAAATTTGTACGTCAATCTGGTGGACATGGTCAATATGGTCACTGCGTGATCAAATTTGAACCTAATCCTGAAAAAGGTTATGAATTTGTGGATAAGACAGTTGGTGGAGTTATTCCAAAAGAATATATCCAATCAATTGATAAAGGTCTACAGGAGAGTATGCAGTCAGGTATTATATGTGGATACCCAATGGTAGATATCAAAGCTACACTAGTAGATGGATCAAGCCATGAGGTAGACTCATCTGATATGGCTTATAAGATTGCGGCATCGCTCGCACTTAAAAATGCTAAACCTGTATCTAATCCAACAATTCTTGAACCTATCATGTCAGTAGATGTTGTAACACCTCAAGAGTACTTCGGAAACGTCAATAGTGACCTCGTAAAAAGAAGAGGCCGTATTGAGGGGCAAGATTCTCACGATAACGCAATCAAGGCAAAAGCAATGGTTCCACTTGCCAATATGTTTGGGTATACTACTTCTTTAAGAAGTATTACTCAAGGGAGAGCTACTTCAACAATGACTTTTTCTCATTATGAACCAGCTCCTAAAAACATCCAAGAGGAAATAATAAAGAAAAGAAACGGCTAGTTTCGTATATTGAAATAACAAATATTATTTGGTAAAATTAAAAAAGGTAAAAATAAAAATTAATACAAAGGAGTATTTTAAATTATTATGGCAAAACAAAAGTTTATCCGTAACAAACCACATCTTAACATTGGTACAATTGGACACGTTGACCATGGTAAGACAACATTAACTGCAGCTATTACTAAATACTTAGCTGAAAAAGGCCAAGCTCAATTCGCTAAATACGAAGATATTGATAAGGCTCCAGAAGAGAAAGCAAGAGGTATAACCATCAACACTGCACATATCGAATATGAAACTGATGCTAGACACTATGCACACGTTGACTGCCCAGGCCACGCTGACTACGTTAAAAACATGATAACTGGTGCTGCACAAATGGATGGTGCTATCCTAGTTATCGCTGCAACAGATGGCCCTATGGCTCAAACTCGTGAACATATCCTTCTTGCTAGACAAGTTGGTGTTCCAAAAATCATCGTATTCTTAAACAAAGTTGACCAAATCGCTCCTGAAGATGCTGAATTAATCGACCTCGTTGAAATGGATACAAGAGAACTCTTAAGCGAATATGGATTCCCTGGAGATGATCTCCCAATCGTTAGAGGATCTGCACTTAAGGCTCTTGAAGGTGATCCTGAAGCTCAAAAAGCTATCCAAGAATTACTTGACCAAGTTGACTCTTACTTTGACGTTCCTGAAAGAGACGATCAAAAACCATTCTTAATGCCTGTTGAAGACGTATTCACTATCACTGGTCGTGGTACCGTTGCTACTGGTAGAGTAGAAAGAGGTACTATCCGTATGGGTGACCCTGTTGAAATCGTTGGTATTAGAGAAACTCAAAAATCAGTTGCTACTGGTGTTGAAATGTTCAAGAAGATTCTTGACTACGCTGAAGCTGGTGATAACGTTGGTATCCTCTTAAGAGGTGTAAACCGTGATCAAGTTCAAAGAGGACAAGTTATTGCTAAACCTGGAACAGTTAAACCTCACAACAAATTTACAGCTGAAGTTTACGTTCTAACAAAGGAAGAAGGTGGTCGTCATACATCATTCGTTAATGGATATCGTCCACAATTCTATTTCAGAACTACTGACGTTACTGGTATTATCGAACTCCCAGAGGGTGTAGATATGGTTATGCCTGGTGATCACGTTAACATGACTGTTGAACTAATTCACCACATCGCTCTTGAACCAGGAACTAAGTTCTCTATCCGTGAAGGTGGTAGAACAGTAGGTGCTGGTACAGTTACTGACGTTTTAAGCTAATAACTTAAACTAAATTAAAAGGCTCTTCGGAGCCTTTTTATTTTAATTAATATTTATTGTTTAATTGAACTACTATAAATTTATGTAAAATCGCTATATTTAGGCATTTTACAGAATAATTAAAAATATCTTATAAGGTAGCTTCTTACCGCTTCAAATAGCGACCTATTGTGATAAAATATATAAAAAGAGGTGATTATTATGAAAATGGTATACTCAAACAACAATACTCAACAAAGACGCATTATATTTGCATTTGTTGCATTTATGTTTGCAATTGTTTTAACATTACTATGCTTTTTAGTTTTACTTCCTGAGTTAGGTGAAAAAAGAGCAACCACTGAAGTTACTATCACAGCTATAGAAGATTATTATGATGGTGATGGGTGGACTTATGTTGCGTATGGTACATACACGGTTGATGGTGTTACATATGAAAATGTTGAACTACCTTCATATACTTCAAGTTACTATGTGGGGAAGGTTGTGACTGTTTATTATTTAGTAAACGATCCATCAACACTTATTTCCCCTGTAGCTAATATTATTGCGTTAATAGCTTTCTCAATCTTCAGTGTTCTTTTATTTTCTGTAGGTATCAAGAACCTTGTTTCTGTGGCCAGAAGAAAAGCAAATACTGAAGCAAATCCTCAAGTTGTCGATAATGTAGTTAAAGCTGTAGAACAATCAGATAACCCGCTAACTTACGCAACTAAACCTACAATTAATAGTTCCTACACTCTTTATTTCCACAAGCATGGTAAGAATAATAAAGATTTTATTGCGGAGTCTATAGATCATAGAGCTTCATACAATATCACTAAACTTTCACGTAATTCATATGAATTCCATAATGTTGAATCAGGTTCAAGAAGAATATACACAATTTCAAGTGTAAAAATAAAAGAATTAGGTAATTCAGTAAGAAATGTGAATATTAGATCATTTAAGATAGATGATTTAGATTCACTTGAGTTCTTAAACAAAAGAGGAATAACTATCGAAAGCCATATTGAAAATGTTAATTGGTTCGATGTTAAGTACTATAATTCATCAATCGCCTATATTGAAGAAAGAGCGCTTAGAAATTTATTTGATTTAAATTATCAAAATTATTCATTTGTGCCTACCCCTGGTTCATACAAAATTGACCTAGATATAGATGAATTAGATAACGTAATGCTTGCGGCATTTACTCTATCTTTCATATTTACAACACACAATTAAAACACACGTTCTATTTAATCTGAAAATAATTAAGCGTTTTCATAATTTTTCATAAATATTTATACATCTTAGTCACTAATATATGATATAATCATATCAAGAATAAAAGAGGTAAAGAAACATGTTTTTAACTATTTTCGACACAATCAAAGAATTTCTTCAAAATTTAGTTGAGAAAATTCATAATTTTATCATTACTATGCTATCAAGCAACCTATGGTGGCTTTGTGTAATTATTGCGTTACTCGCAGCAATCTTACTATTAGTTGGATTAATCACTCTAATTGTTAAGAGCTGGAAAGCACTAATAGTAATCGCGGTGCTTGGAGTAGCTGGATTCCTAGTATACTACTTTGTAATTAAGAATAATGGTGGCAGCGCTACTGCCGCAGAAATGTGGATTGGCTTTGCACGTCTACTAATTTAAAAATATATTAGGGGTGGGTAAGTTGGATGTCAGTAAAATTAAAAATTAACAGTGTAAGATGCATTAAAAGTAACTGCACAACTACGTCTTTAACGTATAATCTTTTCCCAACCCAAAAATTATTAATTCAATCAAAAAGTGTGGCATAAGGTTTATGTCGCACTTTTTATCTTTTAAACACACAATAGAGAGGTATCAATATGTTTAGATTTTTACTAAACCCACTACCAAAAGTAGATATTTGGTTCTTCATAATACTCGCAGTTATTATATTAGGACTTGTTGTCTACTATTTTCTCATTCCTGTAATTCATAGAAAGGAATATGAAGCACAAAGAGAAAATCTCAAAAAGAGAGAAAAAGTATTTAAAGCTAACCTAAGAACCGATCTTCCTAAACCAGAAGAAAAAGAAGAAGAGAAGAAGGAAGAATAACCTATGTCCAACAAATTTAGAATCGTTGTTAAAGTAATCTATTACATCTTTGCTTTTTCAATGGGTCTCTTATTTGCGGTGTCTCTTCCAAATTGGTTCAGTTATGATATCACTTTGAATTATATTCATGATTCACTAGTTGATGGAAACTATTCTAGTAGTGTGTCATTTGTTGGTGGATATTATAATGATGAATACGTCTACCTAGATACTTTTAGTGATGAATCAGGCATAGTTCTATTTGAAGCTGTCACACTAACTTATGATTCTGAAAATGCTTCTAATAGTGAAACAAAGGTTCATAAAGCCTATATGGGTTATATTTGGGGAATTAAAGATTCATATGATGTAGCCTACGATTCAGAGAATAACCACACAATGATGGTTATAAAAAACCTATCAGATGAATCATTTAAAATTGAACTACTTGACTATGATTCAAACAACGATGGTATAAAAGAAGACATCTCTTCACTTAAATCTAAAGATTTCTTCTATCTAGATATAGACTATGACTTAGTAAATTCTTTAAAATCTATAACTTTAGTTGATAAAAATGGTAATGATTATCTCTTTGTTGACTTAAGTGATAAAGGATTATCCTATAATACTAATTTCTTTAATGATGTTGATGAATTTGTGAATGAATATAATACAAATTATGCATCAGAAAGATTAGCTGAGTTAGATGAAGAATTTAGAGGGAAAAGCACACACTATCAGATATCTAAAAGCGGAAGAGAATTAACTAAGAAGGCTCTTACTTGGTCTATTCTAATCATTCTTGCCTACTTTATAGTAATTTACCTAGTAGGTGATATAGCCTTAGGTAAGAGATATGTGATTAAAGGATTTAAGTGGGTCCTTAAAAAAGTATTTAAAGTTAAATTCAAGAGTGAAGAAGAAAAAACTGAACTCGATAGAATTAAAGAATTAGAAGGACAAAAATTTGGTTCCGACTATTACTCAAAAGTATCAATGACGCTTGATACTACTGAGGCAGAGGGCCTAACAGGTGGTGTAGTTATCTCATATTCCAATGAAAAAGGAAGAATAGAATTCAATCTCACAAAGAGTAGTGGCTATACCCAATCACAAAGAATAAAAGCTGGTGTTTATAAGAACCCATGGATAGATATAGATCCATTATATGAAGCATATGAATTACCAGAAAACCTTCTTGTTGAAATCAATAACAATAAAAATAAAAAAGAAAATCAAAAAATGAGGAGCGATGAAGATTAATGAAAATTACAATTCAAGATCTAACTAAAACCTTCCCTGCTAGACACAAGGGTGATAAGGAAGTTACCGCTGTTAACATGATGAATATTGACATTCCATCAGGTAAACTAGTTGGTCTTCTTGGACCATCTGGTTGTGGTAAATCAACTACCCTTTTCATGCTTAGTGGTCTAGAATCTCCTACATCAGGTCATATTCTATTTGACGAAGAAGATGTCACAGAGCTTGCACCTGAAAAGAGAGGAATTGGCTTAGTTTTCCAAAACTATGCCCTATATCCTCATATGACAGTTGAACAAAATATCATGTTCCCACTAGTTAATATGAGAATACCTAAGCCTGAGGCTAAAGAAAGAGCACTAGATGCTGCTAGATTAGTTCAAATTGAAGAATTGTTAAATAGAAAACCATCTGAACTATCTGGTGGACAGCAACAACGTGTTGCGATAGCTCGTGCTCTTGTTAAGATGCCTAATGTGCTATTACTTGATGAACCTCTATCTAACCTTGATGCAAGACTCCGTCTACAAACAAGAGAAGAAATTAAGAGAATTCAAAGAGAAACAGGTATTACTACTGTATTCGTAACGCATGACCAAGAAGAAGCTATGTCAATTTGTGACATTATGGTCGTTATGAAACTAGGTATTGTTCAACAAATTGGTGAGCCACAAGCCATCTATGATGACCCTGAAAACTTATTTGTCGCAAACTTCTTAGGTACACCACCAATCAACATCTTTAAAGGCCAAATTAAGAATGGTGGAGTATTTATTGGTGATGAAGAAATCATGAAAACTAAACATGAAGATCAAGAAGTATACGTTGGTATTAGACCTGAAGGATTTATCTATTCACCAAGTGGTGTATTATCACTTGACGTTGATCATATTGAGGTTATGGGTAGAGATAAATCTGTAGTATCAATCAGTAAATATTCTACTAAACCTACTGTAAGATCAATCATTGATGCTGACGTTAAACTCGAAGATGCACCAGTACTTAAATTTAACTTAAAGAAGAATAAGGTATTCTTATTTAATGCTGAAACAGAGGAGAGAATTAGATAATGAGTGATGAGACTTTAGCTTTACAAAACAAAAACAATAGCCAAAAGCCTTCATCTAAAAAATTCTGGGACTTTCTAAAATCTCAAAGAGGATGGCTCTTCGTACTACCTGCAGTAGTACTTATGGCTATATTCACTTTCTATCCTATAATAAATGCCTTCGTAGGTGCTTTTAAAGAAAATTATCAAGCATTACACCTTGAAGGAGAAAAAGGATATACTGGTTGGGGTTTTGAAAACTTTGTGAGAGTATTAAAAGGAGACACTGGTACAGGTGGTGCATCATTTATGCAATGTTTATTCAATACATTTGTATTCACATTCATAAGTGTTCCACTATCTACACTACTTGCTTTATTAATATCAGTTGGATTAACTCGTATTAAAGTTCTTCAAAAAGCATATCAAACAGTATTCTTCCTTCCATATCTTACTAACGCACTCGCGATGGGTGCCGTATTCGCTACATTCTTCACAATCGTAGGTACATCAAGAAACGTTGAAACTTATGGTTTAATGAATAACTTCCTATCTTTATTTGGAATAAAACCAGTTGACTGGATAGGCTCAGGTAGCCCTGCATGGCATTGGGGCTCACTCAATGTTCCATGGGCTAAATATATAGTAGCGATTATCTATGAGGTATGGTCAGGACTACCATTTAAAATTCTAATTTTATTTAGTGCACTACAAAACGTAAATAAACAATACTATGACGCAGCTAAGATTGATAGCGCATCAAAATCTACTGTTTTATGGAAAATAACTGCCCCTCTCATTTCACCAATGTTATCTTACTTATTAATTACTGGTTTAATGGGTGGTATGAAACAATATTCCGCTATCGTTGGTATCTTCGGTGCTGATATGGGTATTGACTACGATATGGGTACTATGGTTGGTTATATCTACCAGTACATCGAAAAAGGTGCAACAGGATTTGCATTCGCAGGTTCTCTCTTACTATTTGCGGTAATTATGGTATTTACCGGAATTAACCTAATAGTAAGTAAGAAGACTGTCCACTACTAGGAGGTTTAAGAATGAAAGATTTAGAGAATAAAGAATTATTAAACCAAGAAGAAGTTACAGAAGTAGTAGAAGTAGAAGAAGCAAAGGCTTTAGCCGCAATTGACTTAAACAAAGAAAAAGCACGTGATAAAAGAGCGAAAATTGTTGGAGCGATTTTATCATACACATTCCTAACAATCTGTGCATTCTTTGCCTTCCTTCCATTCTACTGGATGGTTATATCATCACTTAAACCAGAATATGAATATAGAAGATCAGTTCCAACATTCTTCCCACATGAATTCTATTTCAAGAATTATGCAGCTGTATTATCTCAAACAGATACAGGAAGTTCTGGCTCTTTCTTACAAATTATTGTTAATACATTAGTAGTTGGACTTGTGTCTACATCTATTGGACTTGTAGTAATAGTTATCACATCTTATGCCCTCGCAAGAATGGAGTTTAAAGGAAAGAACTTACTCTTTACTTTAATGCTTGCGACCATGATGATTCCTGGTGAAATGTTTACATTAACTAACTACTTAACAGTATCTAAATGGGGCTGGAATGATACATTCACAGTATTAATCCTTCCATTCCTTGTGAGTATATATTATATATACTTACTTAGAAATAACTTTAAACAGATACCTAATTCACTTTATCAAGCCGCTAAGGTTGATGGATTAAGTGATGCGGGCTACTTAGTGAAAGTAATGGTTCCATTAACTGCGCCTACACTAATTTCTGTTACCCTACTTAAGTTCATCGCTACTTGGAACTCATATATCTGGCCAAGACTTGTTAATACACAAAGCTGGCAATTAATTACTAACTGGGTAACAAGAGGTTTCCCTGATAGAGGTGCAAAACTATATAACGGACTATATGGAACAACTATGGCATTAACTACACTTAGAATGGCTGCCGTATGTATGGTATCACTTCCACTCTTCATCCTCTTTATCGCTTTCAGAAAATACATCATGCATGGTGTATCTAAGAGTGGTACTAAGGGATAAAATTATTACTTAATTAACAAAAACTATTATTATTTTCAAATAAAGGAGAAAACAATGAAAAAGAGTATTTTATCTGTATTACTAATGGTTTTTCTCGCAGCATTAATGGTAGGTTGTGAAAGACAACAAGCTACAGATTACGATAAAACCATTATCTTCTATTCATCTCAAGGTGATAAACTTCAAGGCTTAACTAAACTAGCTATTGATGCTTTTGAAGAAAAATATCCTGGATGGAAAGTTACTCATACTCCACAAGGTGGATATGATGACGTTAGAGACAAAATAGTTTCTGACTTACAAGGTGGTCTTCAACCAGATCTCGCATATTGTTATGCTGACCACGTAGCACTTTATCTTCAAACTGGTAAAGTTGTTGATATGGCAAAGCTAATTAACTCAACTCAAACTGTGCTAGATAAAGATGAGAAAGAAGTAGTTATAGGCTATACAGCTGAAGAAATCGCAGACTTCGTACCTGGCTACTATGCTGAAGGTAAAGCTCAAAACTTCGCTAACTATAAAGATTATGGTTATGATGATGACTCTATGTTCATGTTACCATTCGTTAAGAGTACTGAATTACTCTATGTTAATGAAACAGCATTAATTAAAGCTGGTTTCAAGAACGCTGATGGAAGTGCTAAAGTTGCTACTACTTGGGATGAACTCTGGTCTCAAGGTGCTACACTTGTTAAGAAATATCCAACTGCAACTGTACTCGGTTATGACTCAGAAGCTAACTGGTTCATCACTATGTGTCAACAAAATGGTTGGGGTTATACATCAACTTCAGCTGATAATCATTATCTCTTCAATAATGAACATACTAAGGCATGGTTAGAAGAATTAGCTGGATATTATACTAAAGGATATATCGTAACTCAAATGGATTACGGCGCATATACATCTAACCTCTTCACTAAGGGTGCAGATGATGGTGGTGTAATTTACTGTATCGGTTCATCAGGTGGTGCATCATATCAAGCTACTGACTTATTCCAATGGGGTGTATACGCTATTCCTGGTTCTAGACAAGAAGATGGATCTATCAATAAATCAGTTATCTCTCAAGGTCCTAACCTAGTTATGCTTGAATGTGGAAGATGTTCAAGTGATGAAGCTAAGGAACTCAAGAAACAAATGACATTCCTCTTCTTAAAGGAATTACTAAACCCTGTATTCCAAGCTCAATTCTCTATTGATTCAGGTTATAACCCTTCTACTCAATCTACTTACCAAGTTGATGCTTATGTCGAACATCTAGCTGGTAAGACTATAACTGCAAGAGCTTGTGTAGTTGCTAAAACATTAACAAACGACTTCTTCACATCACCAGCATTCGTTGGTTCATCAGGCGCAAGAACTCAAGTTGGTAACGCACTTAACTTCGCAGTAACTGGCCAAAAGACAGCAGCAAAAGCATTAGCTGATGCATATGCTAACTGTGGTGGTAAATAATTCTTCTTATGAAGCTCATTAAAAAACTATTAGCCCTAGTGTTAGTGTCTTCACTAGCACTAGGCCTAATGGCTTGCGACAATAAAACTGAATCTGTTGCAGATAATACAGAACACTATGATTCAATCACAAAGACGCTACTTTTATCTAAATCATATGAAGGAAAGGACTTCCTTTATGATGGTATAGGTAAAGCTAGAGTTGATGCTTATACTGATGGTGATACCACAAGATTCACCCTAGAATCTGGTGATACTGTAATCGTAAGATATTATAGTGTTGACACACCTGAATCAACAGGTGATGTTGAAAAATGGGGTAAGGCAGCATCTAAATTCACTCAAACACAACTTAAAGGTGCGAGTGAAATAGTATTAGAGGCTACATCTACTCCTGCATCTCATGACTCTTATGGTACAAGATACTTAGGATATGTATGGTATAGAGAATCAAGCGATGTAGCATTTAAATGTTTAAATCTTGAATTAGTTGAAAATGGATATTCAGAGAATAAAGGTGTTGATACATCAGCATTCCCTTATAATGAATATTTTAAGAAGGCTCATTCATTCGCTAAATCAATTCAACTTAGAGTGCATTCATTACTAGATGACCCTTTATATGATCCTAATCCAGTTGAAATGACCATTAAGGATTTCTGGGATAATACTGATGCTTACTATAATAGTGATTCTGACGTTGGATCTAAAGTAGTTTTCACTGCTTATTTTGAAAGTTTAGATGTTTCATCTTCAGGAACATATACATTTAGAGCGGTTGAACTTGATAAAGAAACTGGTGAAACAAATGCGATAAACGTATATGCAGCGTATTCATCTAACCCAGCATCTAAAATGAAACTTGGACACCTATATAAGATTATAGGTACTATTCAAAACTATAATGGTTCGTTCCAGGTTTCAGGAATCACTTATCGTGAAGTTATGTCCGGAGATGATGATTGTAAACTCATCCAAAGGAACTATTATTTAACTTTCAATTCAAGTTTAACTTGGAAAGAAAACTTCACGAGAAACGTTTATACTGACCTAACTATTACTAATTTAGACAGTAGTGAAGCAGGTAAATTAATAATTACTGGTACTGCCCAATTAAGAGTTGATATAAATGAAGTTGGGGAAAAGGAAACCTTCACTATCACAGTACAGTTAAAAGAAGGTGATACACCATCATTTAAAGTTGGTGACAAGATAAGATTTGGTGCTTATCAATTTATAGTTGATAGTGGTGAACTTTATGTTTACTCACTTTCAAAAATTAACGAAAGATAATTAAATAATCGATAATTATTATTAAAATATTATTAAAAATAAAGGAGAAACAATGAAGAAATTATCATTTAAAAAACTTCTCCTTGCAGTACTATCTTTAGTTATGGTACTTACTCTTGCATCTTGTGGAACTAAAGAGTTCCAAAATGCATTAGCAGGATACTTATTACCTGAAGATGGAACAACTGTAGAAGGAGATTTCATCCTTGATAGTAGTCTTACTGTTGGGGAAGTTAAATATGATCTCACTTGGAAGAGTTCAAATGAAGTTGCGCTTTCTATCCAAGAAAACAAGGATGATGAAGGCAACATTCAATCTTACACAGCTAAAGTAGACCTCCAAAACGAGATTACTGATGTTACTTTAACATTAGGTATTGGTAAAGGTGGCAAGATGAGTAAAGTCACTAAAGAATTCCATGTTAATGTTGCTGCATTAACTGTATATTCATTCTCATCTGCATTCTCATTCCCTAAAGATAAAGCAACTGTAACTGAAGATTTTGATTTACCTCAAAGCTTCACTTTACTTGGCAAGACAGCTACAATCTCTTGGAGTGTAGATGAAAGATATGAGTCATATATCAGAATCTCTGAAGATGGAACTAAATGTTTAGTTACTGGTAATGATTTAATGCCTCAAGTACTCATCACAGCTACATTCACATATAACAATGAAACTACTAATAAATCATATAGAATGGTAGCATCAAGAGCTAAGACTCAACCTGAAAATGTTGATGACTGGTACTATAATGTTGGCACATCTATTGATTTCAATGGATATGTTGTTGAAATTGCAACTGTATACTCAGAACAATATGGTAATGTTTCATTCTATGCAGTAGATGAAAATAATAATGCTGGTTACTACGTATATAGAGGAAGTATCTCTAAAGACGATGCAGTTAACCTTGAAAAAGGTGCTTATGTATCTGTAACTGCATGTACATCTACTGAATATAATGGCTTAATTGAATCAACAGCTGGCTGTAAAGTTACTGTAGATGCATCTAAGAAAGATGTAGCTAAAGCAGAAGCTGCATACGCACTTGATGAAGATTTATTCGCAGAAGCTCCTCAAGCTATCTACGCTCAATCAAGAATGGTATCACTCTCAGCTTGGAAAGTTAAGAGTGTTGACGCTACAGCTCTTGGTTCATCTTCTCCAACTACATTATTAACTCTTGAAAAAGAAGGCAAAACTGTAATCGTTAACGTATCTAAATACTTTGAAGGTGCATACGCTCATGATGCGGCTGATGAAGTAATAACAGCTATCCTAGCTAAAGTTCAAACTCTTCAAGCTAATGATTATGTAAATGTAACTGGTGTTCTTGGTAACTATAAAGGTGCTGAACAAATTGCTTTATTAAGCGCTGCAGGACTTGAAAAAACTACTGCTGAAGCTGAAGGCACAGCACATCCTGGTTTAACTGTTAAGCCTTTAATCGCAGCTAACATAGCTACACTTGAAGAAGCTAAGATCCAAAAGGGTTCTAAGACATTAATCGTTGCTTCAGATAAGGTTGTAACACTCGCTGCATCTACTGAAGATGTAACTATTACTTATGAACTCATGGGTGCATCTAATAATGTAGCACTTGAAGCTAACGTGTTAACTATTACTCCTTCAGATGAAGAAAAAGTTACTGTTAAGATTACTTACACTTGCGGTGAATATGTATCTGTAGATTTCTTCGCAGTTAGAAGTGTATCTAAGACTGATCAAGAAAAAGTTGATGATGAAATCGAAGCATTTGATGATGCTGAATGGACTGGTGAATACACTGCTAACACTACATTATCTACTCTTCCAGCTAAAGGTGCGACTTTTGAAGATGTTACATTTGCATACACTGTAGAAGATGCTGATGAAGCTCAACTCGTTGAAATAGCTGATGGTAAGATTTATCTACTCCCTGTAGATGAAAATACAAACGTTACTGTAAAAGCAACTGCTACATTAAATGAAGCAACTGCATCTACAACATTCACTATTACTATTACTCCTGAATCATTTACTAAATATGCTGCAGTAACCGCTCCAGAAGCTGATAAAGAATATTATCTTGGTTTATATCAAGCAACTGTTGGCAAATGGATGTTCATCAATGGTGAATTAAGTGGAAATTATGGTGCATCTGTAGAAGATTACACTCAAGCTAAGAAAGTTAAACTCGTTATTACTGATGAAGCTACTATGTCAGCTAAGATCCAAGTATTAATGGGTAATGATGTTGTTAAATATCTAAATGTAGCGGTTTCCGGAACTTATAATAACCTTGCATATGGTGATGATGCTGAAACAGCGACTGTATGGACATGGAATGTTGATCACGGAACAGGCTTAGCAACAGGCGCAGATGGCAATAAAGTTTATCTTGGTACCTATAGCAGCTTCACTACATTCTCATTCTCTAAAGAATCATATCTTGCATCATGTGATATCGAAGGTGCAACATCATTCTGTGTTAAACTCTACACTGTAGAAGCTGATGACTCTACAAGAGAAGAAAGAGCTCAAAAATCTCTTGATGCATTAAAACTTCAAGCTACAGTTGAAGAAAATTACACTCTTCCAACTGAAGCAGCTTATGATGATGTTAAATTATCTTATGCATTAAAAGAAGTTGTAGAAGGCCAATCAATTGAAAATGGCGTTCTTAAAATCACAAGAGGTAACACAGATATTACACTAACAATTGTTGCTACTGCAACATGTGGTTTAGGCGTATCTAAAACTAAAGAATTCACAGTAAAAGTAGTTGCTAATGCAACTAAAGTATCATTCAATGAAGCTTATGAAATTGTATCTGCATATGAAGGATCACATACATCTGACCTCACATATGAAGTAACTGCTTATGTAAGCAAACTTGATACAGGTTCTTATACAAATGCATGGATCTCTGATGGATCTGGTAGAGAAATTCAACTTTATGGTATTACTGATCGTAAAGTAGGCGATATCATTACTGTTGTTGGTAAACTCTGCAAATTTGTTGAATCAAATGGTACTGTAGTACTTGAAATGACTGGCTGCAAAGTTAAGGAAGTAATCAAGGCACAAGCTACTATTGCAACTCCAACCCAAATTGATGCAGCTTTCAGAGCTGAAGGTGCTAATATGACTGAGCTTGAAGCTCTTACTTATATTACAAGTGGTGTTGTTGATAAGATTGAAGATGCTTATTCAACACAATATAAGAACATCACTATTTGGATTGCTGATTCTACTAACCATGTTGAAGCATTCAGACTAAAAGGCGAAGATGCTGAAAATATCGCTGTTGGTGATTTCATTGCTGTATATGGCAACGTAACACTATATGGTACAGTTGTTGAATTTAAATCCGGCTGTGAAATTCTTGCTATGACTCATATCGCTCATGATAAGATTTCAGAATTAAAAGCTAATGACTCTAATAAAGTAGTTGCTGGTTATTTAGAAAAGATTGGTGAAACTGGATATTATGTATTAAGTGATGGTACTGGTATTGTCGGTTTAACTTTTGCTGATGAACTTCAATTTGTATTAAAACCTGGATATTTATATGAAGTTAAGTTAGATGATTTACATCTCGAAACTATAAATACTCTTGAATTAGGTTTCTTATGTACTGAAGTTGAAGAAGCTCCTGGCTTTGTTTATAGTGAAGGCAAAATTGCAGCAGCGAAGAAAGCACAAGATGAATTACTTGCTGTTGGTAAATATTTAGTTGAAGGTGTTGAAATTACATCAAATGCTGCTAAAGCTGGTAGTGTTGTATCATTAACTCTTCTCACTGAATCATTCATGCCATTTGAAATCGCTGATGGAACATATGATTTAACAGGATATGCTATTAAAGTTATTAAGACTTCTGAAGAAGACAATACATACAATGTAGTATTCGTTGTAATGAATGCTACACCTCAACAAGGTAAAACTCTTGATACTGCCTATACAGTAGCAAAAGCACATGAACTTGCTGAAGATCTCGAAAGAATAAGTAGTGCAACTCTCGACAACACACTTGCAGGTTATTTTGCTGGTGTAGTAACAACTGCTGGGACTTATAACGGATCATACACTTCAAATATGCGTATCTCTGATGCTGACGCAGAAGAAGGTGCTAAAGATTTATTAGTTTATTCTGTTAATGATGGCGCAACTGATAATCTCAAGAATCCATTACTAAATGACCAAGTAGTTATTAAAGGTTTCCTTGCTAACTACAATGGAACAATAGAAATTACAAGAGCAAAAGACGCTTCTAATAACAACGTTAACTGTACAATAGAAAGAATAGTTCGTGGAACTAGTACAATTGCTGTAAGCGCCGCATCATCTGAATTTGCTCATGTAGAATTATCTGCACAAAGTGGCGTTAACTTAACTACATTCACATTCACAGTAACTGTAGATGATGGATATGAACTTGTATCTGTAAAAGTTAATGGTGTAGCAGTTGAAGCTGTTGAAGGTACATATACAGGAACTATAGCAGGTCCTACAAGCGTTACTGTTGAAACAAAAGAAGCTGGCGCAGCTGAACCTCTAAAAGCAACAATGGCGTATTCTGCTGGTACTACAACTAATATGACAACAGGCAATAATGCTGCAACTGTTGGATTAGACGCAAGTCTATTTACTGTTACTGCTATCAAAGGCTCAGGATCAAATTTACCTGGTCTTAATAAAGCTAATGATATAAGAATTTACAAAGACGGCAACGGATTTACAGTATCAATTGCAAGTGGTTATAATATTGGCAAGGTAACAATTTCTCTTAAGAGTGGATCTGGACAAACCGTTTATGCTGCAGATGGCACAACAGAAATCCAAGGAACGGACAACGTTTATTTAGTTAACGGCTCTGCTTTCACAGTTTTAAACAAAACATCAGGAACTATCCAAATTAATTCAATTGTTATTGAGTACACTGAAGTTGAATAATTATTCTTAAATCATAAAAACTCTAGGTTCTTTAAATAAAGAGGTGTGTTTCCGTACATAGCCTCTTCAAGAACCATCAAAAAAACTATAAATATTGAGGTGTGTCTTCAATAAATATAGAGGT
>CAJOMC010000023.1 GCA_905235635.1 uncultured Bacilli bacterium | reverse complement strand
AAAAGAAAAAAAGATAATCAGTTTAATTACGGTATAGCAACTACTATAATTCCTGATTATCTTTTTCTTTTATCATACGTGTTAAATTTTGACGTATACAAGTATTAAACAAAGATACAAGAAATAAAAAAGGCTTATAAGTAAGCCTTTAATTATCGATTGGCGGTCCCGACGAGACTTGAACTCGCGATCTCCAGTGTGACAGACTGATATGTTAACCAACTACACCACAGGACCGTATATTATTTGGCGAGGGATGGATTTGAACCACCGACCTTCGGGTTATGAGCCCGGCGAGCTACCAGACTGCTCCACCTCGCGATTTTGCAAAATTCGGAGAAAGAGGGATTCGAACCCCCGCGGCTGTTACACCCTATCGGTTTTCAAGACCGAACCCTTCAACCACTTGGGTATTTCTCCATTTTATGAAATTGGTGGACCCAGAAGGACTCGAACCTACGACCGCCCGGTTATGAGCCGGATGCTCTAACCAACTGAGCTATGGGTCCAGTTTTGGTGGCGCCGGAAGGGATCGAACCTTCAACCTTGCGGGTATGAACCGCACGCTCTAGCCAATTGGGCTACGGCGCCCTTTGTCAAACAAAGGGTGGAGCATAACGGGATCGAACCGATGACCTCCTGCTTGCAAGGCAGGCGCTCTCCCAGCTGAGCTAATGCCCCATTTTGGTACCCGAGGCCGGACTTGAACCGGCACGCCCTTATCAGGCAATGGATTTTAAGTCCATCGCGTCTACCTATTCCGCCACTCAGGCAAATTGGTGACCCGTGGGCGATTTGAACGCCCGACCCTTTGATTAAAAGTCAAATGCTCTACCTACTGAGCTAACGGGTCATAACAATTTCAAATACTTAAGGTGGTGCCGAAAGTAGGAATCGAACCCACAACCTACTGATTACAAGTCAGTTGCTCTACCTATTGCGCTATTTCGGCACACTGGTGGAGGATGACGGGCTCGAACCGCCGACCCTCTGCTTGTAAGGCAGATGCTCTCCCAACTGAGCTAATCCTCCAAAATGGTTATGAACCTTTAGTCTAAGTGGTGGGCCTAAATGGACTCGAACCATTGACCTCTTCCTTATCAGAGAAGCGCTCTAACCAACTGAGCTACAGGCCCATAGAATTTCTGCACGTCTCTTGCGTGCTATTCTATTTTATACTATACCTTTCCTATTGTCAAATGATTTTTCTTAAAAATATGTATATATTTTCTTGAGTTATTATTTTTAGGATTTTAACCTTCTTTTCTTGATGTCATCTCTAATGATTATCACTAATATTAATGCAACTCCTCCCAATAATACTCCTTCGATAATATAAATAATAATTAGTTTATTCTTAGATAATTTGGCTTCTACATCTATATAATAAGTATCTATAGGTTCGCTCTCCTTATCCATATATAATTCTATCTTATGAGTGCCTCTTAAGCACTCATAAGATTCTTCTATATAATCTGAATCATCCACTTTAATATATCCAGTAAATGTAATAATATCTCCTTCCTTTAGTGGGGATGTTATATCACTTAAAATCTCTGGGTTAATATAAAATGATACTTCTTTTATATATCCACCTATGCCTTTTACTCTTAAAGTGTGTCTCCCTACACCTGATACTATTCCATTTAAATGAACCTTAGTGTCATCTACGTATACTTCCCCGCCTGATACATTAAACTCTATATAATTGTTGTAGTGTTCATCATTTGATAAACCATTTATAATAGGGTCAAGTGTAAGCGTCACACATTCATTATACATATCATTAAGAATATATACACCTGGTGTATAAAAGTGTGATCCTTTCTTATATAATAGGGTGTTCACATATAGGTCACTAGAAAGTGTAAAATCACCAGTTTTAGAGATTTCACGTTCATAATCATTATATATATTTAATTCTTCATCAATATAATATATTTCTCCTATATCACACAATAAATGGTTGTATATAATCTTTGGCTCTTTTATTAATGTAGAATCTAACTCTATTTCATTCACAATATTTAAACTTGTATCTAATGTACAAACTTTAGTATATGAATAATCTTCTATCATATCTTTTTCAAATATAGTTATATATCCGTAAGGATACTCAATGACATACTCTATATTACTAGATATATTAACTATATTTGATAGATAATAGTCATATGAACTAAAGTCCTTTTCTACCATATAGATATATCCCATAGTGTCACATGTATTTAATCTATCACCTATATATCCATAAAAGATAAATTTATTAGATGATTCATAAAAACTCATATCTAGGATAGGACTACCATATAAAGATGTTATCTCTATATCTATCCCAAGCTTTGAATTATAATTTAATCTAATATCGCTATTTGATGCATATTCTAGGGTAATAATATCTCCTAAAGAAGATTTAAATACCTTGTTTTCTTTATATGATTTATTTGTGTTTGTAGAAAATAATAAAATATTAATAAGTAATATAAGTAGTGTTTTCATCTTTATGCCTCTACTTATATATACGTAATTTAGAGTCATATTTTATTATTTTTTTAAAACATAGGGTATAATTTATATGTGAAATTATCTAATGACAATATGTTTAAGACTACATTTAGATTTAATAGAATAATCCCAAGGTTAATATCATCTTGGCTTCTTTTTGCGCTTGCATTAGAGTTTATAAACAAATCATCAGATATTCTTAGTGTATCTACTAGTATTAAGTTATCTATTAGTATCTTGATAGTACTATCATTATTTTAAGTTTGATTTCATTATTTACATATAAGATTAATTTAGATTCAATCTATTTATTTATATCTCATACATTATTTACCATTACCTCAATTGGTTTTATAACTTATAGAAATAATGGTGTAGATCTTTTATCTATATTAGGGTTTATAATCCTTTATGCCTTTACATTACTGTATTTCTATTTAGTACATAAAGAATGGTTAAATGACATATATTTTAGTAGAAAAACTACCATTTTATTAGTTATAGTTGTATCTTTAGTAGTTTTTCTACCAACATCTTTATTTATGTTTTTTAAGACCAGAACACTATCTTCTCCTAACTTTGATTATGGAATATTTAATAATATTATGTATAACATTAAAACTACCGGTATTCCTTATTCAACGTGTGAAAGAGATACGCTTTTATCTCACTTTAGTGTACATATATCACCAATCTTTTATGTGATATGCCCTTTATGGCTTATAGCGCCATATGCGGAAACTCTCAATATCCTCCAACAGCTTTTTATCACTCTTGGAGTTATCCCAGTTGTTTTAATCGCATTTAAGAAGGGATTATCTAATTTCCATACATTCATAATATCTATAATCTATTTATTTAATGTGGTAATACTTTCAAGTGGTAACTACGATTTCCATGAGAATTCACTTCTTATTCTTCCATTATTATTCTTCTTCTATTTTTCTTTAGAGGATGGCATTAAAAGATATATAGGTATGCCTATATCTATGATTTTAGTCTTATCAGTTAAAGAAGATGCGTTTATCTATATATTTATCTTTGCCTTATATTTACTCATAGGGGAAAAGAAATATATTGAAGGAGTAATATATATGGTTCTTCCTTTAATATATTTCTATTTTGCGATTAGATATCTTAATGAAAATGGTCTTGGAAATATGAGTTATAGTAGATATGGTAACCTCATCTTTAATAGAGAAGATAGTTTTATAGGTATTATAAAGACTTTATTTATTACGCCAGCTTACGCTATTAAAGAACTGTTTACCACAAGAGACTTATCTTCAGATAAATTAATGTATATTCTGAATATTTTTATACCTTTATTCTTTGTTCCACTATTAATCAAGAGGCCATCTAGATTAATACTACTTCTACCATTAATACTAAATCTTTTAACTGAATATGGTTATCAATATAATATTAACTTCCAATACCATTATGGTATTATGGCATTCATGTTTTATCTAACCATTACTAATTTAGAAGAGCTATCTGACTTAACTAAATCATTAACTCTTCATATGGCATTATTCCTTACTCTACTATTATTCTTGGTAGAGTATATCCCTAATATTGGGGGATATACAAAATACTATTTAAATAATCCTTCTTACTATGAAAGAAAGATAGAGATATTATCTGAGATTGAAGAAGATAAAAGCGTATCCGCTAACTCCTTCTTTATCCCGTATCTTTCAAATAGAAGTGAAATATATGAAACATACTATCACGGTAAAAAGTTAGATATAGATTATGTCATTTTATATGAAGGTGACAGAGTAGATATGTCTTTATATAACTTCTATATAGATAATGGTTATACTATTATATCCGATGATTCGGGTATAATAGTCCTTAAAAGATAGTTATTATCTTTATTATTAAGATTAATAATGATATATTTAATCTATGAGAAATAGAATAATGCAAATTATAGATCTTATACTAAATATCAGTATCGTAGTACTAGCTATGATATCTTTTTTATATTATCAACTACCAAGTAGTAATAAATATTATATAGGGCTATCTATTCTTAGATATTTCACAATGGATTCTAATATCCTTGTGGCTTTATCATCTTTAGTTATTATCCCATATAATATTATTAATATTAAAAAGAAGAGTTTATATCTGCCACCTCTTCTCTCTTTACTAAAATATGTGGGTACAGTATCAGTAATGCTTACATTCCTTACTGTCATCATCTTTTTAGGCCCTACTCAAGGTTTTGACATAATGTATGTGAACGTAAGCCTCTTTATGCATCTTGTAACACCAATACTTGCGCTTTTAAGTTTTGTCTTAACTGAAAAGAATAATTTAGATGAAAGGGTAACTATCACATCTATTATTCCTATGACCATATATGGAATAATCTATACAACAAACGTAGTATATAAAAATAGATGGACTGACTTCTATGGTTTTAATATAAATGGTAACTGGAGAATAACGTTCCTCATAATGCTTATATCCACCTACCTAATAGGATTGCTGGTATACTTCTTACCTAAAATAATAAAAAATTAATAAATAAGGAGGGCATATATGGAAAACCCTTTATCTAACAACAAAATATTTTTATTTATCTCTGAATTCATATCTGGTGCATCAGTTATGGCCATAGAGATAGCATCTAATAGACTACTTGCGCCTTATCTCTCATCGTCGCAAGTAGTTTTAACGGTAATAACTGGTGTGGTATTAATCGCAATGTCTATAGGAAATATATTAGGTGGTAGGATGAGCGATAAACACACAAGTATTAAATATCTTTATGTGATGATTATTATAAGCGGATTATACGTATCTATAGTTCCATTTATTGGTAAATACGTTATTGCGGGTGTATCAGTTCTTTTTGCCTTATTCGTAAAGAAGGCACTAATAATATATATCACAATACTCTCTTGTCTAATACTTATTGCGCCACCACTACTAATACTTGGAATGGTTACCCCCTCGCTTATAAGATATAGTTTAGGTCAAAAGGCATCAGGAAAGATAATAGGTGGGCTCGAGGCTCTTAATACATCGGGTAGTATTATAGGTACCTTCCTCCCCACATTTTTAACTATTCCATATATTGGCACAATGTATACATTCGTTATATTTGGTTCACTCCTTATTCTTTTGTCTTTAATCTATCTAATCACAGATATGATAAATAATAGTAAGAATAATGGTTCAATAAGAAAACTAGTGAAAACGGCTGTATTTAGCCTTTTCTCAGTTCTTATCGCAAGCTTATCTTTAGTATTCGCAAATAATATAAGAATCAATATATCTGCGGAAGATGGGGTACTTGTGGAAGATGAATCAATGTATAACTATTTATATGTATATAAGGCGGGTAGAACCACATATTTTTCCACAAATGTCTTGTTTAGTGTTGAATCAGTAATGAATGATGACTATACTCTTCCCGGTGGATATTATGATTATTCACTCGCATCAGCCTATATGGCTAATGTATATGAGAAAGGAAAACTAGATGTGCTTGTCTTAGGGAATGCGACAGGTACCTTCGCAACACTCCTTAAACACCACCTACCTGATTATGAAATAAATATAACCGCAGTAGAAATAGATGAAAAGATCACAGAACTCGGATATAAATATTTTAAGATGGATAAAGATATTGATGTATATACCGATGATGGACGTGCCTTTTTATCAAGAGATAAAAATAAATATGACGTCATCATGGTAGATGCATATTCATCAATATCTGCGCCATTTCAAATGACTACAGTAGAATTCTTCACTCTCGTTAAGGAACATTTAACTAGTGATGGAGTGATGGTTATGAATATCAATATGAATTCAGATAAGGAAGGATCAATAAGCCATGCCCTATCTGATACCGCATCTTCTATCTTTAATAAGACATATACCTATAGTTTAGGTAGATTATCTAATATGCTTGTATATGCATCAGATAACGAATCATTTGTGGATGATTTCATTAATACCAAAGATAGTATTAATGAAGACGTATTCCGTATAACATTTAATGGACTCGCAAAAAGGATTACAGAACACGTTGATACTGGTATAAGATTATATGATACATCTGCGGATGTGGAGGTTAGAAGTTTTGATGCATGCGACGAAATAATAATTGATACACTAGATTACTATAGAGCAATCTATGAGGAAATAGGATTTAAAGGACTACTTGAATATCTATTATCATAGGTTCTAAAAGACAAAGTTGTAAACCACATCGTATCAAAACTATAAACCAAACTTAAAGCTTTATAGGAAAATATTATTAAAAGAGTTTCGATAAATGAACACTATTTATAATAATTAAGTGTAAAAGGCTACTTGGATAGTAAAAACCAAGTAGCTTTTAATTTTATTAAAATTGCGATGTAATATTTTAAATCATTATTCGGGTGCTGCAGTAATACTTTATTCTAATATTCCCATTATATTAATCTTAAATACAACAACGTCTACTCTTTCAAAAAGGTTATTGAAACTACATGTGCTCAATTAGACATTATAGTAATTTTTGAGGGATATTTTACCATAAACCGAGAGATTTCCAGTTTTCATTCCGGGAGTTTTCTGATTTTAAGTATCTCGTGTTAATAAGAGTGCCTTTATCGATAATAAGATGAACCTAATTGGTTCATCTTATTCACTTGTCAAGCGATTCATATCTTCGTATAAACTAATCTTTCTTCATTTAACTTATATATTTTTTCGCCACTTGAATTATTTTTTGATACAAGTAACTTCAAATCTAAGAGTTGATTTAGTATTTTAAAAGAAGCTTGTTTGGATATATCTAAATTACAAGTATTATAAAACATTTTCCAGTTAAACCAATCCATGTTGCTGACTAATATCTTTTTATAATAGTGTAAGATAGATGGTTGAATTTGCTCGCCCGATGATTCAATTTCCTTTCTTACTGTATCTAAATTTTTATATGCAATATAGTACTTAATTGATAAATCTAGTATATAAATTAAGAAATAGGTTAAATCGTTATGGGAATTACGAGTTTTATCAATAAACTCGTAATACTTACTCTTATGATCGTTGATCGCTTCACTGATAAAAAGAGGAGCAGAACTCAGTTCATTATTCTTTATTATCCACGATTCAACCATGCGCGATGTTCTTCCATTGTAATCATAGTATGGATGAATATAAAGAATATAGTAATGTGCAATAAATGGTTTTAAAAACTCATAAAACAGATAGTTTTTGCTACTATTTACATACTTAAACAAAGTATCCATGGCAACTTCTATTTCTTCTGCAGGGCATCCACTATGATCGCCAACATAAACCATTTCTGTCCTATAATACTTATCCCCAAGAATAGACTTTTCAGGAAGACATCCATCACTTAAAATATTATATAATCGTTTAAGATTATCTTTATTAAACTCAGGTTTACTATTAATAAATAGCAAGGCGTTGTACATATTAAGAATAATTTTTGAATTATTATTTGTTGTATCTTTAGTTTTAATAATATTCATTATTTGTCTTCTTGTTGTATTAACACCCTCAATTTTAAGTGTTCCTTCTATCTCTGACGCTATTTGGCTTATTTCTAGTTCATCTGTAGATCTATCATATACTAAACTGCTATACTGAGTTATATCAGTACTAATTAAATCTAAATAATCTTTTATCTGGTTGGTCATTTCCTTTGCCAAAGTATAGTATATTTTTTTTGAATTAAAAGTGTAAAGATCTAGGTCTACTCTTTCATTTGTATTCGCAGATTCTTTAAAAACTAAATATTCTTCAAGTTCGTTTCTATTAAGAAATACGCCAACCCTATTATTAAAACGTAAGTCGATGTTATCGTAATAATTATTTGATTTAAGTGCTTTGTCAAAAATAGCCTTATAGTCTTTCATCCCGTAAACCTCCTGATACTAATATTGTAAACCAGATTGTAAACCAAATCAACAACTATTGTGTTTTTTATGTCTATATCCTACTATTTTTTTGAATAACGGATGTATACCTTATTAAAGAGTTTTTTATTGCATTAAGACATAGAAAAATGAACCTCTAAAACAAATTAGAGGTTCATTTTTATTTTATTAGATTAGTTATTCTTTAGTTTCAGCTACTTCTTCTTTCGCTTTCTTTTTGAAGATTTGACTTCTAAATAGTACGATGACTAGTACTATAAAGTACGCTAGTGTTATTCCAAATACTATTAAGCATTCTTTAAGTCCTTTTGCGGCATATGGCACAAGAAGCATTATAGGAAGACCTAATACTATCGCGGGGAAGTTTTGATATACAAGGTTTGAGGATGTAGGAGATGTAAGGTTTGGATCTATTTCTCTTAATAGAATGATACCTGTAGATGCAGTACCTGTAAGCATACCATACATTCCAAAGAACTGTTCATACTTGTAATCTTTGAATAACTTCTTACAGATAAATCTAATATAGAAGAATGTAGCTGCGGCACCAACTAGGGCAAGTAATAATAGAATAAACCAATATTCTTTTATTAATTCTAAATCTATTACCGCAATACCTGATACTATCATAATATCGAAGGCAACACCACATATTCTATTCATTAAGAAGTTATTTAAGAATTGTCTTTTTACTATTCCTTTCTTATGAAGAAGATTGAGTATTACTTTAAAAAGTACTCCCATGAGTGTACCAAATAGGAAGTTAAATCCAAATATTGTCGCACTCATTGATGGGATAAGTAGTGATAGTCCTTTCATAAGCAAGAAGGCTAAAATATACGCTATAATCACAAATCCTATTTGGATAGATAACTTATCCACAGATTCAGTTAAGCCTATTTCTTCTTTTTCAGTGAAGTCTTCAAGTTTTACTTCTTCTACCTTTATTTTTTCAGTTATCTTGCCTTTCTTTCTTAGGATGTTTAAATATATTACACCACCTAAAGATGCGGCTAGAAAGCCTAATGCTGCGATAGATAAGCCAAAGTGTGCACCACCCGTAAATCCATACATTGTTTCATATTGAGTACCGAAGTTTAGTGCTTGGCCAGTACCTTGGCCAAAGCCTAAACAAAGTAAGATTCCTGATGCAGGTATTAATCCTGCATCACCTAACTTTTTAACAGTTAGGAATAATGTAACGGTCACAACTAATCCTACTAGCGCTTGAAGAAGATATGTAGATACAGTAGTAATACCTGTATTAAGCGCATCTCTAGATCTTAAGGATGATTTACCGCTTTCTTTCTTAGTTCTTCTAAAAGCCATAGCCACAAATCCAATACCAAGGCAATGGTATGTGACTGCTTCTAAAAAATCTGAACCAGATAATATATTAGTATTTTCACTCGCTATAGAAAGAAAATTTAAATCAAAGAAATTTTCTTTCGTAATAGCTTTATATATAGTAGTAAATACTAATATAATTAGTCCTGCGAGTACACTCACAGGGACTAGTGATACTCTTAATGGTTTAATACAATTCTTTAAAGTATATGCAATTGCGATTCCAAGGAATAATACCGCAATTACTATAAGTAAGCTCCACGCATTAGATTCCCAAAAATTCATTTTGAATCTCTCCTTTTTCTATTTTATATTTATAGATATGATATTTTAGTGGATTAAATCTCTTATCAGATTTAATCTGGTAAATCTTATCGGTAAGGATAAGATTTACCTTATTATTACCGAAACATCCACTAGTTACTATATCTTCAAATAGTACTTCTATTTTATTATTCTCATGTATAAAGAATAATCTATCTTTATACATTTCTATTCTACATTCTTTAAATACTACTTCTTTCTTCTTATGTGGTATTACTAAACTAAACCTAACATTATCATCAAATGTGATTAAATAATCATCTTTTAAATCACTTAGTTTCGTATTAAGTAATATCTTCCTTTGGTAGTTATCCCAGTCTATTATGGTTTTATTTATCCCTTCAGTGAAAGTATATGTTTCACTTAAATGATATGTGTCACCACAAGTCAAACATTTAACTTCACTTCCTTTAGAATGGAAATGTGTCATTCCACATTTATGACAATAATATAATACTCTTTCAAGATATTCCGCTCTTCTTTTATCTTTAACTATAATAGGTGTATCATAGTCATTCACATATAGATATTCTTTAACGAGCTTATATAGTTCTTCGTTACTTAAATCTTTATATTCATCATATTCAAGGATCTTTCTTATATTCACAGAGACATTAGCTTTTCTCCCACGAGACGCAAATCTAGGATATGCGTAGAAACCATGAATATTAAGGAATAGTACCGGTACCTTGCATGCCTTAATCAGTTTTGCGATAGAGTCATTAATATTCATGGTTTCACCAGTATATGTCCTATTACCTTCAGGTGATAGGGCTACGCTTGCGCCTTCCTTTAATATTTTAAATATACTCTTTACCGCATTTATATCACTAGATGATTTCTTAAAAGGAATACACTTTAATGTGAATCTAATTATCTTAGAGAAGAATCCCATAGAATCAAAATCATCACTCATAAGGTAATATATCTTATTACTCTTTAGAGATGGGAGTATAAAAAACTGATCCCAAAATGTTTGATGATTAAACAGGATCAAATATGGTCTTTTATCTTTTACTTTATCGCTTTTAAGATGGTATTTGAATCTAAAAGCGAAAAAGAAAACTGTTTTTAAGAATATTATAGAAGCTCTATGACGAGGTCTCGTCCACTTCTCTTTTTTCTCTCGTTTCATAATTTTAGTATGGCTAATTATATACAAGATAATTAAAAAAGTAAATAAAAAGTAACTCTAGAGAGAAGGTAGAATAAAGAGAGAAGAATGGAAGAGCCTAAATAAACTCTTCCATTCTTCATGAATATAGTCTTTAACTATTCCAAATACGTAGGGGTCTGAATCATGATAAGTACGAAAGCGCTAAGGGAAATCGTCTTTAACTATTCCAAATACGTAGGGGTCTGAATCATAGATAATATTTCTTTGTTAAGCTTTAAGGTCTTTAACTATTCCAAATACGTAGGGGTCTGAATCGATAAATTAAAAATATCTCGTTCTTTAAGTGTCTTTAACTATTCCAAATACGTAGGGGTCTGAATCAATAAAAGTGATGTTTTATTGCTTTCTTTGGTCTTTAACTATTCCAAATACGTAGGGGTCTGAATCTTATTAAAACTATTGACAAAGAAAATACTAGTCTTTAACTATTCCAAATACGTAGGGGTCTGAATCTGATCAATAAAATCTAAAATCTGATTAATCAGTCTTTAACTATTCCAAATACGTAGGGGTCTGAATCTATGTTTACTGATAGTCCTAATCTATCTGAGTCTTTAACTATTCCAAATACGTAGGGGTCTGAATCTTCTAATGAAGCATACTTTCTTAATCTAAGGTCTTTAACTATTCCAAATACGTAGGGGTCTGAATCTAGCCATCTACACATTCAATTCCATTTCTTGTCTTTAACTATTCCAAATACGTAGGGGTCTGAATCAAATAAAATACGTACAAGTAAAAGAACTTGGTCTTTAACTATTCCAAATACGTAGGGGTCTGAATCGGAGTTAATGAGTTAATATGTCTAACGTAGGTCTTTAACTATTCCAAATACGTAGGGGTCTGAATCAACATGGTTAATTCCGTCTATTCTTCCCTCGTCTTTAACTATTCCAAATACGTAGGGGTCTGAATCTGATTCCGCTGTTGTGTTGTAGAAAATAGGGTCTTTAACTATTCCAAATACGTAGGGGTCTGAATCGTAAATCAAACCACCTATTATTAATATCATGTCTTTAACTATTCCAAATACGTAGGGGTCTGAATCGACCTAGTAGCACAATGCTTGAAAACAATAGTCTTTAACTATTCCAAATACGTAGGGGTCTGAATCTAAAACTTTTTAATTGTAAAGAATTAAATAGTCTTTAACTATTCCAAATACGTAGGGGTCTGAATCCAAAAAATAAATTAAGGAGGGTTCTTTATTGTCTTTAACTATTCCAAATACGTAGGGGTCTGAATCTAAGAGCTTTTGAGTTGGGAGAAGCTTTACGTCTTTAACTATTCCAAATACGTAGGGGTCTGAATCACTATAAAAGTGTTGTACTTTTAAGCGAGAGTCTTTAACTATTCCAAATACGTAGGGGTCTGAATCGTACCAACATAACCATACCTACACCAAATCGTCTTTAACTATTCCAAATACGTAGGGGTCTGAATCAAGTTAAAAGAATATAATTATATCACTAATGTCTTTAACTATTCCAAATACGTAGGGGTCTGAATCATACTTTTGTTAAAATTGCTAAGCCCAATAGTCTTTAACTATTCCAAATACGTAGGGGTCTGAATCTATCTTTCTCCTTTGTCTAAATTATATCATGTCTTTAACTATTCCAAATACGTAGGGGTCTGAATCTAAGTTCAAATAAGAACCCTCCTTTAAATTGTCTTTAACTATTCCAAATACGTAGGGGTCTGAATCCACTAACTTTTCACTAGCATTTCCAACGGGTCTTTAACTATTCCAAATACGTAGGGGTCTGAATCGGATAGATATGTGATAGGTGCTATAAGCGAGTCTTTAACTATTCCAAATACGTAGGGGTCTGAATCACATTTTCAACAATATGTAAGATACTAAGGAGTCTTTAACTATTCCAAATACGTAGGGGTCTGAATCGTGATGTCAGCATTACAGGAACTTGAAAAGTCTTTAACTATTCCAAATACGTAGGGGTCTGAATCGGATAAAGAGGTTGTGGAAAACCCCGAAATGTCTTTAACTATTCCAAATACGTAGGGGTCTGAATCAAAGTGATGATATTGTCACTTTACACAATGGTCTTTAACTATTCCAAATACGTAGGGGTCTGAATCTATGCTAATAACTATATGTTATTAGGTTTTGTCTTTAACTATTCCAAATACGTAGGGGTCTGAATCTTTCATTACATCGTAAGAATGACTCTTTGAGTCTTTAACTATTCCAAATACGTAGGGGTCTGAATCTAACACTCTGACTAATGATATTTTAGATACGTCTTTAACTATTCCAAATACGTAGGGGTCTGAATCATTCGTATGACTCAACCCTTAATGGTTGCTGTCTTTAACTATTCCAAATACGTAGGGGTCTGAATCCAGTAAGAATAGGAACAGTTAAATTAGAAAGTCTTTAACTATTCCAAATACGTAGGGGTCTGAATCACATTTCAGGAAGCCAAAAATCGAATCTAGGTCTTTAACTATTCCAAATACGTAGGGGTCTGAATCGATTACAACGAGGTATTAGAATTCTACACAGTCTTTAACTATTCCAAATACGTAGGGGTCTGAATCACTACTCCTGATGGCTCGGTTATTGTTCTTGTCTTTAACTATTCCAAATACGTAGGGGTCTGAATCCTACGCCTCATATTATACCAAAAATAGTGCTAGATTTCCACAAATTATAATATAATATGAGTATAAAAACCGAGGATATTTTTGTATTATGAACGTTTCATTTAACTATAATCAAGATAAAATCAGATTAAATATTGGTCATGTTAATGTCTTTTATGGATATTCACAGTCTGGTAAATCTACCTTAGCTAAATTGCTTGAGTCAGGATTACTGGGGAAGGAAAAGGGATTTTATTGCAGTTCAACAATTGTAACAAAAGATGAGAAAAGTGTTATTTTTATAGACTCTAAGGAATCACTAATAGATCATATTAAACTTGGTTCAAAAAGTTATCTAAAAAAATACTACTATAACAAAGTTAAGGACTATTTTGAAGAAAACTATAATATTTTAGAAAACATTAATGAGTCATTTAATGAAATAAACGAACTATTAAAACAATTAGCTAATGAGTTTAATAATAACTCTTTAAATACTTCAATAGATATCTCTTTAAATATAGACAATGTAGACGAGATAATAGATAACTTTGTAAATGTTAGAATTAGGGAAAACAGCCTTTCCTCTTCTTCTTCAAAAGAATTATTAATTTTGCTCATCACAATGCTTCAAGATAGCGATAAAGAAACTCATATAATTATCGATGATTTTGATGCACAATTAGATGAGGAAACAACAATGCATCTATTTAATAAAATCTCTGATTCAAATGCATACTTCTATTTATTTACAAATAAACCTAACTCTCTGCCACACTCAATCAGTAGATTTCATATTTATAACGTAAGAAGACAACATATATTCGATTTTACAAACTTAGATTATATTGTAAAGACGGCTTTAGCTGGGGAAACTAAATATAACAACTATGAAGAATATATGTTAGATGAAGGATATCTAGTGGCTTCAGGAGAATTATCAAATATATATTCTAAAATACAATATAGCAGTGTTTATTGTTTAGGGAGAATGTTTACTTCAAAAGATTTTAAAATATCTAATGATGTCAATTATAACAAAGTAGTAATACAACCCTCATCTGAAGATGAATATAAAGTACTATCCTACATTGCGTCTTTAATCAATCTCAACTAAAGCATCGTCATTTTCTAATAGCTGCCTGTCAGTTTTTTCACCGAGAACCATTATCATATTTTCAAACTGGTTCTCGGTTATTTTTAAAAGTCTTATATCCCCCTCCTTGGGTTTTACTGATATAACTTTATGAATGTACTTTTCACATGCAGTAATATTTGCACAATATCTTGAATATACAGAATACTGAAGCATATCAAATCCATATTCAACAAGTCTTTTGTGAAACATTTGATATGCCTTTCTTTGTTTGGATGTTTCTACAGGTAGGTCAAACATAAGTATTAGTCTCATAATATTTGAATCAATCTCTTTCCTCAAAATATCTAGTCTCCAAAAAATCTGGCAGTTTAATATACTTATAATCTCCTGATTCAAGACATTTAATGTAGCTTTGGATAGTAATAGAAATTGCATTCTCAACTTTATACTTTTTGTCTTCTATTAACGCATCTTGATTAAGGATATCTATTAATTGTTTTCTAATATCTTTTGGGAGCGGATCATCTAGTTTATCGATATGCCAAAAAATCAAATGATCAACATATGGTCTGTATGCTTCTATTAAATCGTACGCAAGGTTATAAGCGTTTCCGTTTGAGTTATGCCAAATACCAAAGTTTGTATTGAGGCCATAAAATATGCATTGTCTAATTATAGAACCACTTAATATAGAATAACCATAGTTTAAAGCAAGTGAAATTGGCGTAGATCCAAAACGAATAAAATTTGGGCCAAAAATTGTTTTAAAGTACGCCCTCGCTGCAGCGCCTTCTTTATTTTCTTTGTCTCCTACCTTAACTTCTTTCGTATATTCATCTAGAAGATTAAATGTATCGACATCATCGGTGCAGCTTTGCACAACTAGTTTTTGATTGTTAATCTTTTTTCTTATTATTTGTTTCCAAATCTGAGCTTTAAGTTGTTCTGATGCTTCCAGTTGTTTTTTAATAATACCAACTTGGTTATAGTGTAAATTCATAGATATTAGTTGTGATGAGGGCATATACCTAGAATCGCACAAAACTAAACCCACACCCCTAGAAGATAATTCGCTTATTAAACGAGCAGAGATATTACAATTTGGATCTTCTAGCAAAATGCTATATACATCATCAATTGGCATCAGTAGGTCTTCTTTATCATCTCTTGATACAACTATGTTGTTTTGCCTTAAACTCAAAAATCTTGCACTTCTTATATAAAGATGTCTAAAACCCATTAACTTAGTTTCCCTAAAACTGATACGCTTCTAACTTTAATATTTTTTATTGTTGAAATTGTTATTTGATATTGGTAACTCTTTGTGTTAAACAATTTGTTTCCATCTTTAGAAACAATATCTAGATCGTCGCCAAGAATGCTATATATTTCAAACTTGCCGCTTGTACAACCGCCCGTATAACAAAGCCCCGTTCTTTCTTCGTTGCTTCTTAAAATTGTTAATTCAATTAATGAATATCTAGGTAATACCATTTTTTTATTATAGCTATTTTTTAATTCCTCGCCAGAAATTAATGTATTTCCGTTTTCTCCCTGTGCCCACATTAATTGATAATTGATTGGTTTTATTTTATGAAGATCATTTTTTAATCTATATTTTTCATTCAGTCTTTCGGTTGCTATTTGATAGTAGTATATTGGGACCATATATAACTTCGGAGACATCGATGAATCATCCTTCTTTGTATATACATCAACACGAACAACATCACTATTGGCAGCATATTTTTTTTCATCATTTTTAATCTTTGTTTTTGATTTAATATTTTCTGTCTCTATTATTCTAACTTTCTTAATAGGATTATGTGTTCTTGGGTGCGTTGGATATTTAATTATCTTTCTTTCATCTTTTGATAGTTTCAACCATTCGATGCAAGCATCTTCTATCAATTTATTGTTTGCTTGGTAATTTGAACTATTAATATCTGCACCAAATATAGATTTTTTCAATCTACCTGTACTGTTATCTAATGATAGATTTTCTACAGGCACTCTCTTGGTAATATATTCGTTAATTGTTATGCTTTCACCATCTTCAGAAGTAGAGACGGCCTTGTACCCATATATAGTATCTTTAAATAGTGCACCTTCAATATGTTTCTCTGGTTGTCTAACTGGCAAAAGTACTTTAAGATATTTGTTTAAGTCATCAATGTTTTCTGGTGTTTGGTAGCATTTCAAAGATAACAACTTATTTTTTAAAGTGTCATAGTCTCTTTCATAGACCCTATATATAGCATCGTCAATAAAATCATCATATGGTTGAGGGACTTGTTTTTTATATGCTTCAAAAGACAGATGGCCATTATTATTTGCACTCCAAGTGTTAACATTTTGTATAATGCTTCTGTTTGTACACGCAATTACTATAGAGTCTAGTGCGTGATGTAGGTGATTATCTCTATTTTTTGAAGTTAGTTCCTTATCTATTTCTGATTTAATCTCTTTTGCAATTGTAAATAAGTTATCTTTTAACTCTTGATCATTCTCGCCACTACCATATAACGAACACTTATCTATAAAAAGATTGATATCGCCTTTTGTTCCTAGACCAGAAGTGACATTGGTTGTTGCATCGATATAAGATTGCAATTTATCAGTTTCTCGGAAAAAGGCAATTGCATTGTTAATTTCTGTCTCTCTTTGAGATAATTCTTTTTTATCGGTTTTTGGTTTTTGCTTTAAAACAATGAGTTTTTCCTCGCCTGTAATGTTGTTTACAAGAGAAATTGTTATCGTTGTTAAGTTGTTGTCTGCCTCTATTTTGGTTCCATTGTATAAAAATTTATAATTGTTTTTTAAGTCCTCACTTTGGAAAGAGTGTGTGTGACCCTTTAATTTCCATTTATCCTTTAGCATATCTGTTATGCCACCAGAAGGGAACAATACATCAACTTTAAGGTATGAGGCAATAAGAAGTTTTGATAATTTTGCGATATATGAGGTATCAGATATATCACTATTATCAAAGTCTGAATCGCTATGTTCATCAAAATCTTTAACCAGCAGGTTGTCTCTTTTCTTTTTTGAAACAAGATGGGTATTAAGGAAATTTTTCAGCGGTTCTATACCATTAGATTTTTGTGATAGCCACTCATATGGAGTTCTATTTTTCTTTTCCTGATTGTTTTTAGAACTTGTAAGAACCTTATTATTAAAACTATCATCAAAACTCCTTGAGTAAGGAATGATATGATCGATTTGGCAAGAATCTGCATCAAAAATATCATCTTCTCTCAAGCGTTCTCCAGAATACGGATCTATTCCTCCTTGTTCTTTGAAAAGTTTATATCTTATCAAATCATCTCTACTAATCTTATTTATACTTCTAAATTTTTGTGAGTATTTTTCTATAATTGATGATTTAGTTTTTAGGTTTTCATATGCGTTGTCTAATTGCCATCTTTGAATCTTTTGTCTTTCTTCAAAGGACGATTTTAATTCTCTTGTACATTCTACATTTATTCTTGAAAAAGTCCCATATATCCTAATCAATTCATTCACAACTCTTCTCATGTACACCAAAGTATGCTTAACTACAGGGTTTGTTAAGTAAATATCCAACTCTTTGAGAGCATATCCTATTTCTGGTATAAAGGTTGTTTTTTCAACTTCTTTTTTCTCGGCATGATTGTATCCTGCCAAAGACATTGCAGCGTCATATGTATTTTTATTTTTCATATACGGAATAAGTTGTTGGCAGATTGGTAAGGAGAGATTAATAGTTTTACTAAGACTTTCCATATCACTTAGAATTTCCCCAACGAAATCTTTGTAGCCAAGTTCTTTGACTCTCATTTTGATGCTGTCGTCTGTTTTTTTAATTAATAGCGTTTCAGCAAATACATCAAAGTTAATATCATTGCCTAATATAAAATCTACGTCTTCCTTAAGTTCTGGTTTTTCTTTTTTTAGGTCAGTAAACTTTTTCTTCATAGTATAATAGTTCAAAAAACCTACATTTAGTTTTTTGCTAAAAAGGTATTCATTTACTTTTTTGTTTAACTCTTCGTATTCATCAACATCTATACGCGTATCTTTAAGAGGTATACCAAGTTTTTCTGACTTCTCTAATCTAAAGTCTTCCCTTATTTTCTTTTCTTCTTTTGAACTTAGATTATATCCTTTTACACGAGTAATCTTTTTGTTAATCCATTTTCCAATATCACTCACACTAATCTGTTTTTTTGTTTTTGCCTTTTCAAAAATGATTTGTATTTCCTCTGCTGTTAATTCGCTGTAGTAGCGATTTTCCTCACCATTTGGCGTTTCTTCTTTATACTTGAAATTATTTAAATATGATAGTAAAACAAAAGCCTCAGCAGAATATGCTGCTTTGGGAGCTCTAGGTTCTTTATCGAAAGAACATACACCGATTGTTTTAGCAAGGAAAGATTCGCCATCTTGAGCACCATATTTAGATCCATGTCCCGGGCCTTCTGAAAAATCTCTTTGTCTAGTATATATGTTTAAAAATGAATCCCTAAGATTAGAACTACATACTCCTAGGGCAATTTGCTTATCAAAAAGAAGGTTTATTTCTTCTAGGTATTTTGCTCTTTCCACAGTAAGAAGATATTCTCCCACGGCATTATGTATTCTTCTTTCTTTTTTATCTTTAGCAATAAAATCGTCCCATAACTTTTGTGTAACTGTTCTACCCGTTTCATTAAGACTGGAGTTGAAGGCGTTCATCTTATCGAGCATTTTGCCTTCTGTTTTCTTTTCTTCGTTCTTTCTATTAGATTTAAAACCTCTATACTTCATATAGTGGTAAAGAGCAATTGCTAGTTCTTCTTTGGTTAATTCTTCTTTTAATCCTTTTACTTTAAGTTCAAATGGAGAATCATAATTATGATAAATTATCTTCTCAAAATCAACACCAAGCTCCCTCTTTAATAATTTTTTTAAGTCAAATAGACGAAGTTTTTTTCTCCTTAATTGTCGTCTCACACTACGTTTTTCTCTTCTTCCCTGGTTTTCGAGTTTTCCCTTTTCGTCTTCTAACTTATTAAAAATATACGAACCACAATCAATAATATGTGTTGGGTTTAAATTATCGTCTGCACTGACAACACTCCATCCTACTGATGCAATTCCTAAATCAAGTCCTAATATCTTTTTCAATTATCCATCCTCCAAAAATTTATATTGATATTGACAGTTATGGTTCTTTAGTATAAAATTTAGTTATCAGCGAAGGTCTGAACGCTGATTAACTATTCCAAGTACATAGGGACTTTGAATTAACCCTTTACGGGGTGAGTAAGAGCGACTCATAGAGTTGCTCTTTCATTTTTATAAAAGTTTTTACTCTCTTTTTGTACTTGTTATATTTTTCATAATGAGCAGCCTTTATAACATATTATATACAATTATTAATAATTATAAATGTGACTTTTATATATTCATATATAAGAAGAATGGAAGAACCAATCTTTTTATTGATTCTTCCATTCAGGCAAATAGGAGGAGATTTTAAAAATAACTATTAATTATTGGCAATATATAATGAATTATCTATGTTTCTTTTAACTGACAACTGTCTTTCTATTGTATGGACAGTATCCATTATCGCATTCTCTATAACGGATATATCTACCTCTTTATGATGTTTTCTTACCACATGGGGATAATCACTACCTATAAGTAATGCATTATTTAATATTTCTTTATTTAAGGGAATTTTATCATTGATACAATCAAGAAGTTTCATCTTCTTGATTGTATCTTCCTGCGCTGGATTTAAATATATGGCATAGTCCTTTATTAAGAATTTAAAAGCTCTTCTATATCCTGTATAGACTATATCTATGCAGCCTGATTGATGTGCTTTATATGCATCATTAAACATAAGCACAAATTGTGGACTAATATTATTTATTTCTTTACTAAATTCTTTATTAATATTATGACCACCTATAATCTCAGAATACATTAATGTATTTCTCCTAGATTTATAAGGTTTATTAATAATGTATTTAGTAAAGAATAATCCATTGCATAAAGGACATTTAAAAGCTAGCACAAGATAATTAATATCAAAGAATCTGTATATAAAGTGACTAACAATATGTGTTTCTACTTCTGTCTTGCAGCAAAAACACTTCTCTGGTTTATATACTTTATACCTCTCTAATTTACATCTAACTATAGTGCTTGTCATGCGAATACCCTTTACATAAATATTACTATATTTATATGTTGGTTATGTGATATTAAAAAACTCTAGGTAATTATGTTTAAGAATGACCTAGAGTTATGAATAAAATATGAAATAGTAAAAACTCTAGGTTTCTACGTAAGTAGAGTGACCTAGAGTTTGGTTCAATAAATAAAGAGGTGTGTCTAAAGTATCTATAAATATCGAGGTGTGGATTTTGTAGTGCACTGAAAAAGTTGTACTCAAAATTATGCTACTAAAGATAAGGACTTTTGTCTATATTCAAATGGACTAAGTCCTTTTCTTTTGATATT
>CAJOMC010000022.1 GCA_905235635.1 uncultured Bacilli bacterium | reverse complement strand
ACCTCTATATTTATTGAAGACACACCTCAATATTTATAGTTTTTTTGATGGTTCTTGAAGAGGCTATGTACGGAAACACACCTCTTTATTTAAAGAACCGTTTTATATACTTATATTATATACTAGCGAATAATCGCTGAAGTTTTAGGCCCTAGAGTTAGCACGCCATTCTCATATTTAGCGTCATTTAATCCAATAAATTGAGTGAGCGACTCTAGTCTGTATTCACTTAAATCGATTGAAAGAGTATCCTCAGAGGAAGTGTTATGAATTACCGCAACACTCTTATTATTATATGTTGCGAGGAATCCACCTATACACCATTTATCAGATATGATAGCTGTGTAATCGCCAAGAGCTATTTCCGGATTTAACTTTCTAATCATTATTAACTCTTTATAATAATTGTATAAGGAGTCAGATTTATTTTTTTGTGATTTTACTGTGCCGTTTACTTGAAGTGAATCTGAGTATGTGGCACCTCTAATGTTTCTAATGGTATCATTATCTCCCCAAAGCATAGCGAGTCTTCTATTAATATCATCATTTTGGGTACCACGTGATCCGAGCATTCCTATTTCTTCACCATAATACATAAATGGAGTACCAGATGAGAGAATATAGAGGTTTGCGGCCATTTTAGCGTTGCCACTTTTTACTGATAAGTATCCAGCGCATCTATCCATATCATGGTTAGATATAAATGGAGTAGGCATTGCGTTTTCGTTGTATGATTTAAGCAATTCTTTATGAGATACTAAGTGTTTTGCATAAATACTCACCGAATCAATGCCTTGAACACAGTTATAAATGTATCCATCCTGTCCTGACATATCAAAATCAAAACAACTAATTGCAGCATTATATCTTGCGACATGCGACTCTGCGCTCCAGTCTTCACCAACTATGTAGCAATCACTCTTATAGCTTTCGCACATTTCCCTTAACCATTTAAGGAATTCAATGTTTTTATTATCATCATTTAGGTAATAATATTTAACCGCATCAAGTCTAAATCCTTTTACTCCAACATCTACAAGCCAGTATCTGCAGATTTCTTCAATCTCATCTTTAAGATCTTCGTTATCTAGATTAAGTTCTGGCATTGATGAATCGAAGTTGCCCTCATAGTAGTAACCAGAGTTTTCTATACCTTTGTTGTAGTATTTTTTGCCTGATTCCTGTTCTTTTTCAGTAACGAATGTGTAGTAACTAACGTATTTATTAGTTAAATCACCGTTATTAATAGATGCAGTAGCTTCTTTCCACCAAGCATTTAGTGTTGATGTATGGTTTAATACGAGATCAATTATTACATCAATTCCTCTTTTGCTACATTCACTACATAACTCAATCATATCATCATTTGAACCATAAGTTCTATCAACGTCCATATAATTAGTTACATCATATTTGTGATAAGAAGGAGATTTCATAATAGGCATAAGCCATATTCCATCAATACCTAGTGATTTACCACTGTTTGGGTCACCATCATTTAGATAATCGAGCCTATTTATAAGACCACGGAGGTCTCCGACTCCATCTTTATTAGAGTCTGAGAAACCTCCGACGAATATCTCATAGTAAACACCACAATTACCGGTATCATAATACTTTTCCAAGTTATTACCTTTTGGTGTATAGTCTTTTAATTCTTTTTCACAGCTTACAAGTAGTAGTGATGAAAGAAAGATAAAGAGTATTGCTATGAGTCTTTTTTTCATACTATTTTACTGAACCTGCGGTTACACCTTCAATGTAGTATTTCTGCATTGAAAGGAATAATGTAACAATTGGGATTGAAACTATCGTACAACCAGCACAGAACGTAGTAAATACGTTAGTATCAGCATGGTTACCATAAATCATATCATAAAGACCTACCGCAACAGTTAGTGATTCTTTGTTTTCAACACCAAGAATTACTCTTGCGAAGATGAAGTCCATCCAAGGTCCAGTAAACGCAAGAAGTGCAGTATAGATGATTATTGGTTTAGATAGTGGAAGAATAATCTTGAAGAAGATTTGGGCATTTGTTGCGCCGTCAATTCTTGCACTTTCAACGAGTGAGTTAGGTACAACATCGAAGAAGCCTTTTGCTACATAGAATCCAAGACCAGCACCAGATGCATTAACAAGTATTAACGCAAATAGTGAGTGTGTTAAGCCAAACGCTTTTAGAATGTAGTAGATAGCCATAATTGACATGAATCCAGGGAATAAACCTAGAATCATCGCAAATCTTAGATAAGTTTTTCTCCAACTGAATTCAAGTTTACTCATAACGTATGCAACTGATAATGTGAATAGAGTAGATAATACACATGATGCAGATGCAACTAGTAATGTATTTAAGAACCAACGAGGGAAAGCGGTTGTGGTAAATAGTGTTTTAAAGTTATCGAAACCAACTCTCTTAGGGAAGTAATTAGATACAACAACACCAATTAAATCACCTTGGTCATTAAGTTCAGTTCTAAATGCATTAAGGATAATCCATAGAATAGGATATAACCAAACTATAGATAATATAACAAGAAGAATGTATGAGAATATTAAACCAACAGTTTTTTGAGCTTTATAACTAGCGGTTTTTTCTCTTTGATCTTGTACAACAGTAAGTTCGCCTTTCACTGGAATGAATCCTCCTCATTAAATGCTTTACTCTTAGAATAGAAGATAAGTGTAATAGTTGCGGTAATTATGAATGTCATAATCGAAATCACAGCCGCAGTATTATATTCCATTTGATCCATAGTAAGCTTATATAACCAAGTAACTAGTAAGTCAGTCTTACCAGCGTAATAACCAGGGTTATTTGGTCCACCACCAGTTAAGAGGTAGATGATGTTGAATGATGTAATATTACCTACAAATGAAGAAATAAGATATGGTGTTGTAACGAAGATGATGTATGGGAATGTAATTGATCTAAACATTTGCCATTTATTTGCACCATCAATTGTTGCGGCTTCATATAAATCTTTAGGAATATTCATTAATATACCTGATGTTTGAAGCATAGTGTATGGTACACCAATCCAAAGGTTAATGATTAATACGGTTATTCTTGCAGTTAAACCTGATGTTGCCATACCAAGGAATTCTACACCCGAGCTAATAATACCTAGGTTAATTAATAATTGGTTGATAGGTCCTCTGTTTGAAAGAATATTTCTTACAGCAAGTAAAGTAATGAATTGTGGAAGAGCAATAGTCATAATGAATACAGTTCTCCATAAAACCTTAGCTTTAATGCCTTTCTTATTAATTAAGAGGGCTAAGAAAATACCTAAGAAGTAGTTAGTGAATGTGGCAATAAATGCCCAAATCATAGTCCATCCTAATACAGGGAAGAACATCTTAGATATTTCAGTACCTGAACCATTAAAGATTTGAACGAATGTTGCAAACCCTGTCCAATCAAATAATGTACCTTGGTGTGCAGCATCATAGTTAGTGAATGCAACACAAATCATGAATGTTGTTGGAAGAAGTGTAAATATAACAATCATGAGAATTGCAGGTACCATCATTGTCATATGGAATTGTCCATCAAGTAACGAATGAAGGTCATCCTTAAATGCTGGTAAAGCAATTAACTCTTTTGCCTCTTGGTCAACAACTTTGAGTATTTCCTTCTTTGCTACATCAACTGAAGCATCTTCTTTTTCAAGTTTCTCTAATGCATTCTTTAAATTTTCAACATATTTATCTCTAAAATCAGGGAGTCTTCTGTTTTCTTCAATTAATTGATCAGTTCTTGATACAAGTCCTGCAAGTACTTCCTCTTTATTTAGACTTAAATGTGATAATTTTTCTGAATATTGTTCAACGAGAAGATGCATATCACTGCGATATTCATAGATAGTTTCACCTTTCTTTACTATTTGATCAGTCTTTTCTGAACTTCTAGTATTGGCGACATATACCGCAATGAATACAAATGTTAGTATTATCATCATTACACCAAATAGTAACATTAGGGTAGAGTTATCACCATGAGTGAATGCATCACCTTCATTAGTACCTAGTGTAACAATGTTAATGTAAGCTTTGTAACCAAGTGGAGTATTGTTAATAGTTGGGCATAGAACCATTAATAAAATGAATGCTACTTGTATTAAGAAGAATACTAATCCCTTGCCTATTTGTCCTCTACTTATGTTACCAAAACCCATTAATAGATATGAAATTTTAGTGTAAATAGAACCATTCTTAAATCTTAATCCAAACCTTTTAAATGGTTTTGCGATTGATTTGCCTAGTCTAGCAAACCAAGCGCCTACTCTATGAAAGAATGGCTTTTTAGCAGCTCTCTCCATAAATATTAACTACTAATTACTTAGTTTCTCCTGTTGACCAAACACTTTCACAGTATTGGAGTAATTCCATTAATCCAGCATCTGTAAGAGCATATTCACTGTTAACACCTGTTAACCATGCATAAATTAAACCAGGAGTGTTCTTAGAATAATATCTAGTATTATATTTTTGAGCAAAACCAAATGGTTGAGCTATACCATATTCGAACATCTTAATTTGGCAAGAAGATAATTTAGCATCTAATGTATCAGCTTTCATTGCAGCGAATTCTTCAGCTGCATTTTTGTATGCAGGGAGGTTAGCAACAGCAGTAAAAGCTTCCTCTTGCATAGAAACAGATGATAAATATTGAACGATATCTTCAAGATATTGTTGATAAGCAGATCCTTTCTTTAATACAAAGCACTTGCAGTCAGCAAAAGAACCACTTTGGAATACTGTACCTGCAGAAATAGTACCATAAGCATCAGCTTCAGTAATTGTAAATTGTGGAAGAACAGCAATACCAAGTTTAGTACCTAGTGCAGCTTTAGCAGCTTTATAGTTCCATGCACCACCAATGAGTGATAATGCATATCCATCTTTAAGATCTGTTTCCCATCCTGATGAACCAGCTTTGCCAATGCCACCAGCGATAGTTGCACCATTTTCAACTTTGAAGTATCTTGCACCCCATTTTAATGCAGCCATAGTATCATCGCCATGTACCATGTTAGCGTCTTCAACACCATTTTCATAAATCTTAACAGAAGTAGTTAAATTATTGTCTGCATCAAAATATTTAGCAAGTAGTAGGAATGAGTTATTAAATCCATCATCACCTAATAAATCTGCAGCTTTAACTAATTTATCATTAGTAGAAACTGATTTAGCTTTTGCGCTAATACCTTCCCAAGTCTTAACGTCTTCAGCAGTTAATACATCAGCGTTATAGAAAAGTACTAGTGATTGTGCAATATATGGAACACCAAAATAATATGATGTACCTTGTACTGATGCTTGAATAACATCAATAAATGCGTCAGGGTTATCATTATTAATTTGATCAATTAATGATTGACTACGAATTGGATAAATGTTTGATGAACCAGCAGTTAATTTACCCATATTGTCGTGAGGTATAGTGAAAATATCTGGACCAGCTTCAACGTCATTTAAATATTGTTGAGCAGCTGCACCAGCATCCACGCCTAATACCTTAATAGAAGTTGGGAATGCTTCTTCATGTGTTGCATTGTAATTTTCAACGTATGCATCACACTTTTCTTGGTAGAAATCTACACATTCAGAACCAACCCAAATTGTGAGCTGTTTTTTTCCACAAGATGTTAGTGTAAGCGCTAACACTAGTGAAAATACAGCAATAATTGTTGTAAATAATTTTTTCATTTTATGTCTCCTATAAATTAGTATATATATTTATGAAATATATCTCTTACGATAATTATATCACTAGTTATTATAATGTTTACTAAAAAATACACTTTTTTATTATTATTAATTATTGTAAAATGTTATAATTCTTCAGGGGTGGGCTTCTACGTTTTGCTTACTCAAGACACCATCTTACATCACTTTTAAATACATTTAAGTCTTTTAAATGTAATTCATAGGAGGCATTTAATATATGTACAAAAGGATCCTAACAGTACAAGATATATCATGTTTTGGACAGTGCTCTTTGACAGTTGCATTACCTATTTTATCTGCATTTTCTCATGAAACAGTGATACTTCCATCGTCAATTTTATCTACCCATACTATGGGTTTTAAAGATTTTACATTTCATGATATGAGTAATGAAATTAATAAGATTAAAGATCACTGGATTAAAGAAAATATCACATTTGATTCTATATATACAGGCTACCTTGGCAAAAGTGAAGATGTTGATGTAGTTCTTGATATAAAAAGAAACCTATTAAGACCTAATTCGAAGCTAATAGTAGATCCTGCAATGGCAGATTTTGGCCATTTATATCCTGGATTTGATAACGATTATGTCGAAAAAATGAAAGTATTAGCAAAGGAAGCAGACATTATTCTCCCAAACATAAGTGAAGCCTGTTTACTATTAGATGTAGAGTATAAAGAAAAGTATGATGAAACATACGTTAGGGGTATATTTTATAAATTTAAAGAGAATGGATATAAAACCATAATTCTTACTGGAGTATCATATGACGATGAATCAACTGGTGTTGTTGTATTTGACACTTCTATGCATTATTATAAGCACAGGAAAATAGCTAAATCATACCATGGCACAGGAGATGTATATTCGTCAGTATTTGTAGGACAATACTTAAGAAGTAATGACTTATTTGAGTCTGCAAAATATGCAGCGGATTTTACTCTAAAGTGTATTGAAGAAACTATGAAAGATCCAAGTCATAACTATGGTGTTGAATTTGAAAAACTTCTATATTTAGTAACTAAACAATAAATCATTATATTTACTTATTTTGTTATTAAAGCGACCAGTTTATGATAAAATGGTCGCTTTAATTGTCACGTAACTTTTACATTATTGTAAAAAAGAACGATAATATATAAAATATTAATAGAATTAAACATATTTAAGGAGATAACACTTAATGAAAACAAGAATTAAGAAATTTTTACTTCTTTTATTTTTGGGTCTTCTTTCTTTTACTGTCATATCGTGCGGCAATAAGACTACTGAAACAAAAGTAACAACTACTGTGAAAGAAGATATTTTTGAAGGTGATGGATCGTGTGTATATTTACACTACTATCGTTTTCAAGGTGACTACGATAATTGGGATGTTTGGGGCTGGGGCGAAGGCCTTGATGGACATGCATTCAAATTTACTGAAGATAGCGGTGAATTAAGCTATGGTGGTATGGTCGCAAGAATTAATACTACTGTTGATATGAGAAAAGTGGGATTTATCGTTAGACGCGGTGATTGGGCAGAAAAGGATATCGCAAGCGATAGATTTATTATACTTCCAGATGATTTCAGTATAGACAATCCAGTACATATCTACGTACTTGAAGGATCTGAAGAGTTTGGATATTCACTAGACGAAGCACCATCTAAGATTAAGAAATTTAAAAATGCATATTGGAGTGGTGAAAATACAATTTATATTATTGCTACAAACCCAATTAATGCGAATACTTTAAAACTTTATACAGGTGAAACTGAACTTGAAATTACAAATAGAGATATTTCTGGTACTAAAGGAACTATTACTTTAAAAGATAAGGTAGATTTCTTTAAAGATTACACATTAAAGGGTACGTTTGATGAAGAAGTATCAATTGAAGTATCATTTGATGGTGCATATGAAACTGAAGGATTTGGTCAAGTATTCAATTATGATGGTGAACTTGGTGCAATAATCAAAGATGATACAACCACATTTAGAGTATGGGCACCAACATCAAAAGCAATGAAACTTAGACTATACGATAATGGTACAACATTAGATGATTCAACTGAAGCACATCCAGGAACAAACACACCTATTGCCACTTATGATATGGAAAAGGGAGAAAAAGGAACTTGGGAATATGTAGTTGATTCTAATTTACATGGCACATATTATACATATGTGGTAACAAATTCAACCGGTACACATGAAGTTGTTGACCCATATGCAAAATCTTGTGGACTTAATGGCCAAAGAGGACTAGTTGTTGATTTTACTCGGGTAAATCCAACTGGATGGGAATATGGTGTAACTGGTAATACTGGTCTTGCAAATGTTGATCAAATCATATATGAAGCACACGTTCGCGACTTTTCTATCAGTTCTACCTGGAATGGAACAAGCAAAAAAGGTACATTCCTTGCGATGGCAGAATCAGGAACTACGTATGAAGGAGTTAAAACTGGATTTGATCATTTAGCTGATTTAGGTATTACATCGCTTCAAATTTTGCCTTTCTATGATTGGCCAGCTGGTGTAGATGAAAAAGATGTAAACGATCCTACAAAAGATGTGTATAACTGGGGTTATATGCCACTTAACTATAACTGTCTTGAAGGTTCTTATTCTACAAATCCTTGGGATGGTCTTGTAAGAATTACTGAATTTAAGACATTAGTTAAAGCCTATACAAGCGCAGGTATAAACATTAATATGGACGTTGTATTTAACCATACAGGCTTAACCGCAGATAGTAATTTCTCTTACTTAGTACCTGGATATTACTATAGATTTACTACTGATGGTGCGTATTCAAATGGTTCAGGATGTGGCAATGAAACCGCATCAGAAAGATATATGATGAGAAAATTTATGGTTGATTCAACTGAATTCTGGGTAAAAGAGTACAATATCGCAGGATTTAGATTTGACCTAATGGCGTTGCATGATATAGATACTATGAACGCAATTGCGGATAATCTTCATGAAATTAATTCATCTATAATGATTTATGGTGAACCATGGACTGGAGGCGATACAACTCTTCCATCAGAAAAACAAGCAGTTAAATCTAATATGAATAGTATGCCAAGCGTTGGCGCATTCAATGATAACTTTAGAGATGGAGTAAAAGGATCTGTATTCTCATCTGGAAACCAAGGCTTCATCCAGGGAGATAATGGTAAGATTGAACAAGTAAGAGACGGTATCTTGGGTAGATTCATCAATGCTTCTAGAATAGTAGGTAATCCTAACCAAGTTATTAACTATACAACTTGCCATGACAACAATACCCTTCATGATAAATTAAAACTAAGTGTTAAAGATATTAGTGATGCCGACTTACTTTTAATGCAAAAACAAGCGTATTCAATTATTCTACTTTCTGAAGGCATTCCATTTATCCATGCAGGTGATGAATTCTTAAGATCTAAAGTTATGGCAGATGGCTCATATGATCACAACAGCTATGATTCAGGAGATAAAGTTAATGAAATGGATTGGAGTTTACTTAAGAAAAATGCTTCAATGAATGAACATATAAAAGCTTTAATAGCTTTAAGAAAATCACATCCATCATTTAGACTTAGGACAAACGACGATGTCACAGCTTCACTTGAATTCCTTGATAGTACATTAACTGGTGTAATTATGTATAAGGTTACTAATATTAAATCACACGATACAGCATCTACAATTTTAGTAATTCACGCAAATAATGCTCAATCTATTCCACTACCTGAAGGCACTTGGACATATATGTTTGGTGGTGAAGGTACTGCGACTGGTTCACTTTCACTAGAAAAGAACCAGTCAGTCGTATTATCAAAATAAAATTTTGAAATAATGTTAGGCAGCTTATGGCTGCCTTTCTTATACAAAAAAAGTAAAATAGTATTTATAAAATACAAATAATTTGTTATTTTATATATGGTAGGTGATTGTATGAAAATTAAGAGACTTTTATCATTTTTGTTCATAGTTATAGGAATATTCTTTATCACATCTTGTGAAGTATATTTTGTTTTACCAACTACAACAGTAGTTACAACAACTGAAACGACAACCATCACAACAACCGATGGAACTAGTGAAACAAGTGTAACTACAAAAGAAACGACTTCAAAAATTTCTACAAGCACAACAAGTACTATAACAGAATCAGATACAACAACGACTATCACAACAACAATCACCACAACAAAAGATACATCCTCTGATTCATCATCAAGTTCTTCATCTAGTGTGTCATCATTTAGCACTTCTCAAAGTAACTATGATGATGAGATATATGATGATGTTTATAAACAAGGTATTTATTCAGGTACATATTACGATAGAATAACTTCTGATATGTTAGATGATCCCGAACTACTTAAATCAACATTAACTACTATAGTTAATGAGAATTATACAAGAAAGAGCTATGAAAATGCATGGACATCACTTGCGACTGTAGATTCATATGATGGATACTATGTTGAATGTATATATACTGGACAAAGATTAGGGAAAACCAACCATGGTTCATCTGCAGGATTGTGGAATAGAGAACATATATGGGCTAAGGCATATGGTTTTAAAGATGAAGTATATGATGCATACTCTGATATTCACCACTTAAGAGTATCTGAATATACAATAAATAACTTTAGATCTAGTTCATATTTTAATGAATTAGGTTCAACAGGCACATCGTCAGACTTCTATGGCAACACTTGGACCTCAAAGGTATTTGAACCAAGAGATGAAGTTAAGGGCGATGTTGCGAGAATGCTTCTATACATGACAGTTAAATATAATGATCCTTCAAAATTGGACCTAGAATTAACTGATGATATTAGTCTAATAACTGGATCTGAGAGTGTATTCGGTGGTATAAAACCTGAAAACGCACCCGCAAATAGAACATATAGAGAAGGAGAAATCTATTTAGGTGTATTATCTACATTACTTAAGTGGCACTACGAAGATCCTGTAGATTCAAGGGAAATCCATAGAAACAACGAAATATATGAAAATTGGCAAAACAATAGAAATCCGTTCATTGATCATCCAGAATATGTATATTATCTTTATACAGCTGAATCATCAGAATACATTGAAACACCTGAAGATTTAGAATATCTTTCAACTTACTATGTAAGTTATAATGATGAAGCAGTAGAATATATGAACGGTTTAATCGATGCGATAGGTAATGTTACTCTCGCATCTCAAGGATATATTGAATATTGTGTTGATGAATATAATCATTTAGGTCAAGTTACTAAATCATTTATAACTGAATATCATACATTTGATGATGCTTTAACTGAGTTAAATAGATTAATCGACCACTCTAATAGAGATGAAACAATTGGGGCAACATTCAGTTTCTTAGGCTTGAGTTTCGGCAATTCTGGAACACTCTTCAATAATGGTGTTCAACTTGATTACGCTGGAGGATCATATAATGATCGTTATGGTATATATGCCACTACAAATCAAAAATCTCTAAATATATCTTTATCTAATCTTTACTCGTCAATAGTTAGCGTTTCTATTACCGCAGATACCAATAAAACACAAAGCGAATTATCTGGTAAAGTTGATTCCATAATAAAAATTACTGACTCTAACGGTAAGAGCGTTGAAATAACATTTACTCCACCAGCAAAAGATAGGCCAGAAACTCATACAGTTGATATTTCATCACTTGATTTAACCGGTGATCTCATAGTAGTAATAAGTGCTAACGCTGGATATAGTTTAAGAGTTAGAGAACTAACACTAAACGTATCTTAATCTCTATTTTTAACCAAATTAATGTGAAACAAAAACCTTCTAAGCAATGAATTTGGTTCTTTAAATAAAGAGGTGTGTTTCCGTACATAGCCTCTTCAAGAACCATCAAAAAAAACTATAAATATTGAGGTGTGTCTTCAATAAATATAGAGGTGTGTGTAAAACCGAAGACTTAAGATGACAATCTGTCAAATAGGTCTTCGGTTT
>CAJOMC010000021.1 GCA_905235635.1 uncultured Bacilli bacterium | reverse complement strand
AGAAAAGGACTTAGTCCATTTGAATATAGACAAAAGTCCTTATCTTTAGTAGCATAATTTTGAGTACAACTTTTTCAGTGCACTACATTTTCCACACCTTATCGTTTATTGAGGACACACCTCAATATTTATAGTTTTTTTGATGATTCTAATAACTTGATTATATTCATCAGCATTACCAAATATATTAAAACTACGCCAGAATAGGCTCATTGGTTTAAAAATAAATTTACCAATAATCATTAATATAATGTAAACACCTAAAATTCCATAACAAGCATATTTGAAACCAAGTTCAAATGTTAGCTTTGTTTTTTCCTTTTCTTTTTTAATTATTTTTCTCCTTCTATATAAAAAACTTTTGTTTATTTATAAACAAATACAAGAAAGTATACACTATATACAGTATTAAAGCCAAATATCAGTTAATTATAAACTAAACTTTTAATAATCTTCTTATAGAAAAATGAAGTGAACCCCCACTGTTATCCAGCCTTGGGGTTCACTTCATATTACTCATAATATATGCAATAGACGCCTTATTCTTATCTATTCAAAAGTAATGTTGTTAGAATACTTCATTTCTAAATTAGGATAGTTTTCATCTAGTTTAACACCCGATATGTATATATTTCTAATGACTACATTGGTTACATAGTGATATGATTCATATCCACTTCTTCCATCATATGAACCTCTTATTGACACTTGTGGGTTCTTGCTGAATAAGACAGTAACATTTTCTATAATGACATTGTCTATTGAACCAACTGCTGTTACTTTATGATTAGTAGACCAAGTAGATGAAAATTCACTAACAATTTCTATTAGGATATTTTTTCCATCTCCTTTTCCCATACTCGCGTCTTCTATAACAATGTCTTTATAATGAACATTAGTTATATTTGCATTATTTCCATTGTGAATAGATATTGGGGCTTTATGATAGTTATGGAGGACTGTGATATTGGTAAAATTGATGTTATCCATAATTTCACCGATAGTTTCATATCCTATCTCCATAGATTGAGCAAGGTCAGTCCAAAGCAAGCAATTATCAAAATAAATATTTCTCGTGGTGCCTTCGCTACCATTATTCCAAGAAACATAATTCTTTACAACGAGAGAATCATCCCAACTTCTAATAAATGAATTACTACAATGAACATTTTGACAAGATTGAAGAGAGATTCCATCTCCGTTAGAACGAGAAGAAATAATTTTTATGTCATCAATTTCAATGTTGTTTGAGAAGAATAAATTATAGCACCACCCTGCAGGATCTAATGTTGAAATCCCAAAAAATTTTATATTATTACAATACTGAAAATCATAAGGAACTGTGGCTGTGCCAGTATTTGCATTTCTATCAAAATTGGCTCCTGATACAATTCCATATCCAACAATAATGATATTAGATTTATTTGTTGCCTCAAACCTAGCTTCTACTATTGCTCCTTCATCTAAAAATACTACTGTATTGGAATTAAGATTTATTCTATTATTTGAGTTGATTCTTTTATCATTAGTTTTATTATGAACTCCAGGAGAAAAATACATTACATTGTCCATATCTTTATATGAATCATATTTTTCAAATTCAATAACAAATAGATGGAGCGTTCTATCATTAGAAAATTCTATTGTATATTGACCAGCTTTGCTTATTTCAAATTCAATATTTCTATCATCTATGACTTCAGGGACTATTTCTTCAGATAATGGTCTAATGGTGCATGATAATTCAACATTAAATGTTGCAGTAAGGCTAAATCTTGCGGTTCCCTCTAACTCAACAATAGCGACAGCATTATTCATTCTTTGTGGTGCTTCGGCATTCCAGGTATGAGAAAAATTAGTCTTACAGTTATAAATTGGGATATCTAAATCAAATACCTTCAGTGTCATATTTTTATATAATAGTCTACTATCAACGTTAGAAGCTGTTTTAATCTTATAATCATATTCTTTATTGGTTGATGTATCTTCTATAACTGTGGCTACGCTATCTTTAGTTGTATAAATGGTATTTGTAGATAAACTAGATGTCCCTTCTTGAATGCAAGAGGACATAGTTAATATAATAATTAATAGAAAAATACTTAAAATATATTTTTTCATTTGAGAATAGACTCTTCACTATCATTGTCAAATATGGATGCGAACTCTAAATCGAGTGATAGCCCAATTTCTTCGTTTGGCGAAAAGTTTCTATGAGTTAGAACAGATGATATAAATTCAGAGTCATACGAATCCATTTTATAATAGATTAGCGCTTCATCACCAAGCTGTTCCGAGATAGTTACTTTGCCTTTAATATTTGATGAATCATCAATAGAAATTGATTTAGGTCTTACTCCTATACAAACTGTTTTTCCTACATATGATTTATCAATTCTACTTAATAATGCTTCTGGTAACTTAAGTACACAACCGTTCTTTAACGTTATGCTTTGATCATTAAGTGTAGATTCAAAAAAATTCATTTGTGGAGTGCCGATGAAGCCAGCAACAAATTTGTTTTTAGGATTCATGAATACTTCACTTGGTGTACCTATTTGTTGAATGATTCCATCCTTCATAACTACTATTTTACTACCCATGGTCATAGCTTCTATTTGATCATGTGTAACATATATAAATATAGTATTAAGTGAATTGTGTAGTTTAGAGATTTCTGTACGCATTTCAGCACGCATCTTTGCATCTAGGTTAGATAAAGGTTCATCTAATAAGAATGCTTTAGGGTTTCTAATAATTGCTCTACCCAAGGCAACTCTTTGGCGCTGTCCACCAGATAAGTTTTTAGGTTTTCTATCAAGATATGGGGTTAATCCTATTCTTGACGCAACATCTTCCACTAATAAATCAATATTATGTTTTCTCTCTTTTCTGTATTTAAAGTTAAACCACTTCTTAAATGGAATATCCTCCATATATAAAGGGAAGCCAATATTCTTTTTAACGCTTAAATGAGGATATAGCGCATAATTTTGGAAAACCATGGCGATATTCCTATCTTTTGGTTCTGCATCTGTCATATTTTTGTTATCAATATAGAATTCACCATCAGTAATTTCCTCTAATCCTGCGATCATTCTTAATACGGTTGATTTACCACAGCCAGATGGACCAACAAATACAACAAATTCACCGTCATATACATCAAGTGAAAAATCTTTTACAGCGCATACATTTCCTGGATATACTTTCTTAATATGAGATAGTTTTATTACTGGTTCGTTTAATGTATCTAATAAATCTGATATTTTTTCAATATAATTATTAACTTCTTTCATATTTCTAACATCGTCTCCTATTCCCGCTGTAATAAAGCCTGATGTAACTGCGGCCATAATTCCGGCTTTTGAATCTTCTACTACCATTGCATCTTTTGGTTCGATATTAAGCATATCTGAAGCTTTCAAAAATATTTCTGGATCTGGTTTAGATTTATGTATCATAGTGCCATCTACTATCACATCAAAATATTTAGTTAAGTCTGTTTTTTCTAAAATTAGATTAGCGTTTTTAGATGATGAGGCAACGGCTAAAAGAATGCCTTTGTTTCTGAGGGTTTCTAAAGTGCTTCTTGTGTCTTCATATATATCATTTGGAGTTAATTTATTTAAGCATTCGACATAATATTTATTCTTTTCGTCCGCCAGGTGTTGTTTTTCTTCTAAAGAGTAGGTTTTGCTTGCCTTTTCTAGGATAATATCTAGAGAATCCATTCTAGATACACCTCTTAATCTATTATTGATTTTCTCATCAAAATAGATATTTTCTTTATCAGCAATCTTCTTCCAACATATATAGTGATACTTGTCTGTGAAAGTTAAAACACCATCTAGATCGAATATTACTCCTTTTATCATAAATCTTCCTCCGTAATTACATAGGTATTATCCCTATTTATACAAATGTTTTGGATTTTATTATTAAATATAAACTTAAACTTAAGTGATTCTATTTTATCTGGTAGATTAGGATTTAAAGTATACCCATCATCCTTTAAAATTAATCCTGCAAAACCAAATACTACAGATAAATAACTGCCTGCGTTGGATGCTGGGTGAGTTCCGCCAATATAGATTCCTCCAGCCCATTCTTTCTTTTTTCCGTCTAGGTCAATAGTTGCGCTCTTAATAAACATGTCGTAAGCAATATCGCTATAGCCTACTAAAGAAGCTATTATTGAGTACATTGAACTAGATAGGCTTGAGCCATGTTCTGTATAGGGATAATAAAAGTCAAAGTTAGCTTTAAATACATCCTTATTAAATTGATTATTGAGTAAAACTAACAACGCTATAACATCAGCTTGTTTTATAACTCTTGTTTTAGACGCTTCTGCTCCCCAATAATCATTTTCATCACTTAGTCTTAATCTAACATCTTCAACTTTAACATCTTCTTTTTTATAGTATCCCTTAAATTGCTCAATAATATTGTAATCATTTAATTTAGGTAAATAGATATTTTCACTAAATTCTTTAAATTTATTCTTTAAATCGATATCATCCATATATTTAATACATGTATCTACTGCATACTTAGCTAGATAAGTCGTGAACGCTTCATCATCTACTCTCTCATGGTATTCATCCGGTCCAATACAATCATTAATATGGTATTTGCCCTTATCTAATTTAGAATAAGATATGAAAAACTTGGCTACCTCTTTCATCACATCAAGTCCACCATCATCTAAGATAGAGTGGTCACTTGTAACTTGAACATATTTATCAAATGCATAAACTATATCAGCCGAAATATGAATCTGTTTTTCATTAAAATATGTTCTAATAGGCTTCCCGGTCTTTCTATCTGTGATATTATATTTGCTACAAGCTTCTAAACCTGTATCTTGGCTCTCCCAAGCGTAAAATGCACCATCATAGCCATATTCTTTGGCTTTAGCTAAAGCTCCTTTTAGTGTATTTATACGATATTTAAGGAGACTTCTTGCGACTTTAGGATTAGTTAATGTAAAGAATGGCACCATAAATATCTCGGTATCCCAGAAAATAGCACCTTTATAAACTTGTCCTGATACACCTCTTGCGGGGATTGATGTCTCAAATCTCTCATTACCTAATATAAGCATATGATATATTGAGTAATTTAACGCAAATTGAGCATGTTCGTCGCCTTTTAATTCAATATGCGCAATCTTCCATTTGTTTTCAAGGTCTTTAAAATGAGCATTTTTAATACGCTTATAACTACTTACTAAATATTTTGGAATATCTATGTCCAAATCCCCATTCTCAATAATTGTTGAAAAACAATAAATATCATATTTTCCGTTTTCTTTTAGTTCTAAATTAAAAGAAAACATTCCATTGTCATATTCAATTTCTTTGGCATTAAATATGTATTGATTTATTTCACTAACCCTTCTTAATTCGTTAGTTCTCCCTCTAAATTCGATTTTTTTGCCTCTATGAAGAAGTTTTTTAGTTCTAAAATGAGGGCCATTTATTTCATAAATATCTGTATCAGTACCTAGTTTAATATTTAAAGATAAATCTTTATCATTAGCTGTGATGGTATATTTAAATAGAATAAGATTTTGATCTATAAAGGGAATGAATCTCTCTGATTCAATAGTTAATTCTTTATACTCTGTCTTTCTATAGAATAGGGCGTGTTCTAAATCCAAAGATTGATAATTATATACAGGTTCATTCTCCAAAATAGAAAATGATTCATCTAAGCACTTAACTAATACCTTAAATGGGTTAGGCATATTGATGGATTCTCTCCAACTCTTTTTATATTTATCGTATAATCCAACCACATTTAAAGAAACCATTTGTTCCTTAGTGTACTCTTCGTATGTACCTCTATATCCTAAATGGCCATTTCCTACTAAAAACATATTCCCATAGTTTATGATGTTATTCTTGTCAAAACCTGTTTTTTCTAATTTATCTATTTTCATACTTAAGCTCTAGTTTATCTTTTATAACTATATCTTTTCCATATATATTTAATTGAATAGGCTCACCATCATTAATGATGCTGACGTTTTTTTTGTCTACCTTTACCTTAATGTTGCTATTTTTATAGCTGAGTTTAAATGAATAATAATCAAAATTATCTAATATCATCGGATTTAATATAAGTGTTTTTTTATCTGACCTTAATCCACCAAAACCATAGACTATATTCATCCAAGCTGCGGCTATTGATGTCATATGAATACCTTCACAGGTATTCCTATTGTAGTCATCTAAATCAAGTCTCGTCGCAAAACCAAAATATTTAAGTGCATCTTCGTGTTTATTTAGTTCACACGCAAATATTGAATGAATTGATGGAGATAAAGATGACTCATGGATAGTTTTAGGTTCATAAAATTCATAATTAGCTAGCTTTTCATTGTATGAAAAGTCTTGAGAATATAAAAACATAAACATTAATACATCGGGCTGTTTAATCATATCATTTCTGTAAATCCTATCATAACTCCAGTGAGAATAAAGAGGAAACTCTTCTTCTTTAATAGAATTAATATCAATATGAGGCAAATCAAAGAAACCTTCATTTTGTTCATATAGTTTATTCAATGGATTATATAGAATAATCATCTTTCGAGATGCATCTCGCATTTTTTCAATATGGTTCTCAGTAAATCCACATTTATTGAATAACGTTTTTGTATCGTATTCTTTATTATCAATGATATCAATTAAATAATCAAAAACCTTTTTGGCCATAAAGTTAGTATATGTATTATGGTTTACCATCATTTGAAATTCATCAGGACCCATTACACAGAAATATGAAAATTTTGACTTATCTTGATTATATTGTCCCCTCGATAATAGGAATTTAGCTATTTCTACCACCATCTCTAGTCCATAATTATTAAGGAACTCTTTATCATCATAAAGATTCATGTAATGATAAATAGCGTAAAATACACCAGTTGATGGTTGTAATTGAAGAGATGCGTGCTGCCAGAGGTTGCACCCTTCTTTTCCATTTCTTGTTGCGATAGGGTAGCATGCTCCTTCACAATCTAAATCTTTCGCTCTTTCCTTAGCCTCTTTAAGTGTGTTATATCTAAACATTAAAAGACTCTTTGCTGCCTCTTTATTATTAAATAAATAATATGGGAGACAATATGTTTCACTATCCCAGAAAGCATGGCCCGAGTAAGCTTCACCAGTTAGCCCCTTAGCGCCTATATTATTATCATTCTCATAACCATGGTATGTCTGTTCTAGCTGGAAAATAGAATATCTAATTCCTTGTTGGGCGTAGATATCTCCGCCTATTTCTATATCGGATCTATCCCATAATTTAGCGTAGTAATCTTTGTTTTCTTCTAAAGATTTATGATATCCCTTATTAACTAGGGATGATAATTCTTCTTTTGCTTGATTAATTAGATATTTATATTCATATTTATTAAATTTATCTACTAAATTAATCACATATCTTGTGATTGTTTTTTCTTCATCCTTTTTTAATGTTAAATTATACTTTACTGTAACACACATATCTTTAGTTTCATATGATGATGGTGCTAAATCTAGCCCCATTACAGATATAACTTTTTGATTTGTGGTAAGTGTTTTAACACTTAATCCATAATAGTTTTCACCTATAAATTCGCTATCTTTTTTAAAGTAACAATCGCTTCCCCAATGCAAAACATTAGAATCAAGTGATAATTCTAAACCGATATTTGTGTCTTTATCCGTCCTAAAAGTTATTCTTTGAGTAGCTTCATGACAATATGTCATATTAAGCATTCTCTCAAATTTAATGTATATATTAGTGTTTTTAGTTAACCAGGTGAACTCTCTTGTATAGAGTCCACTTCTCATATCTAATTCACGATAAAAATCTTTAATATTAGAGATATTTAAGTCTAATACTTCATCATTAGTAGATATCCTACATTTTAGATAGTTAACCGAATTAATAGTAAAATGAGTTCTTTTTATTATACCCTTATATGCATTAGGTGTTTCACTTAATGCATATTCATATATACCATTAAAATAAGAACCTTCTAGGTGTTTTCCACTATATCCTTCTTCAAAATATCCTCTAACACCTGAATATTCATTTCCAAGTGAAAAGATGGATTCTGAAACCATATGTCTATTTTTGTGATATCCTTTTTCTATTATCTTAAAAGGATCGACTTCTAAATATAAATTCTGAATCTTTGGCATGATTAGTCCTTCATTCCAGAATTAACTGATTGGTTCATAATCTGTTTCTGGAATATCATAAATAAAATTAATTGAGGTATAATTGAAATCACCAGTAACATTAAGAATTCTGATGAATCAACTGTGTTGGTAGTTCCTAAATTGTATATCGCAACCATTGCGGTTTGCATCTTTCTATCCTGTAGTACAACATAAGGTAATAGGAAGTCCGAATATGATGCGGTCATCGCAAATATTGCGACAACACCCATTATAGGTTTTGATAACGGGAAAACTACACTATAGAATATCTTAAAATCTGATAGGCCATCTACTCTTGCGGCTTCTACTAGGGATTTTGGTATTCTTTCATAGTAATCCTTAAAGAGTAAATAGTAATATGCATTAGCACCAAACGCAAACCATAAAGGAAAGTATGTATTAATTAAACTAATCTTTAATCCCATAAAATCCCTTAATTGCATAACGAGTGGAAAAATAGCTAAAGCTGATGGAATCATATATCCTAATAGGATTAAAACATTGATGATTTTATAACCCACAGGTTTTAATATCGCTATTGAGTAGGCAAGAAGTGAATTAAATACTACAGCGCATATAACGGATCCAATAACCACAATAAGTGTATTTAAATAGTACCTACCAAATGATAACTTTCTCCATACATCAAACATTTTTGATATTTTAAATACCTCTGGGAATAGCTTATAGTCTACTGACTGAATCTCGGGATGTGATGAAGAGCCAGAGAATTGGAATGAGTGCGGTAAGCGCAAATAAAATAAGCAAGAATATAAAAATATAATATGCAATTCTATGTCTAGTCTTTTTGTAATCTGAGAAGTTTAGTAGACCATCGTGTTTATAATTTAACTTCATACTACTTATCCTCCTCCTTATTTACTATCTTATTTATTGTGAAATAAATAGAAGTAAATATGATTATTATTATCGATAATACAACTGATACTGCAGCACCTTTTGCCTGTTCGAGATCTTTCATCGCAAATTTATATGAAAGTAGCATAAGCGACATTGATGCATCACTAGGGCCACCCCATTCACCAATAACTAAAGGTTCATAAAATACTTGGAAAACTGAAATTATTTGTAGAATTAGTAAAGTCATAAATGTGGTTTTCATTATAGGCATAGTGATGTGGAAGAATCTTTTAATAGGTCTTACACCATCGATTCTTGATGCTTCATATAGCGATGGATCAATTGTTTGAAAATTAGAAAGATAAATAAGCGCAGTACCACCAGCCCCTCTCCATGTCATCGCAATAACAATGAGTGGAATAATTAGGTTCGGATTACCTTTAAAGGCATGTGCTTCTCCGCCAAATAACCTAATAATTACATTCAATATTGAATATGTTTCATCTCCGTAGATATTTAAATATAAGAATGAAACTGCCATACCTGATATCATACATGGTAGGTATATTAATACTCTAAATACCCCTTTAGCATGAACACATTCAGATAATAAGAAACCTATAATTATAGGAATAAAATAACCAATAATTATTGACCATAATATATAGACAAATGTATTCTTTAATGCAGCTAAAAATGAGTAATCCTTAAAGATCTCTCTATAATTTTCAAAACCCACAAATTCAGTAAATTTATAGTTATTAAAGAAAGATAATACTATGTTTTTTCCTATTGGAAGCCATACAAAAAACAAGAATAATAATAGGCTTGGTATCATTATTAACCAAGCCATAATATTTCTTTTAATAATAGGCTTATAATTTTTTCTTCTCTTATTTTTTGTATTTTTTAATTCCATTTTTAATTATTATAATTCTTATCTAAAAATTGTTGTAATTTGGCGTTAGCTGTTTGGAGTAAAGCGCTAACATTAGCGGTATCCGGATTAACTAGCACAGCTTGAATTGCGGTATCTAAATATTCATACATTTCTTGCGCTGCGTATGGAACCTCTGCGTGTTTATTGTTTGATATATTATTGAAAAATTCTTCATAATAATACATATCAACAGTCACATATTCTTTTTCTAAACTATTAGTATATTCCACGTATTCAGCATTAATCCATGGTTTAATTGTTGGAAGTATTGGTTGGTTCTTTGCTTTTGCGGTATTGTTGCCTGCTTCCATTGCGGCTTTAGATATATCAGTTACAAGCGGAGCTCTTCCTGTATATTCAAAGAATTTTAAAACTCCTTTAACTTGTTCATCTGTTGCTTCAGCACTAAACACAAATGGTGTGCCACCATAAAGCGAATAGTGATGGATACCATCACCTGTAGGCATAGGTACAAAGGCTAAGTCATCCATTTCAACTTGGCCTGCCGTCTTAGCAAGCTGTAGAATATCTGACCCCACAATAGCCATAGCTACTTTTTCGCCTATTGATGAATACCATTGGTCATATGTTACCGAAGGAGAATTAAGAAGCAACTCTTCTTGTTTCATTGTCTTTATCCATTCTAAGGCTCTTACTGCTTCAGGCGATGCTAGATTTGCAGTAATCCTACCACTTGAATCAATAGTTTCTAATTCTCCACCATAGTTCCAAACCATATTAGAAAATTGCCAACCACCGTTCTTGTTAGCACTACAGATTAGAATACCTTTAGTTTCAGAATAATCCGCAATAACTTGTGCTGCTTCATATATTTCTTCAAAAGTTGTTGGGTAGAGAGCCTTTCCTTCATCATCATAGAGGATTGCTTTACCATCTTCATCTTCTTCTAATAATCCATTTTCAATGAATGTTTTAGTATTAATTAATAATCCTAAACCATAGCCATCTCTTGGAATACCATAGATTTCACCACCAAATGTTAAAGAATCTTTCATATTAGGATCCATCATTGTATCCCAACCTAATTCTTTAAGTTCATTAGTTATTGATCTAATATATCCATTCTTCATTAATTTTTGTGGTTCAGTAAACCATGTTTCAAAAACGGTAGGAAGAGTACCAGTTAAGTATTTAGATCCTACTGTAGACGTATCATAAGTATAATGATCCGCAATGATTGTATATTCTGGATATTCTTCTTCAAACTGTTTTTTCCATATTTCATACATTGCGATATCTTTAGTTTCAGTATTTTCAGGCCAAAAGCCTATTCTTAATTCTATCTTTTCATTTGGATCTTTTCCACAACCAGTTAAAATTAGCGTAAAAGATAGAATAAATAATAATAAAACAATTGATAATCTTCTAGAGTTCATAATTCCTCCTACTTAATTTATTAAGCAAGCCTTCAAGACAATAAGTCTTGAAAGCTTAATAATAAATTAAATATTTTTTATTCTTGAGTTAGTGAAGCCATTACGTTTTCGTAATCTGAGCCATTAACTTCTACTTTATATGAGAATGAACCTGTTACACCTTCAGCTCCAGCGTGAATATGGTTCCATGCGCCAACGTTTAATCCAGATGCTTCGAGGTCAACGATAATAGCTAAGCCATTTAATTCTTGGTCTTCACTGATTGCGTTTCCTTCTTCATCAAGGATTTGGCCATCTTTGAACCATTTATCTCCGTTAGCGCCTTCAATTCTGAGTGATTCAAGAGTGATTCCTTCATCGGCTTCAATCTTTACTAGTTTTTCATCTGATGAGAAGCCTTGAGAATATATATATCCACCTGCTACTTCGAATGGGCCTTGTTCACCTACTAATGTTTCAGTATATTCTTTATATCTTCCTACTTCATCAGCGTAGAATACGCAGTCAACTAAGAGTTTTCCGCTTCCACTATAATAGAAGTCAATATAATCAGCTGGTTCCATCTTGCTTTCAGCTAAGTCAATTACTAACCACATAAATCCATTTTCATCTGTGTATACATAGTCAGTTGCGTTTGCTTGAGGAAGAGGTAGGCCATATGCTGAGAACATTTGGTTAATGTATGTTACACCATTACCAACGTTAAATCTAAAGTCATTGAAATTAGCACCATCTGTAGCTTTAACTACTAATACTAAATAATGTTCTCCATCGTAAGCAGCTTTTCCTTCTTTGAAGTTGATGTAGTCACCTGCAGCTAGTTCAGTTGCATCAAATGTTAATACTCCATCTGCAATTGATACCATACTACCATTGTTGTATGATAATGCATAATATAAACCTGCGCCAGTTACAATTGGATCTGCAGCTGATTTTTCATAATCGCCATCAAATCCAGATTGAGTTCTGTTGAAGTTATCAAACATAGATACATTAGATGAATTGATAACTGGATAAGTTGTTACTGCAGCTTTATCATTTAAATCACTAACAAACACTAAAGATAAGCATAGATCAGTTGTTGATGTTAATACTAATGATCCTCTAGTTAAGCCTGATTTTTCTAAATTGATTACTAGTGGATGATATGCACCATTAACTGCACCCGCTACAGCGTTTCCATTAGCATCTTTTAAGTTAGCCCAGCTTACTCCACCTAGTGAAGCACCTGTAGTATCACCCATAACACTCAATACTAGGTTTGCACCTGTAGTACCAGTTAAATCTATAGTGTACTCAGCACCCTTAACCATTTGGCCTTTTTGAACGATAAAGCCGGTTGAATCTCTCCACCAACAAGTTGAATCTGCCTTATTAACTTTTTCTCTTGAGAAGTTATCTAATGTAGTCTTATCAGCGCCTTTTACTAAGAATACTTCTTCAATTTCAATAACTTGAGCACATTCGCCAGTTAAATATAGATGAAAACCTAAAATCTTATTTAAAACTTGAGTTCCACTTGCAGAAGAATCAGTTTTTAATAAATATTCAGTACTGTCATCATCAATAGATAATGTTGGACAGATAATGATATCTTGGAATTCATCAGTTAATTCAGGTAAATTATCACCATCAGCATCTAGTGCATCGCCTAGATTAATTTCATGTAGTTTCCAAGCATCATCACCACGTAAGCCTAATACTAAATTAGATAAATCAAGTGTACCCTCTCCTACTTTGCGCATTCTGAAGCCAATTCCATCAAATGTTTCAATTTGATAGTTTCCTGTGGCCATCTTATAGATAGATGCATCTTCAGATTTAGGTGCTGCTTCTACTAAATTATCAACTACAACTCTTAATCTTGCGCTTAGATTGCCAGCTGAAGCACTTGAAAAGTCTTCTAGTAGTTCATCAAAGTTTTCGTTATAATTTCTAGTTTGAGCTCCCTCTTGAAGTTCTCTAACAAAGTTTTCCAAATGGCTAACAACTGGAGGTTCTTCCTCTGTTGTAGTAACTGGTGGCTCTTCAGCCGTTGTAGTTACTGGTGGTTCAGCTGTAGTGTTTTCAGTTGTTCTTTTGTTACAACCAGCTAACGATACCACGATAAAAAGTAACATTGCAAATGATAAAATTAATTTACTTTTTTTCATTAATTCTCCTTTTATATTTTTTATATTTTAATTTCCGTATATTGATATTTCTGATAGTTGAGCCGCATATCCTCCCGCAATATCATTAGAATAAATTATTACCTTCACGTATCTTGCGGATACTTCTTCAAAGTTAACTATGTTTCTATTTCCTGTTGCTGGGTCAAATAGATATGCTTTCTTATTTACTATAGTAGTGAATGCTGTAGATTCACTACTATATGCGAGTTCTGAGTCTGATACTAATATTTCGATTTCCTCTGTTCTCGCATTCCATAATAATGACGGTGGTAGTGAAAAAACAATTGTAGAGATGTCATATACATCACCTAAATCAATAACTACATATGCTGGAACTTCTTTTGATTCATAGTATGATGTTCCAGTAGCATCACCATCAACTAATTTTTCAACGTTGTATACGTCATTGTGTTCGCTTGAATCAACAATCGCCTTATTATAAGCTAATGAAGGAGCGTAGAATTCTACTTCTGCAATCTCATAATATTTAGAACTAGTATCTTGATCGCCTCTATATAGTCTTAACTGAAGTCCAGCATATTGTTGAGTTGTGATATTAATGTCTATAGCATTATTGCTCCCTGGAGACATATGATAATCTTTTAAAGATACAAGCTTAGTATATTTATCGTTGATTGAGCCGTCAGATTTTAATTTTAATCCCCAGATTTGAATTGAATATGTGTAGAAGAAATCGTTATCAACATTTCCAATTATTCTAACAACACCCACATTAACCGCTGTTCCACCAAAGTCAAAAGTTAAACAAGCAAACTCTTCATCTTCATTCATCCATTCTTTGGATTTCCAAGTAGTTGTTTTATCGTTATCATATGCGCTTGATGGATTATATCCGCTAGCACTAAAATCTCCTGAACCATCGTCTGATGGAGTGGTGTTTTTGTTTCCTTTTGAGTGTGTAGCGCTAACAGTTGCGTTAACCTTATCTTTTACACCAATATATGATAGTTCGCCGCTTCCTCTTGCGAATTCTGGAACAAGCATTCCTTCTTGAACTATATTAGTTGTTTCTTTTACTTCTACCTCACTATTGGTTAATGATAATAAATAAGGAAGCTTAATTATTGCGCCTACTGGATCTTTGTCATAACTTACACTAACATTTGATGTATATTGATTAGTTAGTAATCCTAAATCGGATGCAAATTCCATTTTCTTATCTTGTATTAGGATGTTTTTAATTGTTACACCACTAATATTTGATGTATTCGAATATCCATTTATTCTTGAAACAACACTTTCAGCAATCCTCTTAACTACTACATTTTCTACTAAAACGTTTCTTACTGTTCCTTTTATATCAACTGATTTAGACCAATCAGTATTATATAAAACACAAAAGTCAATTAAGAAGTCATTTTCTAAATCAGTTCTATTATCTCCGAGTGTTTGTGCATCCTCAATATAGATATCTTTATATGTTACATTTGAGATTTGTGAATCATCTGCATTATGCATAGAGATTACTGCTTTATGGAAGTTATGTAGTACTATGATGTTTTTGAATGTAATATCGGTCATTGTTGTACCATTAGCTTCATAGCCAACCTCCATCGATTGGGCAAGATCGGTCCATACTGTTACTCCATCGAATGTGATATTTGAAGTTAGACCACCATCAACGTTTTTAACAACTAGCGAATCGTCCCAAGTTCTAACAAATCCACCATTTACATTAACATCGCTGCATGATTGAACACTAATTCCATCGCCATTCTGTCTCGCAGTAATAATGTGTATATTATTAATATTAATATTATTAGACTTATATAAAGTAATGGCCCATCCTGCAGGATCTAGGATGGTAATATCTTGAATAGTAATATTAGAAGATGTCCTTAACTCAATTGGTAAAGTGTATTCAGATTCACTTCTTCTATTGTATAGACTGCCACTTAAGATTCCTCTACCTTTAATCTTAATATTTTCTAATCCTTCAGTTCTAATTTGTCCATATACAAAAGCACCACCAGCAATATATAAAGTCATATTAGATTCTAGTGGAATCGCATCAGCTTTATATACACCGGGGGCTAGATAAATTATAGAGTCATCTTGCGCCGCCATTTCTTCTGTAACTTTTTCTTCACTACTTTCAATTTCATTAGCAAATATATGTAGTGCATTGTCAGATGAATCGTTATATTCTAATACATAACTTGTAGGGTACTGTAATTTAAAATAGATTTTAGTTCCTTCTATTCTTGGGCTAACACCATATATTTCAGGTGTTACTTTAGCACTAGTTACAGTTTCTTTTACATCTACTTCAACATTGACCTCACCAGCAAAATCAAAGATAACAACGCCAGTGGTATCTTTTGGTGTGGTCCATGAGAATTGCGTATCATGATTAACTCTAGTCTCATATACAAATAATTCTTTATCTTCAACCTTAACACTTAATTTATCATATGGTGTTAAATAGCTAGGTCCATCATATATAACTAATTCGCTAGCTGATACAACTTTATCTTCATTCTTAATAAAGTTGGATTCTATAATATGTGTTTCGCCTTCTATAGTATCTTTTTTGGTTGTGGTAACTGTAGTCTCGTTAGTAGTTGTAGTACTATTATTTCTATTACAGCCAACGACAAAAAAGATAGAAAAAACTATTAGAAATGCAAAAATAACGCGCAAAAATGGTTTCATATCTTTAGGTACTTCCTTCGTATCTTCATTATAACATTATTTTTTAAAAATAATTAAAAAATTTAACCGGTTAACCAAATATACAATAATAAATGATGTTTTTCTTAATTTTATGTGAATTTTATCTCTTTTCTTTAACAGAATTTCTTTTAACCAAATATGGTTTAAGATTAATTGATGAAGTTCCTTTTCTATTATTTTCTAATAGATCTATTAATATTTGGGCACTTCTATATCCTTTTTCACCAATGTGTTGGTGAACAGTTGTTAAACCGGGATAGACAAAATTTGCATCTTGAATATCATCAAAACCTATGATTGATAAATCAGATGGTATATCATATCCTAGTTCCATTATTCTCTTCATAATTCCTATCGCAAGAATATCACCACTGCATACTATCGCGTCGACATAATTATCGGACATAATCCTATCTCCTAAATTATATCCTTCATCAAAAGTGGCGCCTGTTTCATATAGATATTCATTCTTATATTCAATGTTTGAATCTTTTAATGCTTTTAAGTAGCCGTTATATCTATATAAATCAACTGGGTATTTTGATGGATAACCAACGAATCCTATACGCTTGAATCCATTTTCGATTAAGTATTTTGTTGCATCATACATTCCATCATTGTCGCTTGACTTAACTAAGTTAAATTCATTTTGATTCATTCCATATTCATCAGTTAAAACAATAGGAATAGCTATATCTTTTAACGAATCAAGAACTTCTTTTTCATATGAACCAAGCATCGCAAGACCATCTAGTCCTCTTTTTTTAACCCACTCTTTCACATCTGTTTCTTTTTTATAAACTGCGATACAAATATCGTAATTATAGTTTTCGATTGCCTTTTCAAATCCACCAAGGTATTCTACATAGAATGGGTTTTGAAGAAAGGCTATAGATGCGTTATCAACAGGCAAAATCACACCGATAAGGTGAGTTTTTCCTGTCGCAACGGCTCTTGCGCTGTAATTAGGGACATAGCCTAATTCTTCAATTGCCTTTAAAACTTTTTCTTTAGTTTTTTTAGATACTTTATCAACACCATTAATAACGTATGATACAGTTGCGGGAGATATATCTAAATATTTCGCGATATCATAAATACTTACTTTTTCATTCATTCTAATGACCTCCTCCCTTAACTAAATCTTCTTCGACGTCATATATAACAACGGGACATTCTCCACCAAGTTGGATATCATAGATAACCTTAGAATCATCAGATAATCTCACATTATAAATGCGGCCGAACCTTAATTCTTTTTTGTAGAAAAAAGATACAGAATCACCGATTTTGTATTTAGAGTTTATTTCGATTTCGGATTTCCTCTTTTTAAAGAAAAACATAGCTTACTCCTTTAATTTAGTCTTTATTTTGACCAATTTACTAAAGATTGAAATGCCTTCCTCTTAGTACCTATAATCTACCATTATTAAGGCTCTATGTAAATACTGGCATATCTTATATAAAGAAAAAGACTGACACATTTGTATCAGTCATATTAATCTAATTATGTCTAGAAGCATAACATTTAATACAATTTAGGACACCCCTTTTGAAAAGTCGGACACCTTTAGACACCTCACAAAACAAAAGAAAAGCCACCCACGTAGGATGGCTTTAGAACTATTGACATCGATATTTCTATTTTTCATCTTTAGATAAGACTTTCTTTTGCCAAGACTTTTTGCCACAATTAGGGTACTTCATATATCTTGTACGCCCAAAATGCATTGCCATATTTGCTTGCATATAGGTTGGAACATATCTATGATGACAATGTTTGCATTCATAATATCCTGTAACCTGTTCTATTCTAATTAAGAAGAAACACATTAATAAAAATAATATAAATGCAGACACAATGATTACTATTCTAGCCCATATTTGTAAATCTAAAAAGGCTACACATAATATCGCTGCTAAAAACAATGTAGTACCACTAACTCCAAGTACTATTTCCATATTAAGAAGTCTTTTATCTGAAGCCTCTTTTTGTTTTACCATTTCAATTAAATTTAACTCTACTTGCTTGTTGTATTTTTCCATTTCTAATTTCTCCCCTGTTAATAATTCATTTACACTAATTTCAAGCAATTCACAAAGCTGTAACATAATAGATGAATCTGGCAGTGCTCTACCACATTCCCATTTAGATATGGCTCTATCTGTTATATTTAATTCTTCGGCCAATTGCATCTGGGTTAAGTTTTTCTTTTTTCTAGATTCAGCTATAAATTTTCCAATCTTAATTAAATCCATAATTTGCCCTCCTTTCATCTTTAGTGTATTGCTTCATTGATGATAAGTCTACATACCAGTGGTTGAGTTAGGAGAAATTTTAAAGATCTAAACTATTGGGATTAAGCAAGAAATCCTCGAGTCCAATATACATAATACCTTTTTCATCGTACCAAGGAACATAGCAATCCTTAACAACCACTATCTTCTTAAATGAATCCATTATTTTATTTAAACCACGAGTTTCTTGATTAATTTTAATTTGATTATCCAAAGCGTATGCAGATTGAATATAATACTTTGCATTTCCTTTATTACATACAAAATCAACTTCATATTGTTTTCTTTGACTCTTTTTATTTTCATCTTTATAATTAACTTCCACTATACCGACATCAACAGAATATCCACGAATAATAAGTTCATTATAAATAATGTTTTCCATAGTATGAGTTGGTTCATTTTGTCTAAAATTAATTCTGGCGTTTCTTAATCCAATATCTTCAAAATAATATTTAAATGGAGAATCTATATACGCCTTACCTTTTATGTCGTATCTTTGAACCTTGCTTATTAGGAATGCATCCATAAAACAATCTAAATAATTTGATATAGTCATCCTATTAATTTTAATATGTTTAACTGATTCATAAACATTAACAAGTTTAGTTGGATTGGTAAACGATCCAATCGCAGATGAAATAATATCTAATAATTCACCTAATACATCCTTATCTTTTTTTAAATCGTTTCTATCAATTATATCGGTTAAATATACATTTTCGACCAAATTATATAAATATGAACTTTTGGCTTCATGTGAATCCACATCTATTAAAGCAGGCATTCCACCATAAATAGAATATTCAGAGTAGGCATTATGCTTATCGCCTTTATATGAATCATAAAACTCTTTAAATGAAAGAGGGTGCACTCTAACCTCATCTCCTCTTCCTCTAAATTCAGTAATTATATCACTTGATAGAAACTTGGAATTAGAACCAGTAACATAAACATCTATGTTTTTTTGTTTTAAAAGTCCATTAAGTAATAACTCAAATCCATCAACCAATTGTATCTCATCTAAGAGAATATAATAATTTTTATCATTTCTTATTTTTGATTTAATGTAGTCATTTAGTTTTCTTTTGTCTTGTAAATCTTCAAATTCAACTGAATCAAGTGAAATTTCTATAATTTGATTATCTTCTACTCCGTTATCGATTAAATGGTTTTTGAACAATTCAAATAATAGATATGATTTACCGCATCTTCTAATGCCCGTAATAACTTTAATCATTCCATTCCATTTTTTTGATATTAGTTTATTTAAATATTCATCTCGTTTTATTAACATATCAAAGCCTCCAATGATTATTTTTGCGTACAGACGCATTTTTAGACACTAATATTGTATCTTATATATTTTAAAAAATCAAGAGTGTTAGCGACTATTTTTGCGTATGGACGCATTTTTAGATAATTGAATTCTATAAAAAAACACTAAAATTGCTGCCAGCGGCTTTGCACATATAAATTGGTTGAAAAAACGAAAGGTTTTATCAATCGTTTTTCTTATCGTCAATCGTTTTTTCACTGTTGTTCGCTTATAAAAATAGAAAAAGAAAATAGGACTACTTCACCTGAATTTAAGCAAAATATGCCAAAAACAAGCAAAATAGCCCTATAAAATGAAAAAAGGACTGATATTTTTCATATCAATCCTATTGTTTCTTAATGTATTGCCACAAGTATAGCAATACAAATGAAACACCCTTTCGTGTAAAAAAAGCACCTCATAATTTAATTAGAGATGCCTTCAAAAATACTATTTGAACCATATTAATCCTTTGAGTATGTGGTGCAACCTAATTCAAAGAAATTACCTGATAAAGTGTTTTTTAATCAATCTTATATATTTTTATTAATATTCAGTACTCTTTCAGCGTTTTTATGTGAAATTAATTCTTTTTCATCATTATTTAATGAACTATTCATTAAAAATTCATAAGGATTTTGAGGGTTAACATAAGGATAATCGATTGAATAAATTACATGGTCAGCACCCATCAATTTTACAACATATTCAAGTTGATCTTTCGATGTTATTCCACTTGGAGTTATATATACATTTTCTTTAAAATATTCACTAATATTCTTCTTTAATTTAGTTATATTTTTATCAAGCATAAAATCTAATCTATCTAGAAAACAAGGAATAGTTTCTCCCCAATGACCTATAATTATTTTTAATTTAGGGAATTTATCAAATATTCCTGATAAAATCAATCTCAATACTTGAATACCCACTTCCGAATGCCATCCATAACCAACTGACGATAATTCAAATGCCACTTCTTCTGAATATGCATCTGAATCATAATATGCTTTCTTTACTTCCTTTGGTATAAATGCAGGGTGTAAATATAGTGGTACATCTAATTCTGCAGCTTTAGCGAAAATTGGCAGAAATTCTTTTTCATTTAAAAAACGTCCCTTATATCTTCCAGCTAATAAAGCTCCACAAAAACCTAACTCACTAACACATCTTTCAAGTTCTATACTAGCACTTACAGGGTCACACATAGGAAGTGTCGCAAAGCCTAAAAACCTTCCTGGATATTCATCTATATGTTCTTTTGTTATGTCGTTTGCTAATTTACATGCTTCAATTGCCTCTTTGGGTGTGACATTTTCGCCTATTGGAGATGTCATAGAAAGAACTTGAACATCTATATGATTTTCATCCATATATTTAATGCGTTTTTCAAAATTAGTTAAATCCTCAAAAATTCCAGTGACATGAGGGGTTTTTAAAGGAATATCATGGTCTGAATATTTTTTGTTTATTTCCATTATTCTAATATCTGAATAATGTTCTTCCAAGGTTATTAATTTCATTTTTTTCTCCTTTACTTAATTTTATTTATAATCTTTGTTTTTTTAATTCCTCTTTGATATTGATATTTTGGATATCCAAAGCCAACTACATTTATAATTTTATGATTTTCAGGAATCTTTAAATATTTCAATATCTCTTTATTTTTGGAAAGTAGTTCGGCACTATATGTAGAAATAATTGTTCCAAATCCATAAGCATTAGCAAGTAATTCAAAATAAGCAGTTGCAAAATTTATTTCTGAAATTGCTCCATCTTTGAATCGCTCAGATAATGCTTTATGTGCGATGAATAAATGTGGAGCATCATAAATTCTTAGTTCACTAAAATCATTATTATCATCAAATAATGAAAGTTGATTACCTTTATATAATTCATAAATATGTTTCATTGCTTCTTTTGTGTAGACTACCGAAAACTCTAAACCTTGATTATTTCCACCGGTTGGCACATGGCTTACTACTTCTAACATTTCATCAATTATATCTGATGGAATCTCATCTTTTTTAAAATCACGACAAGAACGTCTAAATTTCATTAATTTAGATAAATCTTCTTTTATTAATTGTGATGGTTTTGGTGAAACATCATCTGCATCAATTCCAAAAATTGAAATTGCACCAGTAGGACATACTGCTAAGCAATGTTCACATCTCCAACATCCTTTCCATGAAAAATTATTTTCATCTACTAATTGGGGATATCTATTTTCCATTAATAACACCTTCCCACCAACCATATTTCCAGGACATACTTTTGAGCATATTCCACAACCGATACACTTTGTTGAATCCACTTTAAAATTTACTGTTTTCAGATTTTTATCCTCCTCATAATATATATAATCCTATTCTAAAAGTAACATTAGGATGATGATTATTTCCTGGTAATGGATCTCTTAATGCTGCAGGATAACGGCTACCAAGACAATCTCCTCCCATAAGATTATATCCACCACCACGCATAACATAATTAGAGCCACTTCTTTCCCTTGTCCATTCCCAGTTATTTCCTGCTAAATCATAAATATTATTGGCTTTAGTCTCTTCAAATATACCAGTATAATTACCTCTTGCATTTACCGAGAATGTATCATTTGAATAATTGCCCCAACTACTACTATCACTTGCTACTTCATCTTTTGTTTTAGCATTTGAATCTATTAACCACTGCAAAGTCGTATCATAATTGATTCCCCATGGAAAGAAACCTTGAACTGAATCATTATTTGAATATAAAGATTCACAAACTCCTACTGTATCTTGTGGAGAAAATTGTACCCAAATATTACCTGGATTATCACTTGATACTTTTACACTTAAAGGCGTATTATTTGATCCTTTACTTGCTTCATATCTTCCAATATAGAAACCACCATAAGTTTGTATGCTTTTAATCATTTGCTTATATGAATCTAAATCAACCTCATCATAATAATTAGAAAATTTATCTCCACTTGAAAAATAACTACCAAAATCTTGTGTTTTAAATTCAGTATTTGTTGTTGGAACCCATACATATTCACTATTATCAGGTGCTATTACAACAAGACCTGTATTAATAGTTTGTTCACTAATATTGCTTGAAACTACAAAACCTGATGGGATATATGCAATTTCATCATTTTTATCTATATATTTAGTGGCTTTAGTAGATTCTATATCTATATCGGTTATATCAAAATCACCAACATCTAAATCACTTGAATTAGAATTAGTACTACTACAAGATGAAATAATAAAAAGGAATAATATGGATGTTAATATTATTAAAAATCTTTTCATTTCTTTTTCCATTCCTTTATAAAATTATCGGTATAATCCCATAATTCCTTTTGATTTTTAATTTCATATGATAATGGTGAAGATTTAATATAATTAATGCTTCTATCAAAATATTTAGCTTTTACATTTAAAGAATCATCTAACACAAGTGATGAAAGAGCAGTTGATGATTTATCTAAATCTCCAAATCTATCGGGCATCATAGTTTTTACAAATATTATTCTAGATTTAGGAAGAGGGCCACCAGCAAAATTAGTTTGCATCATGCCTGGATTAAATGAATTAACTAATGTATCTTTATTCTCTTTATCTAATCTTTCTTGAAGTTCATTAGTAAAATAGATATTAGATAATTTAGAATATGGATAAGCCGTTCTATCACTATTATCTGAATAAAAAATATCTTCTACATTTTGCCACTTTAATCCTTGAGGTGGATTATGCATATCGCTCGTAATATTAAATATTTTCTTAATATTGTATTTTTCAAGCAATAGATTAGTTAAATACCAATGACCTAAATAATTAGTAGCCATGACAATTTCTACACCATCTATTGATTTTCCTTGATGCATTCCAGATATTCCTGCATTATTTATAAGTCCATATAAAGAATCATTTGTTTTTTCAAATTCTAAAACAAATTCTTCAACTGATCTGAGTGATGATGTATCTAGTTTTATACATTCAATATTAGTGTTTTGTGTTTCTTTTATAATATTTTTTTTAGCTAGTTCTGCTTTTTCTAAATTACGACAAGCTAAAATAATACGATATGCTTTATTTAAAGCAATCTTTTTAGCTACTTCAAAACCTAAACCGGAATTGGCTCCAGTTATAATTATAGTTCTTAATTCACTCACTCTAATCACGCTCCTATCAATTTATTTAGAAGACTAACCATTTCTTCTTTTTCTTTAGGTTCTAAGTTCTTAGTTAACTCATTTTCTATATCATCGCCAACTTTATTTAATTCTTTTTCTAATGATAAAGCTTTATTTGTTGGCGTAATTAGTTTTCCTCTAGCATCGTTAGGATTAACTATTCTTTCAACTAAACCTTTCTTTTCTAAATAATCTATATGACCTATTGTTGTAGGGTGGGTCATAGATAAAAATTCCTCTAAGTCAGTAACTCTTGCCTTATGATTTTCGGCTGAAAACAAATACTTTAAAATTTTATATTGTGTTGCACTCATCTCATAAGGCTCTAAAATCTTGTTTGAGATTTTATCAAATTGTAGTGACGCTTTTTTAATCAAAATTGCTATTTTATTTATTTCCATAAACTAAACCCATTTTCGTAGTTTCCTACACATATTATATAGTAGGTTCCTACTTAATGTCAATAATAAAGCATAAAAATTAATACTATAAATAGCAAGAATCTCTCCTCCCC
>CAJOMC010000020.1 GCA_905235635.1 uncultured Bacilli bacterium | reverse complement strand
TTCGTTTTTTCTTGACATAAATAAAATCCTCCTAGTTTCTACTAAGAGGATATCATTTTTTCTTACTTTTGTAAGAGTGTTAAATTTTGACGTATACACATAATTAAATTGTATATATAAAGTTATTACTTAAATAAATAAGAAATAAGATATTCTTTAATATAAAATATAATATAGTAATGATATGGAGTTTAAATAATGGAAAAGACAATATATATTGCTGGTGGATGCTTTTGGGGTGTTGAAGGCTATTATAAACTTGTAAATGGTATAATAGATACTACTGTTGGATATGCTAACGGAAATAAGGAGAGCCCAACATATAATGAGGTTAAAAGCCACATCGCAACACATGCAGAAACCCTAAAACTAACATATGATGATAAAATCATATCTCTAGAAGAAATACTCGCTCATTTCCTAAGATTTGTTGACCCATATTCTATAGATAAACAGGGTGAGGATATAGGACACCAATATAGAAGTGGAGTATATTATACTAATGAAAAAGAAAAAGATATAATTAAATCTTATTTTGATTCAAGATTAAATCCTGACTATAAAATTGAAATTCTAAGACTAGAAAACTTCTATGATGCAGAAGAATACCACCAGGATTATTTAGATAAAAATCCTAGTGGATACTGTCATATTAATTTAGATTTAGCGAAAAAAGATATTAAGAAATAATGGAGTCCTAAGTTCAGGACTCCATTATTTCTATACTATTGATTCGTAATCAATACCTTTTGTTTCTTTTACTTTAAATATTAATAATATGACTGAAATTAAAATACAAGGTGCAGAGAATATCAAGCATGCAAGCCATATAGGAATAAATAACATTCCTACATTCACAAAGGCAAAACCTACTGCCATACCTACATATACAAGAAGTCCTTCAGCTCCTATGATAGATGCCCTTATATCTGTCGGGACCATTTCCGTAGAGATAATTTCCATATAATCTCTTCCAATCCAATAACTACCTAAATATAGTCCATAAAACGATCCGATTAAATATGGATTAATAGTTTGATTATTTAATACTGATATAATGAATCCCACAAAGCTCAATAAACAAATAGAACCAAAGATTGCGATTATTCTCTTTCGTCCTATTTTATCCGCTAAAAAGCCAGAGATAAATAGTGAAGCACAATATATTAGTGGGAATGGGAATAATGCTTTAGTTATTTCTTCTGTCGTCATAGATGCAGTAGCCATAATTGATTCATACATAGTCATCGCAACTATTGCCGCATCAAAGATAGTTTTAATTATTATTAAGTTTCTTAAATCTTTATGTTGGAAGATATATTTAATTGCGTTAAATATACCGCTCTTATTAGAATGAGCTTTCTTTTCTAACTTCTCTTGTTTTTCTTTATTTATTCTTTCTTCAAATGGTATTTTTAAATATGTACTTCTATTTTCTATATATACTTTTGATTCTTTCGCGAAAAAGAAAACAAGTATAGATATAAGAATTCCCGCAATACCAGGAAGTAAATATATATTCCTCCAAAGGGTTGGGTCATTCTTCATTACTGTAGATCTTAAGAGTGGAATAAAGAATGTTCCAAGGCATCCAAGGCCTTTAAGAATTGAGTAGATTGTCGCTCTTTTAGCGCTAGGTGATTCTTCTAATATATAAATTATTTGAATATCGTGACTAATAAAGAAACTAATTATAAAACTACCTATTAAGAATAAAAGGTATGATCTAGAAAAATAGATAATAATGAGTCCTAGTGCCATACCTAGTGTAGACATCACAAAGAGAGGTTTTCTTCCAATCTTATCTCCTAGTGCTTTATAGAATGGTACTATCAAACCTATCACATATCCTAATAGATTAAATGTATTATTTAAAGCTAGTCCCTCTTCATATGTATAGGTTTTACCGAAGAGATGACCATTCACAAAGAATTCCGTTATGTAACAGGATGTTACATTAGCGTTAACACCTGTCACAAAATTATCTAGTAAATCGACCAAAAGTATTAAGCCTATTAATACCGCAAGGTACCAAGCATATCTTCCCTTACCTTTCTCTTTTAATAGTCTTAATAGTTGCTTTTCTTCAAACTCTTTTCTTCTAGTTAATTTGTCCTTACTCATACTACCACCTATTATGTGCACACTCTGTGAATGCATAGAAATCTTTTATTTCTATTTTTTTACCATCTACTACTATATAGCCATTAAAATAACCAAATATTTGATGACATTCATTATCAACCCATAATAACTTAGTTTTAGTGTGGTTATCATAGGTTGGAATCATCTTAAACATAAAAGATCCGTCATCAGATTCATAACTCCACTCGTCCATATAATCAGATTCATCAAATTTAATATTTATCTTGTTCAATTTATAGGATTTATTATTGTAAAAGAATATGTTTTCAGTTCCGTTTCTATTGTCCCCAAATTCACCTATATTAAACCCAAAAGGAATATTATCTACGTATCCTGAACCACTTCCCCATACCCAGGTATGTTTAAATGGAAATACTCCTCTTCCCCAGTCAAGAAGGCCAAATGATTCACCTTTTTTAATGTCATATCTTTGCCCATTAAAGTCCACATATCCACTTGATTCAAGCAAACACTTCTTTTCATTTAAATAGAATTCATTTCTTTTATTAAATGGAGTTGATACTAATACTGAATTATTCCCCCTATCAACTAACTTAATGTTTGCGGATACATTATCTAAAGAATTCATTATTAGGTAGTAAGTGTTATTAATCCTATTAAATGACATTTGGTAGTCTTTTGATGTATAGGATACAAGGAAATCCTTATTAGGATTACTATCTAACTTTATTTGTTTAAATGGGACAAGTTTAGCTTTAGAATATAGCTTTTTAGTCTTAAAATCAAATAAAGTTACATTAATAGATGTGGCATAAGACACATGGCCTAATACTAAATAAAGAGAAAAATTCTCTGAGGTAATTTGAAAGAAATCCCATTCCTTTAGTTTAAATAAAGGAATGCGTGCTTCTTTAATGTTATAGTCTAGGTTTAGACTATACTGGTATCCAAAGTGTGTTGGATAACCCTTGTTAAAAAGTTTTACACCTTTCTCAATAAGTTTCATAATAACCCCCTTTTAAAAGTATAAAAGAAGGCGAAAGGCCTTCTTTTATCTTATTTTTGTGTAAGTCTTAAGGTATCCCTAGCGATTACCACTTCTTCATCTGTAGGGATATTCCAAATATCTATTTTAGAATCAGGTGTTGAAAATCTAAATGGTATACCACGCCCTGTATTTAGGTTATCATCAATTTTTACACCTAATACCTTTAATCTATCACAAATTATCTTTCTTACATATGGAGAGTTTTCACCTATTCCCGCACTGAAACAGATTGCATCTATTCCTTCCATTAATACATAATAACTACCTATATAATCTGCGATACGCTTGGCTTGGATATCAAGCGTTAGTTTCGCTCTTTCATTACCTAGCGCTATCGCATCTTCTAAATCTCTACAGTCACTAGATATTTCAGATACACCTAAATATCCACTTTTCTTATTTAATTCATTAACTACTGTCTTAGGATCTTTATTCTCTTTTTCACATATATATGAAACGACAGTTGGGTCAATATTTCCAGTTCTTGTGCCCATTGGAATTCCTTCAAGTGGAGTGAGTCCCATTGATGTGTCCTTACATTTGCCATACATGTTTGCGCAAATAGATGCACCATTTCCTATGTGACAAGATACTATCTTCAATTTAGTTACATCTTGATTTGTGAGTCTTGCGTATTCATTTGCGATATATTCATGAGATGTACCATGAGCACCATATTTTCTTATGCCATATTCAGTGTACCAATAATATGGTACTGCATACATGTAAGCCTCAGGTTCCATACCCCTATTATGATATGCGGTATCAAATACAAAGATTTGTTTAACATTAGGTAGAGCTTTTTCAAAAGCTTCTACACCAATTAAATGTGCTTTATTATGTAGAGGCGCAAGATCTATTAATTCTTTCACATGTGCCTTTGATTCTTCAGTTACAAGCGCAGATTCAGTAAAATATTTACCACCTTGGACAACTCTATGTCCTACGCCCTTTATTTCATCGAGTGATTTAATGATATTTCTTCTAATTAATTCTTTTAAGAGAATTTCTACTGCGACACTATGATCTGGAAGGGCAATTTCAGTAACGTCTTTAGTACCATCTTGTTTAAAGACATAATCTCCCATTTTCATACCAATTCTCTCAAAAAGACCTGAAGTTAAGACTTTTTCTTCAGGCATCTCATAAAGTTTAAATTTTAAACTAGATGAGCCACAGTTAATTGCCATTATTTTCATTTTTATATTCTTCTCCTACATATTTATTTATATAATCTTTTACTAATTTAATTGTATTGATATTCTCATCCACATTCTTTACGCTAGGCATAATCGCTCTAAAGAATTCACTTCTTTCTGTCTGATTATTCTCAAGTATTACAATTGATGAATCAAGAACGCCTGAGTGAAGATCACTTGGATATTCAATTACTCCAAGTAGTGAATACTTATATCTATTAATTGTATCCGCAAATACTCTAGATCTTATAAATGGGTTTGGAAGTACAAGCACCATAAATCCATCCATATTTAGATACATATGGTAGTCTTCAAAGAAGATAAGGATATCTTCAACCTCAGATAGGAATGGATCTGAGACTATAATATCGCACCTATAGTTATAGTCCGGAAGCATATCTATTATATTATAGTTTGAATTAGCTAAATCTCTTAAAGATAATGATAATAAATAGAAATCTTTTCTTTCTTCAGATAAAAGTAGTTCACTATCTTTGATCCCATAATTTATAAGAGATAAGGCTAGTACACCATTATTTGGTGATGGGTTTAAGACACTCACAACTTCATAGTTAAGTGTATCATATAAAGTTTTAACTATTTCTTTTAAATAGATATTAATTAGTTCAGGGGTAGTATCTACTTTTAGATTTTCCTTATCTTTAAGTGATAGTGAATACGACAAAGAAAAGGCTAGTCTTAGCGATTCTATGTCATATTCATACATCTTAAAATCTTTAAATAAATCATTTAGTTCTTTATTGTCTTCATCTGACAAATTAGACATATAGGGAAGTTCATTTTGACTTAAAAGATAGCTAGAGACTATAAAGGCTCTATCTAGTTCTACATTAAATATATCTTTTACTCTTAAGGTAAATTCATTAATTATATTAGAAAGTGTTTTAGCGTCTATCATAAGTTTTGAATCAAATAGTCAAGCACAAGGCTCTTATACTCTTCTTTATTGAAGAAGAAACATCTTGCGTGACCCTTTCCTTTAAATAATACTAGTTTCTTTTCACTTGTACATGCATCATAGTTTTCTTTAGACATATATGTAGGGACAAAATCATCTTCAGCACCATGGATAAAAAGTATTGGTACTTTTGCGTTCTTTAAAATCTTCTTTGTGTTTAATCTATAGTTAAAATGACACACAAGAAGATTTATAAATTCGCTTGAATAAACAAGCATCTTTGGTTGTTTAATACTTTTTAGGCAGTATTTAAATTCTTCAATTGGTGATGTATAAGAGGAATCTGCGATAATGCATTTAACTTCTTTTGGTACTCTATCACTAATAGAAAGAGTGGTAAATGCGCCCATAGATATTCCAAAGAGCGCAATCTCTATATCACCCTCAAATCTATCTTTTAGGTAATCTATCCAATCAAGTAAATCAAGTCTATCTTTAACACCATATGTGGTGTATTTGCCTTCGCTTTTTCCATAACTTCTTAAATCTATAAACAAAATATTATAATCATAATCTGTGAGGAAATGGCTAAATTTAGCACTTGTATCAAAGGCATCCCCTCGATATCCATGGACACTTATCACAACCTTCTTTGAACCACTTAGTGATTTCATAAAGTAAGCATGAAGGGCAAGTCCATCACGAGATTTAATATAGATGCTTTCCATATTCAAAGATTCAAGGTGCTTAACAATTCTAGCCCTATATTCTCTTAAAGAAAGAACAACTTTATCAGTTGTGGGTTTATTTCTATATTTTTCTGGTTTAGAGGTAACAATAGTCTTACGCCAAATGATAATTCCAGCGACTAAATATAATAGTAGTGCGAGTACTAAAAGTGAACCAAATACTATTATAATAATACCCCACCATGGGACTAGCGTAAGCATAGAAAACGTCATTAGAAGCTCCTTTATGATAAAATAATATTGTGAATAGATTTATGATTAAACTGATTAGAAAATATCAGTTAGCCACAAAAGATAAAAATAAAACTTGTAAGTATAGCCCGACTTGTTCAGAATACGCAATTGATGCATATTTAAACTATAACTTTTTTAAGGCTACCTTTTTAATGATATGGAGAATACTTAGATGTAATCCACTTAGTAAAGGTGGATATGATCCTATTCCTAAATATAAAGATAAAACTATGAAGAAATAATTATAAATATTTCTTAAATGTATTTACTAAGTCGAGATTCTCCCATGGAGCATCTTCTCTTCCAAAGTGTCCATAATTGGACACATTTTCATATATAGGTCTATTTAGGTTAAGAGTAGTGATTATACCTGATGGAGTTAAATCACATTCTTTTGATATAATATTTGATAACTCTTCATCTGTATATTTAGATGTGCCATAGCTATTTACATATAATGAAATAGGATTAGATACACCTATCGCATAAGATATTTGTAGCTCAATTTTTTTAGCCAAACCAGATGCGACAATATTTTTAGCCACATGTCTTAAAGCGTATGCACCAGATCTATCTACTTTTGTAGGGTCTTTACCTGAGAATGCACCACCACCATGTCTTGCGTATGCACCATATGTATCAACTATTATCTTTCTTCCAGTTAATCCAGTGTCTCCCGCAGGACCACCTATCTCAAAATTACCTGTAGGATTTATTAATATTTGAGTATCATTAAATAGATTAGCTGGAATTACTTCTCTTATTACTTTTTCTTCAATATCTTTTCTGATTTGTTCAAGAGGAATGTTGGATTCATGTTGAGATGAAACAAGGACAGTTGTAACTCTTAGTGGCTTATCATCTTCATATTCAATGGATACTTGTGTTTTTCCATCTGGAAGTAAATATGGAATAATACCTTCTTTTCTGACCTCAGTAAGGCGACGCGCAAGGGCTTCCGCTAAAACACAGCCTAAAGGCATATATTCTTTTGTTTCATCTGTCGCATAACCGAACATTACACCTTGGTCTCCTGCGCCAAGGGATTTTTCATCTCCCCTATCAACACCTATTTTAATATCGTCTGATTGAGGATGAATCTTACATATAACTTTCATGGTTTTATAATCGAAGCCATGTCCTTCTTTTGTGTAGCCAATATCTTTTACTACTCTGCGTGCTACTTCTTCATAATTCACATTCGCTTTAGTAGTAATTTCGCCGAAGATAAATACCATATCGGTTAATGTGATAACCTCACAGGCTACTCTTGAGTATTCATCTTCCCTAAGGCATGCGTCTAGAATCGCATCCGCTATTCTATCCGCAATTTTGTCTGGATGACCTTCTGTCACCGCTTCGCTTGTAAAAAAATACTTCATTTCTCTAATTATCTTTGAAAGATAATTCCTCCTTATTTTTATGAAGCCTTTGTGTAGGCTTCAAGAATTTCTTGATGATATTTATAAAACCTTTGGATAAGGTCAGATGGGAAGAACTCAGTAAATGATTTAGTAATTATTTCCACACTTCTTGTATGGTTTAATGCAGTATGGTATGGCCTTTCTTCCCTTAATATGTCATAAACTGATGCGATTAAAACTATTTTAGAAACTAAATCATTTTGAGTTCTATTAATATTTGAGACAAACTGAGGTGTCACTCTATTTTCATATACAGTTGAAACTATATCTTCAGCCTTTTTAGATAGTTGAAGTCTTCTCATTATATTAGATGCAACTTCAGTTTTCATTGTGATGTCACTAAAATCATTCTCTGATATTTTATCGTCTTCAATAGATAGAATATGCATCATATCTATATGAACCTTAGCGAATGATACTATTGTCTCTATATCACTATCACTATAGTTCATAGCTTTTGATAGAACTTTTGTTACTCCAGCTATTCTTTTTGCGGATAAAGCCTCTTTTATCACATCTTCAGTAGATGAGTTATATACCTTAACTGCGGTAAAAACACTATTAACCACATCCACAAAGTTAGATTCAACTTTCATTCTTTGTGAACGTTCCTTTATTCTTTCACCTTCAATGTAAGATGTGATAGATACAGATAGATATAATGCCACAAAGAATAATGCGAGCACAATGGTTCTAAGCAATATATCTATTGCGATATTCTTATTTGTAATAAACATATATTCTAAGAATTCTTTCATTGATGTCGCGTTCTTAAATAAGTCAGAATGAAGGAATGCGATATTTATGATAGTTACTAGAATGAATATCCAAAGATACATGACTTTAAGTAGTGATGGTCTTTGGTAGAAAGCCATTATAATAACTGATACATAAATTAGTAAGTAGGCCGCATCTAGTATGGCATATTCTGTCACACCCATATTGTCTAAATCTTCATCTAATCTAAAGCCAGCCCATATCTTTATATAGAGAAATACCGACATACCAAGAAGATAAAAACATTCAAGATACATTATTAGTTTTTGCCTTGATATATCAGATACATCCCCTTTTTTAAGAAGAGTTGATGTGGTGATAGAAAGACCAGTCATAAGTAGCCAGAAAGCTATGTTTAAGACAATATTTGATTCCTTTATCCCGACAAATGAGAAAATAAGGAACACCACGTTCACTAAAGTTGCGATATGTCTTATAACGACATTTCTTCTATGAAGTACTGATGTTTCATTGTCAAGGTCTACTTCATAATCAAAAGAAAAGTTCTTTCTAAATAGGTTCGTAAACTTATTATTAGAAACTTTCCTAACCTTATTTGCTTTAGTGGACGAGATATATTGTTCCCTGTATTTACTTTTACCATTAAAGAAATCATTTAAGTCTTTCTCAGGCACCTTATATCTCCTAATTAATTATTTTTTATTTTCCTTCGTTATAGATTTGAGCTACACGGGTTGAAGCGCATGCACCGAGTGCACCTACTATATCATCTAAGAAAGTGTGACACTTTCCTGGAAGTTTACCTTCATCATTAAGTTTTCCAATTATACCAGGTTTATTAACATCGATATCACCAAAGTTAGTTCTACCGATAATTCCAAAATTACCCGCAAGTTCAAGACCAAGTAATTCATCAATACCAAATAAACCTAAATCTGATTTTAAGATTTCTTGAAGAGGATACGACAACATTCCTTTTTCACATAGTTCATCTATTTCAATGCCAAGTTGAACTATATGGAATGCATCTGGATAACTTAATATCTTTTTCGCACTATCAAGACAAATTTCAAAACTTACGTTTTCTGTAAACTTTGATTGTTGCTTGAGGGCAATTGTTGCAATGTCTTCTACAGTTACTCCACGTGATTCTAGTCTTCTTCTATTTAACTCATACATTTCTTCACGTGAGAACCTATTTTTATGTAAATAAATATCCATTGGTTTTTACCTCCTTATATTTCTAATGCATCGCCTAAATTATTAGTTATTTTATCAATGAAGAGCGTCCCATTGATATGATCAAATTCATGTTGGAAAACAATAGCGTGATAACCTTGAAAAGTTAGTACTTTTTCTTCAAATTCATCAGTTTCTTTGTTTAAAACTAACGCTTTTACCTTAATACGCTTATGTCTTAAAACTCTTCCTTGCTTATCTGGGACAGAAAGGCAGCCTTCACCATTGCCTAAATAGCACATCCCCGTAGATTTGGCGAGAACTACTGGGTTAACTATTGTATATTCAAATGGTTTTTCTTCATCCTTAATGTATAATACCAGCATTCTTTTTGGAATGTTAATTTGGTTAGATGCTAGGCCAACACCAGGAGTAATAGAATACTTTTTCGCAAGTTCTTCGTCTTGCGACATTTTTAAATATTCCATCATCTCTTTTAGTTTACTTTTTGTCTCATCTGATACAGGTACTTCAACATCACTTGAGACCATTCTTAAGGTTGGATGAGGGTTTTTTATAATATCTTTATCTAAAATCATACATATGTCCTCTTAAATCATTATATCACAAGTTATATACTTGTGAAAAAGAGTATTTATACATTAAAAGCATAAATATGTGTGATAAAATAACATTGTGATTGCGGATATTATACTAGATTTAAAAATAAAAGATGTGGATAAAACATATTCTTATCTCGTTCCTAAAGCGCTTGAGGATACTGTTCAAGTAGGAATGAGATGTTTTGTGAGTTTTGGAAAGATATATAGAATGGGTTTTATCATGGGTTTAAGAGAAGGCTTTGATCCATCACTTAAAGAAATCGATGAGCTTATGGATAAAGAACCTGTATTAACAAAGGAATTAATAGATGTAGCACTTTATCTATCTAAAACATCATATTATCCTTTAGTATCTTATCTTGAGACAATGCTTCCATCCGCCCTTAAAGTTGGATATAAGAAAGAACTCATAATTAAGACAAAAGATAATTTTAGATTATCAATTCTTTTTGGTGACAAAGAGGTAGTTGATTATGATTCAATTAATCCATCTGACATACCTTTTATTAAAGAATGCATCGAAAAAGGTGAGGCAGAAATATCTTATAACTTTAAAAGAAAAGAGTTTATCATTAAAGAAAAGATAATTACTTTAGTTGAAGAACCAGTTAAGAAAACACCACTTAGAGAAAGAATTATAGAATATCTTAAATCAAATGGTGGGTCTTCCTTATGGGATAATATTAGAGAAGAACTCTTAGTCACATCCACAACAATCAATAAAATGGCTGAACTTGGGATAGTAAGCATTACAGAAAGGGAAAAATATAGAGATATTTCAACCTTAAAACCACTTGAAGATAAGAAAGTAGAACTAAACCCAGCTCAAGAAAAAATCTTTAATGAGCTTAAAAGTAATCTAAATAAAAATACTACTTATCTTTTAAGAGGAATTACGGGCAGTGGAAAAACTGAAATCTATATTAATTTAATTGAAGAAGTTGTGAAGCAAGGAAAAGATGCAATACTTCTTGTGCCTGAGATATCTCTTACCCCAATGATGGTTAATAGATTTAAATCTAGGTTTAAAGATAACGTCGCAATCTTTCATAGTGAACTATCAAATAACACAAAATACGATGAGTGGAGAAAGGTTATAAGAGGTGAAGTGAAAATTGCGGTAGGCGCAAGAAGCGCAGTATTTATGCCTTTTAAAAATCTTGGTATTATCATCATCGATGAAGAACATGAACAATCTTATAAACAGGATAATTCACCTATTTATCACGCAAAAGATGTCGCACTTAAAAGGTCAGAATTAAATAATTCTATGCTTCTACTTGGAAGCGCAACACCATCTATTGAGGCATACGCAAGAGCGAAAAAGGGTGTTTATAATCTTTTAGAATTAGACGTTAGGGCTAACGCAAAGCCACTACCTAAAACAATAGTTGTAAATTTAAATCAAGAGTTCAAAAAAGGTATGAAAGGCTATATCTCAAATACACTTAAAGAAGAGATTAAAAAACGTCTCATAAACCATGAACAGACTGTTCTTCTTTTAAACCGTAGAGGATATTCAAACTATATAATGTGTAGGGCATGTGGAAATACTGAAAAATGTCCAAATTGCGACGTTTCCCTTACATATCATGAATACTCTAAAAAACTTAAATGCCATTATTGTAACTATGAAAAACGTGTTATAGATACTTGCGGGAAGTGTGGTTCAAAATACCTTGAAAAAGTAGGTTATGGTACAGAGAAAATTGAGGAAGAATTAAAAGCTTTATTCCCTAGCGCAAGAGTGGTTAGAATGGATAACGATACTACTCGCGGTAAGATGGGACATGAAAAAGTTCTATATGAATTTGAGACAAATGGAGATATCTTACTTGGTACTCAGATGATTGCGAAAGGTCTAGACTTTCCAAATGTTACACTTGTAGGTGTATTAAATGCAGATCAATCCCTTGATATACCTGATTTTAGGAGTAAAGAAAATACATTCTCTTTATTAACCCAAGTATCGGGCCGTGCGGGACGTGGTGAAAAAGAGGGACTTGTGGTAATTCAAACCCATAACGAAAACCAATATGCGATTAAAAATGCTTTAAGACAAGATTACCTAAGTTTCTATGAAGAAGAGATGAAAGTAAGAATGATTGCAAGGTTCATCCCTTACTATAATATGACCGTTATAAGAGTTAAATCTAAAAACATAAATGATTCATATACTAAGGCTATGGGAATAAAAGAAAATCTTTTAGATTTATTAAAAGAGGAAGGAATTATTGTGCTTGGCCCAATCCCTCCTACAATTTCAAAAGTTGATAATTATTATATTTTTAATATAATTATCAAGTATAAGAAAGTTAAGGAATTAGATAATATTTTAAAGAATATATATGATGGTAATAGAGATGGTAATATCTTAATATCTATCGATAAATTCCCTACTTCTTTCTAGGTATAAAGAATGAACAAAGATATAAAAATAATTTTTATGGGTACGCCTCTTTTTGGGGTAAATGTGCTCGAAAAACTTAATCAAGAATATGATATAGTGCTTGTGGTCACACAGCCAGACAAAAGAGGAAAAAGAGGTTCTTCTTTGGTTTCATCACCCGTAAAAGAATATGCCTTATCTCATAATTTAAGATTATTTCAACCAGAAAATATTAAAGAAGATAATATGGATATTTTAGATACATATTGTGATTTTATTGTGACCGCTGCATATGGCCAATTCATTCCAAAAGTAGTATTAAAACACCCTAAGTATAATATTCTAAACGTCCATGGATCCGCTCTTCCTAAATATAGAGGAGGGGCACCTATTCAAAGAGCTATTATGAATGGTGACTCTTATTTAGGAGTGACTATTATGAATACTATTTCTAAAATGGATGCGGGTGATACATATCACACAACACTTGTAAAATTAGAAGATTCAGATACTACTTCTTCTATGATGGATAAACTATCTAAAGTAGGAAGAGAAGACCTAATCAATGTTATAGATAAAATATATAGTGGTGAAGATATAAAGGCTACTCCTCAAGACGAATCTCTTGCGACATATTCACCGAATATAACTAAAGACGAAGAATATCTTGATTGGAGTGAAGATGCCTTAACTCTTCATAATAAAGTAAGAGCTTTATATGATGATCCTATTGCTAAACTAAATCATAAAGGAACCATATATAAAGTATATAAGACTAGGGTTGTTGAAACAGAATCGGACGCTTTACCAGGAACTATACTCGATAATAATAAAGAATTGATTATTAAATGCGGAAAAAAAGCATTATCAATACTCGAAATACAATCTCCAGGTAAGGGAGTTCTTAAAATATCTGATTTTCTAAATGGTAAGAGGAAGGAGTTTAGCTAAAACTACTTCTTCTTTTTTAGAATATTTTTGTGTAAAAACTAGATTTTTCTAGTATAATATGATTACGTATAATTGGAGCTTTAGCCAAGCGGTAAGGCAAGGGACTGCAACTCCCTGATCCCCGGTTCGAATCCGGGAGGCTCCTCCAGTATAGTTGGTTTATAAGTCTTTTCTGGCTTATTAGAAATATCACTAGTCTTATGATTAGTGATTTTTTTCTTCTTCTAATTTCTTTTCTAAATAATTAGGTAATTCTTCTAATAGTTTGTATTTAGATATACCGAGTTTAGCATTAATGTTATTTAGTGTTGTTTGGGCAACAAACTTATCCGCATCTTTACATA
>CAJOMC010000019.1 GCA_905235635.1 uncultured Bacilli bacterium | reverse complement strand
GTTAATATCTTTTTACCACAAAATATTGTGGTGTTTAAACATGCATTATTTTAAAATTACTAAAAATTATTCTTGATTATTTATAGTTAAGTCCTCCAATTTATTTGATTTTATTTTTAAGTTCCCTAAAGGTAATACTTTTAGTTCTAATGTCAGTTTTCTTCCCAGTCCCTTCTGAAACTAAAGAAGAATTAAAATATTTTGAAATATCATCATCAGTGTAGCCTCTTCTTTTAAGATAAAGTTTAGCTTTCATAATTCTTAAATCTTTGTTCATATCTTTACTAGATAAAACAAACTTCTTTGTGAGTACTTCAATATTTTCTTTAAGTTGGTCTATTGGATAATTAAAGGGTTTACTAATACCACGTTCCATTAAATCATTTACTATCTTTAGATATCCATCCCTTTTATAGTAGATGGCATACTCCAAATAAGAATTTAAATAATCTTCATCATTTAAGATATTTCTTTTAGACAAATCATTGATTACATCTTGGATTAATTCGTCTGAAGATGTTTTTTCTCTTAAATGTTCCTTTATTTCTTTAATAGTTCTTCTTTTTCTTGTGGCATACTTTAGCCCATCAAGGAATATCGAGTCATAAGGCAAAGAATTAAGGAGTGCTTTATATTCGCTATCGCTTAGTTTTTTAGGTTTTAGGAAATTAAGGCGGATTAATAAATCATCTGAGATTACAAAATCAAATGAGTCATTATCACATCTTATACTCACCTTATAGCTATTCTTAAGTTTTTTAATTTGATTTAAATAGATTTCACTCATTACTTATCCCTTTTAAGCATCTTAAGGTATTCTCTTATAAACATGTTTATATCTCCATCCATAACCTTTAATGCCTGAGATGTTTCGGCATTTGTCCTATGGTCTTTAACCATTTGGTATGGATGGAAGACATATGTCCTTATTTGAGAGCCAAAAGAAATTTGTGGTTTATTTAAGTTTAATCTTCTCTCTTCTTCTCTTCTATTTAATTCAAGTTGGTATAACCTTGATTTTAAAACTGATAAAGCTTCTTGTTTATTTTGAATTTGGCTTCTTTCATTCTGACAAGTTACCACAATTCCTGATGGAATGTGGGTAACTCTCACCGCACTAAATGAGGTGTTTACACTTTGACCACCGGCACCACTTGAATGGAAGATATCAATTCTTATATCTTCATCTTTAATATTTATTTCAATATCATCTGTGATTAGTGGTGTCACAAGGACAGATGCGAATGTGGTATGCCTTGAGTGTGAGGAATCAAATGGAGATAGCCTTATAAGTCTATGAACTCCTGATTCACTCTTAAGCATTCCATAAGCATATTTTTTATCTATTTCAAAAGTTACACTTTTAATACCTACTTCAACGCCTGCCTCATAGTTTAGAACCTTTATCTTCATTTTTTCTTTTTGGGTATACATCTGGTACATCCTATAAAGCATTTGAACAAAATCAAGTGATTCAGTTCCTCCTGCGCCACTATGTATTTCAACTATTGCGCCTAATTTATCTTCTTTTAAATCAAGCAATAACTCATTCTCTATTGTTTCACTTAATTCGCTAAATTCATCTACGTGATTTTCCACTTCATCAAGCATATTAGTGTCATCTTCTGACAAATCATAGATAGCTTTTAAAGTGTCTTCTAAATAAGATAGTCTATCTAATATTGATAGTTTTTCTTTTAAATCGTTCTGTTCATCTATTATATCTTTAGCCTCTTTTGGGTTTAACCAAAAATCATCCTTAAGAGTTAAGGCTGAAAGTTCTTCTATTCTTGATTTAGTTTTATCAATGTTTAATACATTTTTTATTTCATCAAGAATCTTTTCATTAGATTGAATAGTTTGTTTTAAAAGAATTCTATCCATTAATTATTGATCCCATTTTTTAGTTTTTATATCTTCTTGTTCGTGGCACTTCTTATATTTTTGTCCTGACCCGCACCAACATGGATCATTTCTACCTGGTTTTTGAGATTTTGGTTTTAAAGCTGGGTTAGGTCTTTTATCTCCTTCATCAGATCTATTTGTGCCAATACCTTTCATAGTCTGTTTTACTTCTACTCTCACAGGACCAAAGATAGCTTGTTTAACAATATCACGTTTAATATTAAATGACATCTCATTAAACATCTCAAATCCCTGCATTTGGTATACACGCAGTGGGTTTTGTTGAGCATAAGATGACATAGATACAGATTGACGAAGACCAGCCATATTATCTATGTGATTCATCCAGTTTATATCAACGTTATGTAACATAACTTCTTTATAGTGATTATTAAATGGAGTTGTAGGGAATCTAGATAAAATAGCATTCTTTTTAGTTATAAGACAAGCATGAGCTTGTTTTAAAACATAATCAACTACATTTTCTCTTGCATCATCTAGTTTTTCTTTATTAATTGCTTCTTTTGGAAGATACTTATTTGCGAGTAAATTATATAATTCATCCTTATCGATATATCCGTCCTTAACCATTGATGGAGCCTGATTAACTAGGTTTACTAATACTTCATCAACTATTCTAAAGAGAATACCTTCAAGTCCTTCTGCATCATCAGTAGTGATTATTTCTTGTCTTTGAGAGTAGATTACCTCTCTTTGTTTTCTCATTACTTCATCATATTGAAGAACTGTCTTTCTCATATCAAAGTTATTGCCTTCAATTTGTTTTTGGGCACGAAGAATTGAAGATGAGAACATTGAGAAATCCAGTGAATCTTCCGCAGATCCTCCTTGAAGAATAAGCGTTCTTTCTATTAGCATCTTAAATCTTTCACTACCGAATCTTCTAAGTAAATCATCTTCAGCGGAAATGAAGAAACAAGAGTAACCAGGGTCGCCTTGTCTACCTGATCTACCACGAAGTTGGTTATCTATACGTCTTGATTCATGACGCTCAGTGCCAAGAACCGCAAGGCCTGCAACACTACCTAAATTATTATATTCATTGTATTCTTTTTCCTTGATTAGATATCTTGCATCATATATTGAAAGAGCAAGCTCGATTTTATCGTATATCTTTTTAATTCCATCAAGTAGAGTGGTTTCTTTATTTTTTAGTTGTTTTAAATCTGCATTTTTATTCTTTTTTAGTTCATTATATTCAGAATAAAGAGATTGGACATTATCTGATGCGCGGAGAAGGTGATCATATCCTTCTGGCTTTTTCATTGAAAGAGTGAGCCTTTCTTTCTTTTGTTCCTCACGTTTTTGTCTCTTTTCATTATCTGATAGGGTCTTTAGGAGTTCTCGTTCTTTTCTAGACTCTTCTCTTTCTTTCCTCTCTTTTTCTTTTTCAAGTTTTATTGAGAATATTTTCTTATCTAATAGCTGATTTTTAATCGCTAGAACTTGGTTATATTCCTTTTGAATAGAATCTAGTTCTTCTTTAATTGTAGATAGCTTCTTTTCTTTCTTTTCATTTAATGATGTAACATCAAATATTTCACCTTTATCATTAGGTACTACATCTTTTTGAAGTTTGATATCGGTACCACGACCAGCCATGTTTGTCGCAATAGTTATTGCGCCATATCTACCTGCTTTTTCGATAATATGAGCTTCTTTTTCCTGGTGCTTTGCGTTTAATACTGAATATTGACTCTTATTAAAACCCGCCTTTTGAAGTAGTTTTGATACTAGTTCAGATGTATCAACGGAAATAGTACCAATTAGAATTGGTTGACCAAATTCGTGTCTTAACTCAACTTCTCTAATTAGGGCATTAAATTTATCTTCGCTTGTGACAAATAATTTATCATTCGCATCAATTCTTGCGATTGGTGCATTAGTTGGTATCTCAATTACTCTCATATTGTAGATTGAGAGAAATTCCTCTTCCTCTGTTTTAGCGGTACCAGTCATACCAGAGAGTTTATTGTACATTCTAAAGAAATTCTGGAAAGTGATGGTCGCAAGAGTAGTAGTTTCTTTTTTAACTTCTACACCTTCTTTAGCTTCAAGGGCTTGGTGTAAGCCTTCGGTAAATTGACGGCCAAACATTAAACGACCCGTAAATTGGTCAACTATAATTACTTGGCCTTCCCTAACAACATAGTCAACACCTTTTTCCATTACATGTCTTGCCTTTAGAGCGTTTTCGATACAGTGAAGTCTTTCAATATTCTCTGCACCATCATAAAGGTTTTCAATATTGAAATAGGATTCAGCTTTTTTAATACCTGAATCGGTTATATTAACTATCTTTGTCTTTATATCTATTTCATAATCTTCATCACTTAATGTTTTAACAAAGTCGTCAGCTTCTTTATATCTATTTTCTGTTTCTTTTGGACGACCTGAAATAATTAGTGGGGTTCTTGCTTCATCAATAAGAATCGAGTCAACCTCATCGACAATCGCAAAGTTTAATTCACGTTGAACTTGGTTTTCTCTTCTAACTGCCATATTATCTCTTAGATAATCAAATCCAATCTCGTTGTTTGTGGTGTAAAGAATATCTGAATAATAGGCAGCTCTTTTTTGAGCTGAATCTTTTTCTCTTAAATTTAATCCGACAGTTAGGCCTAATGCCTTAAATAGTCTACCAATATCACCATCTGCTTCACGAGATGCGAGGTATTCATTGACTGTGACAATATGGACACCTTTACCAGTAAGTGCATTTAAATATGCAGGCAATACAGCGGTTAATGTCTTACCTTCACCAGTTTTCATTTCAGCGATATTACCTTCGTGTATCGCAATCGCGCCCATCATTTGAACTTTAAAAGGATTTAATCCTAGTAATTTATTTGCAGCAACTGAAACAAGAGCGAAAGCTTCAATTAAAAGGCTATCTAGCGATTCACCATTTTTTACTCTTGATTTGAATTCTTCTGTCTTATCTTTGAAATCGTTTCCCCTTATTCTTTCATCTAGGGGATCAATTTCAAAAAGTTCTTTTGATTCGTCATCATAGAACTTAAAATCTTTATAGTCATTTTCTTTTTCAACTATCTCTAGTGCTTGTGAATATAATCTCTTTTGAAGAGACCCTTTGATCTTATTATCATCTTTATGTTGGATAAAAGGCATAATCTACCCTCCTTGCGTATAGCAATATTATTTTATCATAATAATATTGAATCTTGCCAAATAAAGATGTAAAAAGAAAATAATGGTATATTAAAGGGGCACTATTTTGTGCCCCATAATAATAGTTTTTAATCAATTAGAATGTCCTAATTAGACCATATTCTCCATCTTCTCTTTGGTATACAACACATACATGTTCATCTTCATCCTTATAAACATAGAAACTATGATGTGTAAGTTCAAGTGCAGTTACAGCTTCATCAAATGATAAGATTTCAAGTTTATATTCTTTAATCTTAACAGCACTTGTAATCATCTCTTTTGGTTCTGGTTCAGGTATAAAGAGATCATTGATACCTTGTTTTTCTTGAAGACTGCGGACAAGTTTATGCTTGTTGTTTTTAAGTTGTGCTTCAAGTCTTTGAGCACACTTATCAACAGCATTAAATAATTCATTGTCAACTTCTTCAGCTCTAATAAGGAGTTTTCCTACTGGAATTGTTACTTCAACTTTCGCTTTTTTCGCATCTACTTTTAGCATCACTTTAGCATTAAGTGGTCTTTGAGTAAAGCGGTCGAGGCGTGAAAGTTTTTTGTTGATGTAATCTTTTACATCTGAAGTAATTTTAATACCTCTACTACTAACATCTACGTTCATATAAAGTCCTCCTTGATTTTATATTGATGTGTTTGTTTCTTAACTAATTATACTACTCTTGTCTCACCATCATAAAGATCAGCATTATCATCTTGATCTAAATCATAGTGGTCTGTATTATTTTCACCAACCGAGTCCTTAAACTCAGTGTGGAGTAAATGATCAATAGCTTCACTTGTCATTTTAAGTGGAACTTCTATATCAAATTTAATATTAACTGTTTGAAAGAAAGGCGATAAGAATAGATATGAAATGAAGTTTCTAATATAGACAAGTTTAGGTCTTCCGTATTCTAAAATATATTGAGTTAAAAGTGTTAGATATTCTTCATATTCATTATCGTGGACATCACATAAATGGAAAGATTCTACCCTTCCAGATTCTCTATTAACTATAGTTAGAAGGAGTGGTTCAACATCTCTTGATCCTTTGCTGTAATACATTTCAACGAAATTAGAATCAAATTCAATAATTTCATCGGTTCTTTTTGTCCTTTTTAGTTTTCTTTCAAGTTCATCAGTGGGGCCTAATAGATCGAAAATAGGGAATATTTCTGGAAGACTGTGAAAAGATAACTCAAAGTTCTTTGTTTTAGGTTTAAACTTATATTTTAATACAGTTAAACCGTTTTCTTGAGATAGTCTTTCTTCATCAGTTGTTCCATGAACTCTATCATATATTTCAAGCATCACGATTAGGTACGTTTTTAAAAGAGGAATTCGCTTAGGGAGAATATCAGAGGGTAAGTAGCCAAGTGGCTCTCTTTGATTAAAATAAATATAAAATCCACCATATTCCTCATAATCATAAAGCCTAAAAATAGCAATTTTCAGGTCTTCATCAATACCTTGGGTACGGGTTAGGTGAACCTCTATAGAGTTTTGTCTATACATCGCATCTTTATAAGATAAATTATATTCATCATGCTTAATGACATAAGTCATTCCGTTCCAGCCTTTATCATCTAAAGTGATATTAATGGTCATATCTTCATGATTACTAGAGATATAGATGGTTGCGTATTTTCTTGAAGTATAAAGTATTTGAAAATATGGAACCTTTTCATAAAGTTCCCATGCTTTTCTATCTATAAGTTTTCTTACTAGATTAAAAACTTCATCTTTCTCTTCGCTTCTATACATTTATGATCTCCCTTCAAATATATTATATCTCATTATCACTTAAAATTATATAATTTTCTAATTCTTGATATGTATAAGAAAATACATACAAATCCTCAAAAAAGACTAGATAATCAAGAATAGGTAAGGTGTCATCATCTATAAACAAGAAAGTCTTTCTTCTAATATCTTTTAAGAGTTTTAAAAGTGGTTCTATTAACTTCTTATAAGGAAAAAAGTTGTTTGTATCTGTGGCATAAAAATAGTGTATTAAGTGTGATGAAGTAATGGGTATTAATACCTCTTTTAGTTCTAACACTTTAAGACAATCATCACACACATAATCTAAGGTAAATAGATTACTAAACGTAAAACTTCTTTCAATAATTTTATCACATAAGCTACACTTCATTCATTCTCCTTATATATCTTTTCACAAGAGAGTACTTGAGATGATATTTCTTATAAAAGATATAGATATTTCCGTGCTTATCATCTATCTTACGGCCAACTCTTCCAGATATTTGAATAATAGTGTTTTTATCAAAGATGCTTGAATCCGCATCATATATAATCACATCACACCCCTTAATAGTAATCCCCCTTTCAAGAAGGGTTGTGGATACAATATATTTAAGATTTCCGTTTCTAAATAAACTTATGATATTATCAATATTTTTGGTAGATGATGTGACGCACGGGCACCCTAAGTTTTCTGATACTATTTTTGCAGTATTAATGGACGAAACATATATAATACTCTTTCTACCGTTAGTGAGTAGAATTTCACTAAATATAGCGTTATTCCATAAGTTACTATAATCATTAACCTTAATAAATTTTGGCATATCTAATAAGGCATTATGATATCTTCTTTTAAGTATAAATCTATTCTTAGGCATATGAGATTTTATGGTTGCGCTCATATAGAATATGACCCCAGTTTTCTTTAATGATTTCTTTAATATACCTTTTAAATAGTCACTATCAGAGTAAGGATATGCGTCTGCTTCATCAAGTATTATTAAGTCAAATTCATCTTCATAATTAACTAGTTGGTTAACTGTAGATAATAAAAGATCACAGTTATCGTCATGATGGTTTCCATCTATATACTTAATTAAAGTGTTTTTAAATACGTTAACCAATCTTTCGTATAATTCTTTTACTATTTCTTTTCTTGGGATAGTAATAACTACCTTATCGCCATTATTTAAGGCGTAGTTAATTGTCTCATACATTATTTCAGTCTTTCCTGAACCACATACTGCGTATAAAAAAGCATCTTTCTTTTTCTTATAATTATTTAAGAAAAAATGAGATGCTTTTTCCTGTGATTTGGAAAGATTAAACTCTAGATTATATATATGATTATGTCTATTAATTATTCTTTCTTTATAGTAAATATAAGGAGATATAGTACCACAGTAAGGACAAATATCTTCTTTTACCCTAAATCCACAAAATAAACATATATTATTTTCAAAGTTCTTCTTCTTGAATTGATAGTTAGGAATCTCATATTTAAAAAGTTTCATCTCACATATATATACGCAAATAGATGAAACTTTTTAAATATTTTTTATACTACAATATTAACTATTTTGTTTTTAACTACAATGATTTTCTTGATTCCGTTTTCAATATATGGTTTTACCTTATCCAGGGAAATGGCTATTTCCTTTACTTTTTCATCATCTAAATCCCTTTCACAAGTAAACTCATCTCTTCTTTTACCATTAACTGATACAACCATTGTACATGTATTACTAATTAAAGAATTAGGATCATATTTAGGGTATTCTGCATACTGAATTGTATCATTATTATAAAGATGCCATAGTTCTTCTGCGATATGTGGAGTAAAAGGGTTTAGTAGTTTTAAAAGGGTTTCATAGTCGAGTCTTGAAATAGATTCACTCTCGGTTAATGCGTTAGTTAAAATCATTAATTTAGCTATTGCGGTATTGTATTTTGATGATTCAATATCTTCTGATACTTCCTTAATTGTTTTATTGATTATAACTTTGTTTTGTGGAGTATAATCCATTTGATCTTTATTTACCTTTTCTTTTAAAGCTTCCACCTTATCAAGGAATCTTGCGCATCCTTTAATCGCATCCTTATTCCATGGAGTTGCCATCTCATAGTCAGAGATAAAGAGGATATAAAGACGCAATACATCAGCGCCATATTCGTTAACAACATCTATTGGGTCAATAACATTACCCTTAGATTTGGACATTTTCTCGCCATCAGGACCTAAGATTAAACCTTGTGCAGTACGTTTTTTGTATGGTTCTTTATATGGGACTAGTCCTTCATCATATAAGAATTCATTCCAGAATCTAGAGTAGATTAGGTGTCTTGTGACATGCTCCATACCACCATTATACCAGTCTACTGGAAGCCAGTATTTCATCTTGTCATATGAAGCAAATTCCTTATCATTGTTTGGATCGGTATACCTTAAATAGTACCAACTTGATCCTGCCCATTGAGGCATAGTGTCAGTTTCGCGTCTTGCTTTACTCCCGCACTTAGGACAGCTACATTCTGTGAATTCCTTTAAAGATGCAAGTGGTGATTCGCCATCCTTATTAGGTTCAAAGTTCTTAATTTTTGGAAGAACTACAGGGAGATCATCATATGGAAGTGGCACAATACCACAATTTGGACAATAGATAATTGGAATAGGTTCACCCCAATATCTTTGTCTATTAAACGCCCAGTCCTTCATCTTATAACTAACTGCGCGTGATCCTACTCCTCTTTTTTCGAGTTCCTCTATTATCTTAACTTTGGCATCTTTAACACTTAATCCGTTTAAAAATTCACTATTTACTAAAGTTCCATTATAGATATCAGTATATGCTTCTTTAGAGATATCTCCGCCAGAGATAACTTCAATCATATCTATATTAAACTTCTTTGCGAATTCATAATCTCTTGTATCATGCGCAGGTACTGCCATAATGGCACCTGTGCCATATCCCATCATTACATAGTCTGCGACATAAATAGGAAGGGCCTTACCATTTATAGGATTTATTGCGTTTAATCCTAAAAGCTTAACTCCAGTCTTATCTTTTTGAAGTTGAACTCTTTCAAATTCTGTCTTAAGATTAGCGTTTTTCTTGTATTCTTCTACTTCACTATAATTTAATATCCTATCTTTATATTTCGAAATAAGAGGATGTTCTGGAGCGATTACTGTAAATGTTGAACCGAAAAGAGTATCAGGACGAGTAGTAAACACAGTGAATTTATCATCTGTACCATCTAAAGAAAAATCTATAAATGCACCCTCACTTCTTCCTATCCAGTTTTCTTGTTCTACCTTGATACGTTGAGATGTATCAAGGTCTTTTAGACCATCAAGTAAATCTTCTGCGTATGAAGTGATTTTTAAGAACCATACATCTTTATCTTTTTGAATTACTTGAGTATTACATCTATCACACACACCACCCTGTGATTCTTCATTAGATAAGACAACCTTACATGTTGGACAATAATTTACATATGTATGACTTCTATATGCAAGACCTTTATCATATAGTTTTCTAAAGATAAATTCAGTCCATTTATAATATGATTCATCTGTCGTATCAATAACTCTATCAAAATCAAACGAAAAACCTACTTGTTTTAACTGTTCAGTAAAAGTTTTAATGTTTTTATCAGTTATATCTCTAGGATGGATTCCTGTTTTAATCGCATAGTTTTCAGTTGGAAGTCCAAAAGCATCAAAACCAATAGGGAATAAAACATTATAGCCTTCCATTCTTCTTTTTCTTGAAACTACTTCCATAGATGAAAAAGCTCTAACGTGACCTACGTGCATTCCAGCTCCGCTTGGATATGGGAACTCAATTAGCGCATAATATTTAGGTTTAGGTGAAAAATCTATAGCTTTAAATATTTTATTTGAGTACCAATAATCTTGCCACTTCTTTTCAACTTCTTGTCTATTCATTATTTTCTTCCTCCTTGTTTTTATTATTATCTTCTTCCCTTTCAAGTAACTCCTTAATACTTTCTTTTAGGATAGGGTCAGATAATAGGTTATTTTTATATTGATAAATTCTAATCTTTTTAAGCATTTCTCTTTCCACAATTAGTGATGGAATAAGCGACATAAACATTAATATATATTCAAATATTCCTAATTTAAATGGTAATAATGCAACTAAGCTTTCCGCTAATATTGTTGAGGTATAACTTATAATTAATATTTTGAATAATTGCCCTTTAGGAATATAATATTTCATTTTATATATGCCAATACAGAATAGATATGACATCACTGTAAGTAACATTAAAAGGCCAAACTCTCCCATAATAAACATAAAGAATGTGGATACAATATACACAGGCTTATACTGTTTAATTAGTTCATTTATTCCTAGGAATAATTCACTATTCTCATTAATAGAAGATAAGAATATGTTTTCAAAATGAATTGATACATCTTTTAAATCTAATATCTTATCCATTTTAAATATTGCATATGCATATAAAGAACCATTATAGACATAGAAATCAGCGGTAAGCATCGATTCTTTAATCTCTCTTGCTTGGTCAATAAACTTAACTGTGTAGCCTTCAATTTTAACTGTGATATCTTGTGAAGAGTGATAAATATAATCGCTTAAATATGCATCTGTATTTTCAAAACTATTGATAAAAGATATCTTGTCAACTGATGAAATCTCTTTAAAACTAAAAAGAGGTATGATACTACATAGTCCACCAAATAGTAAAAGAAGGATGAGATATAGAGCTATATTCCAACCTGAACGAAAACGGTAATTTATTAATTTTTTGGGATTAAAGAGAGAATCTCTAAATATTTTATACATAATAATAGTACCTACTTCTATGAATAATCATATGTGAATGTTAATATGATTCCTTCACTAGATAATTCAAACGAAACTATATAGTCTTTCTCTAATGTGTTACTAGAATGCCATTTTACACTAGATGTTTTAAAAGTTGAACCCTGAATAAATAATGAATCTTGATTTAGAGTCTTAGAAAAAGTACCTTTATCACCTTGGAATCTATCTATAATAGATATTAAACGTTTTAAGGTGACATGTCTTCCTGACCCAGATGATACAAGTGCGTATGATTTAGTGTTGGAATATGCGGTAAAAATAGGGGATTCACTCAAATTCTTTAATTCAGTATAAGTTGATGCAACTTTAGGTGAATTAACGTTACCATAACAGAGTCTTGCATCAACATGCATTATTCTTACACCACTTGCGTTTAAACTCTTTATTGATGAATAACCATAATATAAATCTTGATAGTTTAATTCAGTTGGGGTGAAATATTCAAATATGATATATTCTCCAAAAGCATTATTATCATAGTTTAACGCAATAATGCAAGCATCACCTGATTCACTAAATGGTCTTAATGTAACACTTGTTTCACCAGTTATATTTATTGGGTTAATCCATCCAAGAGCGAATTTAGAGAAGGCATTATGATCAATCACGTTTGCGCTCATCATATCAACATTTTGAAGTGGATCAGTATTATTGGTGCTGTCGTTATCATAGTAGTCATCAAGGCCTAAGGCATGTCCAGTCTCATGAATATAGGTGTGAGCATCTACTTTATCAACGTTTTTTAAGTTATTCATCGCATCATACATAAAATCATATGATGCCCAACAGAAGTTATTTACAACTGGGTTAATATAATTCTTACTATAGCCATAAGATGATGCGCTTGAGGTAAATGCCCAGAAGTCATCAGATAATGATGAATCATACATATAGTCATCAGCTGCATATACATACCATATTAAATCTATATAACCATTATGATCAAGATCATAATCTAGTGGGTCAATATCATGGCTTAAAATAAAGTCTTCTGTAGCTTCAAGGACAGGTTCAATTCCATCATAATCAGATTGAAGGAAACCGCCAGTTCTAGATGTTAACTGATATATACTAAATGGGCCCATCCAATCTCTTATGACTTCTCCACTAAAGTTTAGCTTTCCATAGCTTGATTTATTATAAAATGAAGATACGCTTTCCCAGTATGTATCAGTAGATTCACCAAAGAATGTTTTTTCTATATCATCTAGTGTTAAGTCAGTCATATTAGATTCATATTCCTTAACGCCTACGGGGATAACTAATATCTTTTGATTACCTATTGAGTTTATATATCTCCAATCATAGTAATCACTTTCAAGACCTAATGCATAGTATGTGTATGAAACATCTACACCATCTAATGGATTAATTGTTTCAAATGGATTATCATCATCTACAGTTGTGTTTACTTTTGTGGAGTCATCATCTAGTATCATGCTTAAGGCAGTAAAAACTACTCTCACAAAACTACAACTTGTGAGCATGAATGTAGATATTATTAACATTAAGAAACAAATAAATCTTTTTATATGCATTTTCTAAAGTGATTCAATTATTTTGTTCACAAAATTATCTAGTTCAGGAACATCAATATCTTCTATTGAGCCATTATCTTGATGACTAGAAAATTCTTGGCTTATAGGAAGTTTACTCCATAAATCTATATTATATTCTTTTAAGACATCATCTAAGTGGCTATCACCATATATCTTATGTTCCTTGCCACAATCTGGACACTTAAAATAAGACATATTTTCTATTACTCCAAGTAGTGGAATATTCATTAAATTAGCCATTTTAATTGCCTTTTCAACAATTAAAGATACAAGATCTTGAGGTGATGTTACTGTGATTATTCCATCGACAGGAATTGACTGGAATACAGTTAATGGAACATCTCCTGTCCCTGGAGGCATATCAATAAGCATTACGTCTATATCACCCCATACAGTTTCTTCATAAAACTGACTAATTGATGATGCGATGACAGGTCCTCTCCATACTACTGGATCTGTATCATCTTGAAGTAATAAGTTAATGCTCATTACTCTAATACCTGTTTTAGATAAACATGGGATAATACCATATTCAGAACCTTTGGCTTTATCTTTTATTCCTAAAGTTTTTGGGATAGATGGACCGGTTATATCCGCATCAAGAATCGCAACATTTAACCCTTTCTTTGAGAGTGCAGATGCGATTAGTGATGTGACCATAGATTTACCTACTCCGCCCTTTCCGCTCATTACTGTATATATCTTCTTTATATCTGAATAATCATTTGTGTGAATTCCAAAATCTGTCTTCCCTTCTTTTTCCGCATTAGGACAACCTTCACAGATACCATTACATCCTTCAAATTCTTCACAATTATCAGTTTTTTTCTCGTATGCCATAACATAATCCTCTATCTAATTAGCATATTTTTTACGCTATTTAAATTATAATATAAAATATATTAATTTAACTTAAAAATGTAGGATAACGTTATATAGAGAAAAAACCTTCTAAATCAAATTCATGGTTCAATAAATAAAGAGGTGTGTCTAAAGTATCTATAAATATCGAGGTGTGGATTTTGAAGTGAACTGAAAAAGTTGGACCACAACTTTGGAGGTTCA
>CAJOMC010000018.1 GCA_905235635.1 uncultured Bacilli bacterium | reverse complement strand
AATAAACTCTAGACCTAAAAAAGTTTTGGGTTATCAAAAACCTATAGATTTGTTTAATTTTGAGTTGACTAAGTGTTGCGCTTAGTTTTACAATTCAGTGTTTCACAAAATTATAATTTAATTTTCTTTAAATTCATATGCAGAATTATAGCGGATGCGATTGCAGTTAATAATTCCGCTATAGGGAATGCCCACCATACGATATTTACAGCATTATTAGAACGGATAAAAAGTAAAGCAAATGGGACTAAAAATATAATAAGCCTAAGCAAAGAAATCAGGAGTGGCTCAAATGATTTCCTATACGCTTGAAGTATTCCTTGTATCGCTAAAGAAAAGCCCATAAATATATAGCTAATCGATGCGATTCTTATGGATGTTTCACAAAAAGAAATGATTTGTTCCTTGTTTAAACCTATAGCAGTAAGCCCAAACAAGTTTGATATCGGCCTTGTTAATAGTTCAAACAATATGGTTACAATGAAAGCAACTGTCATTGTATCGATGATGCCCCATTTTATGCATTCCTTTATTCTTTTTGAATCGCCAAGGCCGATATTAAACGAAAGCAAAGAGATTATTGTGTTGCTAAGTCCAAAACAAGAAAATAATGCAATTTGTTGGATCTTATAATAAATCCCATAAGTACCATTAATCAAGTCTGCTTGAGCATTCAAAGAAAAGACTCTTAACATTACAAACATATTGATTGATAACAAACCTTGCATCAGCATTGCTGCCCAGCCCACTTTATATATTTGCAAAATTATTGAAGCATTTGGAATAATGTCTTTAAGATTATGTTTAACATCCTTGTTTAATAAATAATGAAAACATATGGCTGTAGATAATGATGCAATCTGTCCAATAACTGTTGCCCAAGCAGCTCCTGCAACACCCATTTTTAATGGATAGATAAAAACATAATCTAAAACAATATTGATAATGGCACCAACAACCTGAGCGATTGTTGAGTGCATTGTTTTCCCTGTAGCTTGTAAGAATCTTTCAAACACATTAAAACCAATAGCCCCAAAAGAAAATGTGGTCACGATTTTAAGATACTCACTACCTAACTTAATTGTTTCTGCATCATCGGTTTGAATGGATAAGAACCACTTCGAGCCAAATAATCCGAAGATCAAAAATATGATATATATAACAAAGCCTAAGAAAATTCCATTACCTAGTGTCTTACCAATCTTCTTTTGGTCGTTTTCTCCTAACGCTCTTGAAAGCAACACATTGATTCCAATTCCCGTCCCAACTCCAACAGCAATCATCAATATTTGTACTGGAAACACATACGCAAGTGCGAGATTGACTTTGATGCCAATCTCTCCCATATTGATTACAAATATCGTATCGATTACATTATAAAGAGCTTGAAGTACCATGGAAAAAACCATCGGTAAGCCCATTGACCATAATAATTTTTTGATTGGTTTATCAACCATCTTATTGTTAGACATTAAAAAAATCCTCCTTAACCTCATCCTGATTGGACTTACGTTAATGAAGGATTAACAACTCATCAGATGTTAATATTATATCAAAAAAATTTCTTAAAAATCAAATCTTTTAAATTAATCTTTTAAGCATCCAATTGGTATAATTTTAACGCCTTCTTCAGTTTCCTTTGCGTATTTTCCACCTGTTATAATTATCATTAAATCAGGTTCACGAATTGGAAGCTTATTATTTTCTGCATTAGCCTTTCTAATTAAGTTTTTAACTTTTAGAAGATTATCTATTCCCTCTTGTATATGATTAGATCCAAGTTTAATTTCAATTAAAGCATATCTTCCATCTTCTAAATGAAGAACACCATCAACTTCTAAATCATACTTATCATGATAATGTTCAAATTTGCCTCCTAATGCTGAAGAATAAGCTAATAAATCTCTATATACTAGTGATTCAAAGATATGTCCAAACATATCAAAATCATTTAAGAAATAATCAGGACTAACTCCTAATGCTGCTACAGCTATTGAAGGATCAATAAACATATGCTTTTTAGGAGCACGAAGGGATTTTTTGTTTCTAATTTGAGGGCACCATGCATTTACATCAGTTATTACATATAATTCTTTTAATTTTTCAACATAAGTATCATATGTATCTTCTGACATAGGCAAACTTGTGATAACATCTTTAACTAAGACATTTTTCTTACTTAAAGTAGCAATATTTCTTGCATAAGACTTTAATATTGCTTCTACCCAGTCCGGATTCCTTTTAACACCATCAATAGATGTCATATCTTTTTTACAAATTTGTTTATAGGCATCTTTCGCAACTGAAAGAGCCGATTCCTTGTTTTTAGCAATTAAAGATCTTGGCCAACCACCTCTGCAACACGCAAACAATAGATCTTCAACAGTTAAATCACTTTCAATTCCAGTAACATCAAGTTTAGGATTATTAAATAAATCAGCAAGAGATATCTTTCCATTGCTTTCTTTACTTTCATATAAAGACATTGGAAGCATTTCGATAGTTGATATCCTTAATGTTCCTGTATGTGGTGTATTAATTGGTTTAGAGGTAGAGCCAGTTAAATAAAATGCACCAAATAAATCTTCCTTATCACAAGCGTTTCTAACAGCTCCCCACATTTGAGGAGCGTCTTGCCATTCATCTAATAATATTGGTTTATCTCTTGATAATAAAATTGAGGGTTTTGTAGCAGCAATATCTAATAAATCTTGTCTTTCATCTTCATTTTGAAATTCAAAAATTGTTCGGCATCTCTCACTAGCAGTTCTAGTTTTGCCGCAACCTTTAGGCCCCACTAATTGTATCGCGCCAAAAGCACCTATCTTAATATCTATTTCTTTATCAACTATTCTTTTTAAATAATTCATAACAATACCTTCATCATTATTGTAGGGCATTTTGGATCAATAATCAATACCAATTCGGAATTTTCTCCGCTTTTTGTTCGGAATTTTCTCCGCATTTTGTTCGGAGTTTTCTCCTAGGTATTTTAGTTTCTTTCTTCTCTTTGGTCATCCATTTGAACTTGTGCTTTTTTCGCACATGTTCAATTATGTTCAATTCAATAAATTATTTAGATTTCATCTTAAATTTAAAGAATGAGATGGCTAAAACGAAAGTAACAATTGTATATGCTAAAACAATAATAAGTGGCAATACAAAATCTTTAAATACATCATTTATACCAATCATTACATTTTGAATGAGGATAGTAGCGTTTCTAAATGGTAATACATTCATAAAAGTTATCATTCCGTCATTTAATCCTTCTAGTGGAAACCACATGCCAGAAAGGACTGATTGACCAGCAATTACAATTGATGAAATACCACCAATAGATTTTTCGTTACATATTGTTCCAAGAAGTATTCCCATTGCGATAAAGAATAAAGATGTAACTAAGCTTAAAAGAATCGCTAGAACCATATTAAAACTAAATATAGATGAATCAAATATTCCACCAACTAAGAAGAATAATATAGATTGAACTAAAACAATAGGAAGCATTGATAAGGCATAGGAAAATATAAATTCATATGATTTTGTTTTAGATACATATAATCTAGTTAGAAATGATGTAGATCTATCAAGCGCAATTAATAAGCCTACAAATAAAGATAAGAAACTTTCTGCGAATACAACAATTCCAGGAGCTAAATATTTCATTTCAAATTGGCTAGTTAAATTATGGAATATTAAATAAAATAATATTTCCATAAATAGTGGCATGCCTAATGTAAATATTAAAGACAAAGGATCTCTTAATATTTCTTTTAAATTTCTTTTTGTTAGAACAAGTATTCTAGATAGTGAGTTTTTCATTAGAGGTTACCTCCAGATACCATTTCAATAAAAGCATCTTCTACATTTGTTTTATTTGTTTTTATAAATAGTTCTTCTTTTGTTCCAACAAAAAGTAATTTGCCATCTTTCATAATGCCAATTCTATCAGATAAGTTTTCTGCTTCTTCCATATAGTGAGTAGTTAGAATAATAGTCATTTTACCTTTAAATTCTTCTATTGTTTTCCAAAGTTCTCTTCTTGCGATAACATCAAGTCCAAGTGTTGGTTCATCTAGAAATAATACTTTTGGATTAGATACAAGAGCTAAAGCAATAGATAGTTTCCTTTGCCAGCCACCTGAAAGCTTAGATGCTTTCTTATTTTTAACTTTATCTAATCCAAAAGTTTTATATAATCTTTCTTTAGATTCCATAACTTCTTCATTTGTTTGGCCAGAAAGCTTTGCATAAAATTCAATATTTTCATCAACAGTTAATTTTTTTGCGATAGCAGTTTCTTGCATAGAGATATCGATTATCTCTTTAATCTTATCTTCATCTTTCTTAATGGAATAATCATATATAAATGCATCACCACTCGTTGGTTCTATAAGCGTTGAAAGCATTTTAATAGTTGTAGTTTTACCAGCGCCATTTACACCAAGAAGTGAAAACAGTTCGCCTTCATTTATTTCTAAATTTAGGTTGTCTACAGCAACTATATCTTTATATTCTTTAGTTAAGTTATTTATCCTGATTGCCTTTACCATTGTTAAACATACCTCCCATCAGTTGATAGAACACATCATCTTTAATTAAAGCAATACCTTTTTCTTTATCACCCATTACCATTAAGGTATCACCTTCTTTTATATTAAACATACGCCTTGCTTCTGCAGGAACAGTTATTTGTCCTTTAGGCCCCACTTTAACACTTACAATAAATTTATCTTCTTGAATATCTTTCATTGCTTTACCTTCCTTTTTTTAAATTGATAATCTACATAGAGTTTGTTCAATAAGTGTTTGAAATATAAGTAAGAATATTCTTACATTTCTTATTATATTATATTTCTCTGATATTTTCAATGGAATATCATCTAGTTTTGATTCACTTACCCAACTCTAAAACAACAAAAAAACCTCCAAAGTACTTGGAGGTGTTTGTTAAATATTAATTATCTATTTTAGAGGTGCTATATCCTTATTGTTTTTGCTTATTACTTTAAATAAATAAAATCCAAATAATAATAAAGATAAACTAGTTCCTACAATTAAAGCAATGTTATAAGGTATAAAGCGTCCTAATGCTAATTGTGGTTCAGCTAAAATATATGTTACAACTACCATTGTCATAAAAGTTGCGGGTATACCTGTGAATAAACTTTTATATTTATTTTTATTTACTTTGAATAAATAGAATGTAGATACCCATAGTGAAATAGCTGCTAATACCTGATTAGACCAAGCAAACCAGCGCCATAAAATATTAAAATTACTAGCATCAGTAAAATTCCAAATACTTATTAGAATTACAAAAGCAAATAAAGGAAGAGTTAACAATATTCTATTTAATATTTTCTTTTGATCTATTTTAAATATTTCACCTACGATTAATCTACAACTTCTTAAAGCAGTATCTCCACTAGTAATAGGACATATTACTACACCTACAATAGCTAAAACTGTTCCTATTTTTTCCAAGTACTCCTTTACATATTTGGTTTACAGAATTAGAATTACCGCCAATAGCATTTAAAGCATTCCAGCCTTCTCTTGTATCAACTTTAAAGAAAGCCATAGCTGCAGCTGCCCAAATTAAAGCAATAACGCCTTCTGCGGCCATCGCTGCATAAAATACCTGTCTTCCTTCTTTTTCATTTTGAATACATTTAGCAACCATTGGTGATTGTGTTGCATGAAATCCGCTAACAGCGCCACAAGCAACTGTTGTCATCATAAATGGCCACCAAGGAAGTCCACCATTACCATTAGAAAAATCTTTAAAATTACCTATTAATTCAATCATTGGATATTGATCTTGTTGAATAATAATTCCTGATATTACTGCAACAGCCATAGCGATTAAAATAATACCAAATATAGGATAAATCTTACCGATAACTTTATCGATAGGAACAATAGTACTTATAAAATAATATGAAAGAATTATAATCATCCAAATCCAGGCTTTAACGCTGCCTGATGTTAGTGATTCAAGTAATTCTGAAGGAGATACAACAAAAACAGCTGTAACCAATATTAATAAAATAATAGAGAATATTCTCATGATTATTTCAAGTGCTTTTCCAGCATAAATGCCTGCTAATTTAACAACTGATTCACCATTGTGTCTTGAGGAAATCATTCCTGAAAAATAATCATGAACTGCGCCACCTAAAATACAGCCGAATACTATCCATAAAAGACAATAGGACCAAATAAAGCGCCACTTATTGCGCCAAATATAGGACCAGTACCCGCAATATTTAATAATTCAATTAAAAATGCTTTCCATTTTGGTAGTGGTGTAATATCTACACCATCAGGGTTTGCGATAGCTGGAGTTAATCGGTCATCTATACAAAATATTTTTTCAGTTACTCTGCTGTATATTAAATAGCCACCTATTAATAATATTAAAGCGATAAAAAAGGTAACCATAATATTTTAAAAACATCCTTCCTTTTTAATTAAAATAATCAATCCTAAAGTTCTTATATAAATAGATATGCATGCTTGCATACCACCAACAAATATATTATATGATTTTTTACTAAGAACAGTAAAAAAATTAGAAAAAATCTACATCCCCCAATTGTTCATTTTGCCTTTGATTTTAACGAAAATAGTGGTTATCTCCAAAAAAGTGTGATTTTTATAAAATTTTATCTCCAAAAAAATGTAATTTTTATTGGCAAAGTAGCATTAACATGCTTGGAATCAATTTTAATACCAAATGTTAAATTATCTTCATAGACTTTAAAATATAAATGATATTATTCCATCTACTATTTCTTAAAATGCTATCTAAAATCCATTCCAGTTTTTTGTTTTATCAATAGCATTTAATATATTTGTATACTCTTATAACACTTTTTATAAACTCTATGTTAGTCTTTGTTTAAATATCTTTTTAACAAGAAAGTTAAGAAATAAGGAAAAGTATAAAATTTATCATTATAACCGATATTCTTATTTGCGAGTTTTATTCCATAATGAATATCTTTATATTTGTCTTTATTGATTAAGTTATTTAAGGAAATAGTTGCGCCATCAGTCGATTTAACCTCAACTGGTATCAATGAATCAATGTCTCTTACAAAAAAATCCATTTCAAGATGTCCTTTTTCATCTTTGTAAAAGAATAATTCATATCCAGCTTTAACTAGCATATCACCTACAATATTTTCATATATTGCACCTTTACAGGTGTTCATATTTTTGTTATTTCTTAAATCTAGTTGAGCTTCATCATCTAGTGCGCCAATCAATAATCCTGTATCCATAAAATATAATCTAAAATTATCAGGATTATAATGGCCTTTTAATGGTAATGACGGTTCTTCTAGACAATAACTAATATTTATTATTCCAGAATTCTTCAACCAATCAACTACTCCAACGTACTGTTTTGATTTAGCATTCTTTTCAACTTTAGAAATAAAGAACTTCTTATTTTCATTTGATAAAAACACAGGAATCTTTCTATAGACATTTAATATTTTTGTTTTATCTAAACCAATCGCATATTTTGTTATATCTTCTTCATAGTCTCTTATTATTTGACGTTGTGCCTCTAATATGCCTGAAAAATTGTTTTGTTCAACATATTTTCTAACAATTTCAGGCATACCACCAACAATGATATAATCTTTAAATAGTTCACTAAGCTTGTTAAACATAGCATTTGGTAGTGGTTGATTATTTTTCATATATGAAAAAATATCATCTATTTGATCATCGCTATAACCTTTAGCCCATAAAAATTCTTCGAAATCCATTGATTTCATATCATAGTCTTCTTTATTGCCTACAGAATTAGATTCTATTTCTTGATAATTAATTCCCATAAGAGATCCGGAACAAATTACATCAAATCTGCCATCTTCTCTAAAGCTTTTTAATGAAGTTGCGACTTTAGGAACAACTTGAATTTCATCAAAAAATAATAATGTATTACCTTCTTCAAATTTATAAGATGGATTAATAAAAGAAATATTTTTGATTATATTTATTACTTCGTAACCGTTATCAAAAATAGACCTATATTCTTCTTGAAGGACAAAATTGATATTTATAAAATTCTTATAATTTTTATTTGCGAATCTTTCAACTGCTTTTGTTTTACCAACTTGTCTTGCGCCACGAATTATTAAAGGCTTCTTGTCTTCTTTATTTTTCCACTCTTCAAGATAGATATCTATTTTTCTTTTTAGCCAAATATTTTCTTTCATATTACGCCACCAAACACAAATATTTCTATTAATATTTTACATTTTCCCCGGTGTAATTGCAAGTAATAATTACATTTTCCCCGGAGTTTTAATATACTCTCGTCACATTTTCCCCGGAGATATTGGCATCTAAAATCACATTTTCCCCAAATAACAAAATAATTTTACTAATCAAGAAATAGAAAAACAAATAGATTTTCTATCTTTATCTAAATTATTTCAAAATGAGATGTTAATATTATTTATAATATTAAAATATTGATTTTTTAATGTATTTTTATTATAATAATGGCGTATAAAGGAGATAAATATATGGCACTAGTAACAACAAAAGAAATGTTCAAACACGCACAAAAAAACGGATATGCTGTTCCAGCATTTAATATTGATGATTTAAATGGACTCAAAGCTATTTTAAAAGGTTGTGAAGAAATGCAGTCACCAGTTATAATTGCTGTAACAAGTGGGTCACTTAAATTCATTGGAAAAGAATATGTTAAAGAAATAGTTGAGGTAGCATCTAATACAGTAACTGTTCCAGTTGCACTCCATTTAGAAATCAGTTGAATTATGCAAAGAATGCATTGATCTAGGCTTTACATCAGTAATGATTGATGCTAGCGCCTATGAATTTGAAAAAAATATTAGGCAAGCTAAAGAAGTCGTTGAATATGCTCACGCGCATGGCGTAGTAGTTGAAGCAGAACTCGGTGCTCTTGCTGGAATTGAAGATGACGTTGTAGTAGATGATAAATACGGCAAATTCACACATCCTGAGGATGCTATAAGGTTTGTTAAAGAAACAGGTATAGATTCTCTCGCAATTGCTATAGGAACTGCTCATGGAGCATATAAATTTAAACCAGGACAAAAACCTGAACTTAGATTTGATATTCTTGATGAAATACATGCTATGCTTCCAGGTTTCCCACTCGTTCTTCATGGAGCTTCTTCTGTTCCTGTTGAAAGCGTAGAACTATTAAATGAATATGGTGGAAAAATGGAACAAACTCAAGGCATTCCAATAGATATGCTTAGAGAAGCAACTAGAAGGGGCATATCAAAAATTAATGTAGCATCTGACCTAAGAATTGCTTATACTGCAGCTTTTAGAAAAGCCCTTGCTTTAAAACCACAAGTTTTTGATTATAAAATATTTATTGAAGATTCAATGAATGCCATTACTGATAGAGTTAAATTTGAAATAGAAAATATCATGGGTTCAAACGGTCAAGCAAAAGACTTTAAATAATTATAAAAGGCACGAGAAGTGCCTTTTATAATGCTTATTATTCAGTAATTACACCTTTCTTTAAAATAATATTCGCAGATAAAGCTGTTTCTGTTGTTTCAATAACACAGTAAGCTTTTTTTGTTCTCTCGTAGAAAGCAAATCTTTCTATTTGAGATAAATCACTTTTCCATCCATGTTTTTTTAAAGTTTCTTGGTATTTAGTCCAAATTGGTGGATTTGAGCCATCAGATGTTGCCATAACGAAAGTGTAATTCTCACTCATTGTATCAAGTGGAAATAGTTCAAGAACTGCATCTAGCACTTCTTCTGTTCTAGTCTAATTACATTTTGGTTATTAGAGTGTGCTGGGAAATTTCCATCTCCAATAACAATTTCATCTCCGTGTCCCATTTCATCAAGTATCTTAAGTAATTCTGGGCTAATTATTTTTGGTATCTTATAAAGCATATTCTCTCCTTTATTTTAATAATAATTTTATAAATTCTTTAATTATTCCATCATCGTTATGGACACTTCTATTATTTATAACTAAATAAAAATTAGAATTAAGTCCATCAAAATTGATTAAGTTTTGATTAATCATTAAATTATAATCTGTATCCTCATAATCATATATCTTTAATGAATTCAAATGTTCTATATCTCCACATCTTAAAACACTTTTATTTGTAACTTCAGCTAGATATTCATCGCTAATATCAAAAGGGCTTCCCCCAGTTTTCCATAAAGCATAGGAATCCTCATCAAGAATTAAGATATCAGAGCCATAATAACCTTTTACCGCAAGAATCGTTGGATAATTCTTACTTTGATAGTCATAACAATCTAGATTCAATTGTTTAATACCTAGTTCATTCATTCTATTACTTATTTCTTCATATTTATCATTTTTATTTACTTCAAGACCACAAATAAAAACAGTTAATTTTTCACTTGCGACATAATTATTTTTAATTTCAAATACGGCGTAAAATAGAAGGAATGATAGAACAAATATTATAACGTATACTGGCCAAGAATACATAAGGTATTTTTTCTTATAATATTTCATATTTTTTAATAAAACCTGATACTACGTAAATATTTATTTTCTTGTTTAAGGCATCAATATTATATAAAGACTTAAATGTGTGAAGTTTATCATCAATCATTACATCAATATCATAAGTTTCAAAATCTATAGAAGATGAACTAATGATATTTGTAACTTCGCCAGTATACATAACTCCTTCACTATTTAGAGCTTTATTAATATTAACTAATAGTCTTTTATCTTTATTTCTGGTATATGAAAAATAATAGAATACATAAGAAAAGAATATAAAAGATAATAGAGTTGAAATTATAAGGAAAATAATTCTATTTTCTCTAGTTTCAAAAAATATGATTAAGAATACTAAAGCTAAATAAATAAATGAAAAAATAAGAAAGATAATAAAATCTTTTTTTATTTTCTTATTTAATTTATCTTTATCATTTATGCTATATAACTCAATCATTTTTATCTACTAGGCCTCTTCTATAATTTTCCTTAAAGTTCCTATTAATTGATAAATCAAATATGTAATTTGTAAACATAAGTGAAGCCATTACTAAAGGTATATAACCTAAAAATGAAATCACAAGCATGTATATAATACTAGAAATAAAGCCAAAATATGAACATATAACAACAGGAATAACAGTGGTTATAAAATATAAGATGTTTCTTGGAAAAAATCCAAAAAATAAGATTATTGAATTTTTAATAGAATCTTTAATAGTTATTTTATATTCAAGATTTAAAGATATAAAGAATAAAGAAAAAATACAAGCGAAAAACAAGAAAAATATTGAAATAACTAAAAATAACACTCCTATTATATCTTGATTAAATGTTAAATAATCAATTGAAGATATAAGTGAAAAAATAGATAAATCAATTAAGAATGCGGATGTAACTACTTTTAAATAGTTTTCTTTTATTCCTCTTATAAAATCTTCGCTGTATACTATGCCTTCTCTAAAAACTATTGTTTGAACAATAGGGATTAATCCTGATAATGCAATAGACAAGATTAATGAGCCAACTAAAATAACTAAAAATATGATTAAATTATAGAATAAGAGACCATCAAAAGAAATGAGTGTGCTATCTAATCCCAAATAGCTTTTCTTTTCATAAACAGTAAAGAGAATACCTATAAATAAAGGCAAAGAAAATAAGAATAATAATAAATTATTCAAAATAATAAATTTATATCTATTTTTTAAAAGATCAAAGAATAGTTCAAATCTATTATGTGGAAGATCTTCTACTTTTAATTCCTTATTATTCTTATATTTAAACATCTAGTCTTCGCTGTCCATTAAGAGAAGTATTTTTCCTTTAACATTCCTAGGATTTTTAAATTCTTGGAAAGCATCATATGCTTTACTTAATTCATATTTCTTATAGATAAATGAACCGTCTATTCTTAGTAGTCCTTTAGAGAAGTATTCACTTGTCATTTCCCATTCTTTACCTGGGAATGGTTTTGAATAGCTCATCCAAGAGCCAGTAAGAATAAATTCTTTTCTATTAATATCTTCAAACTCTCTTGGAGTAAAAGTAATATCTTTAGTTGGAGTACCTATTAAACAGATTGTTGATTTGTTTCCAGCAATCTTGAAAGAAAGTTTTTCTGTTGGTACAGAACCACAAGTTTCATAAACATAGTCAAATCCACGAGGGAATAATTTAGCTGCTTCTTCTACTGGATCACTAGAAATAGTGTTTATAGTATATGTTGCGCCTAACTCTTTCGCAAGGGTTAATCTTTCATCATTGATATCAAAGACAGTAACACTCTTTGCGCCTAAGATATTTGCCCACTGCATTGTTAAAAGACCAATAGTGCCTCCACCTAAAATCGCAACATTTGTATCTTTCTTAAAGTTACTTACAAAGATTCCGTGTAACGCAACTGTAGATGGTTCAAAGAACGCTCCTTTAAGATATGAAACATTAGAGTTGAATTTAACGACATTGCTTTCAGGCATTTTTACATATTCAGCGTATGCACCTTGAATTCTTGAACCAATAAAGGTGTAATTCTTACATAAAGAATAGTTTCCATTATTACAGTCAGGACAATTCATACATGGTACTAGTGGAACACCCGCAACTCTATCACCGGCTTTAACTTTTTTAACGTTCTTACCAGCATCTACTACTTCTCCACTAAATTCATGGCCTAAGATTATTGGATAATAATGGGCACCATTATTTAAAACACGAGGTACATCGCTTCCGCATATTCCACAAACATGAACTTTAACTAAAACTTCATTATCACTTATTACAGGGGTTTCTACTTCCTCATATCTAATATCTTCATTTTTATATAATACAGCTGCTTTCATTAGTTATTCACTCCTTTTAATCGATTATATATTTCTTTATATTTTTTAAAGCCTTCATCATAGGCTAAATAAGTATCTTCATTTGGAACTAAGGTTGTTTTAATTTTTATGCATCTTTCTATTGCTTCATCATAGGATGAATATACTTTAGCACCAATTCCTGCAAGAATCGCTGCGCCTAATGAAGAAGCTGATGAAATGTTATATGGTATAGATATTGGGATTTTTACAACATCTGATTTTATCTGTGTCCATAGCACGCTATTTGCTGCACCACCCATTGTCACCATTTTATTAATCTTAATATCTTTTTCATAGGCTGTTTCGATGTTATCTCTTAAAGAATAGGCTACGCCCTCTAAAAGAGCTCTTGTCATATGATCTTTTGTTTTAGTGAAATCTAAACCATAGAAAACACCTTTAGCTTTAGTGTCCCAAATTGGAGATCTTTCACCTTGAAAATATGGAAGGAAAATAACACCATCAGATCCTGGATTAATATCTTTTGCGCCTTCCCTAATTTCATCATAAGGGTTTGGGCTTTCCATATTACCAAAGTTGTGTGTCCACCAGTTCATTACACCGCTTCCACCTGTTGTTCCACCTTGTAAAAGCCATTTGTCTTTAACAACGTGACATCCAAGTATAAGTTTTTCGTGGGCTACAGGTTTACTAAGACAAATACTCATGCCTCCTGCAGTACCACCCTGTTCCTGGGTTTCACCATCATGGATAACGCCAACTCCAAGAGTTGCGCATGCAGCATCAAGCCCTCCCGCAACAACTAGTGTTTCAGTAGATAATCCTGTCTCTTTTGCGGCTTTTAGGCTAACATGCCCAATAACATCGTCTGAGGCATAAAGCTCTGGTATCTTATTTAAATCAACACCTAATCTATTTGCGATAGAGGTATCAAATTCCATTTTGTTTATATCAAAAAATTGAAAACCATAAGCCTGAGAGTAATCAGTGCTAAATTTACCTGTTAGTTTATAAACTATATAGCTATTGCATTGAAGAAACTTGTATGTTCTATCATAAATATCTCTTTTATGTTTTTTAAACCATAACATCTTAGGTAAAGCATAACTAGGACTTAATGGGTTTCCTGATATTTTAAATAATTCTTCTTCACTTATTATTTCTTTAATATCATCACAAATATCAGTGCTTCTAGTATCTATCCAGATTGGAGTATTTGCTAAAACATTTCCATCTTTATCAACTGGTATCATAGACCAAGATTGTCCATCAACACCAATAGAGATAACTTCAGATAAATCATATTCTTTAGATATATCTTTAACAGATTCAGTAACTGCGTTATACCAAATGTTTGGATCTTGTTCAGCATAGCCTTCATATGGCCTTAAAACTTCATAACTTCTACTACTATGAATTAAAATATTGCCATCATAATCAAATAATGTCACTTTTGCAGATGTAGTTCCAATATCAATTCCAAGTAAATATTTCATTTTAATTTATTTCCTTTAAAATAACCTTTTTAGCATTTAAAACATATGTATTATTATCTTTTTCTTGATAATTAATCATTGATAATAAAACTTCACAAGCTTTCTTTCCAATCTCTTCAAGAGGTTGTTCAATGATTGTAAGATTAAGGTTTAAGGCTTTCGCAAGACCAATATAATCAAAACCTACAACCTTTAAATCGTTTGGTATCGAAATACCTAGTTCATTTATCGCCATAATTGCGCCAATTGTCATTTCATAATTTGTCACAAATAGCGCTCTTGGCTTAATATCTTTCTTCCAAAGATTCTTCATAGCCGCATAACCACCATCAATGGTGTTATTGCCATTTTGATAAAAATCTTCTATTAATTCTATATTCTTTTCTCTATAGGCTTTTTTGTAGCCTTCAAGTCTTTTCTCACCAGTATAGTTATCAGTTGAACCAATTAAGGCAATCTTATCAGTTTCTTGAAGTAGATTTGTGACAGTTTCGAAACAAACTTCTTCATTATTTAAAATAACTCCTGGAGCGCATACTCCACCAATAATACCATCCACTTGAACAAATGGTATATTAGATTCTAAGAGTTCTTTTATAGAATCATTTCCTTTAGATACAGGAATTAGAATAATTCCATCAACCTGATTGCTTAAAAGAAAACTAATCTTTTTTGCTTCTTGTTCAGGACTATTTTCACTTGAACATAAGACAACAGTATAATTTTTTAAAGAAAGTTCTGTTTCAATTATTTTCATAATGTTCATTGAAAAAAAGCTATTGAAATATGGAAGAACAACTCCTATCGTATAACTTTTTTTATTTCTAAGGCCCCTAGCGATAACGTTAGGGTGATAGTCAAGTTCTTCGATAATTTTTTGAATATTTGATCTTTGTGGTTCTTTTACATTGCCACCATTAAGTAGTTTTGAAACAGTTGACAAAGAACAGTTCGCTTTTTTCGCAATGTCTTTAATTGTTACAGCGTTCTTTTCCATTTAAAATACTTCATCCTTCCTTATATCAATAAACTCAAAATTGAATTCTGTTCCCTTATTAGATAGAACTAATTCATTATTATTGATATTTAAATATTCGTTTGTTAAAGCGTTCTTTAGATAATATCCTTTTTTTGATTCTTCTATTATCCAAGTTTCCGCTTTAGAAATACTCCTATTAGGATATATTCTGCATTCTATTTTGCCACTATTTGCGCCTAAAAGTGAACCATTTTTATTATTGATAATAAAATATGAGCCATCATGATATTTGAATAATCTAAAGTATTCACCTGAGCCACTTATATTATTAACAAGCGTAAGAGTACCTAGATAATCATTTTCCATAATATCAAAATCAGCACTTAAATATTTATTTTTAGATGAAATAGAATAAATATCACCAGTTTTAAATGTATCCTCTTCAAGTGCTCTATCGCACATGCTGTAAAGTACATAGCTAGATGATGACCATGGATTTTCACCAACTGGAACAATTTTTATCTTTATTTCATCTTTATTCTTAGTATATTTTTCATTGATAACAAAATATGAATCCGCAAATTCAAAGAAAGTATTGGTGTATGGCTTATACCATTCTCCAGCAAGCATGTCATCCACATATACTAAAGCATCTTCAATATTTATTGCATCATATATTCTATATAAAACTGCTCCATAATTATCTTTAGCGAGTTTCATATTAAAACTTATTTCTTCACTTGTTTTAAAGAAGGTTTTTTCTTCTTTTAATATTGAGAATGATCCATAGAATGCTGATGTAACATTATATGATTCACTATTGGAAAGATAATTATGGCTAGTAATATCACTATTAGAACTTAAATTAATTTCATCTGTTATAGACATTTTTGTAAGTGGTTTATAGTAATAACATACAAGAACCTCATAGCCCGCACTTTGGTTTAAATTCATGGTTCTATTCGGTCTTCTATCATATTCACCACCACCATGTTCAAAAGTCATTAGAATTTTATTTCTAAAGTTTATTGGATCCGTAACAAATTCTCTATACATGCTAACGCCATTAGAAGTTACGTTATCTTCTGTCTTGAAGAAATAGTTTGTGTAGCCACAAAAATTTAGAGAATTTAATCCTTCCTTAGATTTTCCTGTAGTAGAATCTAAGAAATATCCAGCACCATTATAGAAGTCTTCAGTACCAGTTCCAATCATCTGAGCCACTTTTGCGCCATCGATATAGAATCTATGATCTCCTTCTTCATATAAAACATCGCCAACGCTACCAAAGATATTTTCTTGAATAGATACAACTTTACCAGTTCCTTTTACGTTAAGCATTACTGCTTCAAATGGATCTTCATATGGAATATAATAGTTAGAATAATTAGTAGTAAAATATCCAACATTATAGAAACTATCTTTAAAATCTGAATATCCAATCTTTACTGATAAATTAACATCCTTAGTGTACTCATTTAAGATTTCAATTTTAGCGTTTTTCTTAAAAGGCATTGGGAAATTTAGATATAGCGTATCGCCATTTATTCCATACATAAAAGATTTTACTTTATGGTTATAACCAAAGGATCCTGCGCCAAAAAGTAATGCGAATGGCGCATCAACTGATGGAGTATCCTCTTGGTCCCAGTACATCTTTAGTTTAAGTCCATTAAGTAAATCTCTATATGATTCTTTTTGATATGTGAAATCTTCAGTTAGATTTAGGCCATCAATCTTTACTTGTATAAAAGATATTTGTTTTGGGCCTTCAAGATTTAATACTTCTATTTTATTATTAGCTTTAATATTAAAATCATTATTAAAGGTACTAGCGTATGATACTGTAGGATTGCCTAAATTAGATAAGATGATTGATTCAACTTTATAATCTTCTTCAAAAGTAGTTTTTGTGAAATTATCAGTTGCATCATCTACTAAGGCATAATCAACTTGCCAGAAGCCAAATGGAGCGTCCATCATTATCTTTAAAGAACTTTCAAACTTTATCGAAAAATAAAATTCCACAAAAGTTCCTTTTGGTTCATAAGTAGCGAAAGCTTTTTCTATTTTAGGATTCGTACCATTTATTATGTTGTTATAGGTATCTTCAATCACGAGTTCGCCATCTAAATAGAAATAAAATTTATTATTTCCATTCACATGATAGGCTAATGCCCACATTCTTGTAAGCATCCCTTTTCCTTTAACATCGCATATAACATACATATCATCTTCGATGTATAAGAAATTATCATTTAAGAAGCCATCAGAGTTGGTGTTTTCTTTAGAGTAACTACCATCACCATAATTAAATACGTTAGGGTTTAGGTAAGCCATTTTCTTGGTGTTAGAAATAGCTTCCATCCCCATAACGCCATATTCAATATTTTCTACTCTTTCTTCTATTTCATATTCTTTTTTGTTTTCTTTATTTTTATCACAACTAGTTAACATAGGAATAACCACTAAACTTAAAATTAATAAGGTAATTAAGGATATCTTTTTCATATTAATACCATCTAATACACTAAAAGTTTTCTTTCTTTGATTTCTATTAATTCAAATTCATATTTTTCTTTAGAAAAACTTAAATTTTCATTAAGATATTTATTAGAACTTAAACTTTGAATAGTATATTTTCCATTATCTAATTTATTTATCTTAAATCTATATTGATCAGCTAAAAATCTATTTTCAACAGTTATAGATGATAGATTATCGTTATTAGCGTATAAGAGAGCACCGGTCTTTACAGATACAATAAAATAGGTATTATCATAATATTTAATAAAGACAAAGTCTGATGATGCATCATCTAAAATATTATCTTTAGTAGAAACTATTGAATCAACATTTAGATATTTACTACCTTTAATATTGTAATATCCTTCAGTAAAGCTCTCGCTTATAGCTTTATCAACCATAGAATATATTTCATATTTAAAAGCGTTCCATTCTGCAGTAGTATTAGGCTTAACTCTAACAACATTTTATCTTTTCCTTTAGTGTAATCACCATGGATAAAGAATCTACTTTCAGTTAATGGTAGAACGTTATTATATCCTGCTTGATACCACTCGCCTACGTACTTATTATCAACATAAACGCTAGCGCCAATGTTGCCTACAGTGTTATCAAAGGTTCTTGATATTATTACTCCGTTATTTTTATTATCAATATTAACAGTAAATGATATCTCAGATGAGCCTTTAAAGCCTGTATATGATTCTTTAACTAAATCAAAGGATGAAAAATATGGAGCGTTTATAGAAATAGATGTTTCATTATTTGAATTATAATTATGTTTTTCTAAATCTTCTTCTTTAGAAAGAACAACTTCATCGGTTTTTTCCATTCTCTTAGTATCTGAATGGTAATAACAAACAAGTGTTTCATAGCCCACATTCATATTTGTGCACCAGTTAGGGCTACTGATATTTCTTTCTCCTCCACCATGTTCAACAGTGAATCTTATACCATCTCTATAGGTAAAGGCATCATTTAAAAATACACGATACATTGAGGTACCATTTTGTTCAGATGATGTCTTATACCAATTGGTATATCCTGAAAGTTCATTAGTATATAAGCCTTTTTTCTGTACACTTGATGAATCTATAAAATAACCTGCACCATTGAAGAAATCTTCACCACCACACGTGATAACCTGTGGTGTTTTAGAATTATCTATATAAACTCTAAAGTCTCCTTCTTCGAATCTAACATCATCATAGCTTTGTCCAAAGCCGTTGAACTGTAGGGAGACAATCTTGCCAGATCCATAATCACTTAAAAGGCAGACATCAAAAGGATTATTTCTCGAGACATAGAAATTCATTTCTTTGGTCTTGAAATATCCAACATTATAGAAATTGTAATCGATATCCTTGCTTCTAAGTTCAATAGATAAGGATACGTCTTCTTTGGAATTATTTTCAACAACTATTCTTGCGTTTTTAGTAAATGGCATTGGAAAATAATTATACAAAACATTATTATCGTTAACGCCATACATTAAAGATTGTATTTTATTGTTATAACCAAAAGAACCCATTCCAAAAAACATTCCAAAGGTCGCATCAACCGATGGGTTTATTTCATTATCCCAATATATTTTAAGTTTAAGGCCATTAAGAATATCTCTAAAGTTTGCCAACTGAATATTTTTATCAGCGTTCATTGCAGTTGATGGGAGATTCAAATTTGGAATAGTTATTTTAATTGATTGAATTTGTTTCTTTCCATCGATATTAAAGAATTCTTTTGATGTACCTTGAGGAATCTCATTTGAGACAGTTTTTTTAGTTACACCAGTACCACTTTTATAGTCAATGGTAGGGTTTGAAAACATCTGATTAAGCATTGAAATATCTTCATTTTTTGTAAATGAACTAACTTCATGATTTTTTCCTAAGAGTTCATAATCTACATAGAAAAATAGATTATATGAACCAGGATTTTCAATGCTTACTTTCATATAGGTATTAAATTCAATTGGAAGATAGTTAACTCTTCCTCCACCAGACTGATTCCAGAATTTAGTGACAGGATATATAAAAGGGTTAACTGTACCTTTTGTGAAATTATAATAAGTATCCTCATATATAGGGGTATTTTCATTATCAATATATATTCTAACTATTGCGCCTTCATTATAAGTTCCTGTAGTCCAAATTTTATTGATAATTCCTTTACCTTTAGCTTCTGCGATAACTCTGTTGCCTTTTGAATCAATATATAACCAGTTGCCTCCAGTAAGGCCATCGGAATTATTGTTGTTTAAAGCTGCGCTTGAAACACCATAATTAAAAGCTTCAAGATCAATAAAAGCTAATCTATCTAAATCGTTATAGGCGTCAATACCTACTTTTTCATCTTTATATGATTCTGGTCTTGAAAAAGAAGAATTTTCATCTTCTTTTGTTGTTTTAAAGTCCGTAGTCGTGGTTTTATTACACGACGATAAAAGGAATAAAGATATAAATATGAAGATAAATAGAGATATTTTTTTCATAAAGGACTCCTAAGCTATTTAATACCACTAATTTTAAGGCTATCAACTATTCGCTTATTGAAAGCGAAATAGATGATGAGTGGGATAGATGTTGCGATTAAAGAGGCTGCCATAATAAGTGGCCAGTTTGGATCATGGCTTGGTCTATAAGATTGAACTACTTGCATAATTTGTTTTAAGGATTCTCTTTCAACAACAAGTACTGGCCATAAATAAGCATTCCAATATCCCATAAACGCTCCTAAGGCAACTATAAATGATGGGCCTGATGATAATGGAACAAATATATGTAAGAATAATTGAAATTCATTAGCGCCATCAATTTTAGCGGCGTCTTCTAGAGACTTTGGAACAGTTAAGAAAAATTGTCGCATAAAGAAAATATGAGTTGCCTGAGCGACACCAGGAATAATAAGGACAAAAAGAGTATCTAAAATCCTAAGCTCAGAACATAAAAGATATAATGGGACTAAAATAGTCATTCCTGGAACGAACATAGGAATTAGAATGATAGCCCAGATATATTTTTTACCGTGGAAATCTAATCTTGCGAAAGCGTAAGCCGCAAGAAGATTTATTACAACACATAAAGAAACAGAGATCAGAGCTCCAACAAAAGTCATTATTAAAGAATTAAAGAAAGTATAATCAAGAAGTTTAAAAGCTTCAAAGCTTGGATTAGCTGGGAAAAAGACTCCAGACGCTGCTTCTCTTTTTGTTTTAAGCGAACTTAAAAACATCCAAAAAATTGGAAATAAAGAAATTGAAATAATTATGATTGCGATAAGCAACCATACGATATTTAGAATATCTTTTTTTGCTTTCTTTTTATCTTTATTTAATACTAAAGTGTTCATGTGATACTCCTAGTCTGATGATTTTTCAGATTTCATCATAGAAAAGACAATAGCTGATAAAGTACCTAAAATGATAAACATTAAGAGGCTCGCAACTATAGCTTGAGATCTTCTGTTTTGATATGTTAGTAAGTTATAAATATAATAATTTGGTGTAGTCGTTGCGCCATTATATAAATCACCAGTTATCATCATTGATAATTCATATTGTTGTAGATTAGCCGCAAGAGATGTTATAAGGAGATAGATTAGCGTATTTTTCATACATGGAATTGTGATATGAAAAAACATTTGAAATGAATTCGCTCCATCAAGTTCTGCAGCTTCATAATAATCTTTTGGAACTTCATTTAATCCTGCAAGAATAACAAGAGTGATGTATCCGAGTCCAAGCCATATACCTGGTATAAGTATAGATAACATCGGCATATCATTGGTAAAAGGTATTGGATCAATTCCAAAGAGTCCAATAAATTTATTTAAAAGACCACTATCGTAAGCAAGAATTAATGAAAAGATTGTACCCGCAACGATACCAGAAATCATATTTGGAACATAAATAGTTGATTTAACTGCTTTACTACCAAGCCTATCCTTTTTAATAAATAACGCAATTAAAAAGGCTAGACCAAATTGTACAGGGATAAGAATTCCCGCATATTCAAAAGCAACTCCTAAACTACGCCAGAAATTCTTATCCTTGAATACTATTTCATAGTACTTAAAACCAACAAATATATTTTCTTCATATACTTTTACATCATAAAATGATAAAAATATCGAACTGATAAATGGATAAATGACAAAAAAGCAAATCAAGAAAAAAGCTGGAAAAATGAAAAGAAATGCGGTTAAGTCATTTTTATATTTGATTTTTCTTTTACTTCTTTTTGATTGCTTATTCATAATTACTCCAAATTAATTAAATTTTTTCTTTGATACTTCATTGGCTAAGATATAGCCATTAATTTCGTTTTCCGCATCTTTCATAGCGACGCTTGCTTTCTTTCCATCAGAGACATATGCTACATACTGGTTACCAATATACTGTGATATTTCCCATGGATAAGTTGGTTCCATCATAGAATTATCTAAAAGAACATTTACAAGCAAATCTCTCATAGCGTTTGTGCCTGCAGTTTCACTTGATAATAAATCATTAACTGATTTTCTTGGAGAAACTTTGCAGAAATGTGCTGCTTCAAAATAATTATATAGTCTTGATGCGCTTTCAGCGTCTAATAAACACCATCTAATAAAATCAGCAGCTCCTTCTTTATTTGTTCCACCTCTTTCAATAGCGAGGCTCCATCCACCTAAAGAACATAAGATTTCATTTTCAAAAGTACCTGTAGTTGTAGGCCATGGCGCAACACCAATCTTGTCTATCATACTACTATAATCATCAAGCGAATAGAGTGTTCCCCAAATCCAAGATCCACATTGTTGGATTGCGACTTTGCCTTCAAGTATAGCAGCGTAGTCATCTTTATATCCACCAGATGTTAGTGCTTGAGGAGCACAGCCTGCCATATCATGTAAATCAGCCCAATATTCACAAACTTTTTCATAGCCTTCAAGATTGGCTCTAGTCCAATCTTCATTGAGTGATGATTCATGTCCTGATAGTTGATATTGAACAGCCCAAGAAACCCAACCATAATCTTCGTTGTTAGACGCCACTTGCATAGTCTTTGAGAGTTTTAATTCTTTATGAGCTTGAAGATATGTTGTAACATCGCTAGCACAACTTGCAAGCTCATCTAAGGTTTTTGGTGCTTCATCCCATCCAGCAGCACTTAAAATATCTTTTCTATAGTACATAAGCATAGATGGTTCAAGAAGTCTTGGAATACCATATACTAATCCTTCACTGCTTGTGATATTCGCTTTTACTTTATCATCGAAATCTAAAAGGAGTGTATCTAAATTAGAAATATAATTATTTAGTGGTTCAAGTGTTCCATATTGAGCTTGTTGCGCAACACCTGATATTGGATAAGTTACAATATCAGGAGCAGTTCCACCTTCTCTTGCGGAATTTATTTTAGTATCCCATGCACCACTATCTACCCAAGATATTTTAACATAGTTAACATCTTGGCTATTGTTATAAGTATCTACTTGTTCTTTCCACCAAGCAACATCAAAACTTTCGTTTTGAATTAGCCACATCTTTACTTCATTTCTTCCTTCAGGAACTGTTTCAGTAGTCCTAGTACAAGAAATTAAAGTAAGAGATAATATAGCTAGAATTAAAGTATATATTATCTTTTTCATAATCTTTTCTTTTTCTTAAAGCTAATAATGATAGCTGTAGACGATAGAACGATTACTAGAGGTAATACTGCTGATGAAATATTTGATTTACATCCTTTTTTAGTTGTTTCACCATCGTTTGGTGTAGTCTTAGTTTCACCACCTTGTGGAGTATCATCACCACCACCAGTATTATTATCATCTTCATCTGCTACTACAGTTGCTTCTATAGTGTAGTTATAATCTTGTCCATTGATTGTTATTGAAACATAGATATTGGCTTCACCAACCGCAAGACCATATACTTTGTTGTCTTTTGTAATAGTAAGAACTTCGCTATTAGAGCTTACATATGTAGGACGAACATCTGTAATAGTTGCTTCAGAACCATCTGAATAATAAGCGTGGAATTCTAGACTGATTGATTCATCAACCTTAACTTCATTGCTAGAACCAAATTTTGCAGTGATATAGCTTACTTGTTGACCTGATGTTAATACAAAGTTATCTACCTGCATTCCCATTCCAACATGGCTTTCGCTTTCGGCTAAGAGATATAATCTATAGATACCAGGTTCATTTACTCTAAATTCAACTGAACATGCTTCAAAGCTACCAACACCTTTTTTATCATCTCCCTCATAAACTTTATAGAAGGATTGTGATGTTTCTTTATTGTCGTTATCAAGTCTAATAGCGCCAACTTCTACTGGTGTATTAAATGAATCATAATCAACACCATCTACTCTAACTACTGGTTGTTGTTCAATACCAGGGAATCTTCTAATATATACTGCGAAAGTATAAGCTTCGCTATCAAGATAGATGTCTTGATAAATTCTAACTGAGCCATTTAAAGAAGTATTTTCACCATTAGGCATTCTAATATACATGTTGTTTCCACCAGTCATATTGAATGTGCTATTGACATCAAAGCCCCATGAATCATCATTGGCGTTGCCGTCAACATCAATGTGCCAGTAGTCACCATAAGTATGCCATCCTTTAACAGCTTCTAGTCCACCATCTTTTAAAATTGAACCTTCAACTGTGATATTAACGGTATTGCTTCTATAGGTATTGCTGTTATAGACAATAACGCATGTTATGCTTGTTGTTCCTTTAGATACACCAAATACATAGAATTGTCTTACATTGCCTTTAATAACCGCAATACTTTCATCACCAATTTCAAAATTTACTGAATCATCGTCACCTAAGCTTCTTAAACTAATAGGGTTATTATCCGCATCATTAAACTCAATATTTATGTTTGATATATTGTTTTCGAATGAAGATGCAGTAGTTAAATCAGCATTTGAAATTGTATCTTTATCTAATGATATATTAAGTGTACATCCACCTTCAGCTTTAGTTTGTTTTAGGTTTAAGCCTAAAAATAAAGTTAAAGATAAAATAACGATTAATGTAAATATTATTTTTTTCATGAATTTCCTCCTAATTTTCTATATTTAAGCTTTGGAATATTAGTTGAAGTTTTATCTAGGTAAAAGTATGAAACAGTCGAGATATAATCTTCTCTTACTTCATATGTTTTTCCAAGCTCTCTCCAACCTAAATCTTGAACTTCAATTCTTATATCTTTTTCAAATCTTATTGAATCATGTAAAAGCCATCTACATAACGCAAATCTTTGATTTTCTGTATGTTTTACATCAGGATCTGATACATAAAACATACCACCGTATGGAGTTGAATAAGTTTGATATTTGCTATCTACTTCCCAGTCAAAAGATCCTAAAAAATAATCTTCAGTACCAGTTGAGGAAATTGATGGAAAATCTTTATCACCATCTAAATAAAATTTAAATTCACCTTCACCCCACCAAATATCATTTCCATGAAGTTCAACAGCCATTGATGTGCCAACATATTTTCCTTTTCCATACACATTATCTAAAACATTATGGCATTTCATCTTCTCTACTCTATCGCTTTCTCTAAATTGAGCGTGGAAGTATAAGATGTTACTTTCAAGTTTTTGAAGTGTATAGTTGATTTGATAATATGTGCACATTGTGTTTTCACTTGTATTTTCAAGTGTTATTTTAAAACCTTTCTTAAAAGGCATTTGAAAATAAGAAATTAATGCGTTATTAGGGTTTATAGAGATTACAAGTGTATTAAGACTAGAAAATGGTCCACTAAAGCATTTACCTCTATTATCTATCCAAGCATTCGAAAAGAAATCAGTAAGTGGTACTTCAACTGCAGGAGTTTCATCAAAGTCCCAATATATTCTAATAATGGTATCTCTTGAGATATCTCCCCCAAACCACATATAATTGATAACTCCTTCTCCTTTTACTTCAGCGATAGTTATTGTTTCGTGGCTTTTGTATAATAAACTTGGAGATATTTTCCAGCCTTGTCCAAGTTCTCTTGCTTGATCCATTCCTGTGCCTGTAGTTGCTTTACAGGCTGAGCCTTTTTCACCTGTAAGGTTTTCTGGAGAAATAGTTTTTGATACTTTATTATCTTCTTTAAAAAGATCACTTAATAAGTTGTTCATTTCTATTTTGCTTTGATTTCTCCGTCTTCATCCCAGAGAATATGCCAGTCATCAACACCTTCCCATAAGAATACTTGACCTTTGATTAATCTAGAATTTGCTTCTACTGTTTTCATCATTTCCATTTCTTCATCAGTTAATGGGTCTTCACAAGCAGATTTTAAATTGCTTGTATATTCATTTTCATGGATAGAGAATGGAATTGGAATTTGTCCTCTTTGAACTGCCCATTTTAAGCAGATTACTGCTGGATGAACATTATGTCTTTTAGCGATTTCAACTAAAACTGGATGCTTAATATCGCATACGTCATCAGGAGTCATATCTCTTTCTGGTCTTTGTGGAGATCCAATAGGACAGAATGCGATTGGTTGAATTCCTTCATTCATACAGAAATCAAAAAGCTCTTGTTGTTGGAAAGCAGGATGGCATTCCATTTCAATACATGCAGGTTTTATTTCACAATCTCTAAGTAAAAGTTTTAGTTTAGGTATTGTCATATTAGATACACCGATATATCTAATTTTTCCTTCACGCTGTAAAGCTTCCATTGTTCTATATGTTTCCATGAATTCATCATGATTATATGCGTGAGATAAAGCATTTCTTGCGTTAACATCACACCCAGGTTCATGATAATTTCTAAATGGCCAGTGAATAAAATAAATATCAAGATACGAAAGTTTAAGATCTTTTAAAGTTTTATCTAAAGCTTTTCGTACATTTTCAGGGGAATGCATATCATTCCAAACCTTACTTGTGATAAATAATTCTTCTCTTTTAATTCCTTCCTTCATCATTTGTTCGAAGACATTGCCAATTAAGTCTTCATTGCCGTAACATGCAGCACAATCAAAAAGACGGAATCCTACTCTTGACGCTCCAAGAACAGCATTACTAACTTCTTCAGCAGTAAATCTATCAGAACCAAATGTTCCCATTCCTATGCAAGGAATATATTCTCCAGATGCTAGTTTTCTTTTTGGCACTAAATTCGGATCAATTCTCTCCATTTTAATTTCCTTCCTTATATTTTTTTATTAATTATTTTCTTATGTTATTCTATTTTCTTTAAAAGTTCTTCAATTACTTCAGGACTTACAAAACCTGTTTTATCTTCCATAGCATTAGCGCTGCCATATGCAACAGCGAGTTTTAAAGATTCATCAATACTAAGATTTTGTTCAAGTCCTGATGCAAATCCTGCAACGCTTGAATCTCCACTTCCTGTTGCGTTTTTTAAATTAATTTTTGGTGCTTTTTTGAAATATGTTTCTTCTTTTGTAAAGGCATATATTCCTTCTGCCCCACAAGAAACCAGGCATACGTCTATTCCTTTTAAAATAATTGTATTCGCTATTTCTTTTAAATCATCAAAATTATTTATTTTCTTTTGAACTAAATCTTCTAGTTCTTTTTTATTAGGCTTAATCGCATATGGTTTCGCAAGAATTCCATATTTTAAATATTCTCCACTTACATCAAGTATCGTTTTTTTATTCTTGTTATTAGCGATTTCAACTAATGTTTTATAAATATCTTTAGGTGCTCCTTTAGGTGCGCTACCACTTAAGATAACAATATCACTTAAGTCTAATAAGCTATTATATTTCTCAATAAATCTATTAATATCATCTTCATCAAGAATAAATCCAGGTTCTAAATATTCGGTTTGAGACATATCAGATAAATTGATTAAATTAATACAACATCTTGATTCATCTTTTACTTTAACGAAATCATTTTTAATTTCATATTTATTAAGTGAATCAATAATATAATCACCTATATGTCCTCCAACAAATCCCGTTGCGATTACATTAGAGCCTGTAATTTTTAAAACTCTAGATACATTCAGTCCTTTGCCTCCTGCACTATTTTCGACTTCTTTAATTCTATTTACTTCATCGTATTCAATCTTATCAATTACATATTTTTTATCCATTGATGCATTGAGCGTAACTGTTAGTATCATATAAATTCCATTTGTTTTGGATAAGTAGAGCATTTAAGCCCTACTTATCCATAATTTTAAATAATTATTCTGTTATTTCTTTTACTTTGATAGATCTAATGAAGATACTTCCATGATATTCACTATATCTATTTGCTTCCCAAGTTTGAGCATAATGTAACTGGATGAAGTCAAGGCCTCTACATCCTTCCATAGATAAATCAATTACTACAGTTACATCAAACCATTCACCAATAGAATGTTCAGCAAACTGTTGAGTTAAATCTATCGAAACTGCCTCAGATCCAGTTAAAGTAAAGTAGTTATATTGTAATCTTGGTGTGTTAACTGTTTCATCAAATGTCTTAAGTACAGCAAATGTCAATTGATATTTACCAAGAGCCATATTCTCTATACTTGAAATATGCATTGTTGGGTCACAGTTATTTTGGTCAGCTCTGAGTTCGTATAGATATTCAGTAGTCCATCCACCAAAATCTCCAAATCCTGTTGTTTTACCATTAAAGTCAAGTTCTCTTGTACCTGAATCTCCACCAATTTCTGTTACAACAATTTTATCAATCATTAACATGCTGATAAATTCATTATATTTGCCTTGAACATAATCATCAGTATGTACATGGAATGATTCAAGTCCAGTGCATCCTTCAACAGTTAAATCAACGACACAATTAACAGTAAAGAATTCGCATACATTATGACTATTAACTTCATTTGCGATGTTTATTACAACTACTTCTGTAGTACCACCATTTTTATAGTAAATATATTTAAACTGTGAATTAGTTGATGCAGGATAATTAGGTGCTTTATATAAAGTAATCGCAAAATTATATTTCTTTCCTGCTTCGAGGCCATTAACTTTTCCCCACATTGCAGGGTCGCTACTTGCTTCACAAATATCTAAAGCATGAACACCATCTGTATTAAATCCATTGTAAACTACTTTTGATTCAGTATGTCTTCCATTAAATTCGAGATATACATCGTTAAATGTTGGAGGAACATCTGCAACTTTTTCAATTTTAACGCTCTTAATATACATACTTCCACAATCAGCTTTTGGACAAGTGTAGTGTATATGAGCAAGTTTTAAAGAAGCTGCACCATTTATATACATAATTGAGATAGTAAATGTATATGTTCCATATTCAGTTGTAAGATTATTTACACCTTGAACAGTATCTACTGTTCCATCTCCAGTTCCACCAGTAGATTTATTATATTCATAATATGAATATGATGTAGTATTGAAATCTGTTTTTTCTCTTTTAGCTGTTACAGTAAATTCATATGTTCCAGCAGGGAATGATTCATTCTTTATTTGTAACCACATTGTTGGATCTGTGTTTTCACTAGAAGTGAACAACTCATATACCGTAATGCCATCTAACGTTGTAGTTCTTGTATTCCATCCACCGAATTCAAATACAGTGCTTGGATTATTGAAATCTAATGTAAGTTCTGTAGCAACTGGGATTATAATATTAGCAATTTCATTATCATCAGCATCAAAGTTCTTATTGCATCTATCGCATGTCTTATGCGCTATAGTACCTGTAGATAAGAAAGTTGCAGGAGATCCATCTACCCATGCACCAAAGTTATGACCGAGTGCAGGTACAGTTTCACCGCCATCAGTGTAATCACATCTTGTGCAGTGATGTCCAGCAGTCTTACCATTTTCAGTACATGTAGGAGCTACAGCAGCGTCGTCTACTAGATTATGGCCTAATGCAGCGATAGTTAAATTAGTTATTTCTTTATCATCTTCAGCAAAGTTCTTGTTACATCTATCACAAGTCTTGTGTCCTAAAGTACCAGTTTCTGTGCAAGTTGCAGGAACTACTGCTACCCAAGCACCAAAGTTATGACCTAATGCAGCAACTGGAAGATAAGTTTCTAAATCAGCAATTTCAAGTTGTCCTTCAGCATCACTGAAATATTTGCCACATACTGTACAAGTATAATAAGCTTTTGAACCAGCCTCTGTACAAGTTGCGGCTACTGCAGCAGTTGATGTTAAGTTATGTTCATGACTTATCATATCAATTACTGTATTTTCATTTCTTACTTCATCGCAACGAGTACATTTTTCATGTTTTAGACCTGTTTCAGTATAAGTTGCTTCTTTATCAATTACCCATTCGAAATCATGACCAAGTGCTGGAACTGTTTCACCACCGTCAGTATAATCACATCTTGTGCAGTGATGTCCAGCAGTCTTACCTGTTTCAGTACAAGTAGCTGGAATAGCAGCGTCATCTACTAAGTCGTGACCTAGAGCAGTGATAGTTAAATCAGCGATTTCATTGTTATCAGCATCGAAGTTCTTGTTGCATCTAGTACAAGTCTTATATCCTTTAGTACCAGTTTCTGTGCAAGTTGCAGGAACTTCATCTACCCAAGCACCATAGTTATGTCCTAATGCAGTGATTGTTAAATCAGTGATTTCATTGTTATCAGCATCAAAGTTCTTGTTACATCTAGTACAAGTCTTATAGCCTTTAGTACCTGTTTCTGTACAAGTTGCAGGAACTTCAGCTACCCATTCGCCAAAGTTATGTCCAAGTACAGGAATAACTAAATCTGCAGCATTTATAACATTTTTATTAGCGTCAAAGTATTTATCATAATTTGTACAAGGATAATATCCTCTAGTACCAGTTTCTGTGCATGTTGCAGGAACTTCATCTACCCATTCGCCAAGAACAGGACTATCTACTTTCTTAATTGTAATACTCTTTATATAAAGACTACCATTATCAGCAGTTGGACAAGTGTAATGGAATTGCATTGATTCGATACCATTTATATTAGGAATGAAATCAATGTAGAATGAAGTTTTAATAGTTGCCCATTCTGTTGTACCAACGTTGTTCATTTCATCTTTAACAGATTGAGTTTTAGGCATTTCAACATCGCCATCTGTTATACATCTATACCAGAAATACGCATTGGTATTAAAATCATCGAATTCTCTTAAAACAACGAAAGATATTTCATAAGAACCAACAGGAAATAATTCATGATTAAAGGTATGGAACCACATTGTTGGATCTGTATTGTTGTTAGCAAAGAGCTCATATACAGTAACACCATCTTTTGTAGCTTCTCTACCGTTCCATCCGCCATATAAAAATGCTCCACTTGTAGTTCTTCCATCATTATCAGTTGTTCTATTTGGATTATTGAAATCTATAGTAAGTTCTGTAGCAACAGGGATTTCAAATTCAGTGATTTCATTTCCATCAGCATCAAAGCTCTTGTTACATCTATCACAAGTCTTATATCCTTTAGTTCCAGTAGATGAGAAAGTTGCAGGAACTTCAGCTACCCATTCGCCAAAGTTATGTCCAAGTGCAGGAACTACTTCAGTTTTTGTTTCTCCACAAGAACAAGTAAATGTCATAGTACCAGTTTCATCGCAAGTTGCTTCTTTTGTTACAACTCCTTCATCAAAAGAATGTACGTGATCTTCATTAGTTATTGGATTAGTAATTTGAGATTCCGTAGTTGTTGAATCGATAGTTGTTGAATTTGGTGTATCTGTAGTTGTAGAATCAGTTGATTCAGTAGTTTTACTACAGGCAACAAGCCCAAATACGATCGCAAGAATACATAGCAATGAAATTAAACTAATATTCTTCTTCATAAATGTCTCCTTATATTTTTTAAATTTTATATTTAAAATGTTATCGCGAAACGTTTCGCGTTTTCTCTAAAAAAATAAAAAATAACTTGTTACTTCTTAACTCATCTTGATTATATTACTTTTATAATTTTATGTCAATTAAAAAATTTTGCCTACTCTAGTGAAGCCGTGATTTCACCTAAAAACAACATAAAAACAACATAGTATATATTCATATAGATAAAAATACTACATTATCATTAATGCTTATTCTTCATACTTAAATAATGCTTTTATCTTGTTGTTTTCTTCTTCGTTTTCTATTCCCATCATATGAAGAACAGACATTCTTAAGTTGATAGTTATTTATGTTGTTATAGGCGCTTTGCTCGCGATTCTTTGTGCTCTTAATATTATTTTTGGGCCCAAAAATCATTCCTCAAAAGTTAGAACAGATGACATTGAATATATAGTATATGACTATTATGTAACTAAATATACTATTGATAGTGAAGAAGATATAAAGGCCTTTAAAAAGCTTGTAAAGAAATCGTTTTATTTTAAGGCTCCAAGGGACGATTATTTATGGGATGCGGGCCCAGATATAATAGTATACTATACAGATGGTTCAAAAATTAAATTTGGACCACACACAATTAAAGTTGATGGTAAAATAGTACAAACTTATTTAAACACTTTTGACTTTGATGCAATACGATTACTTGCAGGTGTTGAATAAAGGATTAATTATATATGAAATCAAAGAAATGTAAGAAAACTATATTAATTATATTATATGTATTTATTGGTTTAATACTCGCTACACTTTGCGTATTTAATATTGCACATGGCCCTAAAAATCTATCTGCTAAAATTAAAACCAAAGATATTGAATATATTGTAATTGAACCATATGATCATGCATATACTATTGATAGTGATGAAGATATCAAAGTATTTAAAAGACTTGTTCGAAAAGCGGTTTATTATAAAGCCTATAGGCTATATTTATATGGTTATACTATGGAGATTGAGATCCATTATTTGGATGGCACAGTAATAGGATTTGGCCCACATGTAATTAGAACCGGTGATGAAACTATTAATGTATATTATACAAATTTTGATGCGGATAAACTTTATTCACTCATCGGAAAAACAGCTTACGGCTGGTAACCTTAGCAAGCATTAAAACATAAAGGACCGCATCCTAACGGTCCTTTATGTTTTATATACTTTGTTTATTTTATCTTTAATGTTTTTAAATATTCTTTATGTTCTTCACTCACACGATATGATTCAATAGCTTTTTGTATTGCTTTATTGTGAGTGAATGTATCAAATTTTTTTTCTTCTATTACTTTAATAAATGAATCATAATTCTTTGCGAGACCTGTCGCAAGATACCACGCTATCATCATTTTTACATAATAGTCATCTAGTTTAACTTCTTCTACTTTATGTATGTGTTCTTCTTTAAAGTCTTCATTAAGATAATAATTCATAAGGCACTTTATCGCATATCTAACTCTATATAGTTCATTACTCTTTAACCATTTATATATTTCATTAATGAGTTTATCTTTATATTTGTTTAAATGTTTATTACAGATGGTATCTGATACCGACCAGTTAGATACATATGGTAAAAACTTATCAACGTATTCAATAAATGTATCATAGTCTTTTGTATTGGAGAGAATCATTGCGTGTAAGATATTCTCTTCATGATACATATGAGGTAAAGCGTTTAAGAATTCTTCTTTAGTTATATCGTCTAATTCTTTAGCGTATTTCTTAATTATAGGAAGTCTTACACCAATAAAAGTATTAGGATCAATATTCGGGAGTAAAGGAAGGGTAAAATCACGATATTTTATATCTTGATTATTAAGTAAATAGTCTCTTATTTCATTCATGGTTATACCTCAAATAGTTACTTCTTCTTTTTGAATACTAATATTATTTTCTGATTCTATAGTGATTGATAGTACATAATTATCTAAATATATAATATTTGAACGATACTTCTTATTTTGATATATTTTTACTCCATCAAGTGGTAGAGCTGGAATATTTTTTATATCATATAACCCAGTACCATATGCCTTAGATAAAGATTCTTTACTAGTCCAAACCTCAAAGAAGTTCTTATCATTTTTTATATATAGATATTCTTCTTTAGATGAGATATATTTACGCATATCATCTTTTACTTCTTTTATTTCCTCAATATCTACACCAATAGGGTGTTTATCTGATATAGCCAATACAACATATTCATTTGAATGACTTATATTAAAAAATGAGGTAGCGCTATATGGCTTTCCATCTCCATTTACTAAATAATCCCCTACAAATCTTCTCTTTAAATAAGAAGATATTAGGTGTTGTTTTCTTGAGATGATAGTCTTATACTTATTTGCGTTCTCAATATCTTCATTTGTTAAATAAGGTATTTCTATATCATCTTTTAATTCTTTTAAATCGAATATATATAGTTTAATAATCTCGTTCATAATTCATAAAAATAATACCATATAATACTACTTTTATAAATAAAAGACTTATCGCTTAGGATAAGTCAACTATTTAATCTTTTGAGTTAATTATTTGTATCTAATCTATGTCTGGAAGAACTATCGATATTTTGCCTATATCACTAATAACAATCCTGCATCTTACACTCATCCCACTATTTATGGTTGTGAATGAAATAGTGTAATATTCTTCATTTTCTCCTATTCTGATTTTCGCATCAAAGAACATATTCCCATCATCATCAATAATAGGCATATCGTCTCTCATATAATAAGTGGTATCACTATGATTGAATGTATAACATTTTTCATCAAATAGTACTAACCAAGATGTATCAACATCGCTTTCTTCTTCTATAGTTTTTAAGCACTTCTCTTTTTCTATGTATCCGTCATCACGTACGGTATACTTATAAGTATCACCATCTTCAACTGAAAGATAATACTCTTCAGTACCACCTATACCAAGTAGGCCCGCTGTGCCTTTAAAATGCACATTATCAGTATCTATTTCAGCAACATAGTTAGCAACCACAAATGATACATCAAATATGGCAGTTACCTTATAATTATCTGATTTAGAAATTACATCATATATCTCACTAATCGACTTAGGCCTTAAAAAACTACAACTAGATAGTAAAGATATAAGTAATAGTGATATAAAAAGCATTATCTTTTTCATATTCAGTTTCTCCCATGTATACTTCTATTACCGTTATAGTATTTAATGGTGAAGTATAAGTGATGAGAGAAAACATGGGATTTTAAAAATGAAAATAGACCACTAGAAAGAATCTGTTTGATTAAAACGGACCAAATAAAAAAGAGGGACAATGAAAATTGAAATTCATTGTCTTTTTTCTTAACATATTTTTAAAGGAGGCTCCAAATGTATATAAGAAAAACAAAGAACAAATCTCATAAACGTTATTCTATAGAAGAAAAGAATCAAATAGTTCTTCTATACCTCGATCATCATATGGGCCCGAGACAAATCTACACGATGTATGATCTATCAAGTAAACAAACTTTA
>CAJOMC010000017.1 GCA_905235635.1 uncultured Bacilli bacterium | reverse complement strand
TTCTTCTCTTATATGTATTTATATATAGTAAGTAGTAGTTTAACGATTAATAATAATTTAACGATTTAAATTTATATATAAATGCTATATATACTACTACTGCTATATTTATAGCTGAAATACCCTATAAATCATTAATATTTGCAGTATTTATGCCTATAAAAGAAAAAATAGCCAATACTTTCGTATCAGCTATACTTAACTCTAATGGTGGGAAGAGATGGATTCGAACCATCGAACTCGTAGAGAATGGATTTACAGTCCATCGCGTTTAGCCTCTTCGCTATCTTCCCAAGCGCTTTATTATTTTATAATAGGAATTAATTAATGTCAAGAAAAAATGAGTGAAGTTTGAACGCCTCACTCATTTTCTATTATTCTAAAGGCTCATCCACTCTTCTTTTAAGGAATAAACCGTATGAAACAAGGCCAGGACCAGTGTGACATCCAGTTACAGGAGACCCTACTACATCCTCATGGTTACATACTAAACCATATTTTCCTTCTAATTCTTTTAAAATTTGAGCGCTGCCTTCAGCGGCGTAGTTATGCCAAAGATAATAATCTTTAGGATCTCTATCGCCAATAATCTTTTTAACTTCTTGGATAGCTTTAATTGCGCCAGCTTTAGCGCCAATTGCGGTTGCGAATGAATCAATTACGCCTTCTTTGTCAAAATGCATTACAGGACAAATATTTAATGCTTTAGAGATAAAAGCTTTACCGCCCTTTAATCTTCCATTGTAGATTAAGAATTTAAGGTCAGTACATATACCAATAAATTGTTCATGAGCAATAGACCAATTTAATTCTTTTAATATAGTTTCGCTATCTACACCTTTATTTATTAATTCTGCACATTGGATTTGAATCATACCTTCGCAGAAACATGTTGTCTTAGTATCAACGAAGTGGAATTTAAGTCTATCCTTATATTCTTCAGATACCAGTCTTAATTCATTTAGTGTACCACCAAGATAACTTGATAAAGTAATGACGAATACTTCTTCTACTCCATCCGCAATTAATTTTTCATATGTTTTTTGAATATACTCAATGCTTGGCATTGCACTATATGGTAGAGCCTCCTCAGGATATTTGAGTTTTTGTTCCATCTCAAAGAACTCTTTTGGATTTAAATCTAGTCCTTCAAGATACTCCTTTCCACCATAACATACAGTAATTCTAACAATTTCGATACCGAGATTCTTATATCTTTCTGGACCATAGTCTATACAGCCAGTAGATGTCGCAAGAACAACTCTTTTACCCATTTTTATACCTCCTATGAATAAATCTTCTTAATTAGAACGTTTGTTGAAAACGAACATATTATAGTGGTTTTCTTCTATTAAATCAAGTTTAGGGGTATTTTGAAGTTTATATTAAGTAGTATTAATATGATGGAATATGGCAATATTTAGCCTTTTTAAACCATAGAAGAAGGTATAATAATCGTTTAAAAAATGTGAGACTACATTAATTTCAATTGTAATTTCACATTTTAATAATTAATCAATTTTAACTATCTGTATTATATAACTCACCATTCAAATAAACAGTTAATGTTCCTCCATCAGGTGCGCCAAACTTGTTGTCGCCGTTCCAATCATCCCATAAATGAATATTATCCTCCCCATTATCTGAAGTGAAATAAATATTACAAAGAGGATTACCTGATTTTCTTTGGAGCTCAATAGCTGGGTGGTTCAGTGCGGTAATTGATAAATCACCAATAACAGTAATATAAATATCAATATCCGCATCGGCTTGGATTCTAAAGGAAGTAGACCAACCCGAATAGCCCATAGTTACATTATCTAATTCAAGGTAGAAAATTGCTTTTGTTGCTGTATATCCTGATTCGTTTATGTTTATAATATCTAAAGGTGATTCATCATTTAAGTTGCCACTTATATGGTAAATGGTTTTTGAAGAAATAGAATCGACATTGCTAGACTGTTTATATCTATCAGGATATAACTCAATTCTGCCATTATTAAGAGATAAGTTGACTGTCGTTTTAGCCACAAATAAATCTTCGTAAACTTTTCCGTTATATGTACACGTTGCACGATAATTGTCATCACCTAGGTCTTCCACAAATACTGATTCTTCTAAATCATCAGAGGTTAGTACAACTATGTGTTCGTTGTCGTGTTCACAAACTAAACATGGGTTTGCCTTATAGGTACTACCATCTTTTTCCCAAATAAACTTGAATTGATATTCGTGATCTAATGCAGGAATAATTAAATCTTCTTCTGTTATCTCGTCCTTATTTCTATCAAATAGTTTTCCACAGCGAACACATTCATAGTATGCATAGTGACCATTTTCAGTACATGTTGCATCAACCATATCATGTATTTCTCCATAATCATGGCCTAGAATTGGGATAACTAAATCTTCTTCTAGCACTTCAACATCATCAATAAAGTACTTGCCACATCTTTCGCAGTGAGAGTATGCTTTAGTGCCTTCAGTTGTACAAGTTGCAGGTATTTCTTCAGAATCCACTAAATCGTGTCCTAAAGGTGGTAAAACAAGGTCTTCTTCTCCTAGTTCTTCTGTGCCAAGAGAATCCCTATAAATATGGTCACACCTTTCACAAACACAGTAAGAAATTAGGCCATCTTCCTCGCATGTTGCAGGTACTCCAATTATTAATTCAAGCTCATGACCTAAATTAGGTATAACGAGGGCTTCTTCTATAACTTCATTCTTATCTTCATCAAATAGTTTTCCACAACGACTACACTCGTAGTATGCATAGTGGCCATCTTCAGTACAAGTTGCATCTACCATTTCATGAATTTCGCTATATTCATGATTTAGTGCTTGGATAGTGCCGCCTTCTATTGATAACTTGCTTGTGCCATGTACGTCTATAAAGAGTTTCTCACATCTTTCACAGATGTAACATTCAATAAAGCCATCTTCTTCACATGTAGGTTTAACTTCAGGTTTTAAAACGAGTGAATGATTTAATGCTTCAATTACTAAATCTTCTTCATTTATTTCTATTTTATCAATGAAATATTTGCCACATCTTTCACAATAAGAATATGCTTTTACGCCTTCAGTTGTACAAGTTGCGCTTATTTCTTCATGAAGAGTTAAATCATGACTTAATAGAGTATTAGGAATAGTATACGTTTTTTCATCACTAAATGTTTCACCCTTATATTCAACTTGGGCAAGTACAGTAACACTCTCATCTAATTCACAAGTTGCGCTAGTTATATTTTCAGTTAATAGGGCAGTTAGCTCTAAAGTTCTATTGCCATTAACTTCAGTTAAAACTAGAGTTGCTTGTTTATAATCATCACTCCAAACCCATACTACATTTTCTAAATCAAAGATAGGTTCATTGTGAATTATCTCAATTGCGTTATATGCGTAGATTTGGCCATTTACCGATATTGTAATGAATAAAGATTGCATCTCTTCCATAGTAAATTCAAGTTCTACTTCGCCTTCAGCTAGGTCTTTAATATAAACCACATTACCTTTACTATCCTTAGCGACTAAGGTATAATACTCACCGGCTTTAAGTTCAACATCAGATACATTTAAGAATACTGTATTTTCTTCATAGTTCGCTTCTACAGATGCCATCTTCTTCTCTTCACTCGTTGTGAAGAATGACTTTTCAGTAAACACCTTTTCAGCGTTTCTTACTTTAACTACGTATTCTGTCTGAGGGTTTAAATCCTTAAAAGTTAAATAAATCGTATCTTGGGTAATTTCTTGTTCCTGGGTGATACCATCACTACCAGTTAGTGTTGCCCAGATTGGACTCTCAAAATCTTCTGCTTGAGCACCTTCCATTTGTACTTGAAGTACTAATGAATGCATAGTTGCAAGAGCTAAATATATATTGATTGTAAGAGCACTAACAAACACAGCAACAACCATTACTGTAGTCGCAACAGTTGAGGCAATAACACCGCTTATTGTACCAATACTACTACTAAGTGATGAAATAGTTTGAGAAGAAGACAATGAAGATTGGCTTGTATTTTGATTAACGTTTTTTGAATTATTTGAAGATGTTTTTACTTCTTTAGTGGTATCAAGTTGTTCTGATGGTTTAAAAAGATCATCTTGTCCTTTAATAGAGTTTTCCTTAATAAAACGAGGATTATCATTATTGATCTTTATTTCATATTTTTCATTAGACGAACCATCAGGATTATTAATACCGTAGTTATTAATTTCGCCTTTCATTTTATCCTCACATTAACAATGAATTAATTATTGTTTATATCGCCTTCTGCAAATCCTTTGCTTAATTCTTTTTGTTCTTCAACGAATGTTTTTGCTTTTGCCTGTTGATTTTTAGTAACAGTTTCAAATGATGTAGGTTGATTTAATACAACTTGAGGGAATGGAATATTGATATTATTTCTATCAAATAATAACTTAAATTGTCTATTCATATCTCTTTCTACTTGGTACTTATTACCTTCATCACAGTTAGCAACGAAACGGATAACAACTGCAGAATCAGCTAATTCTGCAACACCTTTATAATATGGGCCTTCTTTAATATCAGGAATAGCTTCCTTAATCTTAGGAAGGTTTTCTTTTAAGATAGCTTCTACTCTTTCAAGTGATTCACCGTATTCAATACCAATATCACAAATAGCAAGTGATAGTTGGTTAGTCATGTTAACAATTGATTTTAAATCAGAGTTGTTTATGATCTTAATGTTTCCACCAGCATCAACGATTTGTGTAGTACGGATTCCAATTTCTTTAACAGTACCACGGAAACCATCAACAACGATAATATCGCCAATATCAAATAGTCTTTCAAATACAATGAAGAAACCAGCTAAGATATCAGAGATTAAAGGTTGAGCACCAAGACCAACAACTAATCCTAAGATTCCGATACCAGCTAAAATAGCAGTAGTATCTACACCAACGGTTTTAAGAATTAAGAACGCTAATATTACATATGCAGCAGCGTTAACTAAACTGCAAAAAATATCCATTAGGGCTCTACCCCTCTTGAATAAGTTTTCTAATAATTTAATTACTAAACGAATTAGGTAGCTTGCACCTAAAACACAAATTACATAACTTATTATTCTAATTACTGGATTAAATTCACCAGCATTTCCAAATATATTTAAGCTGCGCCAGAATAGGCTCATTGGTTTAAAAATAAATCTACCAATAATCATTAAAATAGCGTAAACACCTAAAATTCCGTAACAAGCATATTTGAATCCCAATTCAAATGTGACCTTGAATTGTTTCTTTTCCTTTTCCATTACTTTCTCTCCTTTATTTTTTACTAAAAAAATAAGAGAGTATAAAACAAATAGTAGAATAATGTCAAATATAAATTTGCCACAAATCAAATAAAATATAATTTTATGTGATTTAAGCTTAAAATTAAAGAAAAGACAAAAATACTAGAAAATCGCTAAATATAGCGAAATATCAGTTATATTATCTATCTTTATATAAAAATAAAAATTGTATATTCAATATTTGCTTTAAATAGGAAAAAATAGCTTACTACTTATATAAAATTTTCTAGAAAAAATGCTTAAAATATCAGAGTTATAGATACATTTTTATTATTTTTTATAAAAAATTAGAGCCTTTGGGCTCTTCGTTTTTCTCTTGTTTTCACATATTTTTTTCAAAAAATGTCATTTTTTCGCACAAATTTTACAACTAAAATTAGATATAATTTTAATTTATTGCTAAAAGGGGGCTAAAATACTATAATTATTGTAAAAAAGGAGAGAGGAATGCAAAAACGCAAATTATTAATATTTCTTTTAATATTAGATGTATTGGCCATCGGCCTCTTTTTTGCCAATTCTAAATACCAAATATTCAAAAAAACCGCAGAGTGGGTTACTAGTATGGTAAATAAAGGACATAATACAATTACACTCATTCCTCCTGTGCCTAAAACCACCATAACTTCCTCTAATGATGAGACAACTCAAACTACTATAACCACCATAACCACAGAAACCGATATTACTAAAACAGAAACCACAAATACCACAGTTACCGAGGACCCTTATTCTTATCCAATCCTCGTTATTTTTGATGGTATGGGTGGAAGCCTCATATCAGGTGAAGAAAACATCACACTAGACGGAACCGATCTAAAGGTATCTAGCATCACATACCCGGAATATGATTATGAAGAATATGAATTCATAAAATGGGAAAAGAATGAATATACTAGTTTAATTGATGATACTGAAGTAACAGTTTGGGAATATTATGCAGTATGGGATTATAGCCCAATAGATTATTATTTTAAATTCTATGTTGATAAAGAGTTTTCATTTATAGATGATTCATATAAGAAGACTGTGGAGAATGATATTGAAACAATTGATTTATCTTCTCATATTGAGTATAGAAGCAACTATGCTGTCCCAAAACTATATAGAGATTCATCTTTAACAAACGAAATTTCTTTAGATTCTATTCCTTTAAATCCAGGAGATAATGATTTATATCTTGTGCTAGATGCGGGAAGCCATGGCACAAGAACATATTCATTTAAGATTTATAGAATAATGAAATTTAATGTAACGTTCACAGTTACTGGTGTTTTAGATACGATTGAGGGTATTGAAGACTTTATCGCAGATGAGAAAGAAACCTTATCATGGATAAAAGATAAATGTAATGCCCCTGGTTATACATACACCTATTCAGTTACACTAGACGATGAAATAACAAGCGATATTAATGTGATCATTACTGTTTCTTATGAAGAATATACAATTGAATATGTTAATACACTGGACGTAGATAATCCTAACCCTGTCACATTTAATCTGTCTTCTTCTTTTGACTTAGCTCAAATTAGTAAAGAGGGATATAAATTCTTTGGTTGGTTTACGGATCAAGAACTTAAAAATGAGATTACTACAGTTACAGGAAGCACGCTTAGTAATCTAACTATATATGCGAAATTAGAACCAGAATCCTATTCTATAACATATGATTATGAGGGTGGTATGCCACCTAGTGAAAACCCTCTATCATATACAGTGCTTGATACTATATCACTAAGCACCCCAACAAAGCCCGGTTACTCATTCAAACATTATAAAATCTACTACACTGAATCAGATTATGATATCTATAGTGGTTCATTTAATTATATGGGTGATATAAAAGTTATAGCTAAATATGAAGAATCTCTAAGTGATTTATATTATGGAAAATATCCTCAAGAAATGGTGAGTGATAGTACCATAATTAATGCACTTAATGAGGTTAATCCAGTAAATGGTATATATAAATATGATGGTGAAGAGTATGTTAAAATAACTGCCCATCCATTTATCTCAGGACTTAAATTCAAAGATGGCACAGATGTTATAGACGGAAAGGAATACTACTTTAAGGTAAGTCCTATTGAGTGGATTAAGATGTATGATGAAAATAATAAATACACCTTAGTAAGTAAATACATACTTGATGCCCATATCTTTGATTCAAAGACAAATGATTATTCTAATTCTAGTTTAAATAAATATCTAAATAGTAAATACAAGAGTCTATTTAGTGATGAAGAAAGCTTAAGCTTATTAAGCATTACTGTATCAAATGGATATAGTGAAGCTAATCCTCTTACTATGGAAGAAAGTGAGAATTGGTCATATGGTGATATAGAGAATTCATTCCTTTATATTCCTTCATATCATGAAGTTCATGAATACCTTGAATCAATAGAGGCAATTCTTACTGATTACGCTATCGCTCAAGGTTGTTACTTCAACTATGAAACATATAATGCCTTCTACTTCTATAGATCACCTTATATGCCTAATAGGCCTAAGCTCGTTACTGGTTTTAATGGTGCATCACTAAATGATGAGGGTCTTAGAATCGATAATACCTATGGTATTAGATTCGTGATAAATGTTCAATCAGGAGATATTATTGAAGAGGCTATAGAAGAAAATAGTGAGGAGGTAGAATCAGAATGAAAAAAAGACCTTCCTTCACTTTAATAGAACTGCTTGTGGTAATAGCGGTATCTTCAATACTATTTCTCTCTGTTTGGAGTGCGCTTCGCTTCGTTACTATGTTTAATGATGATGCGATAAATAGCTCCTCTACTTCATTCATGGTAAGAAACATTAGAGCTTATATAATGTCAGATGACATTAAAGCCGAACTCAAAGATGCTTATCTAAACAGCGAAGATATTAACTCCTTCTTCTACTATAATGAAGAAGATGAAACATTGTCTTATAAGACAACTGTTCTCTCTCAAAATATTCCATATATTAATGTGGAGTTTAGTGTAAACTCAGATAACTTCTTAGTTTGTACTATCACATATAAAAAGAATCAGAGAAAAAGTAATTTACAATCACTGACATTTATTGTCACTGATATAGAGGTATAAATATGAAACTATATAAACTCAGTATACCAGCCAGAATATTCCTAGTATTATCATTCTTAGCGTATTTTATATTTATTCTTGAAATAGGCTTCTTCGCAAGAGATGGCTTACCTTTTGAATATAAATATTTATATCTCGCACTCGCAGGAATAAACTTCTTATATTTCTTAGTTACTCTTTTTACTCAAAATAAACTAAAGTTCAAAAGGCATTTTGGTATATGGAATGTAATTCTATCTCTCTTCTCTTTACTATTTGGTTACTTCTCTTTAGAAAGAGGACTAGGGCTCACCTATCTCACAGGAATAATAGATAAGGTATTAAAGATTAATATTCTTCATCTATCACTTTCTACTATAATCACTTTATTCTTAATTCTTATCTTAGACTTAATCTATTCAAATATAGATTTTGAAAAAGATAAAGAAACAAGAATTAAAGAGAGAGAAGAAAGAAAGAGTAGACGTCCTAAAAAGAATGCGACCATTAAGCTTTACAAGATTAGTAAAGCAGGTAAAGTGCTCTTAGTATTAGCCTTCCTTGCGTATTTTATCTTCGTTCTAGAAATAGGTTTCTTCGCAAGAGATGGGCTACCTTTTGAATATAAATATTTATATCTCACACTTTCAGGTATATGTTTCCTATACTTCTTACTCACAGTATTTAGTCAAACTAAATTAAAGTTTAAGAGACACTTTGGCATATGGAATCTAATACTTTCATTCTTATGCTTATTTGTGGGTTATATATCTTTAGAAAGAGGACTCAGTCTCGCTTATCTTACATCTTTTATAGATAAGGTATTTAAACTTAATATTCTTCACTTATCTACTATGGCTTCTATTATTCTATTCATCATACTTATCTTGGATTTAATCTATTCAAATATAGATTTTGATAAGACTAAGAATATGGTTGAAGAAGTTCTTTCACCTCAGGATGATGAAAGCACTCAAGAAGAGTCTATAGAAGATGATGAAGAAAGTGTTGAAGATGAAGACCTAGATGAAGAGGAAACTGATGAGGATGAGGTTTTAGAAGAACCTATAGAAGAACCACATACTCCAAAACATCTCTCAATTGTCTATAGAGATAAGGCAAAACCTGGTTTTGAACTTCTCTTCTTCGATGAGAATAACTCATACCTAAGTAGTGAATATGTTAATCTAGATCAAAACCAGATAGAAAATGGCTTACCTCTTCCAACAATTAATCTTCAAGAATTATTTGAACCATATATTGATAAAAAGATTAAATCTGCATCTGTCCTTTTAGATTCAAGTAAAGTACTTAAAGTTACTAATGCTTATCCTAAGATGAGTCACTATAAGATATTAAAAATGTATCAAAAGGATATGAAAGAAAACTACCAAGATATTAAAGAAAAACATCGTACCTATATTCAAGAATATAAACATAATATGGGCACAATAATCTATACATATCTAATTCCAAATCATATATATAACTATGCCTTAAGACTCACAAGACATTTAGGACTTAAGCTTGAAAAAGTAGATTTATATCAAAAGTTCTTATTAAGTAATTTACTCACAAAATATAATGAGAATCTTATTTACCTTCATGAATCAAATGATAGTATCAGCATGGTTATCTCGTATGGTGGAATATTAACTGGTTCATCAACATTCCCAAATACAAAAGATTCAATTAATCGTAATATATTTGGAATTGCGATGAAACACTTCTATGAGTTAGAACAGACTCATATCTCTAAGTTCTATACTAATTCTTCTTCTTTAGATTCAGAAGTACTAGAAAAGGAATTAATAGAAATGAGCTTAGATTTCTCATTAATTAAAGGTATTAAAAAATGAAAAAGGGATTTACATTAGTTGAAGTGCTAGTGGCGTTTGCGTGTTTCGCTATAGCTCTTTCAATGATATCAATCACCTTTGCGTTTACTCGTAAAATGGAAGAAAGAAGTGATTCTTATATCCATTTTGAAGCTATATGTCTAGACATAGATGCATATTCTGATAAATATGGATCTATGTGGGCTACTAAATACTTTGGTACAGATGATACAACTATTTACTATAGTGAAAAATATGAGATCACTACAAGTGATAACGCTAAATACACTTTAGAGTATGAATATGTATCAAATGAGTTAATAGTAAATATAAAATATATAACTAATGATAGATATATCATTAAGGATCTAAATTATGGGGCTAGACGCTATGAATAAGAAAAGAAGCGGAAAGGTATTAGTATTTGTCCTCATATTTATCGCAGTTGTCTCTATTTTAACTACGTCAACTGTATCAGTAATAACACGTTATCACAACAGTATAACAAGACAGATTACTGAACTCAGAGAATCTGTCTATGATGGAGAATAATTAAAAGTTTTAAATGATTGAAATTGTAGTAGGAATATTCGCCACAATCTTAGGAGCGGTCTTTGCGAGTTTCTTTGGAGTTATTATATCTAGAGTTCCAAAGCATAAAAGTATCATCACTCCACCATCACACTGTGACACATGTGGTCACGAATTATCATGGTATGAAAATATACCTATCTTTAGTTATATATTCTTAGGTGGCAAATGTAAGACTTGTAAGGGAAGGATTTCGCCATTTTCTCTCATTTATGAAATAATTGGAGCTTTATCTATTCTTCTTCTTTATTTACAATATAAACTCACTTATGAGTTTTTATTCTTAAGTGTAATAGTCTTACTTCTTCTTTTAATCGCAGGATATGACTATTACACAAACGAAATCTTAGATATATTTTGGATACTACTACTTATAGTATCAATAGGTTTAGGAGTATATAGAGTTATAGTTTTAAACCATAATATCTTTGATTATTTAATTGGTGGAGGAATTCTTCTTCTATTCTTCCTCTTAATCAAATTATTATCATATTTAATCTTTAAGAAAGATGGACTAGGAACTGGAGACGTTATTTTTATGGCGGTTTCAGGTCTTATTATTGGATATAAAACAATTCTCATTACCCTTCTTGTCGCAGGAGTTATAGGTTCAGTTATTGAACTTACTCTAATTGCGACTAAGAAAAAAGATAGAGAGAGTATGATTCCATTCTTACCATATCTATCCTTAGGCGTTTATGTTTCTATTCTATACGGAAACACAATCGTTAATTTCATTTTCGGAGCGTAAACACATGGCACTTTTTGATTGTAGGGTCTTAAATGATGTAGGTAAAAAAGAGCGAATTATTAGAGAAGCTAGTAACGAAAAAAGACTTCGTATTATTTTAAAGAACGAAAAATATATCTTACTAAAAGCTACTCAAATTAAAGAAAAGCAGCCAAACCTTTTCTTAGCTGTTTCATCTAAGGTTAAACCTCAAGAAGTTATCCTCTTCTTTAGACAATTTAGCGTTATGATTAACGCATCAATCTCAATATCAGATTCGCTTAATGCCTTAAAGCAACAGAATTTCTCTAAGCCTTTCCAAAAGATATTAATGGACATCCATAACGATATCTTAAGTGGCTTACTTTTATCTGATGCTTTCGCAAAGCATCCTGACGTCTTCCCAGAGTTCTTCTCTCAAATGGTCGCAATTGGTGAGGTATCAGGTGGTCTTGATACAGTGCTTAACTCTATGGCTAATTACTACGAGAATGAACAAAGGATTAAGAAAAAGTCAAGGGCGGCTCTTGTTTATCCTATGATACTACTCGTAATGATTTTTGCGGTGGTTATCTTCTTATCAGTCGCAATCTTACCACAATTCTCTAAGATGTTTAATGATTTCGGGGGAAGCGTACCTAAGATAACCCAAGTTATCCTTAATATTGCAGAATTCATTAGGACTAAGCTTTTATACATTATCTTATATTCAATAATGTTTATCTTAATACTATTAATCTTCTTTACCACAAGGGCTGGTAAAGAAACTGGTGACTTCTTAAAGATTCACATTCCAATACTAAGCAGAGTAACTAAGGCAACCCTTACATCTCGTTTCACAAGAGCTTTTATCATTCTACTAAAGAGTGGTATGATCATCACCGACTGTATGGATAATCTCACAAGAATCTTAAATAATAGGTTCTATCAAAATAAATTTAAATATGCGATTAGTGAGGTTAAAAGAGGTAAAAGAATTGCGGAATCTATAGAGAAAACAAATCTTTTCCCTAAGATGCTTACTGAGATGATCGCAGTAGGTGAAAGGAGTGGTAACCTTGAAGAGGTTCTTGAATCAACTGCCTTATTCTATGATGGTCAAGTTGAGACCGCAATATCAAAAGCTACTGCGGCTCTTGAGCCAATTATTATCCTAGTACTTGGTGTAGTTGTTGCGGGAGTATTACTCTCAGTATACTTACCAATGATAGATTTAATGAATCAAATATAATGGAGGAAGAAAATGTTTAATCAGAGTTTTAGAGATTTTTTAATAGAAAACACAGGTCAAGCACCTGATAATTTTAATGATGCATTTGAAGCCGCAGAAAAGAATAATTCCATTATATATGACGAATTAATTAGACTTAAATATATGGAAGAAAGGGAAGTATATCAATATATCGCTAGATATTTTGGCATTAACTACCAATTCCTTCAACTCACAGAATTAAATCTCGATTTAATAAATAAATTTCCTCTAGATAAGATAGAAGAATATAGAGCTATTCCTTATAAAGAAACAAACTCTTCTTTCTATTTTGTGATATCTAATCCATTTAGAATAGAAGAATTATCTGAGTTCAGTTCAATAGTAGATAAGAATATAGAATATTCTTTAGTTGAACCAACTCAGATGAATCTTCTAATCGATTATATTGACAACAAGATCGAACAGGTTAATGCAATTAGTGACTTTGCGGCCAATACTGATGTAGATAATAGTAGTGCACTTGATGGAAAGATATTAATAGATGCGCCTATTATTAAATTATGTGACTCTATCTTAAAAGATGCAGTCACAAGAGGCGCATCAGATATTCATATTGAACCATTTGATGAAGAAGTATTTATTAGGTTTAGAATAGATGGAAAACTTCAAGTTATTGATAAGATGCCTACGACATATTATCCATCTCTTCTCGCAAGATATAAGATTATGTCAGATATGAACATTGCGGAAAGACGTGTACCACAAGATGGTAAGATAAACCTAGAAATAGGTATATCTAAATATGACTTCCGTGTCTCAACAATCCCTACAATCTTTGGTGAAAAGATAGTTATCCGTATTTATGACGTATCTTTATCTACTTCTTCTTTAAATAACTTAGGTATGAATAAGGAACAAGAATCAGTTATACTAAATATGATTCATAGACCTCATGGTATTATCCTTCTCACAGGACCTACTGGTAGTGGTAAATCGACATCACTTTATACCTTCCTTCGTTACCTAAATAGGCCTGATACAAACATCATTACCGTAGAAGACCCAGTTGAAAATCAAATAGATGGCATAAATCAAATCCAGGTTAACCCAAAAGCTAATCTCACCTTCGCGTCAGCTCTTCGTTCTATCTTAAGACAAGACCCTAATATTATTATGATTGGTGAAATTCGTGATGAAGAGACTGTACAAATCGCAACACGTGCTGCGATAACTGGTCACTTAGTATTTTCAACCATCCACGCTAACGATAGTGCGAGCGTTGTGACAAGATTAATCAATATGGGTATTCCACCATACCTCGTCGCAGATTCACTCCTTGGAGTAATCTCACAAAGATTAGTGAGAAAGTTGTGCCCAGAATGTAAGAGGGAGCACCAAACAACTCCAAGTGAAATGGCTATGCTTGGATTAAGTGAACCTATTACGATATATGAACCATGTGGATGTGCATCATGTAGTGGTACAGGATATAGTGGACGTATTGGCGTGTTTGAAATACTCATAAGCACTCCTCTCACAAAAGAGATTATTATGCGTCCTAATTTCACCAGTGAACTATTAATGAAAGAAACCAAAATAAAAAGTATTCTAGATAACGCCAAAGAAAGAGTACTATCAGGTTTAACTTCTATTGAAGAATATGAAGATTTAAGTGAAGTTGTAGATACTAAAAATAATGAATATTACTCAAATAATTAATAGAAGGTGATACATGTTTACGTTATTAATATTAGATGATGATAAAAATATTCTTGATTCGCTAAGTAAAGAAATTTCATCTCTTTATCCAAACATCAATATAATTACCTTTAGTGACTTTGAAACTTTTAGTGAGAATTATTCGGTGTTAGATTATCAGTTTGTCTTATCTGATGTATTCTTTGGCGATGTTAACGGAATTAAGGCACACAAAATTATATCTAAGAACGGAAAAACACCTGTCGCATATATGAGTGGAAATGACCCAACCACATTTGATGTATATGATGCACCTCATGTATATTTCTTACCTAAGCCTATTCAAATAGAAAAACTAAATAATGCATTAAACAAATTGTTTAATGCGGAAAACTTCTTAAGAGTTAAATCTTTTAGTAGTGAACATATAGTTAACTTTGATGATATATATTATCTCGGAAGTGATAGGCGTATTGTCCATATCGTATGTAAAGATAATATATATAATGTATATGCTAAACTAGATAGCTATGTGTCTTTACTTGATAGAGGGTTCATAAGAATCAGTAAAAGTTACATAGTTAATAAAAAACATATTAAAGGTAAAGAGAAAGACCAAGTCTTCTTAAACAATGGTGAGACTCTTCCAATCTCAAGAAGTTACCAAAAGGAAGTAGATGATAATTTATAGTTTATTTGTATTTCTGTTCTTATCACTAAATCTTATATTTGTATATGAAAGAGTAAAGAACGATAAGTGGTATAAGTATTTACTTATACTTCCTCTTATAGTTCTTACTCTCCTTTTATCATTCAACATATTTAATGTAAACATACATATAAAAGAGTTTTCTTGGAATATTAGTATGTTACTATCTAGTATCATCATAAATGTCGTATTAGTAGTATATTTCATCTTAAACAGGAAACAAATTAGATACAAAAGGTTCTTATTAGTTCCAGTTATTATAATTATTGATCTACTATTAAAGATCTTCTTCTCTCTTATCACTAGTCATGATTTCAATTACTACAATGACTTATATACTCACACATTAGATAAAGTACTATTTATGATTACTTATCTAATTGTCACTTTCTCAACTACTTATATTTTTATAAACACAAAAAATAATAGGTATGATTTAGTATCAAAAATAGTATTAATCAGCTTTGGATTTTTTGTATCTTTAATCCTTGCGATAGGTGAATCTATTATTGATATTGTGGGAGTCATTGGTGGAGATAGTTCTATTAGATTATTACTTATTATTTTATTCTTCCTTCTTGCGACTATAGTGGTCGCATTCGTCCTATATGAGGGAAATAAATATAATGAAAGAGAAAAAATAAAAGCGGCTCAAGTATATAATCAAGTTAGTGACCACTATTCTAAACAAATGCTTCTAAATCAAGAAGAATTAATAAAGATAAAACATGACATTAATAATTATCTTGAAGTTATTAAGCTAAAAGATGATGAAAGTTTTAAAGCCATCCAACAAAAAATAAATAAATATGGTTCTATCTATTTCTGTAAGGATGACATATTAAATAAGATATTAGTCTTAAAAGCAAGCGAAGCTAAAAAATATTCTATTGAATTTAACGTTAAGACCAATTTAGATGATTCAATCAAATTAGAGAGTATTGATAAGATATCTCTCTTCACTAATCTATTAGACAACGCGATAGAAGCATCAAAGAATAGCGTACAAAAAATTATTAATTTAGAAGTTGTGTTAGAGAATAATAGTTTAAGAATTTCAATAGTTAATTCATGCGATGAATTAAAACAAAAAAGAGATAGGACATATCATGGCAAGGGAAAAGAGATTATTAAAGATTTAATCATCAAAAACTCAGGAACCATAAAATCATATTATTCAAACAAATTATATTCAGTTAATATAGAATTATTAATTAAATAAGAAAATATCACTATAGGCTAAATGTTAGCTTATAGTGATATTTTTATATATGTTATAACTATCGGATATGGCTATTTCTGGCCATTTCACATATAACTATATTAGTCTCTTAAATTTTCTCATTTGAGTCTTTTTATGATCCATTAATGAATGAGCGTATATATTAAGCGTTGTCGCAGCGCTAGAGTGCCCTAGTATTTCAGATAGTGTCTTTATATCCATCTTATTTTCTAATGCACGTGTCGCAAATGTATGTCTTAAAGAGTGAAATGTAAGTCTCCTTACATGCACTCTTTTTAGTATCATCCTAAAACGATACGTTAATAATTTATCATTTAGTACTGATCCATCATTCTTACATACTATATATTTGCTTCTTCTTTGCTTCTTCAATTCTTTTAATTTATCTTTAAGGAAGTTAGGTATAGGTATTTCCCTTATGGATGATCTAGATTTTGGTGTACTTATTTTATATTCCCACGTTCCATCTTCTAATCTTGTTTTATACATCGTTTTACTAATAGATATAATACCTGTCTTAAGGTTTATATCCTTCCAGGTTAACGCTAAAAGTTCACCAATTCTTAAGCCCGTATATAACACAAGTATAATTCCAAAGTATTCATCATTATGTAATCTTTCAATATAGTTCTCTATTCTAATTTGTTCATCCCTTGTGAAGGCATTAATTTTAGTTGCTTCTTTATTTGCGACACGTTTGATTTTAAGAGTGGGATTATCCTTAATAATCTCAAAATCAACTGCGTAACTAAACGCAAGTTTTAGTATCGCAATTATGGTATTGATTGTTGAGGATGATAGTGGTTTATGTGTCCTACTACTTTCTTTTATTTTTATTTCATTAATATATTTTTGTAAATTTCTAGGATTGATATCCTCAACTATAGCACTTCCCATTATCGGTAATATATTTTGTGTTATTGTGCATTCATAACGGAGAAGTGTTCTTTCTTTAATTTCATCTTTATGGTTTTCATAAAGCCATTCATACATAAGTTCATCTACTGTCATCACAAATATTCTCCTTTTCACCTTATTTATAGCAAATATTTTATGAATAAAAATACATTTGAAACGAATTGCATTATTGATGTAGTTATTAGTAATTGCGTATATTTTTAATTTTAAAAAAACACTAAAAAGTATTAGCACGTAGTAGTTATTCGTACTAATGGCGGAACGCTTACAGTAAACGCTCCGCAAGATGAAGTAACTCACTACGGTCAAGCTGACTATGTTGACATCATAGCAGTAAAACCTGCTTCTTATGAAGAAAAAGGAACTGTTTCTTTAGTAAAGATAGCTAATGGTAATGTTGCTCTTACAAGCGATGCTAAAGTTGGTCAAATTCACTTAGCAAAAACAGGTAATGAATTTACTGGAATCAAAATCACACTTGAAACCGGCGCAAAACTTCCAGATTTGAGTCGTGATTCAGTTGGAACATCTATTGAGACTCCAATTTTAGTTTGCGAAGTTGCAAGCGCAGGTAGTAGCGAGTTTTATTGGTTAACCGAAACCGGAACTATTGAAGATGGAAAAGTTCTTGTTTCAACAACTTCAAATGGAACAAAGACAGCTGCAACAGCAGCAAACACAACAGCCGTAGCTATTGCCAATTCAAGAGCAGATGACGGAGTAACTGACACCGGTAAAGCAGTAAAACCAGCAAGCCAAATGACAGCTGAAGAACTTGTTGCAGCAACAGCTGCAGGCGCAGCAAAGACGTTTGCCGAAATCGGAAGTAAAGAAGAACTTATTGCTTTCCGTGATGCATGGAATGCTGGAAAAATTGCAAGCGGAACATTCAAACTTACTGCTAATATCGATTTATCAGGAATAGCATGGGTTCCAATTGGATGGGGAACTGATACGTTAATTCATTTGAAGGCACATTTGATGGAAATGGACATACAATATCAGGATTAACTAATAAAGGTGTTGATTACTCAGAATTATCATATGCGGATAACGCATCAGGATCTGGAACTGCCGGAGCGATTTATGGATTCTTTGGTGTAGTTGGTGGAAATACTGTAATTAAAGATTTAACACTTTCAAACTTTAATATTGAGTTTAGTGGTACGTCAAAAGGCAAAGGTATCGGTGCTTTAATTGGAGGTGCTTATTATCTTAAATCCCAATATGATTATAAAGTAAATAATTCAGGTTCTTATTCTAAGAATATGGAATTAACAATTAGTGGCGTTAGTGTTTTAAATTGCACTGTTAAAGCTGGTGACAAAGTAGGCGGATTAATTGGATCTGGTTGCTATGGAAATAATAATAAAGACGAAAGCGGTAATAAAACGTATCAAAATATCAACATTATTGACTGCACAGTTAACGCTGTAGTAACAGCAAACGCTTCAAGTAATGCACGTGCTGGTGGTTTATTTGGACAATGGGGTTCTGGAAATGCTAATAAAAATGGATCTCAAACACTTACAGTTACAAACACACATATAAACTGTACTATTTCTTCAAAAGGTTCTGGTGATAATCAAGCAGCTGCTGTCTTAGGAACCTTAAATGGCAACAACAATGGAGTATTTACAAATTTAAGTGGTATAATTATTGATTCAACAACATCCGTAAGTGCAAGTGGTGGATCTCAAAACCGTGCTAAAAACTATTATACTGTTGTTAATTCACCAGCCAATGAACCAACTTTGCCATCAGGTCAAGCTAATCAAGATTGGGAATAATCAATACGAACGTTCCCTTATTTCTAACGGGAAAAACCACAATAAATCCTAGAAAAAGGTTATAAAAAAAACGCGCTCATCCGCTAAATGGTGAGCAAAATCTGTAAAATTAAATGAGGGTTATCAAGCCACGCTTGGTAGCCCTTTTTATGTACTCAAAAACCCGTCGTGTGTCTATCTCCCTCGGTCGCACCCTTCCAGCGCTTGCTCATTATATTGTGCACTTTCTACCCCTTTGAAGGACATATGGAAATTAGCATGGTTGGGTGGTTGATAAATGCAGTGAGTGAACAAAAAATAAAGGAAAAAGGAAAATACTCGAAATGAAAAAACAGAATAATAAAGGATTTACATTAGTTGAATTAGTAATCGTTATAGCAGTTATTGCTATTTTAGCAGGAGTTTTAATCGGAACATTTGCAACAGTTATATCAAGAGCAAATCAAAGTAAAGCAATGCAAGAAGCTAGATCAGAATGGGAAGAGTTCTTAGTTGACCTCGACTACACAAACAATGATGAAGTAGCTTTAGCAACAAAGAGCTTTGTAATTAAAAAAGGTGATTTCTATTTTGCAGTTAAAAAAGGCCAATTTGATGCAAAAGCATACACAACTGAAGCTGCTGCTGCGGAAGCTGCAAAACCAGGAACAGAAACATTAACAACATCAGGCGACCCAGCTGAAGTTAGACTTTTAGATAGTGCTCTACCACAAGGCGCAAGCGTACAATATTTATTTGTCAAACTCGCTGGAGAAGGTAAGCCAGCCAATTTCTATGTTTTCACAGAATTTCCTGTTGCAACACCAGCTCCATAACCAGAACCATAATAAGGGAATAAGGCATAAAGAATTAATCAAAATGTCCATCACGAAGGGCGTGTGATGGGAATGAGGCACAGTGCTATTTACTGTGTCTCATCTCTTTTTCTGTTTTTCTTTTCCTGTGAATTTTTAATATGCTGTGAGTCGTTTTTCAAATGGGGGATTGATGGTTTTTTGCGAAAAATGACCATAAAATGAAAAAAGCAAACAAATAATAAGTAAAATCCATCACAACAGTGTAAGATTATAAATGAGCGATTCTAGAAAGCTTATGGCCTATAAAGCCATCCGAAGGTGTAATGCCAGGCGTGTTTAGCGGAGTGCCATTGTCCACGTTAATCAGGAATGTGCACCATCGGCTACGGATACAGTAGCGGTTCTTCCTCCTTGTCCATAAAGGAGGTTTTTTATTGTCTTCTTCCCACTATCCAATTATATGTAATATATAAATAAGGTAAAAATACGCAAATAACGATAATGAAAAATTAATCAGAAAACAAAGGACAAAATGGTGTAAACCTATTGCAAAAGTGGTGTAAAAGTTGTATAATTATGTGTAGTCTTATAAAGGAGGGCTTGTTATGAATTATCAAAAGGCCTTAAAAGAGCTTCGTGAAAAGTTAATAATATCACAACAAGAATTAGCGGATCTGCTCGGTGTTTCTTATAATTCAGTAAATAGATGGGAAAATGGAGCTTATGCGCCTACAATAAAAGTCAAAAGAAAACTTGCTCAGTTATTTAAAGAGAATGATATAAAGTTGGAGGAATATGACGATGGCAGAGAATAAGAATACGGTAAACGTAGGATTTGAAAAACAAATATGGGATGCAGCCTGTGTTTTATGGGGGCACATTCCTGCTGCTGAATATCGTAAAGTTATCGTTGGACTTATCTTTCTCCGTTACGTATCATCAGTTTTTGAAAAAAGATATAAAGAACTAGTTGCTGAAGGCGATGGTTTTGAAGATGATAGAGATGCCTACACAGAGGACAACATCTTCTTCATTCCAAAAGAAGCAAGATGGGAAACTATAGCTGCTGCAGCACATACACCTGAAATAGGCAAAGTTATCGATGAAGCAATGAGAGCCATTGAAGCTGAAAACAAAGCACTTAATTATGGCTGCTTTGCCCTCAACGCAGGTAATACGTCCATCAACAGTAAAATTAGTTATTGTCGCAGAAGCAGTAATACAACCAAATATACCGGTGTTATCATACTCGTTATCTTTTACCCGTTTACTAGAATTATCAATATTAGCATGAATAGTATGTCCTTGACCGTCAAACGTACCGGCAAATAATCTTAGAGTAGATTCACCATTAACTTTAACTTCCTTATAACTACCGATCGGTAACCATTCTCCGAAAATCTCTACATCGGAAATTAATTTAACTGTACAACCCTTCAAATCGTTATGTACGGCATTATATGAGCCGTCTTCATTAACGCCCATTACCATATCTCTGAAACCGGCAAAGGTGGTATAAATAATTTTGCCGTCACCATCTTTAATTGAAATTTGATAGTTTGTTTTTCCGTCTGCGGATTCGGTTGTCATTGCACTGCCTATAGCGTATTCAACTTTTTCTGTATAGTTCCATGTTGCACCGCCATCAACAGGGCCTGTTCCTAATCCGTCACCGGTTCTAGCTGCTGCTGCTTGTTCATCGGTGATATGATGGTGAATATCGTCAATTGCATTTTGGGCGACATTGTTATCATAGTCCCAAGTTATGCCGACGCTCTTCTTTGCGTCATCATCTGGATTATTCATTGTGTTTGCACTTTCTTCATTTGTTGCGTGAGCGTGAGTTGAAACTTTATTGGGATTGGAAACCTTTACGTCAGTAGTTGTAGCGTAAATGATAATTTCTTCATCCTCTTCAACTATTGCGTTAGTCAGGTCGACGTGACCTTCCTTCACCTTCAAACCAACTACTTTACCGTTAACAGCAAAGGAGTTAAACGCAACGGTAAAACCTGTATAGTTTCCATCGCCATCTTTTGGTCCAGTAATTTGACCTGCTGCGCCATAAAAATCAATATGGTCGCCTTTCGTCTTATCGGTAGAATTAACATAGGGATTTAAAACAATATTTGTAGCTGCGGAATTAGTACGAATAACTACCCCGTTCGAATGGGCAAACGGTGTTGTATATCGCGGAAAGATATGCCTCAAATAAGCCAAAAAACCATCCAAAATATAAGAGTAATGTAATAGTTGAAATATGCCTCATACACATGTATCGTAGGATATTTTTACCATCATGAGAGTTGCGTTTTTACCATACGACATAGTCTACATGGTCATCCGCCAGAACTTCTCTATATAATATTTTTAGGGCAAAAAGTCTTACTATAACAAGTCTTATAGGAGACTATGTCATTTATACCTTCATACCTGCCTGAAGGGCACATTAACCACTAATTTTCACCAACGATTTACCCATCGCCACATTGCCCATTATTTTGCGAACTGTGGCCTTTTTGCTTTTTATGAAACAATAACCCTACCTTGAGCATAGAAAGCGAACGTGCGGCCTTTATGTGGCTCGATATTTTTATGATGAGTCAATACCCCATTTGAAAAAGCGGTATTTGGGCTTTACGAATTATTGAGGTACATAAAAAGGGCTACCAAGCGTGGCCTGATAACCCTCATTTAATTTTACAGATTTTGCTCATCATTTAGC
>CAJOMC010000016.1 GCA_905235635.1 uncultured Bacilli bacterium | reverse complement strand
ACCACTTAATTTATTGAGGACACACCTCAATATTTATAGTTTTTTTGATGATTCTTTATGAGGTCGTGTACGGAAACACACCTCGTTATTTAAAGAACCATTAAATAAAATTACTTTGAATATAGACTATCCGCAAGATTGTCTAGATATTCATCATTATAGAAGTTAGCATAATCATCTATTTCAACATCTACATTGATACCATATTGTACATCAGTAAATTCATATACACCATTTGCCCTATCAGGATAGAATGTTGTACATGATGGAGAAGATGTATAAATAGATGCGCCATCAATTAATGCAAGTGGAGTAATAGAACACATACCACCACCAGTCTTTTGACCAATTAGTTTAATACCTGCTTGTTTAGCGCAAATAGCAAATGAGTTAGCAGCGCTGAATGAGTAGCCAGATACAAGAACTGACCAGTTATACTGGCTATATACATCGCTTGCATCACATTCACCATCCATATTAGTGTCTACATGGTAGCAAACAGATGAAATATGGTTATATCCTTTATAGTAATCTTCAAGATAAATATCCTCAATAAAGTAACCTAAACATCTAATCATCGCACCAACGTTACCACCACCATTTGTAGTAAGGTCAACAATAACGTTCTTAACTTGTTTTGTATTTTGGCTATATTTAGCGATTTCCTCCATACAATATCTAAATAAATAGAATGAGTCAACGTCCTTAGCAGAATCGAGAATATTTCCTTCTTCATCCTTGAGTTTATCAGTTTCGCCAGTCTCAAATCCTTGAAGCGTGATTATGGCAGTATCATCATAGAATCTAACATAGTCATTAGCATGATTTTTAAGAATATCTCTTCTTTTTGATTCCAATTCATCACCAAGCATATAGAAGTTATAGTAGAATTGACCTATATCACTAGTAGATGTTTGAGGTGAGTTTTCTTTTAAATAGAATGGAGCTTGAGTTATAGATGTGTGAAGGTCGTCAATATCAACATAAGATAGGTGTTTATATCCTTTTAGAATATCTTTTCCTGATTCGCTTGTAAGATTCTTTCTTAGTGTTGATGTTAAAATGTCACTAAATTTATCGAAACCTTCATCTTCTTTGACGCCAAATATATTCTCAAAGTAGAACGCAAGTTGATTTAATTGATCTTCTCTTTCTTTTTGAAGAGGTGCTGAATCAGTCATCGGATTATTTCTAATTTTCCTTAAATCTGAGGATTTTACATCTCCTAAATCACAGTAACAGAAGATAAATTCTCTCTTATTAAAGAAAATATTACAATAATTTAGAGTATTTAAAAAATAATTCGCAACCCAGTAAGGCATCATATATTTTCCATCATATAAGAAAAAATCAATATCATATGGTTTGAAATTATATGTTGCAGTATAATCATCGTTGCTGTAAGATTTCTCTTCGTCAGTATATAAAGAGTAACTGTAATCAGTTTCTTCCATTTCAGGTGTATTATATGGGAAATATAAGTCAATAGTTACGGTATCATCTACAAGGCTAAATTCCATAGAAACATCTTCAGTCTCATGGGTGTCTTCATCTTCGTAAGTCCAAGATACTTTGTATTTACTGTCATCTTTTTCGAACTTATAATTTTCGTATAATAAATAACCATCTAGAGCCTCTAAGAACTCATCAAAGTCTACATATAATAGTGTCCAATTACCACTATGTAGAGATTCATTAAAGTAATATCCTTTTAATTTATTATGAGTTAAAACATATTCGTCATTGTAGTCTAAAAGGTCATATTCCTTAACATAAACAGTTTCTGGTTCAGTAAATGGGTAGTTGTAGTAGGTGTTGGATCTAATGTTGTTACAACACTTGTAGTTTCCTTATTACAAGATGCAAGCAAGAATAATGAAACAACTACTGATAGAATTGATAATATTTTTTTCATTTTTTCTCCTTTTATAAATTATCCCTCATATACTCCATAAAATAGAACAATGAAAACTATTCCAACAGCGAGAAATACTAAACCGACATAAATAATGAAAGAAAAACCAGTAACACTTTTTCTTCTCGCTTTATAGTCTGCATAAGATTCATCACTTTTATTGGAGAGTGGTATTAGAGTCTTAAAGAATCTTTTCATCATCCAGGCTAATGAATCAAAAGCGCCATGGTTAGATAGCGCTATGAGGGCACAAACAAGGATCGGTAGTAACCCCGCAAGACTAAAAGCATCAGCGAGGATTTTATATTTTTCAACTAATTCTGTTTTATCAAAGTAATGATTTATTAAAAGAAATAATACAGTCATTAATGAGCAGACAAAAATAGCTGAAATATATTTTATTATTTGTTTTTTTACTGTTCCTTGTTCATTAAAATCATTCATTTTATTTCAAAAATTCGTTTTTATATCTTTTCTCTTCTTCGTCGTTGCAATATACGAAATGATCTTTTGCGATTTCTCTAAGAGTAGGTTTATTAACTGAGTAGTCATGTTCAGCAATTGGGTTATAAACCATTCTCACTCTTTTCTTTTCGTATTCTGGATCAGGTAGAGGAATTGCAGATAAAAGCGATCTTGTATATGGATGGCATGGATGAGCGAATAATTCATCTGATGATGCAAGTTCAACCATCTTTCCATAATACATTACGCCGATTCTATCAGAAAAATACTTTACTACTGAAAGATCGTGTGCGATAAACAATACTGTTAAACCCATCTTATTTCTTAGTTCATTTAAGAGGTTAACAACTTGGGCTTGAATTGATACATCAAGCGCAGATACAGGTTCATCCGCGATAATCATATCAGGATTCATAATAACACTACGTGCAATACCAATACGTTGACGTTGTCCACCTGAGAACTCATGTGGATAACGTGTAGCATGTTCCTTAACAAGTCCTACTGTTTCAAGAATATTATAAACTTGCTCTTGGATGTATTCTTTGTCTTTAATACCTTTAATAATTAAACCTTCAGCAATAATTTCTTGAACTGTCATACGAGGGTTTAGTGAAGCGATAGGATCTTGGAAAATCATTTGGATTTGAGTAACAAGTTTAGAATTCTTTGCAATTCTTAATTCGTTCTTATAATCTTTTTTGACTTTATTATAGAGATCATTATCTTCTTTTGCGAGTGCATCAGCAAGAAGTGGGGCATATTTTTCTTCAACTTCAGCTTGAAGTCTTTTAGAAAATTCGTGATCGCAATGAATTTGGTCGAATTTAGCTTCTTCGATTTTCTTTTTGTTTTCAACTATTATAGCCTCAAGCTTTGCCTTTTCTTCTTCTAAAGAAGCTTGAACTTCGCTTGCCTTATTAGGATCTTGTTTTACTAATTCATTTAGTTCTTTTGCCTTAGCTTTATATGCATTTTTAGCTTCTTTAATCGCGCTTGTGTATGATCTAATGCCGGCGCCAATTCTTTGTCCCTTAAAAAATACGTCGCCAGATGTAATATCATAAAGTTTAATAATTGATCTACCAGTAGTGGTCTTACCACATCCTGATTCACCAACAAGTCCGAAAACTTCACCGCGATGAATATCAAATGATACATCATCAACGGCTTTAAGCTCTCTTCTTCTTCCCATCTTGAAGTATTGACATAAATGTCTAACACTTAGTAAAACGTCTTTATCATTAACATTAGCCATTTAAGTTACCTCCTTGATGTTTTTTCATTCTTTCTATTCTGTCTCTAATAGATTTAGGGATTTCAACTTTAGGTGCATCTTTATGAAGAAGCCAAGTTGCAGCATAGTGAGTATCAGTAATTTTGAATAAAGGTGGTTCCTCTTCAAAATCTATCTTTAACGCATATTTATTTCTAACTGCGAAAGCATCACCAACTGGTGGATAGATCATATTTGGTGGAGTTCCGGGTATAGCTTCTAGTTTTTCCTTTGTCTCAAGGTCAGGCATTGAGGATAGAAGTGCCCATGTATATGGGTGAGCTGGAGAATAGAATATTTCATTAGAAGTACCGAATTCTACAATCTTACCTGCATACATTACGGCTACTCTATCAGCCATATTAGCGACTACACCAAGGTCGTGTGTAATAAAGATAACCGATAGGTTTCTTTGTTTCTTTAGGTCGTTAATCAACTCAAGAATTTGAGATTGAATAGTAACATCAAGTGCAGTAGTTGGCTCATCACAGATAAGAATATCTGGATTAGCAGATAAAGCAATTGCAATAACAATTCTTTGTCTCATACCACCGGAGAACTCGAATGGATATTGACTATATCTAATTCTTGGCTCTGGAATACCAACTTCTTCCATTAACTTGATTGCTTTTTCTTTAGCAAGACCTTGAGTAATTTTATATACCGCAGATGATGCAGCACCTTTAAAGTAGTCAATTAACTCAACAGCTAGTTTAGAATAATCTAATTTGCGAGATAATAATTCATTATATCTAGCTTCAAGTCTTTTAGCTGTTGATTCAATATTTTCAATTTGGTTTTTAGGGTCTGTGTATTTAAGTGGGACAACTTTATAATCAGGTGTCTTGCCTTTTTCAATTATTTTGTTATATTTCCTTGTTTCTTTATCAAATCTTCTTTGATCTTTAATATTTTCTTTAATATTTGCAAAATAATCTTTAACATTAGCCCTAACAGTTAGTATAAATGTATATGAGATACTATCTTTAGTTGTTTCTAATCTATTTATAGACTTATTTAGCAATTCCTCAAATTGATCAATTCTTTCATTAGCTTCTTTAAAAGTGAATGCATTTTCCTTGAAGAAATCAGTGAATTTCTTGAGAGAATTTAATACATTAACCTTTTCTTCGTTTGTTTTCTCGTACGCATTTTTTAAACCCTTCTCTACATTATCTAAGAATGAATTCATAAAGTTTTCGTTTAGATAATTAAGTGTAAGTTCATTAAATTCACCAATTGGACGATTAAATATATCCTCATTTGGATGTTCAAGAGCGTAGAAACCAATTCTAAAGAAATTAGGTTTGGTGTGAGATTCTAGCCTTTCAATTAAAGCAATAATCTCGTTTAATAAATCAGTTGTATGACTCTCAACTTTGATTTCGCCTCTTGGAAGTGAGGCTCTTTCTTTTTCGAGTTTACTTATCATTGTTTCAATATCAGATAAGTGATTACGGGTAAAAAATGGGTCAACAATCTTTTTTAATTTAGCAGAAAACTGTTTTAAAGCAGCTTTCGCATCAATTGTTTGCTTTCTTGAAACTCTAAAAGTAAAGTCTTTAATTTGACCTACTAGCTCAACTGCCTGAGTTTCAGAATAGTTGAAGCTTTCTTCAAATTTAATGGCTTGTATATTAAAGTCGTCAAATTTCTTACATATGCTTTCAACTTCTTCTCTTTTATCTTCGCCAATTGCCTCAATAATGTTTTCTGACAAGATTGCAAGTTTAGTATTAAAATCTTTTCTAGCATTCTTTCTATTGTCTTTATTCTTTAAAATCATTCCTTCGGTCATTTGTTTACCGATTTTAACAATTGGGTTTAAAGATGATAGAGGGTCTTGGAAAATCATAGCGATTTTATCGCCTCTTATCTTATACATTTCTTCCTCAGAAATCTTTAATAAGTCTTTTCCGTCGAATAGGATTTCACCACCATCAATAATAGAGTTCCCGGCAAGAATTCCAAGAATAGCCTTACTTGTAACAGATTTGCCAGAACCTGATTCACCAACTATGGCTAAAGTTTCTCCCTTATGAAGGTCAAACGAAATATCACGAACAGCTTTAACGGTTCCGTTGTTTGTTCTGAATGAAATTTTAAGTTTTTTAACTTCTAATATCTTTTCCATATTATTCATCCGACCCCCTTAATGTAGGATTAAATGCATCACGAAGACCATTACCAAATAAGTTGAAGCATATCATTAATAATGATATGAATACAGCTGGGAAAATCATTAAGTGAGGATACTTAGTCCAAATAGAAGATGCTTCTGATAGTAATGTACCTAAAGATGTTCTTGTAGAAGTTCCTAAACTAATAATACCTAGATAACTTAACATACTCTCAGAGAAGATAACACCAGGAATAACGAGTACTGATGATGTAATTATTGTACCTAAAGTATTTGGGAAAATGTGTTTCCAAATAATTCTTCTATCTCTTGCGCCAAGAGTTCTTGCGGCCATTACGTATTCTTGATTCTTAAATCTATAGAACTGAGTTCTAACACGAGCGGCTGTACCTATCCAACCGGTGACAATATACGCAAATACTAGTGAAGGGAATGCACCAAGTTTCTGAGCAAAGTGTATCTGGAATAGTGTTGCGACAACCATGAAAGGCATACCCGCAAGAATATCTGATATTCTTTCTAAAGTAAGGTCGACTGCACCACCATAATATCCTTCAACTGCACCATATATAGTACCAATTATGAAGTTAATTATAGAAACTATTATTGATAATAATAGAGATAATTGTAAGCCATTTGCCATTCTATAAGCAAGATCAAATCCTTGTGAGTCTGTACCTAAAAGGAAACTAGGTTCATATCCGTTTTGATAAATATAGTAGTTGTAATAGAGAACACGAATTTGATAATCATATCCACCGTCACTACCAGCTATAGCTCTCCAGTATTTAACGTTTCCATCAGTGTCACGTAAATAGTTATCTTCAAGAACAATAGTTCCATATTCTTCTTGACTCATTCCAACAACATCTACATAATGAATGGTTCCATTATCATCTGTAGTTACAGGACATAATAATCCGTATTTGTTTTGAGTTGATTTTTGGAATCCATCTCTTGTAACACATTTATACCAATAATTTGCAGCATTATTTAGGTCTTTCCAGCCATTATAGTATTTATTTGGATTAGTTTGTGAACCAGTATTTATCATTGGATATAATAGTTGTATTCCGGTTTCAGCTTGCCATTCTACCATCCTATTATATTCTTCTTCTTGAACCTGCATAAATACGAATCCAACATCTAAATATGAGTCAAGTTTGACCTTATAGTTTTGTGTCTTATCTTGTTTAACTCCATATACAACTCTATTAACCGGGGAATATCTAGATTCAGTTCCTTCTTCCACGGTATGAGTATTAGATTGATCTACGCCAAATCCATGAAGTGCCCCAACGCCTATAGCATATTCATAAACAAGTTTTGTGTCTCTAACGACATCAGTTTTTGTGCCTCCAAATAGTAGACCGTTTGTTTTTTCTGCAACTGATGCAATTCTTGGGCCTTTCTTAGAATAATTGACATCAAACTTCGTTTTTAAATCGCTCTTTGTAAATAGTGGAACAAATAGAGCATATAAAACGATACTTATAATAATGATGAATGCAGCCACGCTAGCTTTATTCTTTGAAAATCTTATAAGTGCATCCTTAAAGTAACCAATAGGTTTAGTATCAAACTTAACATCGGTTATTCTTTCGTTTTGATTTACAAATTCGAATTTTTCTTTTGGAATATTATCGTATCTTTTATCCATTATCTCTCACCCATCCTTATTCTTGGATCAATAAATCCATAACTAATATCTACGACAATTCCCGCAAGAAGTCCTACAAAGGTGTAGAAAATTGAATCTAGCATGAAAATATCATAGTCTAGTTGTTGAATAGACAAAACATAAAGTTGTCCAACTCCAGGTATCGAGAATATCTGTTCAATAATCATTGAACCACCAAGAATACCAATAAATGATGAAATTAACATAGGTAGAATAGGAACCATCGCATTCTTTAAAGCATGTCTAATGGTTGCCTGGCCTCTAGTTAGACCTTTAGTTCTAGCTAAAAGCATATAATCAGATGTTAATGTCTCAGTTAATTCGGCTCTTGTGAATCTCGCAAGACTGGCAATTTCCCCAAATGATAAAGCAAGTACAGGTGGAACGAGTGATACAAACATTTTGAAAGTAAAATAGCTTCCACCAGCGTCAGCCAAAGAGTACATAGTGCTTGGGAATAATTTAAGTTTAAAATAGAGGAAGTATTGAACAAGGAACGCATAAACGTAACTTGGTATAGATACAAATAACATAATTAAAATGCTTATTACGTGATCTTGCCATTTGTTCTTTTTAATTGCAGCTAATATGCCTAGTCCAATTCCAACTGGAATAGAGAATATTAAAGAATATAGGTTAACCAAAACAGTTGGTAGTAATCTTGAACCCATAACTTCTGTTGCATCATGCATTTTAGCTATGTACCAAGATGTACCAAAATCCCATTTAGTAATTATATTTTTCAAATAAATACCAAACTGAACAATAATAGGTTTATCATAACCTAGTGCCTTCCATCTTGCTTCAATAATGGACTGCATAGTTTTGTCCATAGGCATCTCCTGAGGGATTAGTCTAATTAGCGCAAAACTAATAAAAACAATAACAAAGAAAGTAAAAAACATTAATAATAGTCTTTTAAGAACATATTTCCACATATTTTTTCCTCCTTCTTTGAATAAATAAAGTCCAAAGTATCGAAATACTTTGGACTATTATAGCATACTAACTTTATTAAATAAAGTTATATTTTATTTTTCGGCTATTTTTAAGGAAATTTAAATTACTTAGTATAATCTAAAGTTCCGCCAGCAGTCTTAACATATTCTGTCCATTCTGCATCTGTATAGTTATAAGACATTAATCTTAAACCACCGAATCCATACATGATGTTGTAATCTTCAGTATAATACTTAACCTTGTATGAAAGCATTGAGCATTCAGTAGATGAAGCTAGAGGAATACAATAATAGAGTTTAATGTATTGTTCTTCTAGTTGTGCTAAGATACTCAATTTAACACTGAAATCAGCTTCAGCGTAATCGCCAGAACCAGACATTGAGTTAGACCATTCTTGAGCAGTCTTGGTAACTTGTTTGCCATTAACTGTTAATGTGAATGTATAAGTTTTAGGATTCCAGCATGCAGCTTCATGTAGGTCAGCGTAGTCAGGGTCCATATATACTCTAAACATTGTGAATGGATAGAATGCAGCACCACCCCAAGCACCGTAACCAACAGCGTAATCACCATTAGGAACAGCAGTATATCTATTAGAGATATTTCCAACAGCAACTAATGTTATAGTACCGAATCCAGAACCTTCAGCAGCAGCATTTAAATATTGTTGGAATAAAGCAACTTGTCTGTTATCGTCAGAATCAAGAGCACCTTTCTTCCATCCAAAGTTGATTGTAATTGGTTGGCCAGCTGTATATAATCCAGCAGCAACTAATTCTTCACAAGCTTGTTTCATTAATGCCTTAGCATCTGTTAAGTTATAGCCAGTAATTGAATCATAAGCTTCGTCTAATGTAGCAAATACTTCGCCCTTACCATATTTAACACCATAGATGTTAACTACAGCTTGTTTAGCTTCAGTAGTACTTCTATAGATTGACTCAGGATCTTCGAATACGTTGTAGTAATATAGATTGTTGATTAATGAGAATGCAGGAATATAACCAGCAGTTGCCTTAACCCATTCAGATCTATTAATTGCAAGTGAGAATGCTTTACGGAAATTAACGTTAGATAAAACTACAGAGTTTGTATTTCCTTTAGTTTTGTCCATTTCTTTTAATGCATCAACATCCGTATTGAAGAATAGTCTCATAGTATAAGTTTCAGGAACTTGATAGAGTTGTTGAGATGTAACATATTGTGATACTTCGTCAGCAGCTGGTGTCCAGTCATCTAATTCACCATTCATGAATTTTTGTTTAGCTGTTTCATCAGTCATAACGTCAACAACGATCTTTGTAGTTTGATATTGTTGTCTATATTCACCATCAACTTTGAATTGAGTTACAGAATATAACTTGCCTTCAGCATCTTTTTGATATCCCCACCAATTTTCATTTTGAACGTAAACTAATTGTTTGCCTGCTTCAAGAGATTCAATTCTATAAGGTCCAAATGACATAGTAGTTTCTTTAGAAGTGTTGTATTTAGTATATTTTAATCCTTCTTGTTCATACATTTGTTCTTTATATGTAGGAACATATACTACCCAGTTATCTGTTAGGCTTGTTAAGAAGTAGTCAAATCCTTCATAGGTTGCACAAACGTATCTGATCTTATAATCATTAACTTTATAAAGACCTACTGAATCGAAACTATAGTTTTCGTTATAAGAAGTGTTTGCTTCAGCGTAGAATAGATAATCGCTATAATCGCCAAGTAGATAACTACCATAGTAAGCCCATAGATCAGCACCAGTGAATTCATCATCTCCAGCGCCGTCAGCACTGTATGCTACTTCATCTAATATTGAAACATATTGTGAAACTTTATTGCCTTCAGCGTCAACATATCCATTAGCGCCCCAGAATCCCCAAACGTCAATAAATAGATCATCATAAGCACATCCTTCTTCACCGAACTTTTCAGCTTCAGCTACATCTGCATTTTTGTAAAGAACTTTAGTTAGTGCATAGTAGTAAGCATATCCACCAGCAACAGCACTTTCACCAACGATATAGTTGTTTGCTCTGTAGTTCATCATAGTTGGATCAAGTAATAACTTAAATGATTCAATATAATCGTCTGCAGTAATTTCAGTTCCATTTTCCCACTCAACACCCTTACGTAATGTAATTTCGAATACAAATCCGTCTTTTACATTTTTAAGATTGCCTTCAGCAGATGCTGGAAGAGTAGAACCATATTTAGTTAAATCATCTCTATGACTCTTAGTAACGTCTTCTACTTTAGTTGCAGCTTCGTATACCCATTGATAAGTTTGATCTTCAGAATTATCAATTGAGATGTCAACGAATGGAGTAGTGATATAACCTAAGACACTAGATTCAGCGTTAGTTTCCCAAGTATGAGGGTTCCAGTTATCGCCTAGTGCAGTTGAATAAGTGTTATATGTATAGTCACCTGTCTTAACATCGACCTTTTTACCACATCCAGCGAGAACGAGAGAAGCTACTAGTACCATAGATAATGCTAATAATTTCTTTTTCATTAAATTTCTCCTTTTTATTTTTTATAATATTGTGCTATATTTTATTTTAATAAAATAGATATGTCAACCTTTTTTTCATAAAAAACCAATATGAAAACGCTTACTTGTTTTTTTCATGAAAATAATGCCCATTTTTAGCCATTTATTAAACATTTCTTTTTTATATTTTCCATACATTTTCATAATATTTTCATTATTTTCGCTGTATTTTCATACTTCTATTTACGCCATAGTGTATAATTTAAGTATGAAGAAAGTTAATGGTATTTTTAAGGAAGAATACGAGATAAATAAGTCTAGATTTATATCTTATCTTTTTTCTGTTGAGACCTCTTTTGAGGCTAAGGAAATACTTAAAAACATCAGAAAAGAATATAATGACGCAACACATGTGTGCTATGCATATATTGTAAATAATGAGACACATTCAAATGATGATGGTGAACCAAAAGGTACCGCAGGGGTACCAATTCTTGAAGTATTAAAGAAAAATGACATCACCAATACCCTATGTATTGTCATTAGATATTTTGGGGGAATTAAGTTAGGTGCAGGTGGGGTTTTGCGTGCCTATGTCCAGTCTTCTGTCAAAGTAATCGAAAATTCTTTGTTCGCGTGTGAGCGTGTAATATATAAGTATAATATCTCTCTTCCATATGATAAACAAAACATTATTGAAAAAATATCTGATTTATTTTTGACATTTAATAGAGAATTTGGCGACACCATATCTTATGATATAAAGTTATTAAAAGAAAATGAAGGCAAGTTCCTTGATGTAATCACTCCACATAAAGAAATAGTAGTTAAATCAAAGGATGAGGAGGTTTCTTTTCTATGAAAAGGATAATATCCCTCTTTTTTATTCTATTTTCGCTACTTCTTTTATCTTCGTGTGGGAAGGCTAAAATATATAAAAGAACATTCCTTTATTTTGACACTGAGATAACTATATCTCTATTTAATACTGAGCACTACTCTGAGGTTGTCTTTAGCGAACTTGACTCGATATTTTCTTTATACCACTCAATAACCAATAGGTATGAGGAGGAGAAAGATGGACCTCTAGGGGTATATACTTTAAACCACAGTAATGGCGAAAGCATTAGTGTATCTAAAAAATTAATAGATCTCTTAAAAGATGTTTTATCTTATGAATATATATTAAATGATAATGGTGATCCTTATTTCACAATAGGTATAGGCCAATTATCAGATATATGGCATCCTTACTTTTTAAATGAAGAAACGTTTTCTTTACCTGATTCCTCTCTCTTAAGTCAAACATATAATACAGATACATCTAATATCATCATAGATAAAACAAATAATACTGTTTGCCTAAAGGAAGGATTAAAGCTTGATTTAGGGGGAGTCGTCAAAGGATATCTATCTAAATTACTCATAGATTATTTCAGTGAGAGAAATGTAAAGTACGTTATAAATATGGGTTCTTCTTCTATAATCACCAATCTAGGTAACCCAAAAAGGAAGAATAATGAGTATATTGTGGGCTTAACTAACCCAAACATCACAAAAGATAATTATAAAGGAAATGTTATTTATGGGAAGATTGCGCTACCTCTTAATACCGCAATATCCACGTCCGGAGACTATCAGAAATACTTAATACACAATAATCAATTATATTCATCTATTATTGACCCATACACAAATTATCCAGTAAATACAGATATTAGATCCATAAGTGTGCTATATAATGACCCATTATATGGAGATATATTATCCACCACATTATTTATGATGGGCAAAGAAAAAGCCTTAGAGTACGCTAAGGCTCACAATCTAGAAATTATTCTTTATACAAATAGAGATGAAGTTTTTATGACCGGTGGTATAAAAGAAATATACTCACATTAATGCATCAATATCATCTAACGATAAATAGTCTATGGTTATCACAAATGAATTAGGAAGGCATATCAAAGATTCATATTTGGTTGAGATAAAACCGGTGTTTCTTGCGATGTGCTTTTTTGATGTGTCATCTTTAATTCTTATTTTGCCATCTTTAACTTCAACAATTAAATCAAAATATTCTTTCTCATCTTTATTATAAACATTAAAAACATAGATATATGAATTTTCTTCTACATAGTAGTCAGTAAAATTATCTCTAATTATTACTTTGTATTCACTTGGTTTATCTAAATTTATATTCATAATTTCATTATTATCATAATAGATGGTCGCTATTCTTCCTTCATAATCTTTTTCTTTAGTAAATGAATATACAATAGTAAATGATAATGAAATTATGAATATTAAAGACATAACTATAATAGATGTATATTTTGGCTTTACCACATCTATTCTAAATGATTTAAGTACTAGTATTGAAATATATGAAGATAAAACACCAAGAGGTAGAGCTATTAAAAGTAATATAGGAATATAAAGAAATACACTTGAAACATTAAGTATTAAGTATGCGACTAAGATTTCAGTGAGTGAATGTGAAATCGCAGAAATCACTGAAATACTAGTAATAGATATTTTCTTTATATACGATAGTGATACCATCACTATAATAGATATAGTTCCGCTTATGAGTGATATTAAAAATGAGTAAGACACTATGCCTGAGTATATTAACCCAACAAGAAGTATTCTTACATATTGGACAAGTATAGCTTCTTTTTTACCATACAAATATAAAACAACTAATACAACTGCATTAGCGAGCCCAATCTTTACTCCCGGTATATTAAATGGTATAAATGATTCTAATATAGATAGTACTATCGCAATTGATGATAATATTGCGATAGATACTATTTTTTTAACTCTATCACTCATACATCTATTATATACTTTTTTATTATTAATAATATATAATACAATTGATTAATAATAATGAGGATTACTATTATGAGCAAAGATAAAGTTAAGAACTTCTTTAAGGAACTTAAGAATAAATTAATAGTCTCAACAAGCGGTATGGCCATTGGTCTTTTTGGTACATTAATATTTGGAACTATTCTAGATTTATTTGGGAAAATCCCAAATCTAGAAATAATATCTAGTATTTCCACAGTTATAAAAGGACTAATGGGTGCAGGTATTGGACTTGGAGTAGCACTTGCACTTGAGAAAAAGGGCGTAACTATAGTTTCATCAATGGCATCTGGAATGTTAGGTACATACGCTTATAGTTTTAGTGATAAGGCTTTATCATCAATAAGCGATCCACTCAGTTCTTATGTATCCACTATTATTTGTCTTCTAATGATCAAATTAATTCTTAGAAAGAAAACACCTGTTGATCTTCTTTTAATTCCAATTGTTGGTATAGGCTTTTCAATACTTTATACAATATTCTTATCTAGATATGTCCATTTTATAACTATTGGAATTAGTGAACTAATAAGAATATCATTTGATGTTATCCCTATTATTATGTGTATTATTGTGTCGGCTTTAGTTGGAATGAGTTTAACTGCGCCTATCTCAAGCGTTGCGATATGTGTCGCAATACAAATAGGAAATGTGCCACTTGCGAGTATGGCCGCGCTAGTAGGATGCGCAACTCAAATGGTTGGTTTTGCGGTTGAATCAATTAGAGATAATAAGATAGGGGGCACAATTGCGATAGGCATTGGCACCTCGATGCTTGAATTTAAAAATATTATTAGAAAACCGGTTATATGGCTTCCGACTATTATCGCATCAGTGCTTTTATCTCCACTTTCATTCTTACTTTATAATTATTTAGATTTAGGTAATTTATCTATTCAGTCATTATCTGTGGGTGCTGGAATGGGTACATCAGGGCTAGTTGGTCCAATCAATTATTTAGATGCATGTAACTACAGTATTGAATCAATTATATTCACCATTCTATTCCTAGTAATAGTCCCTGGAGTGCTTGTGTTCTTAATAGATTTAATATTTAGAAAATTTAATATTATTAAAGATGGCGATTTTGCCTTATCAAATGATATATAAGAGTAAAGAAAGAACGATTTCAATCGTTCTTTCTTTACTAATAAGTATTAGTATTTTCTTATTTTTCCGTATAGACCGTGAAGTAGAACTGTAGACTCAGTGCCAGCAGCTTCTTTATTCTTTTTAAGGTTTAATGCATGATCTAATGCTTCTTTTTGAGTTTTAAAGTATTTAATTACTTTATCTTTCTCACCGTTTTCTTTATCGGCTCTACCCTGAATAAATACAGCCCATCTTCTTTTGCCATCATCATCTGGTCTTTTAGAAACATGATAAATAACTCTTTCTGACATATGTAATCCTCCTCGTTTTTATGTATTATTTATTTTTTAGAATTTCTTTTACTTTACTTACTACACCTTCAATAGTAAATCCAAAGTGTTTAATAACTTCATCACTCTTTCCTGATTCGCCAAACTCATCAATTCCCATAGCGCTTGATGCATAACCATATAGGCCATATGTAGAAGACATTTCAATAAATAGTGATGGAATATCTTTTCTTACAACTTTATCTTTATATTCTTTATCTTGTTTATCAAATAAATTAGTAGATACTATTTCAGATACATTAACATCTATTCCATCCTCTTTTAAGGCATTTGATGCATCGAGTGCAAGAGATACTTCTGATCCACTTGCGACAAGTGTTATTTGAGGGTTTTCTACTTCTTTTCTTAAATATCCACCCTTCATAAATGTTTCTTCATTAATAGTATCAAGTACTTTCAAGTTTTGTCTTGTGAGAATAATAACTGATGGGTGGTCTTTTGCGTTTAAAGACGCCTTAAGAGCTTCAACTGTTTCTTTTGCGTCCGCAGGTCTATATAACACTAAATCTGGGATAGTTCTAAGTGATGCGAGCTGTTCGATTGGTTCATGAGTAGGTCCATCTTCACCTACCGCAATACTATCGTGTGTGAAGATAAATACAGATGGAATGTGCATTATCGCAGCCATTCTAATAGTTGGTTTCATATAGTCACTGAAGACAAAGAATGCACCTGTCACACTTCTTACGTGATGAAGTACAAGTCCATTAGTGATTGCACCCATTGCGTGTTCTCTTACACCATAGTTAATATTTCTACCTAGTCTATTGTCTGCGCTAAAATCACCATCTGACCCCTTCACAAAAGTTGAAGCAGTTAAATCCGCAGAACCAGCTAATAATGTTTTATTCTTTAAAGACGCTATATCTAGCGCTTTACCAATTGTTTTTCTTGAAGCTTCTTCTTTGAACTCAAAATCTTTAAAGAGGCAATCACATAGATGGTAGTCATCATTTAGCACTTTTTCAAATAAAGCATAATCTTCTGGATATTTTTCTTCATACCTCTTTAAATCTTCTTCCCATTTATGGTAAAGTTCAACATTCTTTTCAAGAGCGTCCTGATAGTCTTTATATACTGACTTAGATACTTTAAATGGTTTAGCGTGGTATCCTAGTGTATCTTGTAGTTTTAAAGTTAATTCTTCACCAAGTGGTGAACCATGAGACGAAGATGATCCTGCCTTTTCTGAGCCATATCCTATTGTAGTGTGGAATTCAATTAATGTTGGTAAATCGCTTGTTTTAGCCTTTTCAATAGCTTTTTTTACTGAGTTTAGATTCTCAGGATTTTTAACAGATAGATAGTTAAATCCAAGTGATTCAAAGAATTTCTTTGAATCCTTAAAACCACCAGCATTTGATACTGGACCATCTAGTTGGACTCTATTTGAATCGAATAAGATTATTAATTTATTTAGTTTTAAATGTCCTATTAATGATAGGGCCTCAAGCGCTACACCTTCTTGAAGATCTCCATCACCACATTCAACATATGTATAGTGATCAATAAGTTTTATATCTTCTTTGTTGAATTTTTTTGCGAGAAATTCTTCAGCCATAGCCATGCCACAAGCCATTGCGATACCTTGGCCAAGCGGGCCGCTTGATGAATCAAGACCATCAGTTCTACCATATTCAGGGTGTCCTGGTGTCTTTGAACCTAGTTGTCTAAAATCTTTTAAATCATTTAATGATAAATTATATCCAGTTAAATGTAGCAGTGCATAAAGCATACTAGATGCATGACCGCTTGATAAAACAAATCTATCTCTATCAAACCAGTCTTTAGCCTTGGGAGTTATCTTTAAATAATCATGCCACAAAGTATATGCTACTGGTGCAAAACCAAGCACAACTCCAGGATGGCCGCTCTTTGCTTTATTGATTTCATCCATTGAGAGAACTCTTAATGCATTAACACTCTTATTCATATTAAAAACCTGCCTTTTTATTATATGAATATTATACTATATTTCATATAAGATTAGACAGGTTTTAGATAACATCTAAATATTGAATTTATTAAAAATATCTCTTCTTGGTTTTCTTTCTATTGTTATTTCTTCTTTTGTGATTGGATGAATAAATGTAACTTTATATGCATCAAGGCCTAGTTCAAATGAAGTACCAATAATATCTGGATTATATTTCATATCATTATAGATGGGGTATCCTATCTTGGACAACTGATATCTAATTTGATGGAATCTACCTGTATCAATAGATATATCTAGTAATGACAAATTGTCTTTTTCTTCTATAACATTATAGTGAAGTACCGCTTTTTTACCATCACTACCACTATAAGCCATATGTCTTGTTTCATCTTTTAATAAAAAGTCTACTAAAGTATCTTCTTTCTTATTAGGTTTTCCATATACAACCGCATAGTAGTTTTTGTGGGGACGTATCTCATTAAGTCTAGTATTTGCCTTTGTGGTTTTAGCCAATACCATAAGTCCTGATACATTTCTATCAAGACGTTGTATTAGTGATAAATAGACATTACCTGGTTTATCATATTTAAACTTTAAATAGTCTTTAACTATATCCAATAAATTAGGTGTATTTGTTATATCTTCCTGAGATAAAATACCACATTTTTTATCTACTACAATAACGTGATTGTCTTCATAGTAAATGTCTAGTTCTAGCTCTTTTATAATAATAGACATAAGTTTATTTTTAGCGTTATTTACAATAAAATGATTAGCGTCCTTTATCACATAATTAGATGCGTTAAATATATTATCTTTAATTAAATCTATATGCTCTTTTTTTATACAATCACATTCACCACTAATAAGTATTACTCTATTTTTAATTAAATGAAGTGATTCTGGCTCAATGTTTGGTTCATTAAGCATAAGCTTAATATATTTATCCTCTTCTCTTAATTTAAAGTCTTCAATCACGCTATCAAGTAGCCCACTAGGATTAATATTTGGACCTATCGCAAAACACTTATCAACCAAATCAGTATCTCTTGAAAGAAGTAATGATATAATAGCGCCATCACTTGAACCAATTATATGACACTTTCTAATATCTAATTCTTTAAGCAGTAATATTATATCTTCTTCTATTGATGAATAATGTAGTTCATTCGTATCAGTAGATAATCCATGGCATCTTGAATCTACTAATATTAATCTATATTTATCCTTAAAATCATCAATATATTCATCAAATAGATGGTGGTCCTCACTATTACCATGAATAAAAAGAATGGTTTCACCATTTCTATTACCTAAATCTTCATAATAAAGAGTAATCGAGTTTTTTAGTTCTTTATACATTGTATTAATATTGTAGTCGAATATAAGGAAAATGTCTAAAATTGTAAATTCTATCATGCCAATTCTTATTCTAACTTCTTCTAACTTCCGTTTTTATGACTATTAGCGGAAATTAGTTTGAGAATTTAACCTATTTATCAAAAAAAAGAATTTACCTTAAGAATTTTCGTTATATATCTTAACTACTATATGACAAATTGTATTTAATAAAACAACTATTCTCTATAAAGTGAGTTTTCCTCGCCTAAGCCACTATTTTTAAGAAAAAGTGCTCCTAAGAAGAACATTCCTTGATAGATAATGTTTACACTAATTTGAATCCAGGCTCTTGAGAAGGTTGAACCACTAGATAGATATCCCATCCCAAGCATAGCGATTATCGCAATACTAAACGCTATTATTGCCTTAGTATTCTTAAGTCTACATGAAATATATATAAGCATAGATAGTATTCCGGTGGCGCCTATAACCATCATAATAATGAAAGGAAGAGAACTATCATACTCAGTGATCACAAGAAACGATGGGATTAGAAGCAAAGGAATGATACTGCTTCTAACTTTAGTATAGTTCTTGTTGTATTTTGTAAACATTCCAATGAGTCCTAAAAAGATTAAAAGAAAGCCGATTGATTGAGTTGGAGTAAACTGTTTATCAAGGATAGTATAATCAATTTCTAAGGCCCCAATTAAGAACTTATGCAATGCCTTAAGAAGACCCGCTGATAAAACCATGATGATTCCACCGGAGAGTAATACATATGCTCCTTTAACCATTTTATTATATAAAGCCTTAAGAAGGATTAAGGAACCAAGAAAGAAAAGAGCTATGGGAACTAAATCATATAATGATTGTAGAATGATAAATATCTTATCTATACCGTCATAGCTTGACGCATCAACTAATAAATTGAACATATTAATTATTTATTTTCCTTCTTTTCTTTTGATCTTTTATCATTTATCTCAATCATCTCTTTTTCAGTGATGATTTTAACGTTGTTTTCTTCTGCCCACTTAACACAACCTTTTAGCGCTGCAGTTAAGAAGATGCGTGGAACTTTCACAAGACGAGCGAGCGCATCATCAGTAAACTTAACATCAGTTTGAAGTCTATCTGCGGCATATCTAACTGATGCCACTGTAGTCTCTCTCATAGGTAGTTCTTCTGGATATGGCTTAACATGTCTTGAGCACCAGAAATTCTTAGAATCTCTATATCCATAATCTACAGGTACTCTTGGAAAACCTTTAGCTTTTACACCATTTACAATAGTGTTCCAGTATTTATTTTCCATTAAGATATTATCAATTTTAAGAATAAAGTGGGCACCAAATGGTGAAGTTATTCCATTAAACATATGGAATGGTCCAGGATAGCCATTAAGTTCTCCGGGTTTATCGTTTTCTGCACCATCTAGGCTTCTATCCCAAGTGCATTCAATTACTTGGAAGGCTTCATCAACTATTTTAGGGAATTCTTCATTTGGGTTGTCTTTCGCTCTTTTGCCATCAACTAAAGTGAAGATACAGTCTTTCATTTTCTCATCAGTAGTATCCCCTGGCCATCCCATTCTTACACATTCCTTGAAATATTTCTTATCATCAGGAATAAATGAAAGAGCACATTTGCCATTTCTTAAAAGGTTTTGTGCGGTATTAGACGAATTCCTACATCCAAGAAGCATTGAATAATATCCCTTTCCTGCGACATAGTATGGTTGAACTAATGAATATGGTCCAAGATTTGTTTTTCCATCTTCCGATAGCGTACTTATAAGAACTAAAGGCATCGGAAAAAATAAGGAAGTTTGATAAAAATTATCTTTAGGTGTTAAATCTTTGAAATTAGGCATATAATTCCTCCTGCAAAATGTTTACTAAATAGTTTTATTTATATATATTATACAGCATAACAAAAGTTATACAAACCAAGGAAACCAATCTACAGGGAATATCTTTTATATGTTATTGAAATCAATTGTCTTAATCTTTCATATCTCAAGATAATGTAATATTCGATATACAAAACTCCTCCTGCGTGTTTTCGCACTACAAGAGGAGTTATTAATGATTATAAAAGTTACAAGAAAAAAGAATAGTTCTTAGACTATTCTCAAAAAGGCTATAAATCACTTTTATTAAACTATTTAGCGATTGCTGATTCTAAAAATAGAATAGAATAGTGATACTGTGCCTACGAAAGCTAAAATAGTACCTGAGATTATTAAAAACGTTTTAATTTGCTCAAATTCTGTTGCTTCCTTTGTGCCAGTAAGAGCAAAAAATACAATAGAAAAGATTACGCAAAAAATAGCAGCAAATAAATCACCAATATTTTTCATCTTTTGATCTTTTTCAATTATCTCGGATACTTTGTCTAATTGAGATGTATTGCCCGAATTAGAAGCCGTCTTTTTTAAAATATAACCGCAATTAGGACACGATAAAGCGTTATCACTTACTTCATGTCCACACTCAGAGCATTTAACAAGTGCCATAGTATTTTTCTCCTTAACAGTGCCATTATATCACAGTTAAAAAAAAAAAAAAACAATATATTAAATATTTCAGTATAAGTGTATACGTCAAAATTTAACACTCTTACAAAAGTAAGAAAAAATGATATCCTCTTAGTAGAAACTAGGAGGATTTTATTTATGTCAAGAAAAAACGA
>CAJOMC010000015.1 GCA_905235635.1 uncultured Bacilli bacterium | reverse complement strand
ATAAACTCTAGACCTAAAAAAGTTTTGGGTTATCAAAAACCTATAGATTTGTTTAATTTTGAGTTGACTAAGTGTTGCGCTTAGTTTTACAATTCAGTTTTCAAAATTAAGGATATTTTGTTATAATTTATATTGTAATATAAAGTCTTATGGAGGCCAAAATGAATATTGGAGATTTAAGAAATGGTGTAACATTCGAATTTGATGGAAATATTTTCGAAGTATTATATTTCATGAATGTACCTACAAAACGTGGATCAGTTCTACAAACTAAAATCAAAAACTTAAGAACAGGTGGTGTAATTGACTACAACTTCACAGGTTCTGAAAAAATTAAAGAAGCTCAAGTAGAAAAAAGAGAAATGAGCTATTTATATGATGATGGTGATGATTGTGTATTCATGAATAATGAAACTTATGAACAACTAAACATCCCTAAACAAAGAATCACAAGAGAACTAAACTTCCTTCTTATGGGTTCAAATGCTCAAGTTAAAACATATGAAGGAGAGGTACTCGGTATTATCTTACCTGATAAAGTTACTCTTGAAGTAGTAGACTCACCAATGGGAGAAAAAGGCAATTCTGCCACTAACACTCAAAAGGATGCGACTCTTGAAACTGGTTTAAGAATAAAGGTTCCTATGTTTATTAACACAGGTGACTTTGTTATTGTTAACACAGAAACTGGTAAATATGACTCAAGAGCGCAAAAGAAGTAGTCTATGAATACACTAGACCCTCTTATATGGGTAACACTTACTGTACCATATAAAACAATTATAATTTATTCAGTTATCATCTTAGTTTTACTTGTATTTAGTTCATTCTTTTCAATGTGTGAGACAGTATATTCTACAGTACAAGAAGCAAAACTAAGGTCTCAGATTGAAGAAGGGAATAAAAGCGCACGTAAAGCACTTTGGATTTCCGAACATTTTGATAGAGTTTTATCTGTAATACTTATAGGTAATAACCTTGTGAATATCGCAATGTCAACTTTAGGATTAAGATTATTCTTAACGATATTTTCTTATACTGAAGCTTCATGGGTTGATATTATAAACACAGTGCTTATTACCCTTTTAGTTCTTATCTTTGGTGAAATCTTACCTAAGACAAGAGGAAAAGCTCATTCTAATAAGCTTGCGCTTAGATATGCATCATTACTCTACGCAATAGTAATTATTCTTACCCCTATTTCATATCCATTCTATAAAATGAATATGGCGGTTAAGAAAAATACAGAAGAGGATGATACATCACTTCTTACGTCAGATGATTTAGGAAATATCATTGATACTATGGAAGATGAGGGTTCAATTGATGACCAAGAAGCATCAATGCTTCAAAAGGTACTAGATTTATCTGAAATAGAAGTTAAAGATATTATGACTCCAAGAGTGGATGTTGTCGCAATAGATGTATCAACACCGATTGAAGAAATCAAAAAATGCTTTTTTGAAAATCAATATTCAAGGGTTCCTGTATATGAAGGAACTATTGATCATATTGTTGGTGTACTCTTTGAGAAGAATTTCTTTAAGGCGTATATTGAATATAAAGATGGCCTTGATATAAGAAAGCTCATGAATGAGCCTATTAGGGTAGTAGGTTCAATGAGGGCAGATGCCCTTCTTGCCTTACTTAAAAGTCAAAAGGTTCACCTCGCTATAGTGCTCGATGAATATGCTGGTTTTGATGGTGTTGTAACTCTTGAAGATGTCCTTGAAGAGCTTGTAGGTGAGATATATGATGAACATGATGAAGTCCAATTTACATTCTCTAAAATCACAGATAACCACTATATAGTATCTGGTGACCTTGAGGTCGCAAATTTATTCGATCTTCTTGAAATAAAGGAAGATTCTATTGATTCTGAATCCACAACCTTAGGAGGGTGGGTTCAAGATGGTCTTGAACGTATACCTAAATTAGACGACAAGATAACTTATCGTGTAATAGGTGAATACCTATATGATGAACTATCATCCGAAGAGGGTATCGAATATCTAAATTTAAACTTTACCGTTATTGAGATTGTAGACAATAGAATAACTAAATTAGATTTAATAATTGAAAAAGAAAAAGATGACACAGATTGAAAAATTAAGAGAAATTATTGATAACTCTAAGTATCTTGTATTCTTTGGTGGGGCAGGGGTTTCTACCGCATCGGGTATTCCTGATTTTAGAAGTTCTACCGGAATATTCAGCGAAAGATATGGAAACATTCCAATTGAGAGAATTATATCTCACTCTTTCTTTATGAATAATCCTTCTATATTTTTTGATGTCTATAGAGATAAGTTAGTTTTTAAAGATGCACGTCCTAATGATTGTCATAAAACCCTTGCTAAGCTTGAAGAAATGGGAATTTTAAAAGCCACAATCACTCAAAATATTGATAATCTTCATCAATTAGCGGGTTCTAAGAAAGTCCTTGAACTACATGGTTCAACATATAGAAATTATTGTATGAATTGTCATAAATTTTATGATATAGATAAGGTACTTGACGCTAAAGGAGTACCGATGTGTGAATGTGGTGGAACTATTAAACCAGATGTAGTTCTATATGAAGAAGCACTTGATTATAATATTATTACTGAATCGATTAATCACCTTTTAAAGGCGGACACCCTAATCATTGGTGGTACATCTTTATCTGTTTATCCTGCCGCATCATTTATTGATTATTTTAATGGTAAAAATCTGGTCATTATTAATAAAGGTGATACTATGAAACACACTGATGCAACGCTTGTGATTCATGATGATATCGCTAAAGTATTTAGGGAATTAGGTTATTTGGAGGCATAATTGGCTAAACTATTTGGAACTGATGGTATTAGAGGTAAATATGGTGAAAAAATCACCGAAGCACTAATGAAGAAGGTCGCATACGCCCTTCCAATCTTTTCAAATCCAGTAGTATTAGTCGCATGTGACACAAGAGAGTCATCTAATTCTTTAAAAATAGAATTAATAAAGGCTTTAAAAGAAGTGGGCTTTCATGTCCATGACTTCAATATATTATCCACACCTGCCTTAATATATTTATCATATAAGTATAGATGTTTAGCTTTAATGATTACCGCATCACATAACCCATATATGGATAATGGAATCAAGATTATTAAAGAAGGCCATAAACTAAATGAGAGCGAGATAGAAACACTTGAAACTCAAATAGGAAAAAAGCTTCTAGTTAATGGATGTGATATTCCTTTTGTGTCTTTATATGAATATCAGAAAGTAGTGTCATCTTTTAAGATTAAAGATGATTTAAAAGTTGCGTTTGATTTATCAAATGGTGCCCTCACATATCTCGCAAAGGATATACTTTCATCCTATAACTTTAACTATACACTAATAAATGATAAGCCTAATGGAACAAACATCAATGATAAATGCGGTTCTACAAATATCTCGTTATTTAAAAAGAATATAGGTTCTATGGACATAGACTATCTTTTCTCATTTGATGGTGATGGCGATAGAGTTATCGCTATGGATAAAGATGGAAACATATATGATGGAAATCATTTTATCTATATATTCGCTAATTATTTAAATAGGATATCAATTTTAAAGAATGAGAATATTGTGCTTACTATCGATTCTAACCCTGGCGTAATCAACTCATTTATTCAGAAAGGGTATAATGTTTATCAATCTGAAGTGGGTGATGCATCTGTTAAAGAGTTAATGGTAGAAAAAAATGCTACAGTAGGAGGAGAAGAATCTGGACACGTTATTGTATCTAAATTCTCCCCAACTGGTGATGGCCTACTAAACGCATTATTAATGTTGGAGATTTTGTCTTTAACTGGCGAATCAATGAAGAACCTAACTGAAGGCCTTAAAGTATTCCCTGTTTTAAAAGAAAACTTATCGAAGTTTAATCCAAGAGCCTTAGGTAGCGCTAGATTAAATAAAATTATACAAAGTCATAAAGACTCAATTCTGTCTCAATCTCTTATTTTAGTAAGAAAATCAGGGACAGAAAACCTACTTAGAATATCCGTATCGACAGGTGACTCCATCCTGGATAAAGAGATAATGAGTGAAATACTCAAAGTATGTGAGGAAACTGAATGAAACACGCAATAATATTATCCGCAGGAAAAGGAACCAGAATGAATTCTGAACTCCCAAAGGGAGCATTTATGCTTATAGATAAACCTATGGTTGTCCATGCAGTTGATAACTTATTAAACGCAGGTGTATTAGATATAAATGTCGTTGTAGGACATTTAAGTGAAGTCATTATAGAAGTATTAAAAGATAAAGAGGTATCTTTTTCCCATCAAGCAGTTCAAAGTGGGACAGGTAGCGCGGTAAAATGCGCTAAAGATCACCTTTATGGAAAAGGTGGAGAAACAATAATTGTCCCATCTGATATGCCACTTATAACTCCAGAAATAATCTCTAAATTATTTGAATATCATAAAGGGAATAATAATGATTTAACTGTCTTATCGACTTACCTTGATAATCCATTTTCATATGGAAGAATAGTAAGAGATAATGGAAATATTAAGGCAATAGTAGAAGAAAAAGATGCGAGTGACGAAATAAAAGCTATTAAAGAAATTAATAGTGGTGTAATGGTTGTAAGCAACAAACTTCTATTTGATGAACTAGACAAGTTAAATAATAATAACGCTAAAGGCGAATATTATTTAACTGATTTAGTTATGATAATGAATAATGATGGCTATAAAGTGGGCTGTTATACGACACTTGATAGTGAATCACTCCATGGTGTTAATGATAGATTAATGCTTTCAGAAGTAGAAGAAATCCTAGAAGATAGGATTAGAAATAAACATCTACTTAATGGCACAACTATTAAATCACCAAAGAGTGTTATAATCGGCTGTGATGTTCAAATAGGAAAGGATGTAACGATTGAACCTAACACTGTCATATATGGTAAATCTACTATTGGTGATTATTCTATTATAGGTCCAAATACTGAGATAGATGGTTCAATTATCGGAAAGGATACTCGTATTAGGCATTCCTTAGTTAAATCATCTAAAGTAGGTGATAATACTACAGTTGGACCATTTGCCCATTTAAGGGATAACGCGGAAATTGGCGATTTTAACCGAATTGGTAATTTTGTGGAAGTCAAGAATTCTAAAACTGGAAATACCACAAAAGCATCTCATCTTGGATATATTGGCGATGCAGAAATAGGATCCAATGTTAATTTTGGATGTGGCGCTATCACTGTTAACTATGATGGGAAAAATAAATGGAAAACCGTGATAGAAGATAATGCTTTTATAGGTTCTAACTCAAACCTAATTGCACCTATTAAAATAGAAAAAGATGCTTATATTGCTTGTGGTACTACCGTTAACAAAAATGTACCAGAAGGCGCCCTTGCGATAGGTAGGTCTCCTCAAGTAACTAAAGAAGGATACGCTGAAAAGATCAAAGCTAGAGCGAGGCAAAAAGCTAAAGAAAAAGAAGAAGATAAATAAGAAAATGAGCTTAGTTTGCTAAGCTCATTTTCTTACTAATTATTGGTCTTCACCAAATTCTTTCATATATGCTTCAGCAAGTTTTTCTGGCCAATTAGAAGTTGGTTCAAGTCGCCCTGTGAAGAAACGAAGTGTCTCTGGTTCATGAACAAATCTTAATCCACCAACTAATTCTTTGTGGTCATATAACCATTTAACTCTATCTATCACATATTCTGCCTGAGATAATGTGAATACTCTTCTTGGGAAGGCAAGACGTAATAGTTCCATTGAGGCTAGTCGTTCACTACCATCTCTGTTCCTTTCCTCTGATAGAGTTCCCCTTTCCATTCCTCTTATACCACCACAAATATACATTGCGCAAGCAAGAGCACCTGCAGGATATTCCTCTTGAGGAATATGTTTAAGCATTTCTTTTGCGTCTATATGAGCACCAAGACCACCGCCAGGTGTAATCATCGGAACCCCATATTTATCTAGTTTCTCTACAGTGTATTTGATGAATTGTGGTGCCTGTGATATTACATCAAAATCAATAGATTCATCAAATCCAACTGTCATTGCCTCCATTTCTTTAACACTCATTCCTCCATATGTGAGGAATCCTTCAAACATAGGTATAAGATCTTCCATAGAGTGAAACATTTCTTCATCTCTTACTAAAATTCCACCACCACGGGCAAATCCGAACTTTCTTCCACTAAAGTAAATAATATCAAATAAATCCGCAATCATTCTTAAAATTTCTTTAGTAGTTTTATCCTTCATACTATTTTCTCTAACTTTAATAAAGTAGATATTGTCTTGAAGAAGTGATGCGTCAAGCACTGTGGTTATATTATATTGTTTAGCGATTTTACATGCCTCTTTCATATTCTCATATGAAATAGGTTGACCACCAATAAGGTTGGTTCCTGCTTCAATTCTTAAGAATGCGACATTATCCTTGTTTTCTTTTAGATAGTTTTCAAGTCTTATTAAATCAATATTACCTTTAAATGGTAAATCGCTTTTAGATTTAAGACCATCTTCAATTACTAACTCTTCGACAAGTCCACCTAGTCTTGTGATATGAGCTTTAGCTGTGGTGAAGTGGTAGTTCATAACTACTACATTATCTGGTTTTACAAATCTAATCGCAAGAATGTTTTCACAAGCTCTTCCCTGGTGTGCAGGAAGGAACCATTTCATTTCAAATAATTCAGTTAGTTTTTTATTCATTCTATAGAATGTTTCCGAACCTGCATATGCATCATCCGCTCTTAGCATCGCAGATTGCATATTATCACTCATGGCGTTGACACCAGAGTCCGTTAACATATCCATAAAAATATCCCCATTATGGAGTTGGAAGGTATTGTATCCAGCCTCATCCATCTTTTTTACTCTATCTTTTACAGGAAGAAGATTAAGTTTTTGGACAATCTTAACCTTATGCATTTCCATAGGAATATTTTCATGCTTATAAAATTTAATTTCAGGCATTTATTATTTTATCTCCTCAATAAAAAGTTATATTAATTATAGCATATATTAATTACATTAAACGCTATAGGTCTTATAGAAATCAGTAAACGTTTTTATCTTTACATCCAAATAAGTTTTAATAGACAAATTCTTTCTTGAATATATATTAGTCGATCCATTTAAAGAGAAACTTGGAAGTTTAAATTCTGTATGTATATCATTACTAATTTGAACTACATCTTTATAGTTTTCTTTAGCTTTATTGAAACATTCCACAAAATAGTTATAGTCAAGAATTGAAGAATCAACTATTTCTTTAATTCTATCAATATAGTCTTTAGTAACTACTTTTGAATTAGATGATAAAATATTCACATTGATTAACTTATCTTTATTCTCTTGATATCCTGCTTTCTTGTCAAATGGTTTAACAAGAGTTTGATAGTTTCCTGTCGCATTAGAGTTATTCTTTTCGTGACCATTACCTAATGTTCTATCTGAATCAACTGGGATAAATACTATTTTTCCTGATTTAGTGAAATAAATATAAGCATTATTGTAATTACCTCTTAAATCATCTGGATCACCAAGAAGATATGATACCGCAAGATAGTTTATCCATTCATTATAAACACTACGTTCTTTCATAAAGTCATAGATAGTATCACCATGTGTTTCGCTAAGGTCAGTGATAAAGTTAATTAGCGAACTATGATCTGATGTATCTTTATTAGTTTTTAGATCATATGTATATTTGTGTTCAGCGAAAGAATCGTTGTTATTTTTTGTTAAGTATGATACACCAAAAAGGTTGGACGATGTTGAATTAAACATAGCGCCTACCCCAGATCCCCAAGATAGTTTATATAAATCGCCATTACGCTCACTCTTAATCACATTTCTTTTAATAAAACTCTTAGTTATTGATTCAACACCTAAATATACACCAAGGTTTTCTTCTTTACCATCTATATTCATTTTAAGATTCATAAGATTAGATTTTTGAGCAAGCACCCCACACTTTCTATATATTTCATATGTTGCATACTCCTTAATATAAGACTCATCTAAGCATCTATTCCATCTTAAATCAAGCTTATTCATTCCAAAGAATTTTCTATCTTTTCTATATTCGTAAGCATCCATATCATCCCACTCTTTCTTATTATCCACATATTCATCATCAAATGTTTCTTCAAAAGAAAGCTTATAGTGTCTCATATTAAGTTTATTATCGGTTAATATTTCGCCTCTTGAAGTATTACCTTTTTGTCTTATACCAACGCCTTCATAGTGAAAGTGGAGTCCAGAGTAATATATTTCAATAGAACATTCTCTATAACTTTCAGTATTACCTTTTAAGTAATCATTATTTAGTTCATTTAATGTTTCATTAGAAATGTTTAATACTATTTCAATCTTGTTTTTTAAACTAAATAGTTCAAGTAGGCCTTTTTCATAGTCTTCTTGAAAAACATCATATAATATATCTCCCTTTTCACTCTTAGAGAGCTCTTTATAGGCATCTTCTAACTCTGATGCGCTTAAACCACTATATGATTCAACATAATCACCATAGCTATTTAAGTCCATTCTTTCTCCCATTATTCTAGTAGTATAATTAAGAGTAGTATCTTTTCTACACGATGATAAAATACCCATAAATAGCATTAAAACCACTAATAAAAATACACTATATTTTTTCATAACTTTGTCCTCAAAGATATTATACAAAATATTTGTTTATTTAAAAAATAATCCTTGACAATATATTAAATAATATATAAAATAAATATGCAAAAAAGAAAGTTGAAGGTCCACTTCACACCTGATGACCATCTGGACATAGGTAAAAAGCTAGTATATATGTAGTTTTTTATGAGTGGACTTTATCGTCCACTTTTTTGATTAAATTTTTGAGGTGATAAAGACAATATATGAAGTATCAAAACCAACAAGGACAATCTAAGAAAGCAAATTTAGTTAATGAAGAAATTCGTTTTTTAAAAGTAATGCTTATATCAAATGATGGTACATCTTTAGGTGTAACTGAAATTAAGGAAGCACAAAGAATAGCATACGACCAAGATTTAGATCTTGTATGCCTAAACAAAGATGCTAACCCTCCTGTATGTAAGATTCTTGACTACTCTAAATACCTATTTGAGAAAAATAAGAAAGAAAGAGAAGCTAAAAAGAATCAAAAGAACGCTGAAGTTAAGGAAGTTCAAATATCTCCATTAATCGCAGATAATGACTTCAATCTTAAACAAAAGCAAGCAAGAAAGTTCTTAGAAAGAGGAGACAAAGTTAAAGTTACTTTACTTCTAAAGAAGAAATATCTTCCAATTAAAGATAAAGCACAAGCAAGAGTACTAGAATTTGTGAACGGACTAGAAGAAGTATCTTTCTATGCCCAAAAAGATTTAAACTTTGATGGTAAGATATATTCTGTTGTCTTACAACCCAAAAAGAATAAAAAGTAGTAATTAAATAATAAGGAGATATAAATAAAATGCCAAAAATGAAATCACATGGCGGTACCAAGAAAAGATTTAAGAAAACTGGTACTGGTAAAGTAATGAGATGCCAAGCTTTTAGAGATCACTTAGCTAGTAATAAGAAGGCATCTGTAAAAAGACAACACAGAGCTAAGAAACAAATCGTGACAGCTGACGTAAAAGCAGTAAGACGTCAAGCTCCATATTTATAGGAGGAAGACATGGCAAGAGTTACTAATGGTCAAACTAATCATCAAAGACATAAAAAGGTCTTAAAACTTGCGAAAGGCTACTTCGGTGGTAAACACGCCCTTTACCGTACAGCTCATGAACAAGTAATGAAATCTAGAATGTATGCATTCAGAGATAGAAGAAAGAAAAAAGACCAATTCAGAAAATTATGGATTTCTCGTATCAATGCTGCAGCTAGATTAAATGATTTATCTTATAGTAGATTAATGCATGGTCTTCAACTTGCGGGTATCTCAATTAACCGTAAAGTATTATCTGAAATCGCTATCGCTGATCCAGAAGGATTCAGTGTAATCTGCGCTAAGGCAAAAGAGGCACTAGCTTAAGAATAAAGGAACTTATGTTCCTTTTTCTTTTACCCTAAATGTATTACAATATAGATAAAGTATATTCTTTTATCTAAGGGGGAAAGACATGTTTAGTGATAATAAGTTTAAAGATATTAATCATCCTAATCCACAGATGTATAGAGAAGACTATATTCTTTTAAATGGTGAATGGGATTTTATCTTAGATTACAAGAATAGAGGTGAGAAATTAGGTTTATATAATGGTTTTACTAGTGAATATAAGATAAATGTGCCATATGTATATAGCACTATAAAATCAAATATAAATATAAATAAAAATAAAAAGTGCAATTATGTGTGGTATTCAAAAGTCTTACACTTTAGCGAACTAAAAGATAGATTCATCCTTCATTTTGAAGGTTCTGACTATATCACTAAAATCTTTATTAATTCTGAGCTAATAAGTGTAGAAAAAGGTGGATATCATAGATTTTCATATGATATTACTGATTATTTGATTAAAGGTGATAACACACTTGTGGTTAAGTGTGAAGATTCATTTAGTCTTTCTCAGCCAAGAGGTAAACAAAGATTCTTAAATAGAAACTATTTATGTTGGTACGAAGAGACTACAGGCATATATAAAAGTGTGTGGATTGAAAAAAGAAAAGAATCCCATATTGAATCACTTCACTTAAAGCCATCTCTTAATAATAAAGAAATAGATTTTCACATATCATCAACTCTAGATACTGGTACCCTTGAAATAGAATTATCATATAAGGGTGAAATAGTTCAAAAAGATACAATTAATGTTAATAATCTATTTATTAATCACAAGATGAAGATAGAAAAAGATATTATTCCTTGGGATGTGCTCAATCCATCTTTATATGACATAAAACTCACACTAAAAGATAAAAGTGGTATAGAAGATGTTTTATATACTTATACAGCATTTAGAGATATAGAAAGAAAAGGGAATATAATTTTATTAAATGGTAAACCACTATATCAAAAACTAGTACTTGATCAAGGATACTTTAATAATAGTTTACTTACAGGAACATATAAGGAATTTGAAGATGATATCCTAAACATGATTAAATGTGGTTTTAACGGCGCAAGAAAACACCAAAAGATAGAAGATGAAAGATATTACTATCTTGCGGATAAATATGGTTTCTTAGTATGGGCTGAAATGCCTTCAATATATAGGTTTAGTTCTAAATCAAGAGAAAACTTCTTTGAAGAATATACAAAAGTAATTAAACAATTAATTAACCATCCATCTATAATTACTTGGGTAATATTTAATGAATCATGGGGTATCTTTAATATACATAAATCTGATAGCCAAAAAACATTCGTAAATATGATTTATAAATATACTAAAGATATAGATAACACAAGATTAGTCATTTCAAATGATGGTTGGGACCACACTATATCTGATATCCTTACAATTCACCTATACGATCAAGACCCACTAGTGTTAGAAGAAAATATAGATAGAGCTATTAATACAGGTATTATAAAGAGTTTCACAAAGAAACATACCTACGCAAAAGGATATACCTATAATAATGAACCTATTATTATTAGTGAATTTGGAGGTACATCTTTCATAAATAAAGAGAAAGGCAAGTGGGGATATGGTAAAAGTGTAAAAGATAAAGAGGAATATAAAGAAAGGTTAGATAATCTATTTAAAGTTATTCAACATGATAATAGAATAGTTGGATACTGTTACACTCAGTTATCTGATGTAATGCAGGAAATAAATGGTATCTACACTATGGATAGAGAGATAAAAATAGATTCAAATATTATAAGAGAAATACAAGAGAGAAGAGAAAATGATAGGTTACGAAAAGATAAAGAGTAAATATATAGAAAGAATAGAATCAACTGTAACATTATATAAACATATTAAGAGTGGAGCAAGAATCCTAACATATGAAAATAGCGATGAAAATAAAGTATTTTCCATCGCTTTTAAAACACCTCCCACAAATAATAAAGGATTAAACCACATTTTGGAGCATTCTCTCCTTTGTGGTTCAAAGAAATATCCTGTAAAAGACCCTTTTGTGGAACTTTTAAAATCTAGTCTTAATACATTCTTAAATGCGGTTACATTCCCAGATAAAACAGCATACCCTATCGCATCACCAAACATAAAGGACTTTAAAAACTTAATGGATGTATATATGGATGCGGTATTTAATCCTTTGCTTATAGAAAAAGAAGAAATATTTCATCAGGAAGGCTGGCATTACCACATAGATAAAAAGACAAAAGATATAAGTTATAATGGTGTCGTTTATAATGAGATGAAAGGCGATTTTTCAAGTCCTATGTCTCGCCTTAGATATTACGTTATGAAAGATACACTCCCAGATACTATATATGCGTTTGAATCTGGAGGAATTCCTAAAGAAATTCCTACTCTTTCATATGAAGAATTAATTGATTACTATAAAAAATATTACGTTCCATCTAATTCATACATCCAACTATATGGTGATATGGATATGGAAGAAAGACTCTTGTGGTTAGATACTGAATATCTCTCTAAATACTCAGATAATTCTTTTAAAGCTGAAATAAATAAACAAAAACCATTTGTTACGTCGAGGCACTCTAAGTATCCATATGAAGTTAGTAATAGTTTAGAAAATAACACCTTTTTAACATACAACGTTGGATGTTTTAACGGAATGACCAATGAAGAATTTTTTGATTTAGATTTAGTGCTATCTGTATTATTTAACGAAGAAGGAAACAAAATACAGGAAATAATCAAAAGAAATAAGATTGGAAATGATATAAGCGCATCAATGGATGGCGAGACATATGATGAAACTTTAACTATTTTAGTTAATTCTTCTAATATGGATAAAGAAGATGATTTCATAAAGTTAGTAGATGATTACCTAGATGAAGCAGTCAAAAATGGTGTAAATAAAGAAGACGTTAATACCTTATTAGATAGGATTGAATATAAGACTAGAGAAGCAATGTTTAGTGAAAACACACCTAAGGGAATAGGTATAGAATTTGCGGCACTTTCCACGTGGCTATATGATGAACTAGATCCTTATAGTTCATTTGATTTATTAGAATATGTATCTAATTTAAGAAATAAACTAAACGCAAGATACCTTGAAGAATTAATTGATAAATATATACTTAAAAACCCACACAAAACTTATGTTATGCTTTATCCTACACACGATTCAATTAAGAATGAAGATAAAGAAATAAAAGAAGAACTAGAAAAATATAAAAGATCTTTAACTAATAAAGATATTGAATCATTAATTAAATATAATGATTACTTAGAAAAATATAAAAATACACCATCATCTAAAAAAGAACTTAAAACTATCCCTAAATTAGAATTAAAAGATGTAAAAATAGAACCTGAAAAATATAATCTAGAAGTATTAAAAACTGATAATTTTGACGTACTATATAGTAATTATAATACAAATGGAATTACATATTCTAAGTATCTATTTGATATCTCAGATGCAAGTGAAAAAGAGATAATGCTTCTATCTCTTTATACAAAACTATTTTTATCTATTCCAACAAAAAAACATAGCGTACTTGATTTAGGACAACTAGTTCTTAAAAATCTAGGTAAGTTAAGCGCAGGACTAAATATTACTCAAAAAGAGTCTCAAGAAATTAAAAAATATCTATATTTTACAATAGATTCTTTAACAGGTAAGCATAGCTTTGGAGAAGAATTATTATCTGAAATATTGTTTCAAAGTGATTATAGTGATTTTGAATTGCTTAAATCATTACTTATAAGATATAAAGATTCACTTGAACGCTCTATTACATCTAATGGTTCACTATATTCATATAGGAGAGTTCTCTCATTTATAAATGAATTATTATACCATGAAGATGCAAGAGCCGGCATATCATTCTATGATTATTTAACAGACTTAACCGAGAACTTCGACGATAGAAAGGATGAATTAATAAATAATCTTAATAATATAAAGAGATTCCTATCTAAATCTAATATGTCTCTTGCGGTATCTGGGGATAATAAATCAAGGGAAACCGCAATATCTAGCGCTAATTCGTTTTATAATAAACTTGACGGTAAAACTCTATATGATAATAAAAATAACTTTATATATAATTCTCATAGTGAAGCTATTATAATCCCAAGCCAAGTTAATTACGTTTCTATTGCGGGAAAATATGAGAGTAAATACAATCATTCAGAACTAGTACTTGATAAAATATTGACCTATGACTATCTTTGGAAAGAAATAAGAGTTCTTGGTGGAGCCTATGGTTCAGATAATAGTGTACTTAAAGACGGGTATTTATTTCTTTCATCATATAGAGATCCACACCTTGATAGGACAATAGATAAGTTTATAAATATAGATAAGTTTATTAATAATCTAAAGATTAATAAAAAAGATTTTGAAAACTATATCATATCATGTTTTGGAGATATGCAATCATTCTCACACAACAGCGTAAAGTTTAACCATGCTATAAATAGATATATTAAAGGTCTTGATTATGACACCATTTTTAATATTAGAAAAGAACTATATAATGCAGAATTAAGTGAAGTTAAAACTCACTCATCTTATTTTACTGAAGCATTTAAAAATCCATCGATATGTGTGATTGGTAAAGAAGATTCAGTAGAAAATTCTAAAATAAAATTTGACAATATTAGAAAGTTATAAAAAAGTTAGGTGCGCCCTAACTTTTTACTTAAATATTGGTTCTATTAACCTGAAATAATTATCAGATAATATTTTTGGATACATCTCGCAAGAGTTATCCTTAACCCACCAAACTATGATGCCTAAAAGGGAAGATGTAAGGTGATTTAATAATATTTCATCCTTAATGTCTGACCTCTTATCCACTAAATAGAAGTTTCTAATTAGAATCATTATATGGTTTGATAAATCTTCCAAGAAGATATTTTTTGCGTCAGACAAAAGAATTGATTTAATTAATTCCTTATCTTCCATAATGTGGTAAAGCATATGTATTATTCTATTTTCAAAGGCAAAATCATGAGAGAAATCATGTGTTGATTCTTTCTTTAGATTATGATTTGAAATATGATCGAAAATATCATTTGAGATAGAGTGTAAAACTTCATCTTTATTTTTGTAATTATTATAAAATGTTCCCCTTGAAAGTACAGCTTCATCTATAATATCCTGGGTTGTGATATCATAATATCTCTTCTTACTTATTAATTTACATAAAGCATCTTTGATTGCTTTAATACTTTTTTCCTTTCTTTTATCCATCTTAATATACACTCTGTTTATTATCAGTAATTATATTACTATAAATAATTGACTAAATAAATAGTTAAACTTAAAATTATTATACAAAAAACAAAAAAATGTTTAATAACTATGAATAAATCAGAGAAACAAAATATCGAATTCTTTAATAAATTGTCACCCATATGGGAAAATGATAGTGAGAATGTGTTCTCATATCTTTTAGATAGGATTGGAATTAAAAAGACAGATAGAATACTAGATGTCGGTTGTGGTCATGGGGTTATCACAAACTACCTATGTAATCGTACAGATGAAACAGTAACTGGCCTTGATATTTCAGATGAAATGATTAAGGATGCAATAGAACTTCATAAGGGTAAAAATGTTAGATATATATGTGATAGTTTTTATAATTTCGATGATGGAAAATATGATTTAATTATCATATATAACGCATATCCTCATTTTATAGATAGAGAATCCTTCAAAAAGAGTTTACATAATCTTTTATGTGATAATGGTAGATTTGTAATTTGCCACAGTTTGTCAAGAAAAAGACTTGAGGGACACCATTCTGGACTTAATACTGATTTATCTAGGAATTTGGAAGATGTAGAAAATGAGTCATCCTTTTATAGTGATCTATTTAAGATAGAACTTAAAGAAGAAGATGATAATTCATATATGATTATAGGAAGAAAGAATGCCTAGTTTAAGAGAAGAGTATAAAAGCCAAAACAAAAATAAGATAATAATTCTATCTGTTATGATGATTATTTTAATTATATTATTTTATGTGTCCTTATTTACTGGGACGGGTAATCTTACTTTTAAAGATGAACTGTATGGTCTTTTTAATAAAAGCACAAATATTAATAATGCGATAATGAGAAAGATTAGGCTTCCCCACGTAATATCTTCATTAATTTGTGGTGTGGCGCTTGGCGCATCTGGACTTATTATGCAGACAACTTTAGGCAATAAGATGGCATCCCCTGGTACCCTTGGTGTTTCAAACGCCGCAGTACTTGGCGCAAACATAGCGATTATTATCTTTAGTGGTGGAATAGTATCTACTCAAAATGGCACAGTATTTAATTCAACTTATTCAACCACCATAATCGCATTTATATTTTCGCTTATTGCGATAGGATTAATCTTGGTTCTTTCGAAATTTAAGAACTTTTCAAGAGAAACAGTAATACTCGTGGGTATTGCGCTTGGTGCACTATTTCAAGCTCTTACGAATATAATTCAGTATTTTAGTGTGGATGTAAAACTTGCTGCGGCAGTATATTGGACTTTTGGTGATCTATCAAGAACCACAATGAATCAAAACTACTTTTTAATAGGTATTGTCGCTATATCCATAGTAGTGTTTGCCTTATTTACTAATAGTTATAATGGTCTTGAAATAGGAGACGAATCTGCGAGAAGTTTAGGAATAAATACTGAAAGCGTTAGAATGATATCCCTATTTGTCGCATCACTTTTAACCGCATCAGTAATTTCATTTTATGGAATAATAGGGTTCCTGGGGATAATGGGACCACACATCGCAAGGCGTTTCGTTGGTTCTAATCATAAATACTTACTACCCGCATCCATTTTAACTTCGACAATTATCCTTGAAGTATCAGATTTAATCGCAAGAGTGGCATTTAAAGGTGTCGCATTACCGGTTGGCGCAGTCACCGCAATTATTGGTGCACCATTCTTCTTATATTTAGTATTTAGCAAAAGAGAGGTGAAAGATTATTATGCTTAATGTCTCAGGCCTTTCTTTTAGATATCAAAAAAATACAGACACAGTTCTTGATAATGTTAACCTAAACATTAATGAGAGTGGAATATACACAATACTTGGAAGAAATGGAATAGGTAAAACCACTCTAATTAAATGTATATTAGGTCTTTTAAAGCCGACAGAAGGCGAGGTATTAATAGACGGCATAAATATCCACTCTATAAAAATGAAAGATAGAGCAAAAAAGATATCATATGTTTCTCAAATTATTTCAAATACTTCGCTTAATGTATTCGATTATATAATTTTAGGTCGAATTCCTTATATGAATATTAGAGGAAGTAGAAGTGATTATGAAGTTGTATATAGAATTATAGACAGATTAAAACTTAATGACATAGCGCTTAAACCATTTAATGAATTATCTGGTGGTGAAAGGCAAAAGGTCGTTATAGCGAGATGCCTCGCTCAAGAATCAGATATAATTATATTCGATGAACCAACATCCAATCTTGATATAAACAACATAATTAACCTAACAAGTCTTTTAAATGATTTACTAAAGGAAGAAAATAAAATTATTCTTATATCAACTCAGGATGTAAGCCTAGGTTTATCGCTTGATTCAAAATATATTATTTTAAAAGATAAAAACGTTATAATGAAAGATAAAAATGAACTAGATATTAGTATGATTAAAGACATATTTAATATAGAAAATGAAGAATTACTAGAAAAGTACTTAAGGAGATAATAATGAAAAAGATTATTCTATTGATAGTAACAATTATATTTTCTCTTTCTTTAGCGTCATGCGCTAAAGACACAACAACTACACCTCTTGAACCTATCACAGTAACTGATATGGTTGGAAGAAGTGTCACAATAGATTTAAATCATAATGATAGGGTAGTATGTGTTGGAGCGGGAGCTTTAAGATTATATTCGTATATTGGAGATATGAATAATCTTGTGGGTGCAGAGGACATAGAAAGAAGCGTTAACGCTAATATGTTTGAAGGTGCACCTAGGCCATATTATGACCTACATAAAGAATTGTTAAAAACTCTTCCAACAGTAGGTGTTGGAGGACCAAGGAATCATTCTGCGGAAGCAGAAAAAATAATTGCGGTAAATCCTAATCTAATCATTTCTGAATATGAAGATGAAACTGCAGCAAATACATTACAAGAAAAAACTGGTGTACCAGTAATTGTGGTTAAATATGGCTCTAAATCAGTATTCGCAGAAGAATTAACTGAGACATTTACTTTACTTGGAAAAGTATTAAATAGAAGCGAGAGGGCAAGCGAACTAATCGACTATATTGCATCATCAAAAGCGGACCTCGAAGCAAAAGCCTCTTTATCATCATCTACTAAAACCATTTATATTGGATGTCTTGGAAACTGGGGCAAGCAATCTATTCTATCTACTAATAAGATTTTTCCATTATTCACAGTATCTAATTTAAATAACGCATTAAAAGATATCCCAGATCTTGGAAATGGCACTATTACTATAACTGACGAGGAACTTTTAACCGCAAACCCCGACATCATAATTATCGATGCGGCTGGAATAGAAAATTTTAAGCAAGCTTATGCCCAAAATAAAGATATATATGATGAACTTGATGCGTTTAAAAATGGTGAAATTTATATAGAGATGCCATTTAACTGTTACTATACTAACCTTGAAATAGCACTAATGGATGCATATTTTGCTGCATCAATCGCACTTCCTGATGCATATGTAAACTTTGATATGGAAGCTAAGGCGAACGAAATTGCAGAGGCATTCCTTGGAGAAAGAATGTATACTACACATATTAAAACTTTGGAGTATGCATACGGCGGATTTAGGAAAATATCAAATCCTAGCGATTTCTTCCAATCATAAAATTATACATAACTCCTTTAATTTATAAAGCAATGATAATATAATTAAGTAATAAAACTTTATAATTAAAGGGGTTTTATTATGCCAAAAGAAAAAGAGGAAAATATTATGAAGAATTTTATATTGGTATCGCCTAACTTTCCTGTAACTTACTGGCAGTTCGCAAGAGCTCTTAAGGATGTAGGATTTAGAGTACTCGCTATTGCGGACTGTGGATATAATGATTTACACGAAGAAGTAAAAAGAAGTATCACAGAGTTTTATCATGTGGATAATATGAATAATTATGATGATATGTTTAGGGCTGTTGCCTATTTCTCCTATAAATATGGTCATATTGATTTTATTGAATCAAATAACGAGCATTGGCTTAGAATGGATTCTAGGTTAAGACTAGATTTTAATATAACTACCGGTAAAACCATAAATGAAATTGATATGTATCAATCTAAGTCACTTGAAAAGAAGTACTATCAAAAAGCTAAGGTCAAAACCGCAAGATGGGCTCTCCCAAAAGACTCAACTGAAGCTTTTAAATTTATAGGTGAAGTAGGATATCCTGTAATCGTAAAACCAGATATTGGAGTTGGCGCATCCTCAACCACTAAACTAAAAAATAGTGAGGACGTTATCAATTTCTTCAACAATAAAGACGATGTTGTATATATTATGGAAGAATATATTGATGGAGAATTAATATCTTTTGATGGCATCACAAATGATAAGGCAGAAGTAGTATTTTACTCAAATGAAGTGTTTACTACACCTATTATGGATATAGTAAATGAAAATAAAGATACTGTTTATTATTCAAATAAAGAATGCCCAAAAGATTTATATGAAGCAGGAAAGAGAACTCTAAAAGCCTTTAACGCCTATAATAGATATTTCCATTTAGAATTCTTTAGATTAAAAGAAGATAAAGAAGGACTCGGCAAGAAAGGCGAGCTATTAGGACTTGAGACTAATATGAGAGCACCTGGCGGTTTTACTCCTGATCTAATAAATTTTTCTAAGAGTGTAAATACATACGAGATTTTCGCAGATACAATGATGAATAGATATCCTACATATAATAATTCTTATGAGAAATTCTATTGTGTATATGCATCACAAAGATATGTGAACTCGTATATGCATAATAGAGAAGATATCCTTAATAAATATAGAAATAATATCGTAATGCACGATATAATGCCTCTAAATATCGCAGATGATATGGGAAATGAGTCATTTGTCGCAAAATTTAAGACAATAGAGGAAGCTTTTGAGTTTTCTAACTATGTAATTGAAAGAAATTAATAGTATTTAAGGAAATCGCTATATTTAGAGATTTTTCATTATTAATACCTATATAAATTATAGTTTTTTTCATAAAAAATTCACATTTTTACTTAAATAGCATAATAATGTAATATAATTAATATATAATATTTAATTAACAAAAAGGAGATAAAAAATGAGAAAATTTTTACCTAGATTATTTATGGTATTATCATTTCTTTTATGTATACTATTAATTCTTCCATTTGGTTCACTTGCAACAATGCTTTTAGGCTTTGATAATGAATTTTTAAGCAAAATCGCAAATTTTCCACTTAATTGGGAATGGGCTAAATACTTATATGTGCCTGCAATACTTGCGCTAATTGGACTAATTTACTTTATTACCGCAATGATAGATAGAGCAACTCATAATAAGAGATGTTCTATTCCTATTAAAAACGCAATCTATGCACCTATGGCTTTCTATATTGGCGGTTCATTACTTTATGGTATCTATACACTAGTATTCCATTTCGGATTAGAAGGATTCCCAAAAGGTATTCACGATGCAGACTTCTTCTCACTAGGCGCTTTAATCAATGCAAAGCTTCCACAAGTTTCTGAATTCTTTAATAAACCATGGGTTAGTATTGTATTCTACTCAATAGTATTAATACTATTTATCTTAATGCTTTTAACTCTTAAAAACTTACAAAAAAAGAACTTCTTTGTTAAAGGTTTAGTTGGACTCGGATTCCTACTAGTTGCTGTTCTTGCTTCTAAAGGAATGGTTGATGCATTCTATCTTGGCACTCCAAGTGAATATATTGGACATCTTAATATTAAAGATTGTTCAGGCTTTGTTGAAGGTGGATTACAATTTGATATTCTAAAACACATTCATACTAACGATTACTTTGTATATGGTGGATTTAAATCAATTCCATTCTTAGTTCAACTTGGTGTTGCAGGACTTGCGTTAATTCTATTCATTATCATCGGTTCTATAAGAGTTCACAAAGTAAATAAACTTGAAAAGAAAGTTAAATTAATCGGTGCTGAAAATGCTAATGCAGATAGTCTTGTTGAAGAATTTGTTCCAAGAATTGGTGAAATTCCTGAGGATCAAAACCCACTAGATGAAGGCTTATTCGTATTACCTCAACCAGAAGATGTTCTTGAAACTGAGGTTGAAGAAAAAACTGTTATTAAAACTATTGTTTATGAAGAGTCTGATTTAAATGAAAGATACACTATTGACTTTGGCTTTAAAAATACTGCTATGGTTAAACGTGAAGGCTATACTGATTACTTTGTAAATAAACAAAAGTTCTTAACTTTATCTAACTCTAATAAACAAATGAGTTTTAGACTTGAATTAGATAAGGCAATTAAGTTAATCATTCAATATCCACTAGTTGGAAAAGATAAATACGAAAATCATAAGATTTGGTTTAAGATTGATGACACATCAATATTAAATAAAGAGGTTGTTGTTTCAATCATTAAAGATGCTTATGATACAGTATTAAATAATTTATAAGATATAGGTTATAATCAAAAAGGGGGCAGATTGAAGTGAACTGAAAAAGTTGGACCACAACTTTGGAGGTTCACTTTTCATATGCGTTATACAAAAGAATTCAAATTAGAATGTATTAGAAAATATAA
>CAJOMC010000014.1 GCA_905235635.1 uncultured Bacilli bacterium | reverse complement strand
TAGAGCTTACAAACATTATTGAGTTTTATTTTGAGTTTAGTACTAATTATCATTACCATAACTCCTTTTTCTTTATTATTACATAATATTTTTGTTTTTCAAAAATCTTTTTAGATTTAATAAAAACACTATATATATCGAAAACAGTAATATCATTTAGAATTATTATCATGATAGGGTAGGTTTAACAGTAAAGTCAAGAATAATGATTATACTGCATAATATTTTATCTTCTCTAATCATTCATTGATATTTGCATACCCTATTTATATAATAAAAGTATAAGTAATATAAAGGAATTAATTAATATGAAAGAATTAGAAAAGATGCTTAAAGGTGAATTATATGATCCAGCTGATGCTTTGCTTGTATCACTTAAAATGAAGGCTCATAGGCTTTGTCTAGAATATAATAATACCCTAGAAGAAGATATAAATAAAAGAAATAATATTCTAAAAGAATTAGATATTAAATTAGGTAAGAATGTATTTCTTCAGGGACCCATATATTTTGATTATGGTAGAAACATATCTATAGGTGATAATTCATATGCAAATTTTAACTTTACTATATTAGATACATGTAGAGTTACTATAGGTAAGAATGTATTCATAGGAACTGGTGTATCACTAGTTACACCAGTTCATCCCTTAAGATATGAAGATAGAAATATCTATATGAGTGATAAGGGTTATCTAACGGATAAAGAATATGGTAAGCCTATCACTATAGAAGATAACTGTTGGATTGCATCTAACGTAACTATAATTGGTGGTGTAACAATAGGCGCAGGTTCAGTAATAGGCGCAGGTTCAGTAGTCACAAGATCCATACCTAAAAACTCTCTTGCCTTTGGTAACCCATGTAGGGTTATAAGAGAAATTACTGGCAAAGACAAAATGTGATTGTGAGACCTTTTATTAGAAATATTGTTTAATATTAATAGCCTTAGTTTGACCTAAGGCTTTTATTATATTTAATATTGATTTCCTCCTAAAACTGGAGTATAATTCTAGTAACAGGAGGAAATTTATGATTAAGAGTATTGATTTATTGCTATATGAGTATAAAGACTATTCAGACCCTTTTAAGAAAATCTCATCAGAAGTAAGAAAGAATAATCTAATAAAACTTAAGCGTGGTCTTTATGAAACGAGTAAAGACAGTGATCCCTTTATTATAGCTAATAATTTATTATTACCTTCGTATATTTCATTTGAGACAGCTCTATCTTATTATGGAATGATACCAGAAAAAGTATATACTATTAAGTCTGCCTCATTTAAAAAAAATAAGAAAAAAACATATAAGAATTATTTTGGCCTATTCTTATACCAAGATATTAATTCAAAGGCTTATCCATATGGTGTTAATGAGATTGAAATAGATGGCTCAAAAGTTTTAATCGCATCCCCTGAAAAGGCACTCCTTGATTTATTATCAGTTATATCGCCAAGAAATAATAAAAGAGAATTACTGAACCTACTATTTGATGATTTAAGGATAGATGAAGTAATGTTTGATGAATTGAATACAAATAAAATAATAGAATTATGCGATTTATATTCATCTAAAACACTAAATGTTTTAAAGAGATATTTGGAGGAAACACATGATTAATAATTATATTTTGGAGTCACTAAAAATAAGCAATCCTAAAAATCTAAACGAATTCGAAAACGCATTAAGAGAAATATCTCAAAAGATAATATTATACGCGCTATCTCAAACATCTTTCTTTAAGAATGTTGCTTTCTATGGAGGTACCTGCTTAAGAATATTTCACAACCTAGATAGATTTAGCGAGGATTTAGATTTCCAAGTAATAAGTGAAAACTATAAACTTGATTTTGATCAATATATGTCTAGATGTATTAATGTGCTTGAATCATATGGATTAAAATCTGTAGTTTATTCAAAGCCTGATTATGATACTGGTGAGGTGAGAAGAAGATATATCAAAATATCTCATTACGATTTGGCTAATGAGTATTTTGAAAAGATTAGCTTAAATAAGGAAAAGCTAATCTCAATAAAAATTGAAGTGAGCACAAAATATATTCCTGGTGCTAAATATGAAATGAAATTACTGAATTCTCCAATGTTTTCCTATATATATTGTTTCGATTATGGATCTTTATTTTCTGGTAAGTTAAACGCACTATTAACGAGAAACTGGAGAGAAAGAACGAAAGGTAGAGACTACTATGATTATATGTTTTACATATCACATAATGTTAAATTTAATTTGGAGTATTTAAAAAACAAATTAGCTTTTTCGCTAGATAAGGATACATCAAACTATACAATCATGAGTATTAAAGAATTATTGATTAATAAATTTATAGAATCAGATTTTAATGCAATAAAAGATGATATTATACCTTTTATTAGTAGTGATTATAATTTGGATAGCCTTGATAAAAATATGTTTATTAACTCAGTTGATTTATTAGAGTGTGAATAAAAAGGCATCAAAAAAGATTTAGTAGCCTAAAGGTACAAATTACTATTTAAAATACTCAGAAAACGATAGTTTTTTATGATTATGTAGAATATACTCGACAAAAACATATAATTATTGTATAATATAGTCGACATAGGAGGCACTATATATGAATAAGGAAGTACTTAAAAAAATAATATATGATCAACACCAAGTAATACGCGATGCCGTTATTATTGATAGAGATATTGAACTAGAGAAGAATGCTAATTATGTATTAGTTGGATTAAGACGTGCCGGTAAAACAACATTACTTTATAAACGAGTTAAAGACTTAATAAACGAAGGTGTAGAGTGGAATCAAATTGTTTATATAAATTTTGATGACGAAAGACTTGTCGATTTTAAACTTACTGATTTTGATGATATTTTACTTGCTGCAGAAGAAATGACTTCTAAAAAGCATTACTTTTATTTTGATGAAATACAAAATATTGATGATTGGGAAAAATTTGCGATTCGTATTGCAAATCAAGGATATAAGGTTGATATAACTGGTAGTAACGCAAAAATGTTGTCAAAAGAAGTGGCTGCTAAACTTGGTGGAAGATATATATCAAAAGAAATATTGCCTTATTCTTTTAGAGAGTATTTAAGAGCACATAACGTAAATAGCAACGTGCTTTCAACCAAAGAAATTGCGAAAGCTAATAATCTTTTAGAACAATACTTCATATATGGGGGCTTCCCTGCATCCGTTGACTTCAAAAATAAAAGAGAATATGTGTCTAGTGTATACCAAAAGGTTTTATATAACGATATCATCACTCATAATAAGGTTAGAAGTGAAAACGGCATGAAATTACTAATTAAAAAAATATCTGAGTCAGTTCTACAAGATATTTCATATACGAGACTGCAAAACACAATCAGTAGTATTGGATATAAGATATCAAAAGATGTGATAATTGATTATTGCGGGTATATTAAAGATTCGTTCCTTTTATTTACTATTGAAAATTATTACGCTTCGTTTGTTGATAAAAACAGTAATCCTAAGTACTATTTTAGAGATAATGGTGTATTAAACCTATTTGTTGATGGCAAAAAATCTGCCCTATTAGAAAATATAGTAGCTATCAATTTGTATAGAGATAACTACGAAATGTATTATCTAAAAGGTAAAAAAGTAGATGTTGATTTTTACTTGCCTAATAATAATATTTTGATTCAAGTTGCATACTCATTAAACGAACAGGACACATATGATAGAGAAATAGACAATTTAATTAATTTTGCAAAGTCAGATAATAATAATTTGAAACTCATTATTGTTACTTATGATGAAAAGAAAACAATTCATATTGATGATAAAACAATTAATGTTATTTCTTTAAAAGATTTTTTACTAAATAATTATTAATACTATTTCACTAAATATAAATAAGACCCTATTACTTTGGTAGAATCAATATCCAGAGAAAATACTAATAAATATAAAATGTGATGGACGAGTGATTATATACTATTTACATCATTATAGCGAGTATAAAGATAGGTGCTCACCACCATAAATACTGAACGATAACTTACTAATTATATCTATACAATCCACTAGTATAAAATCATAATTATTCTAAACAACCATATTAATAAAATATCGCCAAAATTGGCGATATTTTATTAATACTATCAAACCACATTCTATATATAATAATTAATAGTTCTATCCATTTAAATAATATAAATATAGCTGTCTCAACCATAGTAGTAAACTAGACAAATATCGTGTATTTGTTTATAATAGGACTAGTGAATTCTTTTATTACAGGAGACTTTATATGGAGAACTATTTTGATGCATTAATCGTTGGTTCCGGTACATCAGGGACCTATTTATCCTTTAAGTTAGCAAAGTCAAACTTTAAGGTATTAGTCATCGATAAGGATAAAGAAGAAGATATCTGTAATAGATTTGATATTATTCATTTTCAATATGATGACTTTTTAAAACACGGACTTGCCCTACCTAAAGAAGGTGACCCTGATATGGTAGAAATATTTCATGATGTATATACAAGAAGTGCCCTAGATAAGAATGAGAAAAGAAATAGTATTAATGTATATGCAGCACATTTTCATATGTTATTTGAGAGATTAAAAGGAGAAGCAATTAAAGCTGGTGCGCGCTTCTCCTTTAATACTTCATATAAGGAAATAATCTACAATACACAAGGTAATCCTATAGGTATAAAGGCAATTAAAGACTCTAAACCTATAGAATACTATGCAGGATTAATTGTTGATGCGACAGGTATGTCAAGTAGTCTAAGACGAGACATAAAATCTCAATATATGGAAAATTTTTCAATTACACCACTAGACAGATTTTATGTCACTTTAAGTTACGTTAAATGGAAGGATGGCACTAAAACTCTTACTTCAACATCATATCCATACTTTAAGAGTTGGATTGCCCCATGCAGTTTCGAATCAGGTGGAATAATAGGGACAGGCGCAGTGTCTTCTATCGCTCACGCTAAAGAGAAGCAAAAACATTTCTTAGAAAGAATTAAGGTAAAAGATTTTGAGCTTATAAAAGAAGAAGGTGGGTCTACCCCATATTCTAGATCACCTTATTCTTTTATAAGCGATAACTTCTTAATCATTGGAGATACAGCACTTCTTACTAACCCAATGAGCGGTGAAGGAATGTCTTATACTTTAGAGTTTATAGATATGGCTTTACCAACCTTAAAGAAAGCACTAAAAGAAAATGATTTTAGTGCTTTAAACCTCTGGCCTATTAATATTAACTATAATAGAGACAAAGCTTCTATAGATAGTTTAATAAGGTCAGGTATTATATCTGTCCTCGCTATGAGCGAAGAAGAAAATGATTATCTATTTGAGAAGAACATTATCTTTAAGAGTGATAGTGATACTGAACCAAATATGATAAAAGAGCTTATTAGTGGTTTATTTAAAGGAAAGATATCCTTTAAATCATTTAAGTTAGTTTTAAGACAATTCTCTAATGGGAAGAAGATATTTAATCACTATAAGAAGTTCCCAAGTGATATATCTAAATATCATAAATGGGTAAATAAGAGTAATAAGATATGGAAGAAAATAGGACACATATCTTATTACGATAAATAAGAGGTAAAAGTAATGGATAAAGAATTAATGAATAAAAAATATCAAGAAGGAAGAGGATTCCCTTTCTGGTTACAGTTTGTATCATTCTGTTTATGTGGACAGTTATGTTGGAACGTGGAAAACCAATGGTTTAACACGTTCATGTATACCAAGATCACAAAAGATGTATCTTATGTAACTGCGATGGTTATTGTATCAGCTACCTTAACCTGTATATCAACATTCCTATTTGGTACTATCTCTGATAGAAAAGGTACAAGACGTAAGTTTATTGGCATAGGATATATTTTATGGGGCATATCAACTATACTTGTAGGTTTAATGGAGTTTGTCGCAACGGAAGCTAAAGCAGTAGTTCTTGCGGCAACAATGGTTGTAGTACTAGATGGTATTATGTCATTTATAGGTTCACTTGGATATGACGCAGGTTTTAACTCTTGGGCAAATGATTTTACCAATGATAGGAATAAAGGCAAGGTAGGCTTTGTCTTAGGTGTAATGCCAATTATTGCCACTATTGTTGGGACTGTAGTTGGTGGGCAAATAATTGGCAATGAACTAGGAAACGAGCACTACCAAGCTTTATTCCTATCTATTGGTGGTTTTGTATCTTTACTTGGTGTTTTAGCTTTAATATTCTTAAAGGATAATAAAGATTTAAAACCATATTCTAGTGGTAAATTTAAAGATCAATTACTGGTACCTTTTAAGTTTAAGGAACTTAAGAAGGTACCTAATATAAAAGAGATACTTATCGCATGTATTATCGCAACTGTATATTTTATTTCTTTTAATTTCTATTTTGTCCATATAGGTAACTGGGCAAAATTTAGTCTTGGAATTACAGAAGGTAACTTTGGCATTATAGAAGGACTCGCAATGATACTTGGCATCATTGTATCTTTGCCTTTATCAAAGTTGATTGATAAAAACCATATACCAATACTCCTTTTAATCGCCGTAGCCTTAACTGTAATTGGTTTATTTGGTATATCAACTTTTATAAAGGGTCCAAGTAACGTTAATCCTGATCAAGTATTTAGTGTAAAGAATATACCTATAATATTATTCTGTTTCTTCTTTGGGGCAGGATTCATCTTAGTCACTGAAGCCGCAATGATTTGGGTGAGAGGACTATTCCCAGATAAATCAAGAGGGCAGTTTGAAGGTATTAGATGCCTATTCTTTACATGGGTTCCAATGCTTATTGGAACTATTGCGGGAGACTTTATTATAAAAGCTACCGCAATAGGAACTGATGTAGACGCAAATGGAATGGCTGTGTATATTCCTAACTCCAATCTATTCTTATGGGCAGGTATATTTACATTCTTAACATTTGTCCCTCTCTTCTTTGGAGCAAGAATCTATTATAGGAGAATAAAAGAAGAGAAGATGGCAAAGGCAGCAGAGGCAAAAGAAGAATAGACAAATCTATACTGATTGAATAATGAAATATCCTCCACTTTTTAGAAAAACATCTAAATAGTGGAGGATTTAATATTGTCAAGGCATTATTTTATAGAAAATAATGGGACTTATTACCCATTATGTGTAGTGTTTATTGTTATTTTATATAATTTATGTTTATTATGATAAGAGAAAAAACAACTCTTTTGCTCTAATTTCGTTGTATTAATGGGCTTCCGACAATATATTTTATAAAAAAGAAAGAAATAAATATGTTTATTTTAAAAAATGGCGAAAATTTGAGAAAAATGTTAAAATATGTTATTAAAAGTTAAGAGGTGTTAAATAATGAACGATTATACAATACTTGTACCAGAATTAAGGGCAGCTATGAATGTTTCTCAAGATGATTTTGCAAAATTATTGGGTGTATCTTCTGTGACCGTTTCTAGATGGGAAAATGGCCATGTTAAGCCAACCAAATTAATAAGAGTGAAATTAGAAAAATTATTTAAAAGATATGATATAAAGGCAGAGGAAGAGAAATAATATGACAGATGAGGAATTAAAGAAACTAAAAGATGATTTGTGGCATTCTGCTGACATTTTAAGAAGTGGCGCTCATATACTAAATCTAAAAACTATAAGATGAAGATATATAAAGATTTAAAAGTAACCGTAATATGTTTAGAAGAAAAAGATATTATGGATATTAATGCTTCGCTAAGCAGAAAACTAAAGTTCTATAAAAAAGGACAAATAAACGAATAACTATTCAAATTACAATTGGGAAACCTAAGATAATATTTAAATATGAGTCTACTTAAGAAAATAGTAAAAACTATTGCTCAACCTGCAATAAACAACCGTAAAGGCAAAATAGGAGAAGCAAGGGTTGACTCTAAACTCAACCCTTGGTTCTTTGGTAAGGTTGAACATAGACAAATAAATAATTTAATACTTTTAGATGATAATGGTAAAAGTCATCAGATAGACCATATTGAAATTAGACATAATGGTATATTTTGTATTGAAACTAAAAACTATATAGGTTGGATATTTGGTAGTGAAAACCAAGATAAATGGACTCAATGTTTATACACAGGAGAAAAACACCAATTTACTAATCCATTAAAACAGAATAAATCTCATATTTATCATATAAGTAAAGTATTAGGTAATAAATATAAGATTAATTCTGTTGTAGTTATGGTTCAAAACAACGCTGATAAAGTTGCTCTTCCTAATGTAGTTAATTTGAATAATCTAAAATGGTATTTAAAAGGTTTTGATGATGGTACTTATTACTCATTAGAAGAGATGGATGAAATATATAATAAATTAATAAATGCCCATACTGATATGAGTAATAAAGAACACGTTAAAACTATTAAGAAAACTCAATTAGAATTAAAAGAAGGCATATGTCCTAGATGTGGTGGACAACTAGTTGAAAGAAATGGAAAGTATGGCAAGTTTATAGGTTGTTCAAATTATCCTAAATGTAAATTTATATTAAATAAGAAATAGATAGAAAAGTACCTTTATTGGTACTTTCGACTAAGTATGGAGAATTTTAGTTTTACATCCAGCACCTTGGTGGAAAAAAGTTGCTGTATAAGAACTTTTTGTGTTGAACGAAAAAGCATAAGAACAATAGTGGAACTTATAGGAGGAAATCCGTCTTCTATTTCAAAAGAAAGAAGAAGAAACTGCACGGTAAGAAGTAAATTTGGATTATCAGATTACTCATATACAGCACGAAAAATATGAATATAGAAGATTTCCTATCTTAGAGGAACCTCCTATAACGAGGAAATAATTAACTATATATAGAATTAATTCTTTTTCAAAGAGAAGTATGCTTTTTATTGGTGGAATACTTTCCTATAGTTTTTCTCTTGTCATATATTAACTTTAGTAATATAATATATATGATAAATATTCAAAATATTTGAATAATAAGGAGAATATCGCTATGGCAATACTAAATATTAAGTTAGATAACGTGTTATCATTTTATGATTTTGATGTTAATTTTTCATTTCCAAACAAGCTTAAAACAAGCATAATTGAAAACGAAAATTTAGAATACGTACCATCATTTAGATATAAAAAACTAAATATTTTTGTTGGCTCAAATGCTTCTGGCAAAACATCTTTAATTAAATGTATTTGGAGAATATTACTATTTCTAAATAGAAAAGAAAAAATAATACTAGATGAAATAGCTAACAAAAATGATCAAGACTCAAAAATTGAAATCGATTTAGTAGAAGACACAAAAGAAAACCATATTTTACATAGATACAAAATATTAATTTCAGAAAAACTTATAGATTCAAAAGTTATGGTTTCACATACTTATGTTAATTTGTCGTCAACTAAATCTTCTAAAGACTCTTACGAAAATAAATTAAAGGAATTAGAGAGCATTCCGGATAATTATGTTGATTATATAGAATGTTTAAAAGATATTACCCCGTATTCTGGTTGGAGAGTAGTTCTTCCAGCAACAGAGTATCCGTTTGATACAATTACCTTTGAAAAAACTAAAAATGAATACGAGCAGCAAACATACATCAAAATATTAAATGATGTATTTAAAACAATGGATTCGTCAATCATTAATGTTAATGAAAGTAGTGATACTGATAATGCATATGTAATAGAGCATGATTGTGGCAAGAAGATAATAATACAAGAAGAAATGAAATTATCAGATATTCCACTTTTATCAAGCGGCACTAAATATGCTGTAAATATTGCAAATATTATATATGGTATAAAACATCATAATAATGGTATCTATTTAGTAGATGAACAATTCTCGTATGTTAACTCAGATATTGAAGCCGCTATGTTATCAACTATGGCATCATTATTGGGCCCAAATGAACAAATATTTTTTACAACACATAATATGAATATATTAAGTTTAGGTTTTCCGTTCCATTCATTTTATTTTATGAAAAAAGAGAAAGTGAATGACAAACAAATAGTTACTATCAATTGTGGAAGTGAAGCCGACAACAGAAACAACGTATCACCTAAAACAATAATAGATAATGATATGTTTAATACTGCACCAAATGTTAATAAAATCTTTGAACTAGCAGAGGACGAAAGTGATGATTAAGATTTATCAATATTTTGTCGAAGGCGAGTGTGAAGAAAAATTGATAAATGCCCTAAAGATAAGTCCACATAATTACCTAACACCTGGCAAGGTAACTGTTTTTAATTTTATCAATAAACCAATTTCAAATTCTCGTATTGCGGTATTAAAAAAGACACAATAATCATTTTAGTCTATGATATTGATGTTAATAAAACTGAAATATTGGAAGAGAATATAACTAAGCTTAATAGATTTGGATTCAAAAAAATATACCATATTCATTCAATTAATAACTTTGAAGATGAAATAGTATATTCTACTAATCTCAATAGTATTAATGATTTATTTGGTACTGTAGGAAAGAAAGAGTTCAAAAAAGAGTTCATGCATTCATCTAATATAATTAAGAAATTAGACAGTGTAAGTTTCGCCAAAGATAAAATATGGTCTAGAATAAATGTAAAAGAACCGTTTAAAAAATATTCAAATAAAGAATCATTAAAAGTTATAAGAAAGCAATAGCATACCAATAATGTATATTTCAAAAACTATCTAAATTATTTATTAACTGAAAGGTGTAAAATTATGAGATGTTTTTTCTGCAAATGTAATACGGATTCTTCTAAAAGTGTTGAGCATATTATTCCCGAGTCAATGGGCAATAAGAAATATATACTCGACAAGGGTATAGTATGTGATAAATGTAATAATTATTTTTCTAGAGAAATAGAAGGTCCTATACAATCATATGAAGACATTAAAATGCTTATGGCTTTAGAAGATATTTGGAGCAAAAAAGGTAAGAGAAGAACCTCTTCCGTATTGCTCGGCCGGGAAGAGTGCCAGTTAGATGTGACAAATATAAATGGCGAAAAAACGATTCTTTTGGTCATAAGTCCAGAATAACAATGAAACTTTATCAAGGGAAATTTCCTGATATTGCTATAATGAAAGGAATCAATTTCTACAAGTATAAAGATGATTACTTGTTTACTAGATTCTTGTGCAAAATTGCAATTGAAAGTTTCGTATATAGTATTGTAGATTCCGGCTTGTATAATGAAGTTGAGGCATTAGTGACAAATGAGATAATGAAATAATAGGTTTTGTTAGAATGGGAAGTAGATTGAAGAAGCCTTGGCACGTAAAAGCAACTATTTTAGAAGAATATAAACCATTTGAAGAGAGTGAACATAAAATTTACAATTGCTTTTTTGACAATTATGAAAATGGAGAAAATATTATTTTCAATATTGCTTTTTTTGGCACTAAATTTACACTTAATATTTTAAATAGCAAATAGAGATAATTTGTTAATTATATAATCATTTAATTTCAAGACCGAAAGGGCTATTGTTAACAATAATGAAATTAAGGTACCCGTGTTTGACTATGTTAATAATATATCCTATAAAAACCAAAAGATAAATGTTAAAACTGCTGTGGGGCCATTGAGAATTTTTTCGGATGAGGATAGAGAGAAATGTTCTATTATCAAAGAGAAAAGAAACTCCGGAGTCTTTGATATGAAGATTCATACCAAGTTAACTGATTTCAGCGGAAAAACAATAAAACATTTCCGGGAATTGTTTGACATATTATAAGATTAATTGTTATTACATAACATTCTTTTCTCGATTAATAATTAGTATTTTATATGCGTTAAGTGATTCATAATGTTAGCTAACAAGTTTGGTCTTGGTTTCATTTAAATGATTAACTATAAAATATCCATATTTTCCCCCATATTTCAATATATTTTTACTGTATGTGATGTTTATCACATACATTTTATGTGCTATAATGTAATATCTAATTAGCATTAAATATATATCTAAATATAGTAAATAAGAGGAGGTTTATATATGAAGAAATTAGGAATAATAACTCTATTTATAGTAGCGTTTATATCTTTATCACTAGCTATCACATCTTGTGATATGTTTAATAAATTACCTTCAAGTAAATATGAAAAGGTAAAGTTCGCCTTTAATGGTGTAGAAAAGAGTTTTAGTAATAAGAAAAGAAGTAATAACCTAAAAACTAGTTCTAGTGATATGAATACTATATCCCCTTTAAAGCGTTTTGCATTAAGGGATAATAGTGATGCCTTAAGCATTATTGATAGTATATATACTAGCGATGATTCATTTGGCGATATTATAGATGAACTAGAATACACAGAACCTCCTATGGTTCAATTCCAGTGCCTTAAAAAGGTACTTGAAGAAATTGGAAAGAACTATGAATTTGGTACTAAATACTATGATGTAATAGAAGGAGTTATCTATATAGATACATCTACTTTCTCCAAAGTAGATGATGATATAGAGAATAAAGATAACTATAAATATAACTATAGCTTTACTCTATCTATAAGCATAGATGTTGATAGCAGTGATCTAATCATGGCTAATGTAACATTTAATATTAACTTTAAGAATGATAAAGAAGAATTTACCACTAGATGGTATGTATACATGGAACTAGATTATGATATGAGTAATACTACTCCAAACTATACACTTTCCATGTATACATCAAATGATGAACATGAAATAGGAAGCTATTATACATATGAATATGATTATGTAGAAGTTAAAGATAATAAGATTAGTGAATGGCGTAAGTTCTGTCTAGAAGCAAATAAAGAACTAATAAGAGATAATAATCATGAATCACTTGAATCATATGTAAGTGATGAATCATTTAAATGTGAAGTAGGTACTCCTAAATGGTATAAGAATAGTAACTTAAGGAAAGTTACTAGAATGACAGATGATAAGATGATTACTATTGGTGACGCATATTATAGTGGTATAGGATTAAACTCTAAAGATATAGATTCTACTCCATTTATTAGTAAAGAAGGCACAAAGACTAGTACCATCACTAATGTATATACTGAATTCTCAAATATATTAAGACAAGATCTCATCTATAATCTTTTAAGAGATAATGATGATAAAGACGATAATCATGGTGATAATAATAATGATAATGAACCAGTAGTAGTAGGTATTATCGTAAGAAGTGGTAAGAGCGATCAAATGTTTGAAAACGTTATGCTTAATGATGATCCTATGTTTATGGATATCATAGATCAAGCAGTAAGCCCTACATACTGGAGTAATGGGGCATACCCAGTATTCTATTTTGTATATAGTGATAACGAAAGAGAAGAAGGAATCTCTTACGATATGCTTAAACAATTAAACTATTCTTTAGAAATAGGTAATAATTCATCTCCTATTGAATTTAAAGATAAAGTATCAGATGTATTACTTGCGCTAGGTGAAAGCGCAAGTAAAGCTTCATCATTTAATCTTATAATATCTGTCCCTAATACTAATGTATCTATATCTATACCTTGCGTAATAGGTGAAGAGATAAAAGAAAAACTAGGTAACTTTGGCGCTAAAGATGAAATAGAAGAACTAGGATTCCCTATGGTAGATGAAGCATCAGGTTATAAAAAACTAGATAATGAATATTTGATTGAAGGTGTGAGTGAATATTATACCTCATACTATATGAGAGAGCTTGAAGCACATGGTTTCCATCAAGTTAATGAAGGCTATAGATACGCTAAAGTAACTGAAGATAAGAAATTACTAGAAGTTAATGCGATATATTCTAAAGAAGGATTTAATATATATCTAAAAGTAAGAGACAATCTATCTAGTGTATGGGATTATGCATTAGTGAGAGAAACCATAAACAATCCTCTCATAGATTTAGCTGGACCAGAAGGTAGTAATGTATTATATGAATATATAAGAGAAGGTGATTATAAGAGAGTTATTGTTTATGGTTTAACAAATGAAGAAAAAATAGCTTACATTGATTCACTAGAAGGCTCTAATCAGTTTGTAACACATGGACTTTATTCAGATAATAGAGTGCTTAGAGTAATGGATATGGATAATAGTAAATTCTATGAATTACCTATAGTAGATAATTATAGTAATTTAGAGATTTCACTATCATTTACTGAATCACCACTACTTTTAATTAAATATCAAGTAAATGATGGTGAAATAAAAACATTTACTCCTACATATAGTGAAGAAACAAGAAATATTACTTATACATCAGAAGTCATCTATCTTAAAGGAGAAGATGTGATTGAATTCTATGGGACAGAAAGCGTACCACTAAATATGGTTGAAATAGGTGGAGCTGGATATGATGAGTTCGAACCATATTATAATACAGCACTAAGACGCGCACCATTTAGTGATGGTAACTACTATACAATAGTATATTTCCATGATTCATATAGAGATGAAATAGGCATGCTTTATGTTCAGTTTATGGTGGCACCAGATCCAAATAACCCTAAAAAATAATACAATCTTATAATAAGAAAATGAGGCGAACTTTTTGGCAGTTCGTCTCATTTTATATTGAGTTATTATTAAGAAAACACTATAAAATCCACAATCTTGGGAGTTTAAGTGTCACAATCTTGGGAATGAAACTTCCACAATCTTGGGAGTTTAAGTGTCACAATCTTGGGAATTTCAGTTGACAATCATTATAATGATTGATAAAATTCTATTAGAAGGTGATAAAAATGTATTTAAAAAGATTAGTCGAGAAAACTATTGAAAGAAAGCTAAAGTCATCAGGAGCTATAGAAATAAGAGGTCCTAAGTTTTGCGGCAAAACAACAACGTCAGAACAGTTTTGTAAAAGCAAAATCCAATTAATTACGGATGATACTATTGAAATCGTTTCTATTGATCCTAAACAAGCATTAATTGGAGACTGTCCTAGACTTATTGACGAATGGCAAAATGTTCCAGAGATTTGGAATTATGTAAGGGAAAAAGTTGATAATGATAATAAATTTGGTGAATTTATTTTAACTGGTAGTTCAACTCCTCCTAATCAAAAAAAGATTCACCATTCAGGAGCTGGTCGTATAACTCCAATTAAAATGAGAACGCTGACCTTATATGAAACGCTAGAATCTAAAGGCAAAGTTTCTTTATTAGAGTTATTTGATAATAAAAATTTTTCAATTCTAGATTTAAACGAAGATTATCGTTTGATGGATACAGCCTTCTATATTTGTAGAGGTGGATGGCCAAGATCTATTAATGATGATAGAGATATATCTATTGATGTAACTAAAAACTACTATGAAGGGTTATTTAATTTTAAAAATAGTGAGAATATAAAATATAAAAGAAAAAATCCAGAATTGCTAAGAATGATTCTAAGAAGTTATGCGAGAAACGTTTCGACCGAAGCAACATATCAAACACTACTAAATGATGTTATGGTATCAAATAGTAGAGTAATGGACATCAAAACATTTGAATCGTATCTAGAAATTGCTGAAGAACTATATATAATAGAAGATATTGAGGCATGGACTCCAAATATTAGAAGCAAAGCTGCTATAAGGACAACTAATACTCGTCATTTTGTTGATACATCAATCGCTTGTTGTGCTCTAAAAGTATCTCCATCTGATTTAATGAATGATTCAAATACTTTCGGTCTTTTCTTTGAAGATTTTGCAGTTCATGAACTAAAAGTATATGCAGAATCACTAGGTGGAGAAGTAAGACATTACCGCGATAGCAATGGACTAGAATGCGATGCAATAATACATTTAAGTGATGGTAGATGGGCTGCCGTAGAAATAAAGCTTGGTAGTGAAAATGGCATAAATGAAGGTGTAGAAAACCTAAATATACTTGAAAATACCATTGATGAAAAACATCAAAAGCCTACATTCAAGATGATTCTTACTGCAGCAGGTAAGGCATATAAAAGACAAGATGGAATATATGTTGTTCCAATTAATCTACTTAAACCATAGTTTAATGCATCTATTATAATAATATTTTGGATATATATTGAATTATTTCTATATTTTTGATATACTCCAAACAACCAATTTTATCTCTTACTGACAATACAGTAATTATAGTCTCGGGTTATTGTATGTTGGGTCTATATCTTTTTAGAATAGATGGTTTGATTGGTGAATACATCAAATTTGTATAAGGAGGCTTTTTTTAATGGCAAAAATTAAATTATTAAAACTATTTGATTGGAAACTATTTACCTCATTAGTTTTGCTTTCACTAGTTCCAGCAATTATAGGTACTATAGAGACTTTTATAATCTCTTCTAATGTATCGACTTCTTCAATTGATGTAATAGGACAAATAGAATGGTTTGATTTAATTGACGAGACTATTCAAGCTTTTCTAATTATCCCATTATATTCAATTCTTAATGGTATATTAAAAAACAGCAAAGATAACTTTGCAAGTTATGTCTTTAAGACAGGATTTGTAGCATTTATTTTATATACTATTTTCTCTATAGTAGTATTAATATATGCTTCAAATCTTATTTCATTTATGAACCCTAATGAAATAGATTTATCTCTAGTAAATTCATATTTATCAATATCCACTATCTCATTTATGATAGGAATTATAGTTTCTTTTATAAATGTAGTGTTTGTGGTTATTGGCAGAAGCAGAAATATTTATATGTGTTTAGGCGTTAAAGCACTAGCGACAGTAATCTGTGACTTTATTATTATTCCAAGATTTGGTGTAATTGGTGTTGCGGCAAGTAATATTATAATAAATATATTACTAGGGTTATTAGGAATTATAATCCTATTAAAAGAAAAGGCAATTAAATTCACTTGGTTTAAAAAAGAAGATTTAACTATTTTTAAAGATTGGGTTAAGGTGGGCGTTTTCTCTGGCGTTCAACAGTTTATCGCAAACATAGTTTACGCACTAATGATAGTTAAGATGGTAAATTTAGTTTCTGAATCGGGTAACTATTGGGTTTCAAATAATTTCATATGGGGCTGGCTTTTAATACCTATTTATGCATTAACGGAGGTTATTAGAAGAGACTCTAAAGATGGCTATAATGAATTAAAACAATCAAATTATTACTTTGTAGTATTGTTTATTGTACTACTATGGTTAATAACAATACCACTATGGACGCCTTTCTTTAAAGTGGTTGAAAGGCTAGAAAATTATGAGAGAATATTTGAAATTGTACTATTGTCATTCCCATTTTATATTCCTTATGCCCTAGAACAAATCCCTGATAACATTTTTGTGGGACTTGGAAAAACTAAATATAATTTTATTAATACATGTATTATCAATTTTATATATTATGGAGTTTGGTTCTTATTATATAAGAAAGAAGCAGTAACATTTACTATGAACACAATCATCCTAATGTTTGGGTTTGGAATGGTAGCAAGCTTTATAGTTAGTATTATCGAAGAAAAAGTATTTCTTAAAAGAGAACTATCAAAGCAAAAAACGTCCACAGAATAATATGTTCTCTCTTTTGATATGATTTAGAAACATAAATAATAGTATATGAAGAAAGGATCTAGGTTAACTTGAAAGCTGGATTCTTTTTCTTTTTTTGTAAGTTAAAATGACTAAAAACAAATCAAAAGAGAAAGTTATGTGCCACTTTTCGCAAAATCCTTGGAATTTGCGTAAAAGCACACAAAAAATAATATATTGTGGGTTTTAACTAAAAGACATCATTATGCTTAGATCAATAGTTAAAGACTCTCAAACACAATAATCAAATATTTATCATTAAACCAACTTTATCATTATGGTATTAGTAACGCTTACCCCAATAATTATCATATATCTTCAAACAAAAATTGAATAAAATATTATATAAAAATAGAGAGATATTATTGCTTCTTACAACTACATTTATACTGGTTTTATTAAATATTTACTTATATTGGTGAAGCGTTATTAATGATGCGGTTGCCGAACAAGTAACCGAGCAAGTAAACTATTTAAGAATAAAATATTTGAAGAATTAACTAGATAGTGATTGCTGAAAAAATGGTTAATATTGTCGGAATTGTGAAAATGACCGCTAAAAACCTGTCGGAATTGTGGGAAGCTCACAAATTAGGCCAGATTATATTACTTATTTATCGCTAAAAATTCAAAAAATTATATGGCGATCAATGCTGTGATTTAATAAGGCAATTTAGAAAAATAGTTTTAATTCCAAAGTCATAATTATTGCAAAATGTTACAAAATCCCACTTATATGTATAAGTAGAAGAGAAGAAGCGTTAATATGAAATGGCTGTTTTTAGCCATTTCATATTATTTCGGTATATCTTTTTATTGCCCATACTTTATATACATTCTATTCCACTTACTTATAGTTAAATAAGCAAATAACCTATTTTGTGATACCATATATGTATATTTAATACAAATTTAGAATAATAGAGAGAACATAATGAGCTTTTTTGAAAATAGAAAAAGAAGATGGGGCGATAGAAAAGATGGCCACTGGGTAAAAGATGTCCCAGGGTTAAACATCCTAATGAGCCACCTTTATCCAAAGCGTACTGATTGTGAAGTATGTTTAAGAAAAGAATTAGATATTACTGATTTAATGAAGTATATCGATAAAAGAAATGAATCAAATCCTAGTGATTCTAAATTAAAGTTATTCCACTGCATAATCACAATGATGGTTAGAATCATTAATCAAAGGCCTTACTTAAATAGATTTGTGAGGACAGGTAGAATCTATGAACGTGATTTTATCAGCGTATCATTTGTGGCTAAAAGAATGTTTAATGACCAGGCAGAAGAAGCCCTTGTCACATATACCGCAAGGGCAGATGATAATGTTGATAATGTTAAAGCCTTTGTCTTGGGTGAGGTAAAAGAAGTAAGGAAGACAGAAAAGCCTAATAAGAAAGGTATTGATGATACTGTAAATAATTTTGCGAAACTCCCAAGACTTTTGCTTATGCCTATAGTCACATTTGTGAGATGGCTTGATAGATGGGGTTGGGTTCCAAAAGGCTTAACTCATGGTGATCCTGCCTTCTCAACCCTACTTTTATCTAATCTTGGAAGTATTAAATGTCCATCTGTATATCACCATTTAAACAACTATGGTACTAATTCCATTATGATGACGATAGGTACTATCGCAAAGAAAATGGTTAAAGTAGGTGACATGGAAGAAGAAAGAACTGTAGTAGATATCGCAGTTACCGCAGATGAAAGAATTGCGGATGGATTTTATTTTGCGAAATCTATTAAGATACTAGATTACTTGTGTAAGAACCCACATCTTCTAGAAGTAAGTTTTTCTGAGGATGTAGATTACACTATCGACTAAATAAATTGGAGAGAAAATATATGTCTATACTTGAATATAATAACGATACCTTATATGAGAAGGTAAAGCGTATTTCAAAAGAATTCCCAAAGAATATTGCCTATGAATTTATGGGCAAAAATTCTACCTACGAGAACTTTATTAAAGATGTTAATATTGTCGCAAAAGCACTGGTTAAACTAGGCATTAAAGAAAAAGATATTGTATGTGTAGCTATGCCTAATGTGCCCCAAGCAATTACCTTTATTTATGCCTTAAATAGAATAGGCGCAATAGCGAATATGATTCATCCTCTTTCAAGTGAAGGTGAGATGGAAGGATTCTTAAATAAAGTAGAAGCTAAAGTATTACTAATGATGGATCAATTCTATCCAGTAGTTAGAAATATTAGAAATAACACAAAGCTTGAGACAGTTATTATCGCAAGAATCAAAGATGCACTTCCCCCTATTAAGAAACTACCTTATAGCCTATTTATTGGAAGTAAACTACCTAAGATAGATAAGAAAGAGAATGTTTTATTCTGGAATGATTTTATTAAATTAGGTAAAGATTGTGTACTATCTGAACTTAAAAAAGATACAAATAGGACAGCCTTAATCTTACACAGTGGTGGAACGACAGGTAAGATTAAAGGTGTAATGCTTTCAAATAAGGCAGTTAACGCATCCGCTATGCAGATGAAGAAAGCCCATCCTACAATTGATTCATCTGATAGAATGCTTACGGTTATGCCAATATTCCATGGAAATGGACTAGTTATAGGTGTACACGCTATGCTTATAACTGGCGCAAGATGTATCTTAATTCCTCGTTTTACTCCTGAAAGCTACGCTAAAGATTTACTTAAATATAAATGTAATTATATGAGTGGAGTACCTGCACTCTTTGAACGTCTAATGAATCAAGAATGCATGAAGAAAGCTGATTTATTTTTCCTTAAAGGTGTATTCTCTGGCGCAGATTCACTTTCAGTAGAACTAGAGAAGAAGATTAATGAGTTTTTAAAGGCACATAATGCAAGTGTAGTTGTAAGACAAGGATATGGAATGACTGAAGGTGTAGTCGCAAGTTCACTTACTCCTATAGAAGGAGGTAAACTTGGTTCAATTGGAATAGCCTTACCTGATGTAGATATGAAGATTGTAGAACCTGGAACCACTAAAGAAGTTAAAGTAGGAGAAACTGGTGAAATAGTATTCTCATCTGTCACTAATATGGAAGGATACTATAACGATAAAGAAGAAACTGATAATACTCTAAAACTTCATGAAGATGGTAAATACTATGTTCATTCGGGTGACCTAGGCATGGTTGATCAAGATGGATTCTTCTTCTTTAAAGGAAGAATTAAAAGAATGATCATTACTAACGGTTATAATGTATTCCCTATGGAACTTGAGAATGCTTTAGAAGGTAATGAATTAATTGATAGAGCTTGTGTACTTGGCATACCTGATGAGGTAAGAGGCGAAAGAGTTAAAGCATATCTAGTACTTAAAGATAAACTAATGGATAAGAATATAGTAATTCCAACCATCAAGGACTATATGAAAACTAAGGTCGCAAGATATGCTTTACCTAAAGAATATGAAATTATAGAAGAACTCCCTAAGACAAAAATAGGTAAAGTTGATTATAGAGTTTTACTTAATAAAGAGCTTCAGAAATAATAGAAAGATATAAATTTAAAAAGTTTTTAAGTAAAGAGTTGTGCTCATACTAAATGCAAACACAACTCTTTTTTATATGTTTCTATCAAAAAGCTACAAAACACCCATATTTTATATTTATATTTATATTTAAAACAACCATACTATATTTGATACTATATATTGATCTATTTATATAATATGCAACCAATAGTTGCGTAATTGAAAAGTAAAATAGGTAGTTTTAGTACCTAATATCAAGTATAATTTTATTGTAACAGGAGGGCGTGTTATGAATTTAGAGATTGCTGAAAGATTAATAAAATTAAGAAAAGAAAAAGGATACTCACAAGAAAAATTAGCTCTTGAGTTAGGTATATCAAGACAAGCTATATCTAAATGGGAACGAGCTGAAGCATCTCCAGATACCGATAATTTAATATGTCTTGCGAGATTATATGGTATATCACTAGATCAATTGCTTAATACAAATGAAAAGATAGAAGAATTAAAACATAATAATAAAGATATAGATGATTCTAACTCAAATAATGAAGAAATAAGGAATATAGATACTCATAGTAAAAAACAAAAGAGAAATAAAATCCTACTATCTATTATTTATCCATCTATGTCATTCATAATTGTAATTGCGTATCTATTGACAGGTTTCTTATTTAATTTATGGGCTGTCACTTGGACTTTATTTTTATTAGTGCCACTGGTTCCGTCCTTAGTGGACGCAATTATATCTAGGAAAGGTACAAAGTTTTTATATCCAGTCTTTGTGACATTTCTCTTCTTTACTTTAGGTCTTACTATAGGGCACTGGAATATATTATGGGTATTATTTATCACAGTACCACTATACTATATAATCTTTGGTGAAATAGAAAAAGCAAATAGAGAATAATAGTATAAAATGGCTGTTTCCAGCCATTTTATACTATTTATATTATATCAATTTCTCATATACTACTCTTTCTTTATTACCAGTTAATATAACATTACCACAATAAGTAAATCCATTTCTTTCTATTAGGTGCCTCATAGGATTATTATATTCATGAGTATCTATTCTTAAGGAATGGATATTTTTGTTTAGCCCCACCTCTTTAAATATATCAAATAGATAGTATCCAAGGCCTATGCCTTGGTACTCTTTTAATATAGCGCATCTATGCATAACGAGGAATTCACCATTTGATAACCACTTACCACGTATTAGATTAGAATAGTCATTATCACCTATTATTAACGCAAGAACACCTACAAACTTTTTATTATTGTATATGACATAGAGGTTTTTATTCTTTATGTCATTAAGTAGATCAAATCTAGATGGATATCCGTCTTGCCACTGACCATTGCCTTGAGCTTTGAGCGTTTCTCTTCCAGATTCAATCACAGGCATAACCATATCTATGTCTGATTTTGTCACTAGTCTATATTGATATTTAATTCCATTAATTACTTTACTAGTTTTCATTATAGACTTATTCTATGCCTTATATCTTTATCAATCAATAGATGAAGAAATAAATATTGAAGATGTTATTATAAAAATAATATCAAGTTACGTATATATAAATGGAACAACTGTATTATTCGTAATAATCAAAATCAGAAATAATTATTATCAGCAATAGACGCGAAATAATCCTAAAAATTGACAACTAAAAATAAAATATGATAAAATATCGTTGCCACTATATATGGTGGCAATGAGAGAGGAGAGTTCTATTTTGACAAACGATCAAAAATTAATCGATAAGTTTCAAAATGAGCCACTACCTAAAGAAATCTCTCTCAATGATTTGATTAGGTACTTGGCACTATTTGGTTTCGAGATAATTAGGAATAGAGGGAAAGGATCTCATTACATCGCTAAACATAAGAACCTTGAAAGGCCTTATACAATTCCATCAAAAAATGGAAAAACTGTTAGCTTTGTCTATCTAAAAGAATTAAACAAATAATTAAAGATATAGGTGAATGACTATGAATGAGGATTACAGATTTGAAGTTTATACTGAATATAGTGGATACGGAGATAAAGTGTACGTAGTTAAATACTTTGATTTAGACAACGTTATAGGTGTTGGAGATACTATTGATGAGGCAATAAGAGAAGCCAAAGGTAACCTCGATGTTTTCTTAGATTATTGTAAGAAAAATAATATAAGCGTTCCATCTCCATCTTCACACGAAGACTCAAACTATAGCGGAAAGATTACGGTTAGAATGTCTAGAAAGCTTCATAAACTCGTTGATGAAAGAGCGAAAAGAGAAGGAATTAGCATTAATCTCCTGCTTAATGAAGCAATATCCAACTATGTATCTAGTGCGAATACAGGTGAAAGTATAGTAGAAGAGTCAGCCGTTAAAGTATCTGAACTAGTCAAGGATGCTTTAGAAGATATGCATAATTATCCTAATGTAAAGAACAATTGGATAGAAATACGTGATACAAAAAGTTAAACCCTATGAGCATATAAAGAGCCAGCATTAAAACTGGCTCTTTATTTATCATTATCGATCATAATTTCGTATTTTGCATAAGCACCTCGATTAATAGATGAAGAATAAATATTGAAAATATTATTATAAAAAAGTCATCAAGATACGTATATATAAATGAGGAGAATATATTTAAAAATTTAAATATAGTTTTTATGATAATTTGCTTGAAATATATATCTAATTCTCTTATAATAAATATACAAAAAGAATATTTTTTATGTTGAGGATAATATGAAGACTTATATTTTGAGATTCACCACAAAAGGTATTAAAAACATTGATAAGATGACATCTATTGATTTCTATAATAACTCTGTATCTAAAGGAAAAGTAATAAATATCGAAAAGAAGAATGTTAAAGGAATCTTTGGTATCAACGGCGCAGGCAAATCTGCCTATATGCTTTCGATGGATATTTATAATACAATCACTACTAAGAGTGATTATCTAGTTCAAGATGTAATTAAGAATAAACTAGAGAGATTAATCAATAAGTCTTTAAAAGAACTCTTCTTAGAAAATATCTTTGCGGTATCTAAGGAAGATGATGATACTAAAATATATGAGGTTCTAAAACATACCATTATTATTAAATATTACTTTAATGATTTTAAACAAAAAATATTTACTCTAAATGAGAAACTAGAAAGACTAGTCGGTACCACTATAAATTCAGAATACGAAGAAATATATAGAGTTAATGATGGGAAGTTGACAGTAAATGATAAACTGTTAGATTCTAGCTGGTATAAAGAAGAATACTCTAATAGACTAGAATGGTCATCTCTAATTTCTTATACACTAAATTCACTATCTAAAAATAAAGATGAAGATTTAGATAATAAGAAACTACTATGGTATATGTTTTCAACATTCTATAATTCACTAACTACTAAGGTATTTATAGATAGTGAAGATCTTCAAGAGAACTATACTCTAGATGGCGCATTCATTATAATGAATCATAAATCGCTTGATCCATTTAGAAATGACGAGAAATATATAATATCTTTTAAGATAATGAATGATGTAGTAGAAAAAGATAAATTTGATTCATACAAGAAAGAGGTTAATAAACTAAAAGAGTTTATTCAAATTCTTAAACCATCTCTTAAAGATATTAGAATAGACTCAATCATAGATGGTGATTACTATAGATGCAATAAGATATTTGTATATGATGGTTATGAAGTAGATGAAGACTGTGAATCAACCGGTATTAAACGTATTATAAAGATGTATGCGTATATAGACCTTATGGTAAAAGGAGCTAAAGTCTTTATCGATGAACTAGATGCGAATATATCAGGAGTATTTCTAGATAAACTCCTGGAGTTTGTTGCGGAAAATGGTAAAGGACAACTATGTTTTGCATCTCACAATATTCTATCAATGAATATTCTAAAACAGTATAAGAATTCTATTACTGTAATAGGTGAAACAGGTAAAGTAGTTAATATAGTTAAGAATGGACACTACCAACCAGTTAACCAATTCTATGAAGGTTTTATTGAAGATTCACCTTTCAACATCAATTCTTTTGATTTCTTTAAATCTTTTGGCCTAGAGGAGTAGTATTTATGCAACTAATATTTATAGTAGGATCAAATAAAGATTCCATGAGTGACTATTTATATATCTCTGAAACTTTAAAGAAATACTATAATACATTAGGTCATAAATTAACTCCTATATTTCTAAATGGTAAAGGAAACTATAATAAGAGAAAGAAAGAAGTTGATAAAAACATATATAAGTATAATGGTATAACTCATGTGTTTATGTGTTATGACATAGATAACATAAATAAGCAAGCATATGAGTTAAATGAACTAATAGAAGATTATGCTAGATACAACCACTATGAATTAATATGGTTCTATGAAGATATAGAACAAGTATTTCTTGGTGATAGCATACCATATAGCGCTAAAACCCTAAAAGCAAGACAGTTTGTACCACATAAAGAAATAGATAATGTTGAAACTATTAATTTAAGTCAAACCACTATTAGTAGAAAGAAGTCTAGTAACATTTTAAAGGTACTAGATGTATATTTAAGGAGAAAGGAAGTATAATAAACAAACTTTCTCCCCCGAAATGATAGATTTGGTGTGGAAATATAAGGAATGGTGCGCAAAAAAAGCAAATAAGCGAACTGGTATTAATTAAGAAATATTTATGGCTAAGAAAACCTTTTATATGTAAGGTTTTTTAATTTACACTTTTAATAATGATTCTTATGAAATGGGACTTTTGCCGGAAAGCGAGATAGAATAATCTGAAAAATATGGAACTTTACTTTGAATTGTTATATATTATAAGTTAATAAAAAACATGCCTTGCCTTCTCTCGAAAAAAGTCAAAAACGCTGGGGGGTAACTTAATAGAAGTTATATCCGATGGATCTAGGTAAAACCACCCAGTTTTTTTGTATTAAATAGCCAAAAATGGCTTTAAAATTTCAACTAAACAAAATATTGAGTAATTCAAAGATTAATTAAGATAAATAAACAACTTTTCATAGTAAAATTTAGTTGAATTTAGGAGGTGTCAAAATTGGGCATTGGTTTAAAAATAAAAGAATATAGAAGTAAAGCTGGATTAACGCAAAAAGAGTTAGCGGATGAACTACATGTCACATACCAGGCTGTATCAAGGTGGGAAAACGATGATGCAGAACCATCGTTCGATATGTTAAAAGATATGTGTCGAATTCTTAACTGTTCAACAGATGACTTGTTTGGTATTGAACGGGATGATAACTCTGAACAGGGAGAAGATAAAACTCAAGTAGTTGAAAGAGTGATTATCAAAGAAGCGGAACAAAAACCCATTCTTGGTGTATGCGAAGAATGCAATAAACCTATATATGATTCTGGTGATATTTTTAGAATTACTGAAAAATATAGTGTTAGAAGCGGAAGAAGTAGTCATATCGAAACTAGAAAAAAATTGTTGTGCAGGAAATGCAATGACAAGAGATTACTAGAGCTAAAAAGAATTGAAGAACAAAAGAAAAAAGAGTTTGCTAGTAAATTAAAGAAAAGAAGAATACAATCTTTTATCTGGCCGTCACTCTTAGCACTTGTATTTATTATAGTTGCTATTTTAGGATTTACTAAGGGTGACAAAGATGCTGGAATTGGCTCAATAGTCTTAGCTGTATTAGCATTTTCATTCCTTGGAACAATGATCCTAAATAATACTTTTGTTCCCGATATGTGGCTGGAGATAACTTCATGGGGATTTGTAAGAATGCCTGGAGTTATATTCTCGTTTAGCCTAGACGGATTAATATTCCTAATCGTAGCAAAAGTATTTTTATTCTTACTTGGAATTGTATTAGCACTATTAGCAGCCGCATTTGCAACACTGCTTTCAATTGTTTTAAGTGTATTCGTATATCCATTTGCATTAGCAAGAAATTTAAGAGGAGTTAAATAATGAAGAAAAGATTTTTAATTATTATCTTATTTGTAATATTTATTACAGCCAGTTTAACTGCTTGTAGTGGATTTGATAGCCCAACAACTGCTAAACCAGATCCAACTACAATCGATACTACGGTAGATTCAAATAGAGATAGCACTAGTAGCGATATAATTACAGAGACTGACAACCATCAAGTTAAGCTGGCTGCACATAAAGCTGAAGCTATATCAAAACTAGATGAGTTAGTTAATCCTTTCATTGAAAAGATTACTAATGATGAATTAAAAGAGATAGTAAGAACATATTACAATAGAGAAAAACAGTATGTTAATGGTATAAGTGATTTAGATGAGGCTAAAGAAGCAGCAAGCAAAGTTGCTGCTGATACTTTAAAGTTTGTTAATGATACCTTAAAACCTTTAGCTATTGAAAAACTAGATGGTATCGTTAATCCATTAATTGATCAAATCCCTGACGATGAATTAAAGGCATCTGTTCAAGAATTCTATGACACTGAAATGGACAAAATATCATCTATTGAATCACTAGAAGATGTTGCAACAACATATAAAGAGATTCTAGATGATACTAAGGAATATATTAAGAATGAGACAGCTAAAGTAGTTATTGCTTTAAAGAATAAAGCATTAGAAGAATTAAACCCATATGTAACTGCTTTAATCGAAAAGATTCCATATGAAACTTTAAAAGTAGATACACAAGCTTTTTATAATACTGAGAAAGCAAAATTAGCAGCAGTTGATACTATTGAAGGTGTTCAGCCATGTGTTCTTGAAATTAAAGAAGATTTAGAAGAATATGTATTAACCGAAGCAAAGAAGATTGCGATAGCCGAACTTGAAGAAGTAGTTGATGCTGGTTTAGCAAAAATGCCTAATGAAACAATTAAAGCTGATTTAACTGATTTCTCTGATACAGAAATAGAAAAGTTAAATGCAGTTACTAAACTAGAGGATGTACCAACTACATTAACTACTGTATTATCTGAAACAGAAGCTCATATTAAAGAATTATTAGTTAGTACAGTAAAAGATTATTTAAATAGATTAACTCAAGTTGAAACCACAACTGCATATGATTATTTACCAACTCAAATGGCACCAAGTTATCAAGGTAATATAGTTAATTTATTAGATATTAACTATGATTTCACTTCATTTACTAATGTATCTAGTATAAATAAAGCTGGATATGGTGAACAATGGCAAATGGTAATAGAAAACATCAACCAAAGTGTCACTATGGCTAAAGTGTTTAATGTAGTTCAAACAGCATTAAATGCTGCAGGAGAGGCTGTAAATATATATTTAGAAAACTCTTATGCTGATGAAATGTCATATGAGTTTAGTGGTACTGGATTTAATGGTTTATTTGAATTTAAAAATGCTAAACTAGTATTCTATATCAATATAACTACAGCTACTACAGTTCCAGCTATAGGTAGCGTTTATCCTACTATAAAGATGGAATATGATTTAGCTAAAGATGCTAAAGGAATATTCATCTCATTAGGCGATGCATATAAGATTAAATACGTTGTATCTGATAGCACATATGAAATGGCAACAACTTACGGTGTAACTGTTTCTGGTCATTTTGGATCTAGATCATCTTATCTATCTATAGAAAAGAAGAATGATAAGACTACTGGTCACATCTATGAATATACAACATTAGATGGCTCGGATAAGATTAAAGCTTGTGCTGATTTCTATATTGAAAATGGATATGTGTCAGTTGTAGGTAATAAAGCCTCTGGTATTCTTCTACTTAATGGTTATGTAAATGAATTATATAAGGCTAATGAAGGAAGACTACTAGGATATGAAGTAAGAGAGGAAAAAACTATTACCGTTCCTGTTTTAGGAGATATAACAGGCACATATAACACTTTATGGTTTAATTTATGGGATATATCTGGCATTAATTCAGTAAAGGTAACAGATAAAACGTCTGCAAATAAATCATCAAGAAGCACTGCCGATGTTTACCTAAACGGATCATCTAATCTACTCGTTCCAGCGTATAATAAGAAGTTAACTGCAAAAACAAGTAGAAAGTATGATATAGAGTTACGTTCTAGGTTCTATTACACATACGATTCTGAAAATGGTGTATACGTTGCTAATGAAGTAAAAGTACCTATGATGTTTATCCAAGAGGATAACAATACTGACCATAATTTCTCTGATTACCCAGAGGATATGCTAAAAGATAATGGCATCACATCAAGTGTTACATTAGATCAAGCAATATTAAATAAGATACTATCTGACTATGACACATTAATTGATATCTTTATTCAAAATAAAGAAAATATGTCTTCAGAACAAATAGTAGCTTATTTAGCGCAATACGAAGAATAGTATTAAATAGAAAGAGCCAGTCTTATTGCTGGCTCTTTCTTGATTAAATACGTGAAATAAAACTATTAACTAAATATTTAAAACCATATAATTTATTTAAAGCAAAACGAATAAAAAAATAGTGACAATACTTTTATAGTGAAAAGGGTAAACTGAAAATGTCAGCATGTCCTTTCCTACGTTTTCAGTTTATCATTTTCAAACACCAAAGGAATATAATGATTCATATAAAAAATCTAAATAAATGTCCGCACACCCAAATACAATTTAAAGTTGACTTTTACAACATTAATATTAGGTGAGTGTTTCTTAGTATAAAATTAAACTAATATGTAAATAAAGCGCAACACAATTACTCTTTTTCATTTATACCTCTTTATATAAATGATATAATTAAAATATATTTATATATCATTACACATATATTCGAGGATTAAGATGAGAGAAGAGACTAATGAACGATTCCTTTTACGAAAGAAGAAAGAAGAAAAAGAAATTGCACGTCTTTTAAAAGAAAAGAATAAACCTAAGATTACAGGGTATATATTCTATTTTGTATTTATTATCACAATAGTATATTTAGTAGATGAAGTATCAACTAACATAGGTAAACTAACGGAAACTATAATAGCGGAAAAGTTTTTTAGCATGTTTACAGGAAGAAGCGCATCAGTGAAACAATTCGCTGATGTGCTTATAATGATTGCTGCTGGTCTTGGCATGCTTTTTAGACCATTATCTGATAGATATGGTAGAAAACTATTCCTTGTATTATATACGCTTGGTATGGGTCTTGGTATGTTTATTATAGGTATTGCGACATCAATACCTGTATGGGCAATAGGTTCTATGCTTATTCAATTTTGTATACCACATGATATGCAACAGGTATATATTCAAGAATGTGCTCCACAAGAAAAAAGAGGAACGTATTATTCTATTATTAAGTGTCTTGCGACATTAGGTATATTACTTATACCCTTATTTAGAAGTATATTCAAAGTAGATGTGACAGATAATGGATGGCGTAATGTATATTTCGTCTTAGGTATGGTTGGTGTAGTAATTAGTGTAGTCGCACTCATATTTATGAGAGAAAGTGATGCCTATATTGATAATAGATTAAAACAGTTAATGATGACCGAAGAAGAAAGACAAAAAGCTAAAGAAGAAAAGAGTGATGAAGCTAAACGTGGTGGAATAATAAATGGTCTTAAGCATATCTTTATCCATAAGCAATTACTCTGGATCGCGTTAAGTTATGGCTTTATCATGATAGCTTATCAACTCACAAATGGCTATAACACCATAATTGCTTATGGATATTTAAATGGTAATGGACTAATTGACGCTAGTGGGGCAATAGATTATTCACTATCAGAATCATTTGTGACTAGGGCACTAACACTCTATGCATTATCTTGTGCAATAGTAGAACTATTCCCTGGCATTATCGCAGATAAAATAGGAAGGAAGAAAGCATCAATCTTCTTTGCGGTAGGTACGGTATTATTCTATGTATTATTCTATATATCTACTGTATTTATTTGGAACCCATATATAATAGGACTCTTAATAGGCGCGGCATGTGGTTCTATTTGGAGTTATGGAGATTTAATGCTTCTTATGATTAGTGAATCGACAGAAACTAACCTCCGTGTCTCGACAAACACCACCACATACCTTGTCTCAGGTTCATTTTATGGTGCCGCAATAGGTATATTCTCTATAATTACACTTATCTTGGGTGATAAATCTATTGCGCCAGTAACACTAGCTTTAGTTTTAATTGGTATTACTATAGGTACAATACTAATGCTTCTTAAAGTTAAAGAAACCAAAGGCATTGATATATCAAGTATATCTGCGAAATCATTTGAAACAGAAAAGGAAGAACTAAATGTATAAATTTATCCCTTCTTTAAGTATGAAAGTAAATCTAACTAAAGCACAAGAATTAATGCTTTCAGATAAAGAAGATATTATTAAAATTATTAAAAATAATCCCGATATCGTTAAAGCCTATGACATATATGAAGAAGATGAACTCATTGGTTTTGCGCTTGTAAGAGATGATGGGAAAGGCGAATACTTCTTGTGGGAATATGCGATTGATTTAGCGCATCAAAATATGAAAAAGGGAACTAACGCCCTAAAAGAATTCATAGAATTTATGAAAGCAAACTACCATATGAAGAAGATGACTACTACATATATCTATGGTAATGATATCGCGAAACATGTTTATGAAAAAATAGGTTTTAAAGAATTCAATGAAGTAATAGAAGAAACTTATCATGAATTTGATATGGAATACTATGTATAGGTATTAACTAACTAATATATTATGTGAAAAGGCCAAAATGGCCTCTTTCTATTATATATTATAATATCTATTTAGCCCTTAATTATTGACAAATAATTGAGTGGATATTATTATAAACTTGTCAATTATTATATACTTTTAATTAGATGTTTAAGGTGTGCTTTGAATAAGAAAATTTTATTTATACCTCTTGATGAGAGACCTTGCAATAGGTTATTTCCAAATCAGATAATTGAATATACTAATGGCTTTACTCTCTTTGAACCACCACTTAACATACTTGGTAATAAAAAAATGCCAAGCGATTTTAAGTTACTAAAAGCATTTATTTTAAATAATGTTAGTGCTGCGGATGCATTAATAATTTCTATTGATCAACTTCTTTATGGTGGAATTGTTCCATCAAGGGTCCACCATCTATCAACCAGTGAGTTATATTCTAGACTATCTTTAATAAATGAAATCAAAAAGACTAAACCAAATATTATTATTTATGCTTTCGCTTTAATTATGAGATGTCCTACTTATTCAAGTAGTGATGAAGAACCAGATTATTATGAAACATATGGCAAAGAAATCAATCAAATCGGTTCATTAATACATAAGAATATGGATTATAGTCATCTTTTAATTGATGAACTCAAAGAATATTTATCTGACTATATGGATAGAAGAAAGACTAATCTTTTAATGGTTAAAGAAACTATATCGTTATTATCTAAAGGTGTAATTGATTATTTAATTATTCCTCAAGATGACTCTCAGGTAAGTGGTTTTACCGCAATGGATAAGGAAGTTATTTTTAAGGAAACATCAAAATTTAATAGTAATCAAATAGGAATTTATCCAGGCGCAGATGAAGTAGGATTAACACTTATTTCAAGAATAATAAATAAACTGAATTGTTCATCAAAAAGAATATACATAGATCCCCTATATAGTGAATCGTTATCTTTAATCCCATCATATGAAAATATGCCTCTTTATAGTACTATAGAGAATCAAATAAAAGCATCACTAAATATAATCACAAACTCGTATGATGATGCAGATATAGTATTATTTATAAACTACAATAAAGATAGACAAGATGAAGCATATACACAAGGTGATATAACAAATAAAGATATTGTATTATCACAACTTGAAAGAATTAAAAAGGCTAAGAAAGATGGGAAAACTGTTGGACTAGTTGACAAGTATTATGTGAATGGCGGTAATCTTAAGTATATGGATATGCTTTATAAAACAATTGGATTTAGCTATATTGATTCATATGCTTCCTGGAACACATCTTCAAATTCACTAGGTACTGTGATTAGTTTCGCAACTATTTTATCGTATAGTAATAATCCTCAAAACAGAAATAAATTCTTCGCCCAAAGAATCTATGATGATTTAATATATCAAGGATACGTAAGAAACTATATTTCAAGTAATATTCTTGATAATCTTGGGTTAACTATTTTTGATTTAAAAGGAAAAGAAGAATATATTACAAAAATAGCTAAAGAGAAGATAGAAGAATACGCTAAAACACATTTTCCTATCCTATATAGTGACTATAAAATAGAAAGAATTGAGTTACCTTGGAGGAGAATGTTTGAAGTAGATATTGAAGTCGAATAGATATTTTAATTTAGAAATATAAGAAAGAGACCGGACGACTATGTTCGTTAAAAACGGACTAGTTTAAAAAAGAGAGTTGAGCTAGTGCCCTGAATTCAAGGGGTGCTAGCTCTTTTAGTTTTTCTTGATATCGTT
>CAJOMC010000013.1 GCA_905235635.1 uncultured Bacilli bacterium | reverse complement strand
TATCCTATTTATAAGGAATATTTATAAGTGTTTATAATAAATACTGGAGTTTATATTGACACAAAAGGTCATAAAACTCCAGTATTTCACACACCACTTTATTTATTGAGGACACACCTCAATATTTATAGTTTTTTTGATGATTCTTCATGAGGCTGTGTACGGAAACACACCTTGTTATTTAAAGAACCATTATTTTTGATTATTTGCTGTAAACAATACTACCGTCACTATGCCATTCTGCATCAGCACTTTTAACAGTTGTTAATTCAGGACCATATACTCTAATAACGATATAATCTATATCAGCATATGTCTTACCTGTAGCGTGAACATTGCTAGTTGAACTATCATTAACATTTAGTGATGAACTAGTGACAGTACCAGTTTTGGTAGAACCATCTTTATAATGAATCTCATATTCAAAACCACTTCTTTGAGACTGTGTATGAGTCCATGATAATATATGTTGTGTAGTCATTGCGAGGTTTGATACACCATCAAGTAAGGTAACTGATTTATTTGAATGATCTGATGGAATATATAAATTTCCATCATTATCGAATACACCACCTGTAGCCCATACAGATAGTCCAAGTGTTCCAGTTGAATTTGGTATATAAGAGTACGATAATTCAGTTGTTTCAGCAGATTCTGCTCCACCAACACTATATTTATAACCATATGTATAATCAGATGGTACGATGATACTTAAAGTTAATGGGCTATCTTTTACATATTGATCATTAGGGTATGAGAATGTGTATGTAGGTTCTGAAGCCATCTTGGTTACTTGAGTAATCTCATTTTCACCTGCTTTAATATTTGAATCAACGATAGAAACACCATTGTCACCTCTTGCAATTACTTGAATATTATAGGTTTTATTAGTTGAAGGGAAATATTGTAAATCAACAGGATATTTCATGGTTTCAGTTCCTTGAGCAAGAGTTTTTACTAATTTACCTTCGATATATACATCGTATGAAACGGCATTGAGAACTAAACCCCAAGTATAATTGTTGCCTCCTCTTTCTACTTTTGGAGTATCAAGATACCAGAATGTTACTGTTTGAGAAAGATCAGAGTTAATCCAAGTATCTCCATCGCCTAGTGCTTGTACTGCAAATGTATTATTTTGATCAGGAATAGCACCACCTTCACCTCCAATTGGGAATTGAGAAGCTTTATACATACCTGTAACAGCTAAAGGTGCACCAGAATTATAATTCCAAATTCTATAATCTGGAGTATATTGAGATGTATCAACGTTTCCAGATGCATTCCATAATAGGTAGCCACCTTGAACAAGTACGCCACCAAATGTAGGAGTTTGAAGTTTAATAAATACCTTAGGTTGTGACATCTTTGGACTTGATACATAATACTTCTTATTGTTTTGGGAATCATAAGTATCAGCAACAGCAATTAAGTCTACAGTTAAACCGGTAGTACTAATAAAATCAGCGATTGAATCATTGTTAGCAATAGGAACAGCTACTGATTCGCCGTTAAAGTAAGCTTGATAACTTGATGCATGATTTACTTCAGTCCAAGATAATTTATTTTCATCTAAAGTAGTTGAAATTTTTAAATCAGTTGGGCTTTGAAGTCTGACAACTGTATATTCTTCAGATTTTGGAGATGGAAGAGTAGCTTCGCCATTACCTTTTGACCAAACTGTAAACTTAGATTCACCTGGTTGCATAGAAGTTTCAAAATCATATCTAGGGAAATCTACTTCTGCTGAACCATTTAATTGTAAGCAATAATAAGAAGCACCAGGAACCGGTTCCCAAGATGCTAGCGCGCCCTCAAACGATATATTCTTTGGTGCAGCTAGAATTGTTACATTAACTGATAAATTATCTCTTGTTAAAGAATCAAGATAAACATAAGTCATATTATTGACAGTAGTTTTACCTTTGCCAAGAGCTTGTACCTGGAATGTTAATTCAGCGCCATCTCTATAATTCTCCCAATCTGCTGTAGGGACATGAAGAACGTTTGTATTAGATGTACGTCCATTAACTTCAGTACCTTCAGCAATTAATTTATAGGCTTCAGCGCGACTATCTGTTAAGTAGTGAATATCGAAACCAGCATAGAAATTATCTGCAGTACTTGTTACAGGAGTTAAAGCCTTTTGTGGTCCAGGAATTCTTACAACTGTAATTGGATTAGAATATGCAGAATCATAGTAAACACCACTAGTCTTATCAGCATTCAATTTAACTTCTAGAGTATATGTACCAACTTCACTAAAACCATAGTCAAAAGAATTGTGATCTTTTGATACTTGATATTCATTAGACTCCTTTAAATTAGTGGCAGTGCCATCAGCTAAATAAGTAACTCTAACAGTGTATCCTGCAACTTGACCAGTTGCACCAGGCCATGTGATACATGTACGTGCTTCACCATCAGATAAGTTGATACCTGTTTGCCAGTTAACAGCTGGAGATGGGAATACAAATACTGTTGTTGTATTAGACCAACTAGAGAAGAAATTTCCTTCTGAAACTGTAGGTTGAATTTGTAATGAAACAGATACACCTGCAGAAACTGCAAATTCAGGTGTAGTAACTTCTTGAACGGATCCGTTTCCAAGTTTAACTTTATATGAATCAGCGCCTTCAATTGCATCCCATACAACTTTGCCATTATCAACTCTAACTTCTTCTATAGTCTCTAAGTAAGTATATCTTACCTCATCACTATATGGAGATGTGAAAGTAGATTGACCATCACCAATAGATCTAAGTTGTACTTCAAATGAGTCTCCTTTGGCATCATATGCATATGATGATACTTTAATTCCGTTTGCAGTTAAAGAACCATTAATATGAATTTCATATGAAGAAGCGTAACTATTGCCTACCCAAGAGATTGTAGCACCATCAAATTTAATATTTGTTGGAGCTGCGAGATACATTTTAGATACAGCTTTTGAATAGAATGAATATGTTGAACCATCTGTAGTGATAGGTTTTACTTTAATACTAATTTGTTTTCCTCTAGGGAAATCACTATAACTTGTATCAACAGTTTCATAATCTTTGCCATCAATATTAACTAAATATGCGTTGGCGCCTTCGATATCTGACCAACTCATAACGCCATCGGCATCGAATGTAACATCTGTGATGGTATCAAGTTTAGTAAATGTAGCTGATACTTGATCGCTTGTTTTGCCAGATGTAGCATTAACAGATACGATACTGATAGACACTGAACTAACCTTTTCACTAGCTGTTTTAGCATAGGCTGGGGTAGCAACAGATACTTCGCTACCTTCATTACCGTCTAGTCCTACAACCACTTTATAAGAATCTGCATTTTTAGCAGCTCCCCAAGTAAATTTAGAGCCATCATATCTGATTGTTGTAGCATCAACAGTATCTGGTGCTACATTTTTAGGAACACAAGCACCTAGTGCAAATGTTGCAACAAGTGCAAATATTACTCCTAATATTTTGATTGTTTTTTTCATTTATTATTTCCTCCTTATAGGATGTTTTATATTTTTTAGTTAGAACCAGCGATTAGATTGATTTCGCCAATTACACTATTAGTTGTAAATGTAGATGACCAAGAATGTGGATAAATAATATATATTCCGTCTTCAGGTACCCATTCAGCAATAATTTCAGTTGGATCTTCGCGCAAATACCATTCACGAACACCGGTACTATTATAGACATCATTACTAATAACAAGTGGCTGTCCATAATTAATTTGAAATGTTGTTAAAGGGTTTATACCATCTTGTGCATAGAGGTTTACACTAACCTTGTTTGTGTATTTAGGATATAAAACCAAATTATTCTTAACTGTATTATTTGTAAAGTCATATAATGTATCGTTTGATTGATATTTACCCCAGCCAACAAACATGTAACCTTCTTTTTGTGGTCCTTCAATAGATGTTGCATAATTACCCCAGTAAACTGTTCTTTCCTGATAAACGCTTGTGTTATTCACACCATAATAAGTTACAGTAAATTGTTTTGGTTGATATTTAGCGGAAACAGTAATATGATCTTCGAATTTTTGGATATTTGTAGCACCATAAGAGCTTAGTGAATTAATGTTAAATTTAAGATCATTAAGTACATCGCCGTTTGCATCGGTTAATTTTTTATCGCCAATATAGTAGCCAACAAATTCAAACTCATAGTCATTGCTAGTAGGATAAGCAGGTTTATTTATATGAATGTTTCCATCATATGTTAATTCTAAAGTTGCATAAGGAAGTGAAACCGAAGATTTATCTTTGAAATCTAAAACCTCTAAATTAATAGTGTACTTATTAGCTACATAATTACTATAAAGACTAATGTTAGACTGTACTGAGTATGCGTTAAAGTTGAATTCACTACTGCTATTATAGAGAGTCCAGTAAGTGAATGAATATCCATCTCTAGGAATTGGATCTTCTGGTTTTGTAACGTGGTCATTATAGTGAAGAGTTTGTGATTCACCATATTGATTATTCTTATCATAGAATATTACAGTAAACTCCCTTAATTTGCTTGATACTTCAAGTTCAATACCTTGAACAAGTGTATCGTAAGTGATTCCTAATGATGTTTCGGTAAAGTTGATTAATAGTTTACCTGTTTCATCAGCTACTTTAATTGAACCATAATAGTATCCATCAAATTCATAATATGGATTTTGTGAATAATCCGGTTTAGATACTGCGTTAAGGGTATCTTTTTCTTTTGAATATTTAATATATGCCGTATCATCTGAAGGAAGAGTGATATCTTTAACAGTTTCGTCCTTATTAACATAGGTAATCTTAACACTAACTTTAGAATAGATTGCATAAAGAGTTGTATCTTCTTGAATCCCAACTTCTTCAAGCGGCATAGCAAATGTTGCTTCTGGATCTCTATTCCATCCATCAAATACATCACCCTGTAGAGGAGTTGGCAAACTTGAAAGAGTAGGGTAACTACTCCACGCAACTTCTTGAACTGATATAGTTTGACCGTGGTTAATTAATGTAACACTGAACTTCTTGATTTCGATACATGCATCTAATTTAATACTATTAGTTTCATATGCTGAGAAATCTGCGAAAGTCATGCCAAATAATTCTTCAGTAAACTTTTGAGTGAACTTACCTTCAGAATCAGTCACGAGGGTGCCATTATACATATAACCCTTAAATTCATAACCATCTCTTTTTTCTTCTTTCGGCATAGATATAGGAAGAGTTGGTGTTGAGCCGTAATCAATAACTTGTACTCTATCAGATGTAGGAAGAGTTCCGTTATCTCCAGGACGAAGTACAACGTTATACTTATTAGGAATTAAAACCGCGATTAAGTACTTATCACCAGAATCACCAGCTTCAATCTTGGTGATTAGAGTTTTGTTTTCGTCGTCTCTATCATACCATCCACCGCCAAATGTATATCCCTGTGGAATATCAAACGAGTCTTCACCTGGAAGGCTCTTATAATCGTTTACACTCGTAGTATATAGTTCAGTAATTACTGGAATATTTTCAATTACTCCATCATAGAAATAAATAGTATATTGACGACCTGTAAGTTTAGCGTATAGGTCAGTAATATTATTATTGATACAGTAACTTAATTCAGTAATAGGTGTTCCTATAAATTCAGGAGTTAAGTACCAACCACCAAATGTATATCCTTCTTTTTCTGGAGTTGGTAAATTTAGATTCTCTTCTGGAATTCTTGTTTGTTCAGCACTATTTCCGACATGTAAAACAATAGTATAGAACCTAACGGCTCTAGGATATAAAACCACATCTGATGTAACTACCATATCTTCTAAATCTTCAAGTGTATAAATTTTAGATTGAGATGAAGAATCGAAAGAGAAACCAGTAATTTCATCATGCTCTAAGAGATAATAGTATAAATAATCGTGAATGATGATGTCTAAATAAGAGGTATTATATCTTACTGACCCATTTTCCATAAGGTTGCCATCAAGATCATAAATCTTTAGGCTATAGTAATCTTTATGAGCATCTACGTATACAGTAATATCTTTTTCAAGATTAATCCACTGCAAGTCATAAAGTGAATATTCACGACCATCAACATTATATGTATCAATCGTATAAGCATTTAGTTTGCTGTTATAGTAGATAATACTATAAAGAGATGCACCATAATCATATTCGCCTTCTGTAATAGTTTCATCTGTGAAGATAGAAACAAACTTAACGTTAATTTGAGTAGGTTCATATCTAATTTCAACAGAAACTTTTCTATTTCCAGGAATAATTCCCCAAGTTTCTAGATCGAATGCTCCATTAAAATCAGTATTTACATTTCCGTATTCATCAACTATCTGAACATCATTATAGTAAATGCCCTTAAATACATAATTATCTCTTACTGGAAGATTATAGTAAACATCGCTCCAAACTTGATCCCAGTCAATTATATCTGCGCCAACATTTGCATGTTGAGTTGATAATACAGATGACTGACCTGAAAGACCGCTTAAAGTGAATGAGAGAGTATATTCAACACCTTCATCAATTTTTGTCCAATTAGTATAATAAACTTTACCTGGTTTCATTGATTCAAGTGTTACTTCTTTGTTCATTTTTGAATTAGTATAAATACCTTCAAGCCTCCAGTATGTATCATCAACAGCATATTCTTCTTCTATATCTGTGCTAACAACTCTACAGCCAGACTTGTAAGATTTAACATACCAGTAGTCATATTGGCCTGTTACACCATTAATAGCTTTATATGTTGTGGTTGAGGTAGTTGTTGAAGGGGTGCAACTATGTGATGAAGATGATGAAGAGCTAGATGGCTTACATCCAGCACTAGTTCTACAAGCTTCACCGGAATCATAGCACGCTTGAACAATATTTTTAGCACAAGAACAACTACATCCGTCATAACAGCTTAATACTGACTGACAACCCATACAAGCACCGAGGCAGCTAAAAAATAAAACAACTGCAGCAATAATCGCAATTGCCCCAGCTACATATTCAAAAAATTTATCTACATATTTTTCTTTGCCTTTATATCTAAGACTTGAACCAGTATCATACTGTCCAAGTACTCCTCTATTTAGTGTAAGTTCCATAATATTACCTCTCTCTTATATTTTTTTGAGTAACTGAGTTTTCTTTTTGATAAATTCATCCTCAGTTATAATACCTTTCTCTTTCATCTCGAATAGTTCTCTAATTTTACTTTCTGGACTTTGAATTATTTCAATATAGTTTTTCTTCTTACTATAGTTTCTTTCAACTTCATCTATCCAGATTAGACATTTAGCGTATAATTTCTTAAACACTTTCTGTCTATAGAAGAGACTAATAAGTACGGCACTCACTAAACATAATATATCTAAAACTTGTGCAGGACTTAAGAAGAATCCGGATGAACCTCTATCATCACCTCTATAGAATTCAATTATGAATCTAAAGACGGAGTAAAAGTAAAGGTATATTTCAAGTTCATGACCTTTATACTTCTTCTTAACTAGAACCATGAAGATAAAGAGTAAAAACTCAAATAGTGCTTCAAATAGTTGAGTTGGAAGATGCGGGGTGGTCATACCCGGAAAGATTACTCCAAGCACAGACGTTGTTTCTTTTCCATAACAGCATCCCGCAAGGAAGCATCCAACGCGCCCGAATGCGTGCGCGAGAACAATAGAAGGAATAAAAATTGACAAGGTATAAAGCGCTCTTCCCTTAGCAACAGGTACAAATTTATGAATTAAAAGTATTGTAATTGGGAATGATGTGACTACACCACCAAGCCAAGTAATACCTCCAAATACAAATGTACCTTCTTCTATTGAATGAAAAAGAGAATCGAAAAATAGTGCACCAAGATACATTGAGATTCCACCAACAATAAACACTAGAAGTAATCTTAGGGTTGTTGAACCACTAATTCTTTCAGACTTAATAACAAAAAAGTAGGCATAAATCATTCCAAAAATTACGCCTATCGCTATCATTAGTGAATATGAATATATGGTTAAATTGCCAATATTTATCTCGGGATACATTATTTTCTTCTCTTGGTATAACTTTATCAAAAACCTATAGATTTGTTTAATTTTGAGTTGACTAAGTGTTGCGCTTAGTTTTACAATTCAGTTTTAACTATACAGCATTTAAAATTAAAAATAAAGTATTTTTATAAAAAATAAAAGAAAAGAGGCTATGACCTCTTTCTTAATATCAATTTAATTGGAGTTCCGGTAAAATCAAAAGATTCTCTTATCCTATTTTCAAGATATCTTTCATATGAAAAGTGAATGGCTTCAGGATCATTTACGAAAAATACAAAGGTAGGTGGGTTTACTGAAACCTGGGCTGTATAATAAATTCTTAGTTTTACACCTTTATATTCTTTTGGTTCATTTAAGAGAACTGCATCAGTGATGCAATCATTCATAAGTGATGTGCTTATTCTCTTATTGATGTTTTCATAAACCTTATCAACAATTGGGTAAATTGTATCTACTCTTTGTCGAGTTAAACTTGAAACAAAGACTATTGGAGCATATGAAATAAATTTAAATTCTTCTTTAAGGAACGCTCTCCATTCATCCATAGTATGTTCATCTTTTTCTATCATATCCCATTTATTAACTACAATAATAATGCCTTTACCTGCATCTTTTGCAAACCCTGCGATATGAAGATCATTTTCAATAATACCCTTTGATGCATCAATAACAACCAAACAGATATTCGCTCTTTCAATTGACTCAAGCGCTCTTAGGACAGAATATTTTTCAACACCTTGGAAAATTTTCCCTCTTTTTCTCATTCCAGCGGTATCAATTATTGTATAGGTTTTACCATCTCGCTCAAATTCAGTATCTATTGAATCTGTAGTAGTTCCCTCGATTGGAGATGAAATTACTCTATTTTCATGGATTAATGCGTTTGTGAGAGAAGATTTACCTACATTAGGTCTACCAATAATAGCAATCTTAATCTTATTATCTTCTTTTGACTCTTCATCGGTTTTATCTTTAAAATATGATACAACTTCATCAAGCATATCACCAAGCCCCTGAGAGTGAATCCCAGATACTGCATACAAAGAGCCAAATCCTAAAGAATAAAAGTCATACATATTTTGAGCAATGTCTTGATTATCAGCTTTATTGAGTGCAACAACAACTGGTTTTTTTGACTTTTTTAGCATTGATGCAATCATATAATCATCATCAGTAATTTGGCCTCTAATATCAAGCACAAAAATGATCACATCAGCCTCTTCAATTGCGATTTCTACCTGAGCTTTAATCTCTTTTTGGAATGTGGTGTCTTTTATTTCAATACCACCCGTATCAATAACTTTAAAATTAAAACCTCTCCATTCAGCATCGCCATATAATCTATCTCTAGTTAAACCATAAAAATCGTCAACTATTGATTGACGAGCGCCTACCATTCTATTAAAAATTTGTGACTTACCTACATTCGGTCTACCTACTATCGCAACTTTTGGATACATACTATTTTCTCATATAAAAAGGCCTAAAGTGGCCTTTTTATAGTCCTTTACTTTTCTGGTTTAATCTCACCAAGAAGTTCACCGATTGATGATGAAGAAGATACATTCTCGTTCATGTATTTTTCAATGATTTCTTGATTTTTCTTATCTTCGATTGATTTAAGTGAAAGAATTAATTGCCATCTATCAGGATCGCATTTCAAAACTTCAAACGATAATGCTTCTCCCTCTTTTAGTACTTCTTGGGCTTTCTTTTGACCATCAAAAGCTTCTTTATCAGGAAGAGTTCCTTCAACATTTCCAACCTTAATAATAGCGCCACTATTTGTGAATCTAAGTACAGTGCCAAGTACTATTTCGTGAGGTGAAAATTTGACATCCATCCATGGATTATATTCAAGATGTTTTTTAGATAAATGCATTCTCTCTTTAGAAGCATCGAGATAAGTAATTTGAAGATTGATTTCATCTCCAACTTCAACTGTACCTGCAAAATTATCATCCTTTTTCCATGAATAATCCGCTCTATTTAGAATACCAACAACATCTCTTGCGGCTTCACAAAGTATAAAGTTTTCACTCTTTTTAACGACTTTTACAGGGATTACATCACCCGCTTTATGTTCATGTGAGAATACTTCCCATGGTTTTTCTTCTAATGCTTTCTTTGAGAATTGAATCTTTGTATCAGTTTTCTTGATTACTTTAACTTTGATAGTATCACCTACATTTAAGATTTCAGATGCATCTTTAATGTGATAGTGTGATATTTCAGATAAAGGAACTAGCCCCTCACAATAATTTAATTTAGCAAATGCACCAAAAGATACTAGTCTTTCAACTGTCGCATCATATACATCATCAACATTTACTGAATCAAATTCTTTTTGTCTTCTTTGTCTTTCTTCAGAGAATTGAACTTGTTTTCTCGAAACTACAAATTTGGTTTTTCCTCTTTCATCTTCTTCAGTTCTCACAAATAACACTTTAGTATCTGTGCCAACTAAAGTTGATTTGTCAAATTCTCTATTTAAATCAATATAATTATCTGGTAAGAATAAATTAACATCATCTTTTTGAAGAAGAAGTCCACCTTCTACTACTTTCTTAACTGATGCGGTAAAAGGACGCTTAGTCATAATCTTTCTGATTAATTTATCTCTTTTTTCTCTTTCTTCAATAGAAATACGGCTTAAAAGAATTTGGGAATCACTTACCTTCATTACTTCTACTCTAATAGAATCACCTTCTTTTAAGACACTTGTTAAAGAATTAATCTCTTTGTGATTTTTAGTATAATACTCCTTATAAATAATTCCTTCTGTTTTGCCCCCTACTTGGACAAATGCACGGTTATCTTCTACTAAGACAACTGTACCTGTAGTGATCATTCCTACTCTTAAGCTACTCATTTCTTATAAGCTCCTTGAAAATTTTAATAATATTGTCTCTAACTTCCTCGACAGTATATAAAGAGGTATCAAGTTCAATAGCGTCATCCGCCTTTTTTAAAGGATTATGTAATCTATTTGAATCAAAATTATCTCTTCTGATAATGTCGATTATAGTATCATCGTAAGTTACATCAGAGCCAGATTCTTTAAGTTCGTAATATCTTCTTAAGGCTCTAACGTCTATTGCGGCATTTAAAAATACCTTAAGTGTCGCATCCTTTAGCACATTTGTGCCTATATCACGCCCATCCATAATAACGTTATCACTTTTAGCCATTTCTCGTTGCATAATAACTAGTTTATCTCTAACACATTTAAGTGAGGAGACAAGTGATACATTCTTTACTACTTTTTCAGTACGGATATCTTTTGATACATCAACACCATCCATAAACATTAAATTGTTTCTGAATTCTAGTTTAGTGTCGTATATGAATGAATAGTTTTCTTCAATCGCTAAATTATTGATACCTAGATTAAGGGCTTTTAAAGTAATCGCGCGGTACATAGCGCCAGTATCAATGTAAGTATATTTAAGTGATTTTGCGACTTCTTTTGCGACTGTGGATTTTCCACTGCCCGCAGGACCATCAATAGCGATTGAGTAAAACATTTTCATCTCCTATTTTGATATTATAACACACTAAGTGTTATTAGAATGTTTTTTATAGTATTTTTCATAAAATAATCTAGATTTATAAGAAAAATATATAAACTATTGTTTATCTTTCTTTTTCTTATCGTTTTGGGTTGAAAGAAGCTTTAATAGTTTTACCTCATGAGGTCTAATTTGCCTGTATTTACCTTTAGGCACATCAAGAATAAGATTTCCGAACCTAATTCTCTTTAGTTTTTTTACATCATGATTAACAGAAGAGAACTTTTGCCTTATTTCTTTTACCTCAATAGATTTAGTTATTAAATTTAAATAAGTGTTTTCTTTTAATTCATCATATTTTACATTTAATATTCTAAAAGATGCATCACCTATTTTTCTTGAATCTTCCCTTCTAAGTAATCCTCTTACCTTTATCTCATATTCTTTTTCAATATCAGTTTTTTTGTTTATAGCTTCTTCAAAAGAAGGATCATTTGTGAATATAACAAGTCCTTCACTATCATAATCGAGATAGTCAATTGGATATACCTTATTTTTTTCGCCTTCAAAAAGAGATCTAATATCTTTCTTTTGATATTTTTTAGAAATCGATGATGTATATCCCTCTGGTTTATTTAAAACAAAATACTCCTTATTAGTAATTTCTTCTATAAGTTCATTATTATATTCGACATAATCATCATTTTTAACTATTCCTTGTGGATCAGTTACAATATTTCCACTAACTTTAACTTTGGAATCTTTGATTAATTGTTTGGATTCAGATAGTGATGCAATGCCGTGTGCGGCTAGATATTCATATAATTTCATAAAACACCTACTTTAAAAGAGAAGAAAGATTTGTGTTATACTTCTTATTCTTTTCTTTCTTTAATTCTTCTAACATATTTTTAAGTTCTAGTATTTCTCTTGTCTTAAATTTATATTGAGCTGAAATGGTTATCTGTCGAGAAAGTTCAGGAAGAGGTACCTTAATACCCACAAGTTGGGTTGGATTGAGTGATAAAACGTTTGTACCGGTTTGGATATGCTTTAATTGTTTAATACCTATATCTGAATCAAGATATATTTTAAGATAAGTTGGGTCTATCTTTTCTTGGTCGCACCTTATCACGATAATAGAGCCAGTCGATACATATGTTTCATTATGTGGCACCTCAATAACAGCTGTTTTAAAGGTCTTTCCCTTACAAGATATAACTAAATCATTATTCTTAATGATGTAGTGTTCCATCTTTTTATCTATTCCTTTTAGGGATTGAAGTTCTTCTTTAATAACTTGACCATCTTCAATAGAAGATAGAGTTAAAAGTTTATTTCTAGTCTCAGTCTCTGATAAGTATTCATCAAGCATTTCTGATGGTATTTGAAAGCCTCTAAATACTTGAGTGGTCACATCTTTAAGTGCGACTGTGTTACTAAATTCGCTTGACTGAACTTCAAAGAATCTATGTGGTGTAAAGTCATACTGATTAGTTCTTAAATAATCAGTATCAACGTATCCAATAGCACCCTCAATTTGGCCATTTATAGCCCTAATTACTTTATCCTCATTAAGGTTTACACCACGTCTTTCGTTTTGAGCGAACTTTGATGCATTTATTAAAGCAACATTCTGATTATTATGACTAATAACTAGGAATGAAAGAGGTTGTGAGTAGTTCTGAATCCTTGGCATCTCTACAACCATATTTAGTAGTTTTTGATCTGATAAAGACTTTCTTGAAGGGTAATCTGTCGCCTTATTTAAGATACCAGTCTGAACTACCGCAATTAACCTACCTTCGCTTGATAATGTATCAAGAGAATCATTAATTAGTTTCCATTCAAGAGATGAAATAGATGTATCCTGTCTCTTATAGCCTTTTTCAATAGTTTGAATAAGTTGATTATTTCTATATGGAGGAAGTATTATTATTAAATTGAATACCTTATCTTGAGAAGGAATAGGATTTGTTGAATCTATTAATGTAGCCTTAACACCTTTTAAAGTAAAATAGATTAATGTTATAAAATTGGCATCTTGGTTAAAAAATGTATAGTCGATTGAGTCACTCCTGTCTAAAGAAAAGAATATTACCTTTGGGATTGTAGGTGTCATAATACATATATTATCCTTTAAGTAATCTGGAGTTGTAGCATCAAGAATTTTTTCCATCTCAGTAGAGAAAAATTTATATTTTTCTGCATACTTAACTATTTCATCTAGTACTAAATCCTTTAATTCATCTATATCAAGCGAATATGCAGATTTAAAGAAGTTATCAAATTCATGAGACAATCCATGTACCTTAAGAAGTATATTATGAGCTTCTTGAGTTAATCTATCCTTTTTACGATAGTATTTAACTTTAGAGTTAAACTGAAATAAAGAAAAATGAGTTAATAATGGATATTCAAGTTTGATTTTATAGACAATAAATAAGAAAGAGATATATGAAAGAGGGTTGTGTTCTCTCATATATATGGTCTTCTCAAGTTGTTTAAAAATATCGAGTTTTTCCATAAAATAACCTCTTCTTTGTTATTGATAACAATACAATAAAAATTATAGGATATTTTCTAGTAAAATAAAAGAGTTTTTGCCATCTCCTCACAAAAAATTATGTTCTTTCTATTATTAATATAATAAAATAATGTCTATAAAAATAAGACTCAAACAAATACGTTTGAGTCATATATCTAATTAGTCTCTTAATATGTTGGTTAATGAATTAAATTCTTCTTTATCACCTTAGACATCGCTATAATGTATATCTAGGTCATCTTGAATATCTTTATATTTTCCCTTGGTATTAAGGTTTATGTCCGCAAGGTCATTTTCACCTAATCCCGACAATTTATATAAATCTTCACTATTATTAATTTCACATCTAATATATGGATAACCAGGGTAACCAACCAGTAATGGCTCACCAGTATTTGTGTAGTAACCATTATAATATGGTAAATCTAATAATTTATATCCATTAGTAAAAGTAATATCAATACTATCGCCAAACTCAAATCCTAAATCATTGAAATCATCTATAGTGATTAAAATATAAATACCACCTAAAACATTATACCGATGTGCTTTATATTCAACAATATTATCTATTATTGGAATACCTTTATTATTATGCGCACATATAATAACATTTTTTATTGTTTCTTTAAAAACATATCAATCAATTTGATAGATTTTTCTATAGGGTCTTCCTTTAATACGTCAATCCAATTTACATTCATCTGGTTATTAAACCATGTATATTGCCTTTTAGCGAAATGTCTTGAATTCTTTTTGATGTTGTCAATTGCGACATCTATTGATACCTCACCCCTAAAATATCGATATAACTCTTTATAGCCTATTGAGAGTGTAGCCTTAGAGTTAATACCTTTATCATATAGAATCTTAACTTCATCAATTAGTCCATCTTTAATCATATTGTCAACTCTTAGATTGATTCTTTCATAAAGAACATCTCTATCCATGGTAAGCCCTATAACAAGCGCATCATATAAAGGGACATCCTTAGATAGTTTAACTTCTCCACTTGTATATATTTCAAGATGTCTTAATAGTTTTTTTCTATTATTAATGTCAGGAAGTTCTTTATCATTTAATTCTTTTAATCTACTATATAATTCAGCATTTGTAAGGGAAGAAAACTCATCAGTTCTTTTATCGGTTTTAAATTGGTAATCAAAAAGAAGAGCCTTAATATAAAGGCCTGTCCCACCACAAATAATAGGTATCTTATTACTAAGTGATATTTCATCTATGAGTTTTCTTCCGTTTTTTTGAAAATCATAGACACTATATTCGTCGCTTACATCTAATATATCTATTAAATGATGCTTAATATTTTCTTTTTCATCTTCTTTGATTTTTCCTGAGCCTATATTTAGTTCTCTATAAACTTGAACAGAATCGCCACTAATTATTTCTGTGTTATAGTGTTTAGCAAGTTCTATAGATAATTTTGTTTTACCAACTCCAGTAGGCCCAACAATCACAATTACCTTTTTCATCATTATATAAATTAAAGGGCTACTTAGTAGCCCGATAATATTTAATTAGAATACTCCGAAATATTTAAGCAAGAAGAATGCGCAGATACCAAGGACAAGAGTAATTAAAATAATTACAAGAGCTATAAGTCCACCATTATCCCTAGACTTATTTTTATAATAAGTCCTAATGATATCTCTTATTTCTTCATCAATAGAACTATTATATTCTTCGTCTTCATCTTCTTCAACTACATCAAGATCAACTTCTTCTATATCTTCAACTTTTAATTCTTCAACCTCTACCTCTTCTACAGGAGATTCATCGTTTGGAGAAACAGTAGGAAGTGGCTCTTCTTCTTCGATTTCTTCTTCTACTACAGGTTCAGGTTCATGAGCAGCTTCTTCAACTACTGGTTCATCTTCTTCCACTGGTTTAGCTTCTTCTTCAACTACTGGTTCATCTTCATCAAAGACTAGTTTTTCGTCTTCGTCAAATTTATCTAAGATGTCATAGTTGTATAGATCTTTATCTGGTTCCTCGCCATACTTCTTAAGGGCAAAGATGAGATATTCAACCATATCTTCTTTCTTAAGATCAGTTGAGAATTTAAGTCCACGTTCTTTTGCGAACTTAGTGATATCAAGAATAGACTTTTTAGAAAGTTCTTCTTGTTCTGATTCAGAAAGATTATATTTTGCGACTAATAATTCAATGAGTTTAGCTTTATTGATACGTTTAGGAATTTCAACACCATATTTCTTTCCTAATTCAGGAACTTCATTAAGAGTGTATGTAGGAACGATATGGTCTTTTAATTCTTGAATTGAAATACCATCAACATATCCTTGAGGAGTATATACAATTTCTAGGAAAGAAGAAATCATATTCACGAAGAGTTCAGAACCAGAAGCATTCTTTTTGTCTTTAATCTTTGATAAAGCTTTATTGAATGCAGTTGTGGTTTCGAAACTACTTTCATTCTTTAAGAAGAATCTCATGAATAAATTCTTAAATTCACTATTTCTTACACGAATGTTGTATTTTTCCTCCAAATATAATGCTAAATGAATAGAGTATTTATCAAATGAATTTAATCTATATTTAAGTTCATCTGAATAAGATTCCATACTCTCTTTGTTTAAAGCATATTTTCTCATGAAGTTGATTAGAATAAATCTAAATGCAAAATCAGGAATATAAACGTGGTTATCTTTAAATACTTGAACTAAGTCAGAAGTAGAAACTCTCTCATATCTACTCGCTTCCTTTGCTAGTGACTCTAAATCTGTAAATTCCATTACAATACCTCTTCAATTTGTCTAAAATATATCTATATTTTAATTCAGGTTTTTTGTATTTTCAATACTTAAAATGAAAAAATGCTAAATTTTGGGATTTTCCAGCATTTTAGCATTTTTATAATTCTAATTCGTTTTTAAAAGTTATATTGATTAGATTAGATAAATTAGATAATTCATCTTTTAAATCGAAGAATTCATTATAAGGTGTTAAATCCGTATCATTAATATCTATATTTTTATTTTTTAATAAATCAATCATTAATATGATTATTTCCTTAAATCTAGACGTTTCCTCGATGTCAGTGATAGAAGAGATTAATGCTTTTTCTTTATCTGTCACTATATTGCCTCGCCATCTAAACTCCAGCTTTTAGCATCTGTAATTTTTACCTTTATAATTTGACCTATTAAAGATTTATCACCTTTTACATTCACAAGCTTACCATTGGGGTTATAGCCCATTAATACATCAGGATTATTTTTTGATATACCTTCAATTAGAACATCTTGAATAGTATTTAGAAATCTCATATTGCCTTTAAGATATCCTTCATTAACTAGTTCATTAAGTTTGTATAACCTTTCATGAGCTATCTCATCTGTGATTAATGGATCAGATAGTTTTGCGGCAGGGGTTCCTTCTCTTGGAGAGAAGATAAAGGTGAACGCGCCTTCATATTCCACTTTCTTAACAAGGTCTAGTGTCTCATTAAAGTCCTCGTCTGTTTCACCAGGGAATCCTACAATTATATCGGTAGTTAGTGAGACATTTGGAATTTTTGCCTTAATCTCTTTTACCAAATCTAAATACTTTTCTTTAGTATAGCGTCTCGCCATAGCACGTAATACCTTATTTGATCCAGACTGAACTGGAAGGTGAAGTTGTGGCATTATGTTTCCACCAAGTGCCATAGCGTCTACCTGGCGAGAATCAAAATCTTTTGGATTTGATGTGGTAAACCTAATTCTTTCTATATCTATCTTATGAAGGTCAGTCAAAAGGTCTGCGAAATCATACTTAATATCAATAAAATCTTTACCATAAGCATTAACGTTTTGACCAAGGAGAGTAACTTGTTTGTAACCTTCTTCTTTTAATTTTTTCACCTCATTAATGATATTTTCAGGGAGTCTTGATCTTTCTTTTCCTCTAGTATATGGAACGATACAGTAACTACAAAATTCATCGCATCCATACATAATAGGAACCCACGCAGCAATCTTTGATTCTCTTATTACTGGGATAGATTCAACTATTGTGCCTTCATGAGACAATACATTAACTATTCTTGTGTGTCCTTCATAAATACGCTTAAGCATTAAAGGAATATCATGAATATTATGAGTACCAACAACTATATCTACATTTTGGTATTTCTTTAATATAGTTTCGACAACCACTTCTTCTTGAGACATACATCCACAAATAATTGTAATTAAATTAGGATTTCTTCTTTTAAGTGGCTTAAGACGCCCTATTTCACCAAATACTTTATCTTCTGCGTTCTTTCTTATAGCACAAGTGTTCATTACTATTACATCAGCTTTTTCGACATCCATAGTTCTTTTATATGACATATGATTAAGCATACCCATGATTTTTTCAGAGTCAGCTTCATTTTCCTGACAACCATAGGTATAAATGTAATATAGTTTGTCTTTGCCTAGTGTAAAAAAAGAATCATCTAAAGAAAATTCTTCAAAAATATTTGTCTTATTAATTCTTTTTCTTTCGGTCTTTTGATTTGGAAGAGAGATGATAGTAGTTTTCTTCATATTATTTTCCTTTTAAAATGCGAGGTTTTACCCTCGCATTATAGTTTTTATTTTGCGATTTCTTGAACTCTCTTTTCTCTAATTACAGTAACTTTAATAGTTCCTGGGTAAGTTAGATTATCTTCGATTTGTTTCTTAACATCAAGCGCAATAACTGAGAGTTCAGCATCAGATACTTGGTCTGGTTTAACAGCAATTCTAATTTCTCTACCTGCTTGGATTGCGAAGGATTCGTCAACACCTTTCACATTATTAGCGATAGATTCTAGTGTTTCAAGACGGTTAATGTAATTTTCAAGTGTTTCAGATCTTGCGCCTAGGCGTGCAGCACTCATAGCATCCGCAGCTTGAACAATAATAGAAATTAAATTGTCTTGTGGAACATCCCCATGGTGTGATGCGATAGCATTTATTACAACCGGATGTTCCTTATAACGTTTAGCAAGTTGAACACCAAGTTCAACATGTGATCCTTCTACCTCATGGTCAATGGCTTTACCAATATCGTGTAAGAGACCAGCTCTTTTAGCAAGGATTTCATCCTCACCAAGTTCCGCAGCCATTTTACCTGCGAAAAAGGCAACTTCTTTAGCGTGGTCAAGAACATTTTGACCATAGGAAGTTCTAAATTGTAATCTACCTAAAATCTTAACGAAATCAGGATGCATTTTTCCAACACCTACTTCAAAGATTGCCTTATTACCACAATCTCTAATGTAGTTGTTTACTTCAGCTTTGGCTTTTTCAACCATTTCTTCAATCTTAGCGGGGTGGATGCGTCCATCCTCAATTAAGAATTCAAGAGCACGCTTTGCGATTTCTCTTCTAATTGGGTCAAAGCATGAAAGGATTATTGTTTCTGGAGTATCATCAACAATTAAATCTACACCAGTTAAGGATTCAAAGGCACGAATATTTCTTCCTTCTCTACCGATGATTCTACCTTTCATATCATCGTTTGGAATATTTACTACCGAGATAGTGTGTTCACTTGTAACGTCACTAGCGTATTTTTGAATAGCGAGGGTGATGATTTCTTCAGCTTTGGCTTTAGCCTCTTCCCTTGCTTTTTCTTCTTCATCATGGATATATTCGGCTATTTCTTCTTCCATCATAGCCTCAGTTCTTTCCATAATGATTTTGCTTGCTTCTTCCTGAGTTAATTTAGAAATAGCAAGAAGTTTGGCTTCTTGTTCTTCTATTGTAGCATCTAATTTAGTATGTTTTTGCTCTAATGCAGCTTTTCTGTCGTCAATTGATTGTTCTTTTCTGTCTAAATTCTCTTGACGTTTATCAAGAGATATAGATCTTTGATCAAGGGCATTTTCACGGTTCTCAAGCTTAGCTTGTTGAGATTGAAGTTCTCTTTTTCTTTCACTAACATAGTTATTATATTCACTTGTTAGTCTATTAGTTTCTCTCTTTGTTTCTTCGATTTTTTGCTCTTTTAATTTTTCAGATTCATTTTTAGCATTTTCAATAATTTGAGCAGCTTCTTCTCTAGACTTAGCTAGAGATTTTTCGTGAATCTTAACTCTAACGAAAAACCCTACAACTGAACCAAGCGCTAACGCTAGTACTGCAGTTAAAGGTATCCACATCCCTAAATTAGAAGACAACAAAACAAATTCTGTCATTTTGTTTTCTCCTTAAAATTTATGATATTTGTATATATTAAAGTATATTTATACATATAGAATTTTAATAATACATTTAAATTATAACAAGAAGTGCTTTTATAGTCAAAACTAAATAATAATATTTATTTATTATTTTCTTCAATGAACAAGACGAAATCAGGAAAATAATTTGCCCATGCTTTCTCAGTATGAGTTAATCCTTCACCAAGGACATATTTTATTTTCAATCCTTTCTCTTTTAATAGTTCATTTACCCTATATGATTCTCCAACTGGGTCAGAACCCATATCTTCAGCGGTTCCCATATAGTTATAGGCTATATGCTTTGGACCAATATCGGATTTTTTTACAAAATCTAGATAGTCGCTAGCGAAAAATTCAGATGCAATAGAGTAAATCCCTGCGCCATTAAACTTATCAGGCATATTAGCTAAAGTCCATAAAGTGATATTTCCACCATAGGATGAGCCCATAACATATCTCTCGCCATTTACTTTAAATTCACTTTCAACTACTCTCATTGCTTCATTAAGTAAACTGAAAGAGATATCATATCTTGGTTTGAATACCATTTTTATGAACTTTGGTTTATACATTTCATCTTTAAAATTAGATGGTGCATATTCTTTTGTTCTATCTTTACTATTATAGATACCAACAACTATAAAGCCCTTTGTCTTTCCTTCCTTTATCAGCCTTTCCATTGATTGTGATACTTCCCATGAATCATGAGATAAAGAATATTTACCATCATGTAAGTTTTGTCCATCAAAAGCATAAATTACGGGAAATAAGGTTTTAGAATCATAGGTAGATGGAAGATAAATGTTAATAGTTCTTTTTGCAAGTTTGGTTTTAATTTCTTTAGTTATAATTTTATATTCACTCATAGTATTTCCTCATAAAAAATCCCAATAAATTGGGATTTCCTAGTGTTATAATTATTCTTTAATTGGAAGATTCAATGCTTTCTTAAGTTCAAGTTCTACTTCATTATAAAGGTCAACATTTTCCTTCAAGAACTTCTTAGCAGCATCACGACCTTGTCCAATCTTATCGCCTTTATATGAGAACCAAGATCCACTCTTTTGAAGAATTCCTTTTTCGGTTGCCATATCAACAACTTCACCAAGCCTTGATAAACCTTCACCAAATAAGAGTTCTAGTTCACAACTCTTAAATGGAGTTGCGACTTTGTTCTTAACTACTTTTACTTTAATAAAACATCCAATTGGGCCTGTGCCATCTTTAATTTGGTCACCCTTTCTTACTTCAAGTCTAACAGACGAGAAGAATTTTAAAGCTCTACCACCTGGGGTTGTCTCAGGGTTTCCAAACATCACACCAACCTTTTCTCTAATTTGGTTAATAAATATTGCAGTACAGTTATTCTTAGAGAGTGTTGCAGTTAGTTTTCTCATAGCTTGTGACATAAGCCTTGCCTGAGCACCAACAAGTGAGTCACCCATTTCTCCCCTAATTTCTGCTTCTGGGGTTAATGCAGCAACAGAGTCAATAACGATTAATGAGATAGCGCCTGATGCAGCTAGGGTGTTTACAATTTCTAATGCTTGTTCACCGCTGTCTGGTTGAGATAGAATTAAGCTATCAAAGTCTACTCCAAGTAAGTGTGCATATTTAGGGTCAAGAGCATGTTCTGCATCAATAAATGCAGCAAATCCTCCATCTCTTTGACATGCAGCTATTGCTTCAAGAGCAAGTGTAGTCTTACCACCAGATTCGGGACCATAGATTTCTATGATTCTTCCCTTAGGATAACCACCGATACCAAGTGCAGTATCTAGAGCTAGTGAGCCAGATGATGTCGCTTCAACATCCTGATTAGCGTCATCAGCGCCAATAACCATTACTGATCCTTTTCCAAAATTTTTCTCGATCTCTTTAATTGCCTGATCGAGCTTAAGGCGTTTTTCTTGATTAGTTTCCATATTTTTTTCTCCTTCACTTATATATACGTTTGGAGTAATTATTTTTTTAAAAATCTTTTAAATTTTTTCTATTTTTATATACAATTTCAGCACCAGATAGTACAGTAAACCCAACAGAAACATAAAATAGAACGTGGGCTATTATATCCAAAACATTTATAACATCACTTGCATAATAGTTATTAAGGCCTATTAATGTGAAAATCATAATAATTGATACCATCTGAGTAAGTGTTTTAATCTTTCCGAATATATCAGCCGCAATAACATTACTCTTATCTATTTCGAGCGCAAGCATTCTAATACCTAACACAAGGATTTCTCTAAAGAGTACTATTAACATTGTCCAATAAGGAACAGTTCCTATTTGGATTAAAATCATAATAGCGCTTAAAACAAGAATCTTATCTGCGACAGGATCCATTAATTTACCAAAATTAGTAACTAGGTTTTTGCGTCTTGCGATAAATCCATCTAGAAAATCAGTTAATGATCCTAGGGCAAAGAAACCTAGTATTACAAATGGAGTAAATAAAAGGTCAGGAAATATTGTATAAAATATAACCATTAAGACTGTGAGCATTAGTCTTATGACAGTCAATTGATTTGGAACATTCATTATTCTTCTTCAGGCATATTTGAAACGTTATGATAAACGTTTGTTACATCATCGTTTTCAGCAAGCATATTCATGAATCTAATAAGTTTATCGAAATCCTCTTTTGGTACATTACTTCTTCTTTAGCAACCCAAGCTACTTCATCTCTTTGGAATGATACTTCGCTTGATGCAGCTTCTAATGCTTGACGTACTTGCGATAAATCTGATGGGTTAGCGGTAACTGTAACACTGCCATCTTCGTTTGAGTATAAATCTAAAACATCAATACCAGCTTCAGCAACAACTTCAAGCACACTATCCTCATCTAGACCTGTTAAGTCTAGAACACCAACATAATCATAGTTATATGAAACACTTCCTGGTTTTCCGAGATGTGCACCACATTTTTGTGTTGCGATATTTAGTGATGATAGTGTTCTATTAGAATTATCTGATAAACATTCAATAATGAATGTTGAACCTGATGGACCATATGCTTCATATCTACAGCTAGAATAGTTTTCACCAGTTCCACCATTAGCTTTTTCAATGTTTCTCTTAATGACATCCGCAGGGACTTGATCTTTTTTAGCCTTGTCAATTAAAGCACGAAGCTTTAAGTTAGCGTTTGGATCAGTACCACCGTTTTTTGCCTCCATATAAATTAGTTTTCCATACTTTGAATAAAGTTTTGATTTCATTAAGTTAGTTTTTGCCATAGAAGCGGCTCTAACCTCATGTGCTCTTCCCATAATAATTCTCCTTATTTATATACTTTTTATATCTTTTTAATTATAAACTATGTATTAAAATCATTCAACAATAAGTGATATAGAATAATCACTAATTGTGATTAAGCGTTCTTTATATAGAATACCTATCGCATCTTTGAATGCTCTTTTAGATAGCTGAAATACTTTATATATTTCCATTGGATCACTCTTATCTCCAAGTGAAACAGTTTTATTTTTCTTTAAATAATCTAGTACTTTCTTTGAATCCTCTGATAGTTGGGCTTTTTTTGTTTGAAGAAGACTACCCATAAAATGTCTTGAGTCAAATTGTCTTATAACAAGTACCATTAGTGATTCACCAATTCTATGGTGTCCTCTATAGTGAGCATTTGGAATATAAATACTATAGCCATCTTTAGATATAGCTGTGATTCCTTGATCACTAATATCAACAACTATAGCCAGAACATAATTATCTATATTAAGTGGGATTGTTGGGCTAAAATAAGGTTCAAAATGATCCTTAGAAACAAGTCTTGCTCTAAAAGTATTGTTTGTGGTCTTAAGACTTACAAGTACCATATCACCCTCTTTAGGGTACTCGCTTTCAGGGTATGGGATATCATCAAAAGAAAGAAGTAAATCTTTTGGCATACCATCATATAAGAAAAATCCCAGTCCTTCTTTCTTTGAAATAATCTCTAAAAAAGCTGGTTTAGATGCTGTAATTAAAGGAGTAAGACAAGATGCTGCAAGACGTCTTTTACTATCCATATAGATATAAACATCAACATATTCACCTACTTCATATGTATCATTTGCTTCTTTTTTATGAAGAAATATTTCTTCATCACCTGCATCTAATACATATGCAATATCAGATATTCTCTTAACTTTTAGTTTATTAATTTCACCTATTTTCATATTTTTACCTATTTCGTCTTTTTTTCCTTGATTTTTATAGTAGTGTTTGCTAAAATACAATAGCAATTATTTTATGGAGGTTCGTTATGGCTAATATTAAAAGCGATAAAAAATCTATCTTAACTAGTAGAAAACATAATCTACAAAATAAATCTTTCAAATCTTCACTAAGAACTGCAATTAAAGCTGTTGAAGCTTGTAAAACTAAAGAAGATGGAATGAAAGCTCTAAGTGCAGCTTATGCTAAACTAGACAAGGCTTGCGCAAAGAATATCGTTAAGAAGAACTATGTAGCAAACCAAAAAGCCCGTTTAGCTAAATTCGTCAATACTTTAGAATAGAGAAGAGAAGCGAATGCTTCTTTTTTTATTTACATTTTAAGAAGTAATAGTTCTACTCCTGCATCTTTAGTTATCTTTCCGCTTTTAATTTGATAGTCAAGCGCAACACATCTTCTTAACCAGTCTCTTATTGCGCTATAAGATAACTCTTTAGCCTGTTTAATCATATAGTAGGCTCTTCCCTTAGATATATGAAGAGCTTCCATAAATTCTTCATTTGTTAATCCCTTACTAAGCAGGTCTTTTGAGTAGAGTATTTCTTCAAATTTGGATGCAAACATAGATAGAAGATATAAGCTATCCTTTCCAGAAACTATTAGGTCGTAATATACACTTAAAGCTTCTTTTTTATTTTTAGATTGTATAGCGTTTAGTAGTTCGTAAGCATTTAGTGATGGGTCTTTTAGAATAATTCTTTCCACATCTTCTTTGCTTATATCTTTATTCGTTTTTGAATAAATTAAGAGTTTTTCTAATTCATTTTTAAAGTTTAGTGAATCATCCTGAAGCCTATCCATAAGTTCATTTCTTGCCTCTGTCTTAAGGGTTAGGCCGTTTTCCTTTAGAGTATCATCAATATATCTAATTATTGATTCTTTGGTGTAGGCTTTGCATTCAATAACGTCCCCTTTTTCTTTAATACTTTTCACAATAGTTTTTTTACTGTCAATCGCATCAACACTTGCGGTAAAGATAAGGGTTGTATAATCTGGATAATCGTCTAAGTATTCCTGAAGCTTACTAAAATCATTATCTATTGCCCTCGATGCTTTTTGAGTTCCAAAGAAATAGGCATTTCTTACTACCACAACTCTTTTATCCGATAGAAAAGGCATATTCATACATTCGTTTATGGCGTTTATATAACTTACCTCATCCATATCAAAGATTGATAAGTTATACTCATCAACCCCACTTTCAAGAATGATTTTATTTTTTTCTTCTTCAATTAAATCTCTATTGCTACCATAGATTAAATATAGGTTTTTCATGCTAATTTTAATTATATCATAATTAAATATTAATTTTTATGATTAAGTCATAAATCTTAAATACTTATGTCTTAAAAACCAAAATACTTCATCTTTTTTATAGGTATCTATAATTGAAAATGACTTTAACACTTTTATATTAATTGAGCCCATTACATCAGTCCTATAAATAATAGAATTACTCCTATTTAAGGTATCTATAGTTTCCTTTGATGGGTGGCCATATTTATTGTTTTTTCCACAAGAAATTAATGATACTCTTGGATTAAATTTATCTATTAATTTAGGCATTGATGATGTATTAGATCCGTGATGTGCCACTTTTAGGTAATCGACATTATGAATATTTTTAGTATATAAATATTCTTCTCCTTCTTTTTCTATATCACCAGTAAAAAGGAAAGATTTATTGTATATATTCACATATAAAACCATGGATTTATCATTCTCAGTTTTTGCGTTTTCAAACGAATAAGTACTGATATGAATACGTCCATATCTATATGTCGTGTTATTTTCATAAATATGAACTTCATCTACATAAAAATTATTTAATATATCACCATATAAAGCGTAGTGGTCACTATCCTTATGAGATATAAATAAAGCGCTAATTCTTGCGATATTCTCCCCTTTTAAATAATTAATTATTGTGTTGTAGTTATCTTTTTCTCCCGTATCAATTAAGATTGTTTTAAATCCGTCTCTAATTAGAATTGAATCACCTTGGCCTACATCCATTATCTTAACACTGGGTGTTATCTCATACCTTATATAAAGTATATTAAATAGTAGTAAGAGGGACAGTACTACTCCAGTAATAGTCTTATTCTTTATATCTTTAAATGCGTATATTAAAAATACACATAATATGATTACAAATAATATATATGGACTATTTACCGAGTAACTAAATGTAACGTTTATATTATTTAGAAATAATAATAGATTGCTTAAACCATCTACCATAAATGAATAGATAGAATCAAGTAATGGAATAAATAGGATTAGGTAGGTAAAAGGTATTAGAAGATAGGTAAATATGACTCCAAATACAAGTGTAAAAGGAATAATCAATAAAGATATTGAGTTATTGAAATAGAATAAAAAAGGAATAGAAAATGATAATACAGATAGCGTTACTAAAACACTATTTTTATCCTTGCTTAACATAATCACAAGCGTTGAAATATATGTGAGATAAAAGCCTAATTCAAATATAGAAAATGGATTAATGATAAGTGATATTATAAGTGTAATGGATAATATATCTATCTTATAATATCTTTTGCCTCTTATTTCAAATATGCTTTCAATTACTGATATTAAAACCACTCTTATAATGGCGATACTAAACGATGAAATGAATAGATAAATTATTAATATAAGGTCTATTATAACTAGGTTTATTTCTTCCGGGATATTAAATAAAGAGAGAAATTTATCTATTCCTTTCTTAATAATATTTATATGAAGCCCTGAGATTACAAATAGATGTATTATGCCTAAATTAGATGCAGATGAAATTACATTATCATCTAGACTTGATATCCCGAGTAGTAATTCCTTAACATATGAACTTGAGACATTACTATAAGTTCTATCAATATGATTAATTAAGTATCCTTTTAACGTATAAATACTAAAAGATTTCTTTATTATTTCATAGTCAGTTACTTGCGTATAGAGATATATCCTTTTATACATTATATATTTGTATAATGAAAAAGTGTTTTCTATACTTCTTTCATTAATCTCAAATGGTATATGGTTTATTCTTATAATACTTCCTATCTCAATTTCATCAGTATTATCCATATATCCTCTAGTATAGTGGATGCCATCTTTAATTAGGATATAGTTATTCTCTTTATAAGTAACCACGCCTTTAACTATAGATTTTGGATTAAAAGATATAAAGAGAAAATAATTAATTAGTAGAGAGATTATTAATATAACTACGATAATTACTGCATATACTCCTAATACTTTATTCTTTTTAAAAATGTATAGTGTATAAAAGATAGTAAGAATAATGAATAATGGATATTCAAAAGATAAAAGTGATAATAGAGATAAAAGAGCTATATGTATAAAAAGACCTGATACGTCGCTAAACCGTAATAAGTTCTTTAATCTTTTCATATATGGTGTCCCCAATTCCTGAAACATTCTTAATATCTTCTATTGTCTTAAATGCTCCATTACTTGACCTATAAGATATAATGCTTAAAGCTTTTGCTTCTCCAATACCGGGAAGCGCAAGAAGTTCTTCTTTTGAGGCAGTATTAATATTTATTAGTGTAGCTCTATCTATAATCTCTTTATCAATTACATATGAAGAATTAGTTTCAACCTTTGATATATAAATAGATGTATCTTTATTTATAAGCATCAGCATATTAATATCGTCTTTGTTTGCGTCATCAAGTAAACCACCAGCAACATCAATTACTTCAAATAAATATATTTCTTCACTAAATTTATAGATACCAGGGTACTTAATTTCACCCTTTATCTCAACTAAGAATGATTTACTATCAGTGTGTAAATGAGAAAATGTGGTAGGTGTAATATTATTATTTCTTCTATTTGATATAAATATATTGACAAAAACAACTATAACTATAAATAATCCTAGCGTTATAGATATATATATGGTTCTCTTCATAAAAAACTCCTTCACTTATATATACATAGGAAGGAGTTATTTTTATAATATTATTTTTATTGTTCTTGTCTAAATTTTAATTCAGTAAAGTATTTGTCTAGAGAATACATCTCTCTTGATTCTTTAGTCATAATATTAACTACTATGTCTTTCATATCAATTAATATCCAACCACCTTCACCTTTTCCTTCAATATGATCGAAATCAATTTTCTTCTCATAAATCTTATCGAGTGCCGCAGAGAGTTGTCTTTTATTTGACGCTGTTGCGATTATAAAGTAATCAAATAGATGTGATTCTCCTCTTAAATCGTAATTTTCAATATCTAAGAGTTTTACTTCTTCAAGACAATTAATAACTTCATCTAATTTATTCATTTGTTACCATCCTCATAAAATTTTAAAGCATCATAGGCAATTTTTGGAACCATTCTTTTAGCTTTTTCATGCATATCAATAGTATATTTCATTATGTATATTAAAGCCATATCTAAGTTTTTGTAAGCGAGCTTTTTCGCAACTTCTGATTCATACGAATCTCTTGATGGTTCAATAAAGTCCGCAATAAATATTATCTTTTCTAATGTGGACATATTAGGACGCCCAAGTGTATGATTTTCAATAGCTAAAAGAATATCTATATCATCTATATTTAGTTCTTTTTCTGCGTACACTCTACCACTTAACGAATGATATGCACCAGTTGGATATAAAGACAAATATTCTATGCCATAATACTTAGATATAATTTCTTTATGCCATTCTAAAGGTTCATTCTTAGTTATATCATGTAAAGCTGCAGCAATTTTAGCTTTAAGAGGGTCTGCTTTATATTTTCTTGAAAGTGATATAGCTTCATCAATTACACCCATAGTATGATGTAGTCTAATAGGTGTTTCTTTTGATTTTGCGAGGGTTATATAATCAAAATTATAATTCATTATATTATCGCCTTCCTTGAATATATTCCAACCATTACGGGAGCATGTACTCTTACCTTAAATGGCGCTCTAATTGATATAAAACCAAGTCCAGATATAACGATATCATATTTAGCGTTATCTCTAAAATAAAATTCAGTTACACTAAATTGAGGCAGTGCTTCATCGCTTGAAAATGGAGGTGTTAATAAAGAATATAATTTTTCTTTATACAGATTATCCGCATTAGATAATTTAGTTCTATGAACATTTAATTGATTTGAAAAATATAGAGTAACATTATTCTTCTCTGATCCGCCAAAGATAAAATCAAATCTCGCAAGACCACCTATAAAGAGAGTTTGCTCATTATCTAGTTGAAAAGTGAGCGGCTTAATCTCTTTCTGTGGAATCGCCATCTTTAGCGATTTCTTAGATAAATATCTAATATATTGATGTCTGTTTAATACACCAGGTGTATCGTATATAGTCGTTTCATCATCTAATGGAAATCCTACAAAGTTAAGTGTTGTATTTGGCACATATGAAACAGTAAGAGGTTCTTTATCAGTTCCATCAAACCTTGAAAGTATTTGATTTACAAGTTTAGATTTACCAACATTAGATGACCCAACAATATAGACATCTCTATGTTTTTTATATTTATTTATTAGTTCTAGTAAGTCATCTATATTAACATTCTTCTTAGATGATATTAAGATAGAATCAAGTACTCTCAAGCCCTCATCAACAAGCATTCCCTTAACCCAGTCTAATACTTTTTCTCTTTTTACGCTTGAAGGCAAAAGGTCTACCTTATTAGCCGCAAGTATAATATCATTTTGACCAGTGAGTTTCTTAATGTTTGGTAAGAATGAACCAGAGAAATCAAATATATCAACGATTAATACCACGAGCGAGTCTTTCATCTTTATTTCAGATATAACCTTAACGTAATCGTCACCAGGAATATCATTAGATACAAGCTGGGAGTAATTTCTCATACGAAAACATCTTTGACAATAAAGAGTTTCTTTAAAGTCAAAGTCCGCAAGTACTTTCTCAGGAACATATCCAGATTTAGTCTTATCAGTTGTTTGAATTACGGATCCACATCCCCTACATATAAGTTCGCTCATCCTTTTCTATCCAAACCTAAATTTTTATATTCATTAGGTAATATTTTTTTAATTTGTTTAAGTTTAATATTTTCAAAAAACCTATTAATTTTAGTATACCATTTTTCACTTTTTCTATTAATAGGCTTAACTAATATAGAGTATATGCCTAGTTTTCTTGAAAACTTAATGTCAGTAACAATTTGATCGCCAATAAATAGAATATTATTAACGTTATAATTTGAATACTTTAAATACTTTTTAATCTTGAATGTAAAGGGCTTTCTTACGTGTGTAAGGCTCTTAACCTCAAGTATGTACGTAAAATTCTTAAGTCTTTTCTTCCCATTGTTTGAAATGAATATAATATCATACCCTAGTCTTTTAAGTCTTTTAAATAATTCAATTACTTTTTCACTTGGGGTATAGTGATCATAATCTTCGATTGTATTATCTAAATCAAAAAATATGATATTCCTGCCACTAGATATATGAGAAACAAAATCTACTTCAAAAATAGATTCATGATATTCCTCTGGTAGATATAGTCTTAAACGTTCTTTTCTCATATATAAATATTATACAATATTTCCATAATTATTCATCTTTGATAAATGAAAAGGGCCTTCATAAAGGCCCGTTTAGCTTACTTATATAAATAATTAATTTAAGATATTTATAATTCCTGAGAATAGAACTACACCATCAGGACTAGAGAGGACAAAAGCAAATGGTTTATCAAGTATTAATTCTTCGTATACCTGTTTATTAATAGGACCAACACTTGTGGCTTTATTCCCAATGATTGTGACTGCGGCACCTTCTGTGCCTTTCTTATCTGCACTATATACAACCTTATGTATCACATCACTTATAAACATATCCTCATCTATTAATTTAGAATGGTAATTAATAAATAGATTATCAAAATCATAATGTTTTAAAAGTGTTTCCACTAGGTTATAAGAAGATTCAACTTTAAATGTTGGGAAGATGCATCTTGAGTGATAATCAGTTCTTGTTGCTGAATCAGTATACAAGTACTTATGAGAATTTACTTCTTTAATTAGATCAACGCTATAAATGTCTTTAATTTCAAAGCCATCTTTTGGTCTTATAAATGTGAGTTTATAATCAGACATTGTAGAAATATAGGTGTATTCATATTTTTCTTCTCTTTGAAGCTTGCCCATATGATAGTATCCCACATTAAAGTCAAGTTCTGTTTCACTCCCTAATATATCTTTAAATACTTCTTTTCTTGTAGATAGCTCGTTGTTTCCCCAAACATCTTTAAAATAAAGGGTATTCATAAGAAGGAAGGTCATATCATTAGAGATATCAAAATCTTCATCAATAAGACCATCTGTCATCTTTTTAATAAATTCTCTTAGTTCCTTATTGGCCCCGATATTATCGCTGGTAAATGGAGCTTCAATTACACCACAATAATGCTTAGTTGATAGGGTATTAAGAATATCTTTTTTATAATCATAATTTAAGTCACTATTAGTCCAAATGGTATTAGATATTTTTAAATTATATGTATCATCCTTACCAACAGGTAATAGTGAATTAATAAGATGTTTTACTAGGAATAAATCACTATCTGTCATATTAAGGAAGTTGAGAAGACTTATTTTATCATCGTCTTCTAGTGTTTCATATTCCATTGCGAAGGCAAAAAACACTGAAAGAGGCGATACAACCATATTTTCTTCTTCATAATAATCTTCATAAACAACATAATTAAGTTTTGATGAGAAAGTTTCAAGTTTATTTAAGAAATCTCCCTCTTTAATCTTTTTTCTTGAATTATTCTTTTCTTGTTCCTTAATTTCCATACTTACATCATTTAAATATTTTAAAGAGTTATCGTTAGGAATAGTCGTGGTACAAGACGAGAGTATAAGTGTAAAAGATAGCAAAATTAAAGTTAGTAATTTTTTCATTTGTCACCTCCATCTGTAAAGATTATAACTTTTTTAACAATATTCATAAATGAATAATGTTAATCTTCACTATATCTTTAAGATTTATCCACATTTATTTCTGAAATTAGTCTTGGAAGTTCATCAATTAGATAGAGAGGAATATTTAGAATGTTACCATCAAAAGATAAATTCTTAAGAGATAATCTTACTCCAAATTTAGTCTCATTATAATTACTCAAATATTTTTTTAAACTAGTTGAAGTAATGTTTGTGCCTGACTTAACCTCAATAGGATATATGTTATTCTCTTTTTGAATTATAAAATCTACTTCATATGAACCATTATTCCAATAATATGGTTCAATGTCTTTTTGGCTTAATAAGCTTTCAAGCACATAATTTTCAGTTAGAGAACCTTTAAATTCAGTAAATAGTCTATTTTCTTCTAAAAACGCAGATGTCGCTAGTTTTGAATGTTTTCTTAGAAGTCCAACATCACCCATATAAATCTTAAATGATGTTAAATCCTCATATGACTTAAGTGGAAGTCCCGGTTTTTCAATTCGTGAGACTTTTTTAACTAAATCAGCATTTTTAAGCCAGTTAAGTGCATCTTCATATTCCCTCGCTCTTGCACCTTCTCTTATTGTGCTATATAAAAACTTCTTATTCTCTTTAGCGAGTTGAGATGGAAGTGAATTCCAAATTAACCTAATACGCTGAACGTCTCTATTTGGTGCATGTTTGCCAAAGTCGGCTTCATATGCCTCAAGTATAGATAAAAGTACATTTTCTACTTCTTTAATATCTCTATCTTCGGCCCACACTTTTACAGCTTCAGGCATACCGCCTATCACAAAATACATCTTAAGTTTTTCTATCAATCTACTATGAAATAATTCTGGGATATTTTCTATTTTATTGATGCTTTTAATGTATTCATATAAATTTTCATCGCCACATGCGATTAAAAATTCTAGAAAAGACATCGGACCCATATCGAGAAAATCTGCTTTGCCAACGGGAAAACCCTCATTTAAAGCGAGACCAAGTAAAGACCCTGCGCTTGCAACATAGTATTCTGGGGCATCCTCACAAAAATATTTAAGTGAGTTTAGTGCCTCAGGACATGATTGTATTTCATCAAATATTATAAGTGTATCAGGAGTTATCTTGTGCCCTGTCGCAAATGAAAGGTTTTGGATAATTCTAAAAACATCTTTTGTGGTTGTAAAAAACTGAGAATATTCTGGCTCTTTGTCAAAGTTTATTCTCACAAATCCATCTTTGAAAGATTTGCCAAATTCTTCAAGTATCCAGGTTTTGCCAACCTGTCTTGCACCTCGTAAAATTAATGGCTTTCTTCTTTTTGAGTCTTTCCAGTTATTTAAATCATTTAGTATAAAGCGTTTCATTCTTCTACCTCCTATACAACAATATTATATTGGATAAAGAGGCTTAATTCAATTATAATCACATTATTTTTACTAATTATGTGATTTTTCTCACACTTTTCTTAAGAATTATGTGATAATTTTCACATTTTTCCTAGGAATTATGTGATTTAATCTTTTTCTTCTTTGAAAACAGTATCCAAATTTCCCTTTCAACATCTATAATTTCACTAGATTTCTCACTAAAATTTTCACTATCATTTGATACTTTTCCATATACCCTATTATACTTTTCAAACTGAGACTTAGGATTACTAGTAATAAGATAGTATTTTAGAGTCTCCATATTCTTTACTATCATATATTTATATTTATCATTCCAGAGCGAAAACAAATCCTTCTTTTGCCTTTTAGGATATGATTCAATTTCATATATATTATCATCTATTTTAATTTCTGTGATGTAGCCATTTGTGATTTTCTTTATTTCAACTAAAGTGTGAAGATCTATATTTAAGTCTATGAATCTTTTGTTACATAATATATAATCGTCTTTATAACCTTGATAATAGTCACATTCTATACACTCATTTAGTGTAGCTACATGATTATTTGTTTTAGGACAACCAAGGTAATATGAAATACCATCAACTTTATATGATTCCTTTATTCTATCTTTTAAATCCCTTAAAGGGACTAATTTAATTATTTCTTTTTTTAAGAATCTATTTACAAAATATTTTCTATTATAGATACTTGTATCAGTCATAAATCTTTCAAAGCCATCTTTTGGTGCCCAAATTATCTTAACCATCTTATCGTTTTCTAGTTCAAAGTATAGCTCTATGTTTTTATTTTTTGATGGGAGATAGTTATTAAAAGTTCTTTTAGGGTTTAACCATCTGTATAGATTCTCTTTATAGTTATAAATTTTATTTTCTTTTGCTTCTTCTCTTAGATCGAATATCCAGACTAGGTTATAGCCAAAAGAAGTATAGAAATCACATCTATCACTAAATTCTATAGAAGATAAAGATGAATGTTGGAATTCAAGCACTGTGTTTTTCTTTTCTATAAAGACATCTGCCCTATGGCTTTTAATGCCATTTGATAATACATATTCTCTTGTATTATCGGGGAATAAATTTTGAAGTGCTTCGTGCCACTCACTCATATCATAATGATATTTATCAACGCATGCCTGATTTATAAGATGTGAAAAATGGTGGCTTATAACTGGTCCTCTTTTAAGTACTAGTTTTAATCCACAGATAGGGCAAAAATAGTCATTCATTGAATGAGCATTATCAATATGAACTCTTTTACCATCTTTATCAATTGCGTAATACATAATCTATTTCTTTTATAAATTATATAGTTTTTATATATAATATAAGTATATAGGAGATTTCATGAAAAAACACATTGCTTTTTATATTATTTTTCCAATACTGTTTAGTATTTTTATCTTATTATTTGTTTTCTACTTAGACCTCGCAAATGGTCCACTCATATTACTCCCAGTATCACTAATAGTTCTTATAGGATATATGGTGTTAAGAATAGCATTTGTGAATAAGGGATTCTTATATAAGTTAATTCTATTATCTAGTTTGATTATTTCTTTAATTGTTATAGTTTTAGTTAATCATCCAAAAACTGTTCTTATGAGTCCCGTAGATCAAGTATCTTATACTGATATTGTAGAGGTAAGTGAGGGAAAACTTAGAGGTACATATAATAGCGATGAGACAGTTAGGATATATACTGGTATACCTTACGCTAAAGCACCAGTTGGTAACCTAAGATGGAGGGAACCTGTTGATCCGGATAACTATAGCGGTATCCTTGATTGTACCTCTTTTAAACCAAAAGCAATGCAACTAGGAAGTGGCGATATCATGGATAGTCTTATAGATATATATGCTGAAAAAGGATGGCATCCAAACTTTAAGTCAAATCCTCATGAAGAAATGAGTGAAGATTGTCTATATCTTAATATTTGGAGGCCTAATACAAATGAAACTAACCTTCCAGTACTTGTTTATATTCACGGTGGTTCTCTTAAAAATGGTTCAAGTTCATTCTATTCCTATAATGGTGAGAATATCGCTGAAAAAGGCGTTATCATGATAACTATCGCCTATAGACTTGGAATATTTGGATATTATGCATCAAATGAATTAAAAAATGAAAGTCCTAATCATACAACCGGTAATTATGGACTCCTTGATCAAATACAAGCTTTAAAATGGATTAATAATAATATAGAAGCATTTGGTGGTAATAAGACAAAAATCACTATTGCAGGAGAATCTGCGGGCTCATCAAGCGTGTCAGCGCTTTGTTCATCGCCTCTTGCGAGCGGTTTATTCCAAAAAGCAATCGGTGAATCATCATCACTTGTGGTTAAAACACCTCCTCATACATTTAGATTATATGAGGATGCAATTAAAGATAATGAAGGTGTTATGTCATACCTTGGCTGTAACAGTTTAGAAGAATTAAGAAATGTAGATGCTTTAACTTTACTAAATGCAGGTACTCATTTTAATAATTCATCTATGACATTAGATGGATATGCGTTAACTAAAACACCATATGAAGTATATAAAGATGGTGAAAATAATGAAGTTGCCTTACTTAATGGGTCAAATGTACTCGAAGCTGATGCTTTTGTGATACCAACATTCCTCTTCTCTAAAACAAATAAAAAGAATATAGAGGAAAGACTATCTAATTATATAGGCGATGGGGATATCGCCAAAAGAATCCTACAATTATATGATTTAAAGACAGATAATGATGCATTTCTAGCCCTTAATGAAATAATGTCAGTTATGTGGTTTATATATCCACATTATTCGTGGAGTCGCCTTGCATCAAATAATGGTACTATAGTTTATAGATATTCATTTACTAAAGATAATGGATATTATGGAACATATCATTCAGGTGAAATAATCTATGCCTATAATAATATTTCAAGAGATAAAACAAATTATAGATATGATGAATCTGATGTTTTATTATCTGAAATAATGTCTTCATACTGGGTCAATTTTGTGAAATATGGTAATCCTAATGGAGATGGTCTTCCTAAATGGAATGTTTGGGACGAACAAACAAATCGTGTTCAAGAATTAGGAGATAATGTCACTGAAATAAGTGATAGATATGAATTCTTATATAACATACTGGATGAATATTTCCATAATGAATACTAATAAGTAAAATGAGGTCACCTGGCCTCATTTTACTTATCTTTTTCTCTTCATTCTATCATTATAATCAGGCATATATTTTTCTATATAATCATAAAATTCTTTTTGGTGATTAGGATACTCAAGGTGTGCTATTTCATGCATTGATATAGCCTCTATATAAGATATATCTTCGTGAATAATGTTAAGGTTTAATACAATCTCTTTTCTTTTAGTAAAGCATTTTCCATTATATGATTCAACTTGCTTTATTTTTAGTGAATTTAGCGATTTACCGGTAATCTTTAAATATTTATCGATAGACTCTTTAAAGATATCTTCCGCAAGACTATATAAATATTTAACTACTAATTTTCCGTTATAAATATCGTTATTATTCGTGGTGTTTATATAGAGTTTATCATATCCAATATATACCTTATCTTCTTTTGCATTATTAATCTCTATTTCGTATTTATACCCAAGAATATAGATAGGACTATTATTCTTAACTGAATAATCTCTAAAATTAGTTTCATTACTCATTTTTTGAATATTCTTTTCAATCCATTCTTTATTCTTATTAATGAAGTTGTTTATCAAACTATCGGATGTGAAAAAGGGAGCTGAAACATATACTATTCCATCCCTTATTCTCATATTTAATCTTTTAATATTTTTACGCCTAATTATAATATCATACTGCATTACTTAATCTTTTTAAGATGCCAGATATTATTATTGTAATCTTCAATTGATCTATCTGACGAGAAGATATAAGATTCTGCGATATTTACTAAGCACTTCTTAGCCCATTCTGTCTTATTCTTATATTTCTCATTTACTCTTTCGTGTGCAAGTCTATATGATTCAAAATCACCCAAAACCATATATGGATCTTCATATAAAAGCTTATCGTGAATTTCTTTAAATTCAGATGGACTAACAATATCTAAAGTTCCATCAACAAGTGCATCAATTGCTTGTTTGATATATGGATTAGATTCATAAAAATGACGTGGATTATAATATGGTTTTTCTTTAATAACTTCATCTTTTTTATATCCAAAGATGATCATATTAGAATCTCCTACTGCATCATATATTTCAACATTTGCACCATCAAGAGTACCAAGAGTTACTGATCCATTCATCATTGCTTTCATATTACCTGTACCTGATGCTTCATAACCAGATAAAGAAATTTGTTCTGATACATCAATCGCTGGGTTAATCTTTTCGGCGAGAGTAACACTATAGTTTTCGACAAATACTACTTTTAGTAGTTTAGAGATTTCTTCATCCCTATCAATCTTATAAGAGATAGTATTGATTAATTTAATAACCTTTTTAGCAAAGTGATATCCACTTGCAGCTTTAGCGCCAAATATAAATGTGTGTGGAACATAGTTCTTTCTAAAATCTTCATCAGTTCTTAATCTATTATACAAATATAGAATGTGTACAGCGTTTAAGAGTTGCCTTTTGTATTCATGAAGACGCTTTACCTGGACATCAAAAATAGTATTAGGATTCACAGGATGAATTAATTTAGGATTAACTTTATTAATATAATTTGCGAGTTCAGTCTTCTTCTTTAGTTTAAGATTAATAAATGAATCAATTAATTCTTTATTATCTAATTGTCCTAGTAAATCTTTAGTTTTAGCGATATCCTCTCTCCAAAGAGGTGTATATTTATCTAGGAGTGATGAAAGATCTTTATTAGAACACATAAGCCAACGTCTTTGAGTTATACCATTTGTTACATTAGTAAACTTACCTGGATATAATTCATTAAACTCTTTCATAACGTTATTCATAAGTAAGTCAGTATGGAGTTTTGCGACACCATTAACCTTAAATGATACATGAGCACAAAGATTAGCCATGTAAAGTGTATCACCTTTAATTATCGCAACTGCATCTACAAATTCTTTACTATATCCTTTAGTATATAATCCATCCACAAATCTTTTATTGATTTCATCTACTATTTCCATAACTCTAGGCATAGTTGACCTAACGAGAGATACAGGCCATGTCTCCATTACCTCTCTTAATAGTGAATGGTTAGTATAACATACTGAATTCTTAGTAATATTGAATGCTTCATCCCAAGAAAGGCCTTCTTCATCAAGTAAGATTCTCATAAGTTCTGGGATAATAATTGTAGGATGTGTATCGTTTAAATGAAGTACTACATGTTTATCCAGTTCTTTTAATGAGCCATATTTTTCTTTTTCTTTTATGCATAACGCTTGAAGTCCTGCACTAGACATAAAATATTGTTGAACAAGACGGAGTCTTTTACCATCTTCACTAGAATCATCAGGATATAAGAATCCACAGATATTTCTTATGTCAGATTCATACTCCATCGCAGATTTATTATAAGGATATTTTCTTGCGGGTTCAGCATTCCAGAGTCTCAGTGTATTTACTACTTCATTTCTATAACCTAAGATAGGCACATCATAAGGTACAGCTTTAATATATTCACTTGGGTGATATACTCTTTTTCCGTCTTCATATGCAACATATCCATAAAGAGGGATTTCAACTGCTTCTTCATCACGTCTTATTTCCCAAGAAAAACCATCCGATAACCAGTTGTCAGGACGTTCTTCTTGATAACCATTTTTAATCTTTTGTCTAAAAAGACCATATCTATATCTAATAGTGTTTCCCTCCGATGGAAGAGCGAGTGTTGCGAGCGAATCAAAGTAACATGCCGCAAGACGACCAAGTCCACCATTTCCAAGTCCCGGATCTTTTTCATATAAAAGTACTTCTTCTAAATCGATTCCATATGACTTAAATGAATCAGATATAACTTTTTCTATATTTAGAGAATTGATGTTAGATTCAATTAGTCTTCCAAGTAAAAACTCCATAGAAAAGTAATAAACTTTCTTAGTTCCATCTTTAACAACTAGTTTATTTGTTTCTATCCATGAATCCGAAATATAATCCATTATCATTTGTGATAATACTTTATATCTTTCTCTTGTTGATGAATTTTCTACATCCTTTAAATAATGATTCTTAAGTCTTAGTTCAAATTCACTTTTAAAGTTCTTAACTGAATCAAAATATTTATTCATTTCTCTCCTTTTCTAACGAGACTATATAGTATCAAATATTCTCTTGTACATTTTTCGAATGAATTATTAGAATTCATTGCGTTTTTAATTAAAGATTTCCATCCATCCTTATCATAGGTGAATGCATCTATCGCCAGATTTATATTATAAATCAAATCACCTGAATCGTAGTTATAAAATTTAAACCCGTTGCCACGTTTTGTGGTTGAATCAAACTGGTCAATAGTGTCATTTAACCCACCAGTTTGTCTAACTACTGGTATTGTGCCATATTTTAAAGCTATCATTTGACTTGTACCACAAGGTTCAATTCTTGATGGCATAAGGAAGATATCTGCGCCAGAATATATATATGATGGGTTAGTTCCATAGAAATCAAGGAAGCATCTAACTCTCCCTTTATATCTATTCTCGTAGTCTTTAAGCGCATCCATATATTTCTTTTCGCCAGTGCCTAAAAGCACAAAATACACTTCTTTTCTTCTTAATATCTCATCTAATGAATTTAAGACAATGTCAAAACCTTTAGCTTCATCGATCCTAGAAACCATACCAATAATTACCATATTAGGATTATAGGTAAAACCACACACTTCACATAGGTACTTTTTATTAATTAATTTATTTCTAATTACATTACTTGGACCATATTGTGCCTTAATCTCTAGGTCAGTTTTAGGGTCATATTTACTAGGAAGTCCATTTACTATTCCATAAAGTGATCCATTTCTTCTTAAAATTGCCTCATTTAATTCACCAGAATAATACTTATATTTAAGTTCTTCTGCATATGTTTTAGATACTGTCGTAATAATGTCTGATGAGTTAATTGAAGCTTCAAGTATTTGAAGCATGTTGCCATGGACATAATAATCGAGGTTAAACATAGTTATTATATCTTTACTCACAAGGCCAGTATAATTCATATTATGGATAGTTAGAACCGTCTTAGAATCTTTAAACATCTCATACTTCTTTTTAAATAATGGAAGAAGAGACGGATGCCAGTCATGCATATGGAAGATATCTGGCACATAATTTATGCGTTTTAGATATTCTAAAGTAAATAGTGTATAGTATGCAAATCTATATGCATCATTAGGATAACCATATACCTTATCTAAATCAAAGAACATGTATAAATCAAAGAATACATAAGATAGTTTCCCTTCTGTGATTTTATAGGTATTAATACGATATTCTTTAGAATCTATAGTGATAGGAACTTCAATTGATTTTTCCATTTCACCAAAGTATTTTAGTTTAACATTTTTATAAAGTGGTAAGCATACTGTGACCTCAGAACCTGATTGGGCGAGCGATTTAGCGAGTGACCCTACCATATCAGAGAGCCCTCCTACTTTCACAAAAGGACTACATTCTGCGGTTAAAAATACTACTTTAGGAGAAGACGCAGAAAGAATAACTTGGCCCTTTTCTGTGATAAATGGATCATTAATTTTACCTATAAGCTCAACACCTTCTTTTACTTCAGTTTCTTTATCAAGTATGGCGTTTCTTATAACTGCATTCTTTCTTATAATGCACGAATTCATTAAGATAGAATTTTCTACTATTGCACCTTCTTCCACAATGACTCTTCTTGAGAGAATGCACTTATTTAAGCTTCCATATATCTTTGCACCAGATGCCACATATGATGATTTAATAGAAGCGTTTTTACCATAATATGTTGGCTCATTTATAGGATCTTTTGTCCTAAAACGAGGTTTATGATAGATCATCTTTTCTATTAAGTTTTCATCGTTAAGCATCATCATAAATAAATTATAGTATTGTTTTATGGACCTAACGTAGGCACTAAAGCCTTTATGAATATAGGTTGATTTCTTAATCGATTTCGAGTGATCAAATACATCTACAATATTTCTAAAAGAAATAGTAGGGGCATTGTTTATATAATCCATTAGTAAATCTTTCTTAAGAAGGAAAATAAATAATCTTTCTCCTTCCATATTTACTACTTGGGTGATATCTGCTTCTTCTTTAATGTGATAGTCAAGTAGTACATTAAAGTCAATATTAATCATTGACGTAGATGGCGCAATAATCGCATATTCTTGGCTTGATCTTTTAAAGAATTCAGTGTGTTCCTTAAGACGAGAGAATGACATGAATTCTTCATCAGTTGGATTTGATACTTTTGGAGGCATGATAAAAATACCATCACGTCTTCTAAGTAAGTCATATCTTTCTCCAGAACCAATATGGTCTTGAAGTGACCTGTAGTTACCTGATGTAAAAATACCAACGTTTGTAATTTCGCTATTTGTAGCGTTAGTCAATATAGAATCAATTAATCTATATTTTCCAAAGAATGGAATAGCGGCTGGAATTCTATGTTTAGTAAATAAAGAAAAATCTAGTATTGATGTTGCATCAATAACCATAAATAAATCATTCATTAAAGAGACCATCCTTAAAATTAAATCTATCCACTAATGTTGGATTACTAAACACAAGTGACGTACCACTTGGAATAAGCATATCTTCATCAATTATTGCGTTAATAATTGTTGAGTTATCCTCTATCTTACATCCAGGAAGAATGACAGAGTCTTTTATCTTTGTATTAAGACCTACATATACATCAAATGATATTACAGAATGTGTAACGCTCCCTTTTATTAAAGCACCATCTGCGATTATTGAGTTCTTAACTATCGCAGTAGATTTGATTAAATGTGGTGGATAATTCATCGGTTTTGAATATATCTTCTTTTCATGAGAATTTTTGATTTTATCATGATTATCGAGAAAATACATATTAGAGTTATAAAGTCCATCTACAGTACCTAAATCAAAAAAGATGGAATTATGTTTATATGCAAATACTCTTTCATTTTGACTAATAATATAAGGCACAAGGTCACGCCCAAAGTCAGTTAACTTATCCGCAAGGGTAATATACTTAAGCAATGTGTCTTTGTTGAAGAGATATATACCCATTGAGATATGAGATGATTTAGGATTTAATGGTTTTTCTTCAAAACCTGTAATACGTCCATTTTTAGCGATTTCAAGGATACCAAAACGTGATAATTCTTTCTTATCCTCTAGGTCATAAGAAAGAATTGTTAGCGAGGCTTTATTCTTAATATGTGAATCAAGAACTGCCTTAAAATCTTCTTTATATACTTGGTCTCCTGATAGTATTAAAATGTAATCTACGTCTAAATTCTTGATATAATCAAGTTCTGAAAGAATAGCATTAGCGGTTCCTTTTTGAAGCACAATACTACCATCAGATGCTGAATGAGGAGTTAAAAATGCGATACCATTTGAATCAGCATTTAAGTCCCAGGCACTTCCATTTCCCACATATTTAATTAATTCATGTGGTTGGTACTGAGTAATTAGGCTTACATCGTTGATGTGAGAAAAAGATAGTGAACTTAAGGTAAAATCAATTAACCTATATTTGCCAAAAAAGCTAACGTATGGTTTAGCTTTATTAATTGTAAGTCCTTTAAGTCTTTTACCTTCTCCACCAACTAAAACTAAAGCCGCAATTTTATTCATTATTCCTCTCCAGTTTTAATACAGTAAGTGAAAGTGGCGCAAGTGTAATCATTATTGATTGATTAAATCCATTTGCGTATTCATCACCACTAGGCATATCATTTCCGTTATATAGATTTGATCCACCAAATTCTAATCTATCACTATTTAAGATTTCTTTATATGTTCCCTTATATGGAACACCTATTCTATATCCTAAATATGAATTTGGAGTTAAGTTAATAAGCACAACTAGCACCTCATCTTCTACTTCTCTATAGTAAGATAATACAGATTGATTTAAGTCGTTAGCGTTAATCCATCTAAATGAATTAGGATTATCGTCACCCTTATATAAGGCTTTGTGCTCTAGATACATATGAGATAAAGCACTCACATAGTTTTGCGAGTTCTTATGGTTATCATATTGAAGTAAGAACCAATCAAGTTCTCCCTTATCTCTCCATTCTCTAAATTGGGCAAACTCACCACCCATAAAGAGTAATTTTTTTCCCGGATGAGTATACATCCATCCTAGTAAAGCGCGATAGTTAGCAAATTTCTGCCATAAGTCTCCTGGCATTTTATCAATTAAGGAGTGCTTGCCGTGAACTACTTCATCATGTGAAAGTGGTAACACGAATTTTTCGCTAAAAGCATAAACTAAAGAGAATGTCATTAGATTATGATGATATTTTCTATAAATAGGATCTTTAGAAAAATATCTTAATGAGTCATTCATCCAACCCATATTCCATTTATAGTCAAAGCCAACACCTCCCCATTCTGCAGGTTTAGTGACATTAGGGAAAGTTGTTGAATCCTCTGCAGATAATATAACATTTCTGTCATATGCTTTAATAATGAATGACAAATCTCTTAAGAATTCAACGCCTGCGTTGTTAGTGCCATTTCTTGAATCGCCAAGATAGTAATAGATATTTGATACCGCATCTAGTCTAAATCCATCCACATGGAATTTTTCCATATAAAACATCGCAATAGATAAAAGGAATGATTTTGTGGTACCTTTACTCATATCAAGGTTAGCAGTACCCCATGTTACATTTTCTCTTCTATATTCATCATCAAATTCATAAAGATGTGTACCATCAAAGTTATATAATCCGTGTGGGTCTTTACAGATGTGTCCTGGAACCCAATCAAGGACAACCTTGATATTTTCTTTATGTAGTTCATCTATTAAATACATTAAATCCTTTGGTACGCCATAACGAGAAGTTATTGAATAATAACCTGTACCTTGATATCCCCAAGATTCATCAAGTGGAAATTCTGATAGAGGCATAAACTCTACTGCATTAAATCCCATCTTTTTTAGATATGGGATTAAAAGAGGGACTAGTTCATTATATTTATTGAATTCTCCGTTTGGTTTTTGCATCCAAGAACCAACATTCATTTCATATATATTTAATGGTTCATGGAGTTGGTCAGATGCTTTTCTTCTTTCTAGATATTCCTTATCATGCCAATAGTAGCCCTCAAGGTCATATACCTTAGAACAGGTTTCTGGTCTATTATCACTAAAGAATGCGTATGGATCTGATTTGTATAGTGTATCTCCATTTTGAGTCATAATCACATATCTATATTTTGTCCATTCAGTTAAACCTTCGATATAAATCTCATAAATACCATTTTCGTTATCTACTCTATTTAATACATGGCTTCTTGAATCCCAGTTATTAAAATCACCAATGACAGATACTATTCTTGCGCTTGGTGCATACACTCTAAATACAACACCTTTTGATTCACCATTATCACCCTTTATAAGATGAGCACCAAAGATATCATAGGCATTGTGTAATTTTCCTTGATTGAATAAATATAAATTAAAAGAATCAACACTTGTCATAATAATCCGTATAATAAATTTAGATAGGCATAAGTCTAAATTTATTCCTTTACTTATTGTCTTTAGAATATCCACGATAGTGGGTATTCAGAGGACCCCCATGG
>CAJOMC010000012.1 GCA_905235635.1 uncultured Bacilli bacterium | reverse complement strand
TTAATATCAAAAGAAAAGGACTTAGTCCATTTGAATATAGACAAAAGTCCTTATCTTTAGTAGCATAATTTTGAGTACAACTTTTTCAGTGCACTACAGATTGTATCTGTCCCTTTTTGGTTAAAATAATTCAATTTCTTTTTTAAGGCGATCTAGTGCTTCATCAGGTGTTCCCTTGAATATGACATTGCCTTTTTTAAAGACCACACCTTCTTTAAATATAAATGCAACACCTAGGTCAGCTTCTCTTGCTTCTCCTGGCCCATTTACCACACAACCCATGACCGCAACGGTTAATTTTTTATTAACCTTTTTCAACATATTAGATACTTTTTTTGCATATGACTCAAGGTTAACTTCAGTTCTTCCACAAGTTGGACAACTAATTAAATCTGGCGCATCTATTAGATTAAGCGAGGATAATATCTTTTTTGCAACCTTAACCTCTTTTACAGGGTCCCCTGTGAGTGATACTCTAATAGTATCTCCTATTCCTTTATTTAGAAGTATGCTTAATGCGCTAGTTGATTTAATAATGGCATCTTCCCCAAAACCTGCCTCAGTTAATCCTAAATGAAGAGGATAACTAAATAGCTTTGATATTTTTTCGTATGCTTCAATTGTATCATTCACATTACTCATTTTGATAGATAAAACTATATTTTTAAGGCCATATTCTTCTGATAGTTTAACGTAATATTTTAAAGATTCAACCGCCTTATCTACCATTGATAGATTTGAGTTTAAAAATTTAGGATTTATTGAACCACTATTCACCCCAATTCTAACTGGAATATTATATTTAATACACTCATCTACTAAAGCTTTTAAATTTGAGTCTTTTCCAATATTTCCAGGATTAAATCTAATCGCATCTACTCCAGCCCTAATTGCCTCAACACCTAGTTTATAATCGAAATGGATGTCCGCAACTAGTGGGACATTTAGCGCTTTTTTAAGTTCTCTAAACGCGACCGCATCCTCATTTGTCTTAACCGCAAATCTAATAATTTCACATCCAGCCTTAATTAATCTCTTAGATTCCTTGATGGCTTCACTAGTATTAGATGGAAGTTTTGTGGACATACTTTGGATTACTACGTGACTTGAGGCACCTATATAGATATTTCCTATTTTTATTCTTAAAGTTTCACGTCTATTCACACGATAATTATATCATTAGAGTATTGATTTATATTGAAAAGAATGATAATATTTCTATAGTAATTTTGGAGGGTAGTATGGCAGATACAAGGCTTAAGGTAATTTTAAAGTGCAGTGAATGCGGTAATGAGAATTATAACGCAACTAGAAACAAAAAATTACACGCAGAAAAAATGGAAGTTAGAAAGTATTGCCCTAAGTGCAAGAAAGAAACTTTACACAAAGAAAAGAAATAGAAAAACTTCAGTAACGCTGAAGTTTTTTATTTTATATTCTTAGAATATTAAATAATGTTATATAATTGAGATATGAAAATATATTGTCTTTCAAATAATATCGTTGATGAAAATGCATATATAGTTATAAGAAATAAAGATGTTTCTATTATTGATCCTGGTTTTAACTATGAATTAATTTCTAAATTTCTTAATCAAAACGAATTAATGCCTTCAAGGATTCTATTAACTCATGGACATTTTGATCATTTTAGAGATTTAGATAAACTATATAAAGCATATGGCAGTATTAAGACATATATTCATGAAGATGATTATAAATGCCTTAAAGATCCTGATTTAAACCAATCAATTGGGCTTGGCGCTAAAGCCACTTTAAAAGATATAAGAAATGTGTTTAAAGTGAAGAATAAGGATAATGTGGATGGGTTTATCTATCACCATACCCCAGGTCACACAAAAGGTAGTTCAGTAATTGAAATAGGAAATTTTATCTTTACTGGAGATACTTTATTTAAAGGCACCATTGGAAGGTGTGATTTGCCAGGTGGGTCAATGAATGATATGAATAATAGTTTATCCTATATAGTTTCATCATTCTCAAAGAGAAAGGTGATTCTACCTGGACACTACAGTAAATCAACAATTAAAGATGAATTATCAAATAATCAATTTTTAAAACCATTTTTAAAGAGGACAGGGAAATGATTGTATTAGTTGGAAAAAGCGCAAGTGGAAAGACAGAAGTTGCGAAAATACTTGTAAAAGAGTTTGGATATGAAAAACTAGTCACTTATACCACAAGAGAAAAAAGAATAAAAGAAATTGATGGTATCGACTATAATTTTGTTACTAAAGAAGAATTTGTAAAACTGAAAGAAGAGGGATTCTTCTTTGAGACCGCACTTTATAATGATAATTACTATGGTACCGCAATTAAAGATATTAAGAATAATAAGGTTGTTATCCTTGAACCTCAAGGATTAAAAAAATATGCAAAACTTAAAAATGTGGTATCTTTCTATCTAGATTCTTCAAAAGAATTAAGAGAAAAAAGGATGAAAGATAGAGGGGACGATCCTATTCTTATTAAAAAAAGAATTGAAGGCGATGATGATGCCTTCAGTCTAGAAAACCTTGAAGATATAAATTTTGTTCTTGAATCTAATACTCAAACTATAGAGTTTTTAGCCCAAGAAGTGGATGAAATATATAAGAATCTTATTTAAGTTTTTCTTTTATTTCTTCACATTTCTCTCTATCAATAATAAAAATATAAGACTTTTTATAAGTTTTAAAAGTAAGGATGTTTTGTTTAAACAAAAACTTCCTTATTTTAATTTTTTGGATAATTTGAATACTTAATATCTTGGTTCTTTGAAATATTATGCCATTTTTAAATGTAATACTATTTTTCCCTATTTTTGATGCTCTTGATGTCATACACTCAAGATAGAATAATAAAAGAAGAAGAGAAATTATTATCCCAAGGAGTGGTTTAATAAACATAAATAGAACGAAAGAAAATACAATTAAAACAATAATTAGTATTAAACTAAATATATTAATTTTTGATCCCTTAGACTCATATTCGCCTTTTTTAAAAATAAACATAGTATCAAGAAATTCTTGTTTAATTGGAACGCTTAAATTAGTTCTTTTTGTGAGTGGTAGTTTTAAAATATATGAATTAAATATTCTTGAAGAAATATTTGATTTAACGCTTATCGCATCAATCTTTTTTAAAGGCATATCTATTCTTCTTTTAAATATGTAACCTCTTTCAAGTGATAAGTTATAATCACTAATTCTTACTTGTGTGTTTATTTGATGAGCTATATCAACGAAAGTAGTAAATAGGAAAATAACTATTAATCCGACCGAGAAATATATAGTAATATTATAGGAGCCTATTGAGCTTATATTAAATCCATATATCATTAATAAACCCAAAAGATATATCAAAATAAATAAGAGTAATGTATTGACTATTATGGTAAAGATATTTCTATTGTCATAATAGAAATCTTTTCCAAGAGAGTAAGGTTGTTTATCTATATTTCTCCTTTTCACAAGATTAATAACCTCACTAGCGTCGTATTTTTTCACTATTATAGATACAATCTTTTTAAGTCTTGTATTATATATCTTGAGTCGTTCTAGTTGAAAAATATTAAATAGTAGATTAAAGTGTTCATCAATTATTAGATCAGAACTATTTATTAATATAGTTCTACTTGTTGAAGAGAATGGATGTTTCTTCTCAATTATTACCTTATTCTCCTTGAATGTATATTCTATTCTAAAAAGAAAGAATTTAATAATAAATAGGATAAGTAAGAATAAGAGTACATCGAGTATTATGAATAGCTGAACATTTCCTAAAAATACAATAGAAATGATATCTTCTATCCATAGTAAAAGAAGAAGGTTGATAAACAATTCAATCAATATAGAAATAAGTAGGGGTTTAAAGAAAGAAGGTTTAATTTTCATGTGACTGCCCCTCGATGTATGAGATAATCTCCTCGTATTCATTAGTTAATCTATTTTTAATTAATAATTCACTATTTAAATTGAATAATATAATGATTTTTGTGATATCACCTTTTCTATTTGTGATGGTTTTATATTCTACTACGTCCTTATACTTATAAATGGATTCTCTATCTTTATAAACAATCTTTAGATATTCTTTATCGATAATTAAATCTATTATTTTATATTTGATAGGATTGATTATTAATACATATGAGAAGAAAATGGTTAAATATATAACTATTAAAGAAAATAAAATAGGGATAAAAAGCAGTATGCCCGTAAATACAAAATAATTAAATATAGAAAAAGCTAATAGGACTAAAACTATTAGTATGTAAAGCACTATATTAATGATTTTAATGTGATCGCTTGAACCTTTATCCTTCATCTTAAAGTTATAGTAATATATTACTATGATGTTATAATTATAATATAGTGAAGTAAAAAATGGAAATAATCAAAGCACGAGAACTTAATGTTTTTGATAATATACAAGTAGATGTATCTTTTTCTATTACCATGGGTGAGATTGCCTCAATTTGTGGTGAGAGTTACGAAAAAGATCTGCTTTTTGATTTTCTTACCTTTAAGAGAAAAGTTAAGCCTGACACTCTATTCTATAATAACTTTGATTATTCCTTATTTCAGAAGACTGACATTACAGAACTTATGGTGTCTGACGTAAAGGTGGTTTCAGATATAAACACTCTATTTAGTTTTTTATCTATAAGAGACAATATATTAGCTCCTGAATATGTGAATAGGAAAGTTATTGATTATTCATATTTTGACGAAATATTAACTAGTTTAAACTATGATTTACCGCAAACTAATGTGTCTAATTTAAACAAATTAGATAGAATTAAAGTGGAAATAATTAGAGCGTTAATGTCAAAACCTTTTGTGATCTTTTTAAATAATGTAGACAAGTCATTGTCTAAAGAAGATCTCGCCATACTTTCATCATTTATCACATCTATTAATAATATCTATCATATAACCTTTATCATATTCACTAATAATTTTGATTTTTCAAGGATAGCGTCAAGAAGAATCTATTTTGAATCAAATAGTTTCGTGGAGTTTAGTGAATGAAAAATCTTTATTTCTATGCCTTTAATAAGGGAAGAAAATCAATATCTCATATAATAATCTTCACATTTATGAATGTGCTATCTTTTCTTATGTTTAATTTTAATGAACTACTGCTTGATAGTCCAAAAGCTTATTTAAATAAAAATAATTTAGTTATCATTTCTATTTTATTATTTTCTTTATTATTCTTTATTAATTTATTTATTAGATTTAATTCAAAGAAAGAAAAAGAGGCATATAATAATATAACAAATTCAGGCAACCATTTATTTAAAACTGTGTTATTTGGAGATTTTATTTATTATCTAATTTCTTTAATATTTGGTTTAATCATATCTGTTTCTATTCTTATTATTGATAAGTATGTGTTTAACTCTTTAGTAAGTTTAAGATTTATGAAGATAATTCTATATCTCTTTGTTCATTTAGCATCCATTCCCCTTTTATCAATGATACCTATATACTATAAAGAAGCCAGTATTTTAATTCAAAAATATAACTATCTTCCTTATGTAATATCGCTAGTTTCTCTCTTTTCCTTTGCCTTCATAAGTAAAGGTACTGCATTTGTGATATTATTTATAACTTCCTCTATTTTGGTGTCACCTTATATCATATTAAAGTTCTATCAACTACTTTCTAAACTAAGATCTAAATCATCTTCAGCTAACCTATTCAGTAACTTTTTCATAAGAAGAAGGATGGCTGTATTATATGTTGTGGCTTTTATAGTATTATTCCTAGGTGTTAAAAGTTATGGGGGACAGGTTAACACATATAAGGTTTCTAATCAATTTTTCAGATATGAATACGCTATAAATAGATTATACACTTCAAAATACGAGGAGTTAAAGAACGAAGAAGCCATAAAGTTAATGCCAATTAGTGAGGAGCATAAGGTATATATTTTAGATGATACAATCTATATATATGAAACTGATTTTAGCCTACTTTCTGATTTTACAAATATTTCTATTGTAGATGGAAATCTAAATTCTTCATCAAGCGATGTAATCGCAATTAATGAAGAATATGCGATTAAACATTCTCTTAAAGTAGGAGATAAGGTAGATGTTAAAAATGATGATGATGTATATAATCTAACAATTTCCGCAATCTTTAGATCAACCCCGACCTATATTTCATTTGTACCACTTAACACATTTGGTGAAAAAAATGTTTACTTTAAGATACTTGTAAATACTAATTATTTAAGTGATCAAACAAGGGAAATAGGAAGAAATTATGATGTGAGAATTGTGTCAAAACAACTAGACTATAATAACTTTTTCTCAGGACCCTCATCATACCTAATCGTCTCAACGATTGCTCTTATTATAATGATTGGAGTATTTGTAACTTTAAATGTATTTATGAATTATACGGTTAAAGAATCAGAGATGGAGAACTTAAAGATATTTAAAAGTTTGCCTGTATACCAAAACTCGCTTTCAAGAATTATATATTTAAATAAATTATCTTATTTTATTTCTTGCCTCTTATTCTTCATAATTTATTTCCTACTTTCTTATTCCTCACAATTAAACCTATTTAAAGAATCAAAAATTAGTATTTTAAGTACTATGACATATACTGACTTTTTCTCCTTTGTGTTGGAAATATTTATATTTTATAATATAATATTTCTAATGGAATATATTATATCAAATCCGTTTCAAGGAGTAGATGATGAAAGAAAAGGCTAGACTTTCAAGGAAACCTAATCGTTTCTTATGGTATGTGCCAGGAAATATAGTTAGACTATGGTACAAAACCAAAGTTAAATTTAGAAGAGAAAAAGTTGAACTCAATGATAGAGCTATTTTTCTTTGTCCACATAGAAACTATTTCGATTGTATAATATACCCTATGGCCATATATCCTAAATGGGTACACATTGTTTCCACATCTTACTGGTATAGAAATAAACGTCTTGGAAAATTTCTTGATACTCTTGGATGTATTAAGAAAGATCAGTTTAAATCTGACCTTATCTCTATTAGACAAATGAGCGAATGTCTTAGTCTTAATGAGCCTATAATGATGTTCCCAGAAGGCCAAATGGGTGCGGATAGCCGTACTCAGAATTTGGTACCTGGCCTTGAAAAATTTATAAAAAAATATGAGCCACATGTTTACGTGATACATTCAAGGGGTGCATATGCTGTAAGGCCAAAATGGGCTAAGAATATGAGAAAGGGCCACGTATACACCTATATCACTCACCTTTATTCACCAGATGACATTAAGAAAACTGATAAAGATACTATTCTAAAGACTATATCTGATGAAATGAAGAAAGATGATGATCTATTATGGCTTAAAGAACATAAAGAAGAAAAATATGTTTCAAGAAGAAAAGCAGAAGGCCTTGAAAAAGCCCTTGTTTATTGTCCTGTATGTCACACTGAAAAAGCGCTACATACAGAGAAAAACCATCTTTCATGTGAATGTGGTTTTCATCTTGAATTTGAAAAAACAAGCTACAGGTTCTTACCAAATGAATATGGTTTTGAAGATCTCTATGACCTATTTAATCTAGAATATAATTTGATTGCTCAAGATATAAAGAATAATATCGTCCTTGAAGATGAATGTAATATCGTGGAATATGGTCCTGAAAATGATATTCCGCATAATTACACTAAAGTTAGGATGACCCTTGAAAAGATCACTTTTATTGGTCCTGATGGATCACTTGATTTAGATTTAGATAAGATTATTTCATTTATTGTGACATTAGGCGTAGCCTTTGAGGTTCCAACTTCAGATGGAACCTATAGAGTAAAACTAAAAGATGGAAAAAGAGCTATTCATTATTGGTATCTACTCAAATATTTAAAGGAGAACTCTCATGAAAGTACTGATCAACAATAAAGAGTATGAGTTTTTAGAAAAAACCTCTCTTGAAGAGATGGCTAAAACTATTGGCGGAAAGTATTATTGCGCAAGGGTTAATAATAGAATTCGTGAATTATCTTATAGACTTGAGACTGAAAATGCAGAAGTTTCTTTTCTTGATGCGTCTGACTATGATTCAGTAAGAATATATGAAGCATCACTAAGATATATAGTCGCAATGGCGGTGTCTCGCCTCTGGCCAAAGAAAAACATTAGATTTTCTAATTCAATTTCAATGGCTATATACGCTAAGATCGTGGGTGAAGAAATCACCGAGAATCAAATTAAAGAACTTTCAAAAGAAGTTCGTAAGATTATAAAAGGTGCATATCCAATAAGAAGAAAGAGCTTCACCATTGAAGAAATGAAAGAATATTATTCTAGCCTTGGATATACTGATAAAATTGAAACATTAAAATATAGAAAAGAAAAAGTGAATGTGTATGAGGCTGATGGCTATAGAAACTACATGTATTCCTATATGGTTCCAGATACATCATATATTCACTCATTTAAATTTACCCCTATGTATCCTGGTTTTATTATTCAATACCCAAGATCAGAAGAGAATGGTAGAATCCCCAAATTTAAAGATGAGCCAAGGTTTTTAAAAACTCTCGCAAGTGCGAATAGTTGGAGCGCTAACACTCAATCTGAGAATATTTATCAGATTAACGATAAATTTGATGATAAAGATGAATTAATAAAATTCTTAGGTGTGTGTGAGACAATAATCTCTCACCAACTTAAAGAGATAGGTGATAAGGTATATGAAAATATTGATACCATAAGATTAATCGCCATCGCAGGTCCATCATCTAGTGGTAAGACTACTTTTTCAAAAAGACTTGAAATTGAACTTATGTCTAGAAATATTCATCCTATTAGAATATCTCTTGATAACTATTATTTAACCAATGATAAAGTTCCACGTGATGAAAATGGTCAACTTGATTTTGAAGATATAAGAGCCCTCAAGATAAAAGAATTCAATAAAAATATGGAAGATTTTATCCAAGGTAAGCGTGTAAGAATCCCAATTTTTGATTTTCATACAAAGACAACATCTTATTCTGAACCAATGACCCTTCAAAAAGATGGAGTAATAATCATAGAAGGAATTCACGCCTTAAATGATTTAATGACCGCATCTATCGCTAAAGAAAGAGTATTTAAAATCTATATTGCGCCACTTTCACAAAGAAATATAGATAACCATAATCCAATCAGTTTAACCGATCAAAGACTAGTTAGAAGGATTGTGAGGGATATGCAGTTTAGAAACACTCCTCCTGAGGAAACTCTATCTATGTGGAAAAGTGTAAGACGTGGTGAACACAAATGGATTTATCCTACTATGGAAAATGCTGACTATATTTTTAATTCAGAGCTTGGATATGAATTACCTGTCTTAAAGAAATATGCAGTATCATCCCTTAAGGGAGTTGAGAATGATTCGCCATATTATATACTCGCAAATAAACTTTTAAAGTTTTTAAAGGTATTTAGATCTATCTCTGATGATGCAGTGCCAAACTATTCTATTATAAGAGAATTTATTGGTGGCAGTATCTTTGAAGAATAATTATATAGAATTCATATATAGTACTTACTTAAAATACGCTCATATTGTGAGCGTATTTTATGTTATAATTATATTAAGAGAGAAACCAAATGCTTATAAAAAATGATTTAATATTCGGTTTAACCCCTAAAGAAGTTGATGAAAGGGTTAAAGAAGGAAAAGTTAACACACCTATAAAGAGGCAAACTAAGACATATAAAGAAATATTTATCCACAATATTTTTTCTGTTTTCAACCTCATTATAGTTATTTTAGCTATACTTGTGGCACCAACCTTAAAAAGTGTTGGTGATATCACTAATTATACATTTGTTTTAATAGCTTTTATTAATCTCTCAATAGGTATTATTCAAGAAATTAAAGCGAAAAAGATAGTAGATTCTTTGGTTTTAGTTAATGAACCTACTGTGAAAGTGCTTAGAGAACTCCATATCGAAAATGTTAAAGTCAGAGATATTGTGTTAGGCGATATCTTATTCCTTGAAGCCGAAAGACAGATATCAGCCGATTCAAAAGTAGTGAAAGGCGTGATATATGTTAATGAATCAAATATCACTGGTGAATCGGATGATATCTTAAAAAAAGTAGGAGATGAACTATATAGTGGGTCTTATGTTGTATCGGGTGAAGCATACGCTAGAGTAATTCATGTATCAAAAGATAACTATATTGAAAAACTATCTAGTCAGGCAACCACATACTCTAAACCTAAATCAGAGATAATGAAGGTGTTAAATATTATAATCACATCTATTTCAATTCTCTTAATTCCACTATCAATAATGTTATTTTTTGTTTATAGAAACTATTCTTCTTTTGAAGGCAATCCAGTTATATTTGGGATGTCTAGAGAATTAATACTAGGGCTTGCATCGGCGATAAATGCAATGATGCCATATGGTTTATTTCTTTTAACCACAATCGCCCTTGCGACATCGGTCTTTAAGCTTGCATCTCAAAAGACTTTGGTTCAGGAATTATATTGTATTGAGTCACTCGCAAGAGTAGATGTTTTATGTCTTGATAAAACAGGTACTCTAACCGATGGGACTATGAGAGTAATTGATACGACAATCTTAGATCCTAAATATTCAGTAATTGAGATTTTATCTTCAATGAATGCCTGTCTTAAAAATACAAATGCCACAAGTAGGGCTTTAGTAAAAAAATATGGTAAAAAAGGTTATTTTGTACCACAAAAAGTATTAAATTTTAATTCAACAAATAAATATTCTGCGGTTACTTTTTCTCAAATAGGGACATTTGCGATTGGCGCCCCTGAAGTTCTTTTAAATCTAAAAGAAAAGAAGAATATGAACGTGATGAAAGAAATTAATAGAGCTGCATCGCTTGGCAGCCGTGTAATTGTCTTATGTAAATCTAGTGGCAAGATAAAAGACAATAAAATAGATTCTACTTTTGAAGCAATCGCATATATTTCAATTCACGATAATTTAAGAAATGGTGTAAACAATACCCTTCAAGAATTTAGAGAATCGGGTGTTGATATAAAAGTTATATCTGGCGATAATCCTGTGACAGTAAGCGCAATCGCAAAAGATGCAGGTATTCTAAATTATGATAAATATATCTCACTTGCGGATTTATCTGATGATGAAGTAAAAAAGGCCGTAAAAGCATATACTATTTTTGGTAGAGTTAAACCTAATCAAAAAAAGATTATTATTGAAACATTAAAGGAAGAAGGCCATAAGGTTGCGATGACGGGGGATGGTGTTAATGATATCTTAGCACTAAAAGAAGCTGATTGTTCAATTGCTATGGCATCGGGAAGTGAAGCTGTATCAACTGTAGCGCACCTTGTCCTACTTGATTCAAATTTCCTCTCACTTCCAGGTGTTTTAAATGAAGGAAGAAGAGTTATAAATAATATCCAACGTGCTACCGCTTTATTCTTAACTAAGACTATATTAATGGGATTAATTAATCTCTTTGCGGTATCTATGTTCTTTATCAATAAATCGGCTGAGTTTACATCTCCATTTAAAGAACCAGGGCAATTATTTATAATTGAAACACTAATCACAGGACTTGCGTCTTTAATTATGGCCATTGAACCAAATCATGAAAGAATTGAAGGTAAGTTCTTTAAAAATGTCCTTAGTGTTTCCCTTCCAATAGCCTTAATTATATTTATGAATTTACTATTGATTCACTTTGTATCTCCATCATTTGGTGTATCTCAAAGTGTTGCGACTAATATTTCAATTTTAATAACCACATATGCTTACTTTATGTGTTTAGTTACGGTATCAATTCCATACTCTAAGATAAGAAAATGGATTTCCATTATTATCGCATTCATGATTATTCTTGCGCCTTTTGTTTCAATATTTACAGTTAAAACATCTGGCTTTGATTTATGTCATTTCTCATTTACCGATGGTAATTTTGATTTCGGAGTAGAAGGATTTAAGTTTTTAGGTCTTCTTGTCCTAAGTGATATTATCTTTTTGACTCCGCTCATTGTTTCAAGAATTATCTACTATAAAAATAAAAATAAATACAAAGTAATGGAGGTATAAGTTTGAACATTTTATTTGTGGGTGTAGAATGTTTCCCATTCGCCAAAGTTGGAGGATTAGGAGATGTTATGGGTAGTTTACCAGGTGTATTAAATAATCTCGGAGAAGATGCGAGAGTTATTCTTCCTAAGTATCCTTCAATTAAAGAAGAACTATTAACTGATTTATCATTCCTCGCATCATTTAAGGTTTATGTAGGCACAAAACCAACTGATGCGAATTTATATGAACTAGTATTAAACAATGTTCATTACTATTTGATTGAATCAGAGAAATACTTTGGACCTGAAAGAAAAGGTGTTTATAACTGTGAAGAGGAACATGATGGCTGGGTTTTCTTCCAAATGGCAGTTCTTGAATCAGTTAAATATTTTAAAGACTTTGAGCCTAATATTATTCACTGTCATGACTGGCATGTGGGAATGATACCACACCTAATCAAGACTAAATATTATGATACTTTAGGTCATATTAAAACCATCTTTACTATTCATAATATCATTTACCAAGGCGATTATCCTCGTCAAACTGTAAAGAAGTTTAACATTAAGTTTGATAATTCTCTTTTAGGTCATGATGGTAAACTTAATTATATGCGTTCCGCAATCACGGAAGCGGATTTTGTGAATACAGTATCTAAAACTTACGCTAAAGAACTCACAACTTCTGAATTCTTATCATATGGGATGCGTCCATATCTTCGCCAAAAAGCTAAAGAATCAAAATTTGTGGGAATAATAAATGGTATAGACTATTCAATATTTAATCCTGAAACCGATGATGTTTTACCTTTAAAATATAACTTCAATAACTATAAGGAAGGAAAACTTGAAGCCAAAAAAGCTTTATACGAAGAACTTGGAGTAGATTTCTATACAAATGTGCCAATGATTGGAATAGTATCAAGACTTACTGAACAAAAAGGTCTTGATTTAATCATGGAAATAATTGAAGAACTCTTATACGAGTGTGCTTTCAAATTTATCATTATTGGTACTGGTGATGAAAGATATGAGAACTTCTTTAGAGAACTAGAAAAGAAACATCCATATAAAGTTAAATGTTTCCTAGGTTACTCTGACAAACTAGCTCATCTCGTATATGGTGCATCAGATATGTTTTTGATGCCTTCTAAATTTGAACCATGTGGACTTGGTCAAATGATAGCGCTCCGCTATGGATCGCTCCCAATAGTAAGAGAGACAGGGGGATTAAACGATTCGGTTGAGGCATATAATGAATATGAGCTAACTGGAAATGGATTTAGTTTCACTAACTATAACTCACACGATATGCTTTATGTGATTAAATATGCGTTTAGGACATATTCACAAAAACACTGTTGGGATATCCTTGTTCAAAATGCTATGGCATCTGATTATTCTTTTGAATCAAGTGCGAAAAAATACATTCAAATGTATAAAAAGGTATTAGGTTAATAAGATGGAAACACTGGCTATTATTCTTGCGGGGGGACGCGGCTCAAGGCTTGATATCTTGAGCGAAAAAAGAGTTAAACCATCAGTTCCATTCGCGGGTAAATTTCGTATAATCGATTTTACATTATCTAACTGTTCAAACTCAGGTATATATAATGTTTTAATTTTAACTCAATATTTACCACTATCCTTAAACGAACATGTAGGTTCAGGAAAACCGTGGGATATGGATAGACGTGACTCTCACGTAACTCTACTTCAACCTCACTCAAATTGGTATAATGGTACCGCAGATAGTTTAAGAAAGAATCTTCATCTGATTGAAGAATCTACCTGTAAATATGTGCTAATTTTATCTGGAGACCATGTATATAAAATGGATTACTCTAAGATGATAGAATTCCATAAAGAAAAGAATGCTCGCCTTACTATCGCATCAAAAGTAGTTGATATAAGTGAAGCGTCACGTTTTGGAATCCTTGAGGCAAATAGTGATTCACTTGTTGAAAAGTTTGTCGAAAAACCAAAAGAGCCTAAATCTAATCTCGCATCAATGGGTATCTATGTCTTTGATAAAGACTTATTACTTAATCTACTTAAGAATAATGATGATATTGAAGATTTAGATTTTGGAAAACACTTAATACCTATGATGATAGGTAAAAATTGTGTATATACTTATAAATTCTATGACTACTGGAAGGATGTTGGTACATATGATTCATATCTTGAGGCTAACCTTGAACTCACAAGGACTGTAGACAAGATAGAACTAGATATGTATGATAAAAACTGGAAGATTTACACAAAGAGTGAAGATATGCCAGCGGTTAAAATAGGTTCAAAAGCAGAGATTTCCCAGGCATTACTCTCTAATGGTAGTATTGTTGCGGGACGAGTAAATAGATGTGTTATATCACCTGGTGTTGTAATACATCCAAACGCTAAAGTATCTAACTCAGTTATTATGAATGACACCATAATAGAAGAAGATGCGGTAATTGAAAATGCAATAATTGATAAGAACTGTGTAATTGGGAAAGGGTCTAAAATTGGTGTTGGAGATAATATTCCAAATATGGAAAAGCCTGATTTACTTTCAAGTGGTATCACAGTAATAGGCAAAGGCACAAAAATAGCCCCAAATACTATAATAGGTAAAAATGTCCGTATATTTGGTGGCCTAGATTTAATAAATATAAAAGAAATCAAGAGTGGAGAAACTCTTAAAAAGAGGTAATAAAAAATGAACGAAAAAACAAGTTTAGCTAAACTAATAAAAAAAGAACACATTAAAATACTATTTTCCTTCTATGGAATAATCACATTCATATCTTTCTTAATACCACTTGTGATGCTTGGATTTGGTGTATATTTCACTATATCTAAGGTAAACACTTATGGTGTATTATGGATGGTTGTGGGTGCTGTCGCATTCCTATTCTCTTTAAGAAGAATGAAGGATATATTCCCAATCATTAAATATGCATCAAAACCAGAAACCTTCCCTATTTATAAGGCTTTAGTAGATGATGGTATAGACCCAAGTATGTTTAATGCTGAAATAGATGAAGCATCTCCATATGAGAACTTATCTAAAAATAATCCATATTTAATGACTGAAAACTTAATAATTGGATACAGTCAAGTATCATTTTTCGTCCTAAGAAAAGAAGATATACTCTGGATATATGAATACAACGGAAATGGTCTCGTGTTCTATGATAAACATAAAATCTATGGATTTACATTCTTTGATACAGTTGACGGAAACGATCACGCAATAGAAGCTATAGAATATGAACTACCTTATATCTATTATGGTATTGATTTCGATTATAAAACTATCATGCATGATGAATTTGATTTAACCCTTACAAGACTCATGGATGAAAGAGTAAAATTCTTATCTGACCCCGACCTTTATAGAGAAGAAAAGGCTAAAGAAAAGAAAGAAAGAGAAGAAGCTGAAGCGAAACGCCTTGAAGAAGAAGCTAGACTCCTTGAAGAAGAAAAGAATAGCACTTTATCTGAAATAGATTCTGAGTCTCAAGCTATACCTCAACTAGATGAACCACAAGAAGCTGAAAATAAAGAAGTAGTTGAAGAAACTCCTAAGGACGAATCAACTATAAGTGGATCTGTGTTAGATAAAAGTGTATTAGAGGAGTTTGAAAAGAAAGATGAGTAAATCTATTGTATATTTTACTAAAGATACATCGCCTCTAGCATTCGTTAAAATCTATAACGCCCTTGGAATTGAATTAAAAGGCAAAGTTGCGGTAAAGTTAAGTATGGGTGAACCTGGCGGTCATAATTATTTAAAACCAGACCAAATAAAACCTATAATGGATAGAGTTAATGGTACTATTATCGAGTGTTCTACTGCATATGGTGGAAAAAGAGATACCCCAGATTTATACGATAAAGTAGCACGTGATCACGGATTTAAACCAATGTATGAAGTTGATATAATGGACAAGAATGGAGAAATCTATTTACCACTATATAACGGAAAACACCTTGAATATCAAATCGCAGGAAAGAACTTCGATAACTATGATTCAATGTTGGTGTTATCTCACTTTAAAGGTCATGCTATGGGTGGATTTGGTGGTGCATTTAAGAATATGGCTATTGGTATTGCATCTCACACAGGAAAACTTTATGTTCATAGCGCAGGAAAAGGAAAAGAAATGTCTATCTGGAGATCTACTCCACCTCATGACTTATTCCAAGAATCGATGGTTGAGGCTGTTGAAGCTGTAATAAACCATATGGGTCGTAAAAATATTGCCTATGTTTCAGCCGCAATTAATCTCTCTGTAGACTGCGACTGTGACCCTAATCCTCATAAACCGGAAATGGCTGATATTGGCCTTTTCGCCTCACTCGACCCACTTGCGATTGACAAGGCATGTTATGACGCTGTAGTTAATTCGAATGATCCTGGTAAAAAATCTTTAATAGAAAGAATGAATTCAAGACACGCACCTACATTATTAAAATATGCATCTGAACGTAATTTGGGTAATCTTGAATACGAATTAATTAACCTTGATGAATAAAAGATAATAGCTAGAACTAGCCATTATCTTTTATTTTGAATTAAATCTATTCTTAATACTATCCTTAATCTTTTTAAGTTCATCTTTAGGTGTAGATGCACTACCCACGATAAGGACATTATCAGTCTTTTTTATGTAGATACTATTTGCATCTTTTGCTGATGAGATAAAGTATGTATTTTTATATGGGCTTATCTCATATAATGAGTTCGCATTAGAGGATGTCTTATCTCCTACAATAAGACAAATATTATAATCATATTTTTCCATTAAGAATTCTTGAAGTGCCCTTGATGTTGGGCAGATTGTATCATTAATCACATAAAAAGGCGCAATTTCCCTTATTCTATCTTGTATTAGTCTTAAATCATGAATATTAAATGTTGTCTGATTAAAAACCATTCCATATGAAGATGATGAAAACTTATTTAAATCATCTAGCTTCTCAACTATTTTAATATTAGGATTATCAAGTGTTAGCGCATTAGTCTCAGAGTGTCCTTTTTTACCGATAAAAATGATGTCATATCCAATAGAATCATGGATAGTTTTTTTATTTTTTTGAACGTATGGACAAGTGGTATTTATCACATTAAAATTCTTGAGTTTTTCTAAATCTTTATCTGATAGTCCATGCGCAGATACTACTACAATAGAATCGTCTTCTAATTTATCTACATCTTTTAATGTAATAAACTTAACACCTTTTTCCTGATATTTTTTATTTACTATAGAGTTATGCACAATAGGGCCTATTAAATATATAGGTTTTAAGGGATTTTCTCTTATAGTTTTATCAAGCAAATGAAGGGCTCTATTTACTCCACCACAGAAGCCACTTTCTTTAAGTATATCTACTCTCATTTTATACCTTTCTTAATTCTTATAATTATATTATAATATCTTAGGCCTAAATTTGGTGAAAATATGTCTTACGATGAATTAATAAAAGAATACATGGAACTACTTAACTTTAGTGAGTTAACTGAAGTTCAAAAATGTGTTATTGAAAAAGAAAAACAGAATAAGAACTTAGTTGTGCAATCAGTCACAGGCACAGGGAAAACATATGCTTATCTTTTCCCTATTTTTGCATCCCTAGATTATGACTCTCATGACCTACAATATTTAATCCTTGCTCCTACTCGTGAACTAGCCCGTCAGATTTACGCTATGGCTAAGCCGCTTTCAATTAAATATAGTGTAGATACAAGACTTTATGTAGGTGGGGATGACGTTAGTAAGGCACTAAAGCGCCTTGAGACATCTAACCCTCAAATTGCGATTGGAACCATTGGACGTATTAAAAAGTTTGCGATAGATAATAAACTGCTTAATGTATTTAAAGTTAAAAAGATAGTGATGGATGAAGCTGATATGCTTATGGATTCAGGCTTTCTCCCTTTAATTGATGAAGTATTATCACTCGTAAAAGAAGATACGAGGTTTGAAGTATATAGTGCGACAATCACCGAAGAGTTGGACCATTTCTTTAAGAAATACCTTTCTAGCCCCGAATTCTTAATCTTAAATAGAAAAGATTTGACCCCACTTAATATATCACATTATTTCTTAAAAACTAAATATAGAGATAAAGTTGAATTACTAAAAGAAATTATCTCATCTATTAATCCGTATCTTTGTCTTATCTACTGCAATACTCAGGAGACTGTAAAAGCTTTATCTCAGGAATTAAAAGATGATAAAAGAATCTGTTTCATCTATGGTGATATGGATTCTAAATTAAGACAAAAGACTATGAGAGATTTAAGGAATCTTAAATATACTTATGTAATCTCAACTGATATCACTGCACGTGGTATAGATATAACTGGTGTATCTCATATTATTAACTATGAACTTCCAAAAGATATAGAATTCTATGTCCATAGAACTGGACGTACAGGTAGAATGTTAAAAGATGGAATCTCTATCTCATTTTATGATGCGGATGATGATTCATATCTAGATAGACTAGAAGAAAAAGGTCTATCATGTGAATATAAAGATTTTAAGAATGGTGAGATTGTTGAATCAAAAGCCAGATATGAAAGAGAAAGAAAAGATTTCTATAATTCTAAAATTAATAAAGAAGCAGAAAAAACCTTAAGACACCATAAAACTATTTCTAAAAAAGTTAAGCCCAACTATAAGAAAAAGTTTGAAATTGAAAGAAGAGAAACCAAAAAGAAAATAATAGAGAAAAGATTATACGCCAAGGGCGGAAAGAAAAAGGCAAAGAAGAAGTAATGAATCATATAGTATTATTTGAACCTGAAATACCACAAAACTGTGGTAATATTATGAGAACTGCCCTTGCGACATCATCAACACTTCACCTAATTAAACCATTAGGTTTTTCTTTAGACGATAAAGAACTTAAAAGATCATCGGTTAATTACACCCATGATTTTTCTTTTTATATCTATGATTCATTTACTGAATTTATGGAAAAGAATCAAAAAGGTGTTTATATCTTTCTCACAAGATATGGCACTCATAAACCATCAGATTTATCATATAAGGATACAAATAAAGACTATTATTTTATATTTGGCAAAGAATCGACAGGAATTCCCATTTCAATCTTAAAGGAACATCTTGATACCTGTGTTAGATTTCCTATGAGTAAAAATGTGAGAGCGCTTAATTTATCTAATACAGTATGCGCAATGATATATGAAGCCCTAAGACAACAAGATTATCCAAATCTTTCTATATATGAACCTGAAGAATTTAAAGGTAAAGATCATATTATAAATGAAGAAAATTAAGATAAGAGCGGATAGAGACATTTCTCTTGAAAATCTTTTAATAGAAAATAATATCTCAAGGAAGCTAAGAAGTAAAGCTCAAGGTAGAATCAAGAAAGACTCAAAGGTTTTATATATGTCCTATATGTTAAAAGAAGGAGATATAGTTACTTTATATTTAGAAGAAACTAAATCTGATATAGAACCTATAGAAATGCCTTTAAATATTATTTATGAAGATGACGAGTTATTAGTGCTTGATAAACCAAATAATATTTCTTGTATGTCTACCCTAAATATGAATGAAATAACTTTACTTAATGGACTTGAATATTATTTTGAAAAAAATAATATCAATGATAAAGTTCATATGGTAAATAGGCTTGATAGACTCACAAGTGGACTTATGATTGTCGGAAAAGATAGATTCTCTACATCTCTTTTATCACTTTCTTTAAAGAAGACACTTAAAAGAAAGTACTACGCAATTGTATATGGAAAATTTGATAAGAAAGAAGATGAGATAACGCTAAAAATAGCGAAAGAAAATGAGATGAGTGTAAGACGTGTCGTAAGAAATGATGGGAAAGACGCTATCACAAGGTATAAAGTAATAAAAGAGTTTTCAAATTATTCACTTTTAGAAATTGAATTACTCACAGGCAGAACCCATCAGATTAGAGTTACATTCTCATTTTTGGGTCACCCACTTGTGGGTGATAAATCATATTCAATATATGAAGATAATGAGGAATTAATGCTTCACTCATACTATCTTGAATTCGCTCACCCAAAAGATAATAAAATATATAATTTTGATACAGGACTACCTAAAAGATTTAAAGAGTTTATAGAAAGATATGAATAAAATAATTAGATTACTTAAGAAAACCTACATCAATAATCTCATAAGTTTAATTGTGTATATATTATATTTAGTATTATATATACTTATATTTTCTATGTACGAAAGGATAGTATCGACTATTAGTGATGAAACACTAAGGGAATTACTTTTAAATGAGGGTTCACCAATAAAATTATATTTACTAGTGTTATTCCTTTTATTAACTATTCCTTTCCTTTTTTATTTTCTTTACTATACAATTACTGACAATAAGAAGTACAAGAATCTTATTACTTTTTCAAAAAATGATCTATTACTAATAATGCTTGAAGTTGTATTATATATCTCTTTAACACTGATGACTTTTATTGGGTATTTTATAGTATTCTCTTTTCTTTCTATAAATAATATCTATATGATACTTTTTGTATTATTAACACTTGGGTCTATTTATATTTCGGGATTAATTATTAAGATTAATTAAAGGCTTTATTAGAGGAGTATAAGAAACTATGAAGAAATGGCTAATTATTGCGTTTTTCCTTTGTTTATCATTTATGGTGTCGTCATGTGGTTCTAATGGTTTTAAAGATATGTCAGATATATCCACTGTGACTATTATGGCTATGGATAAGGATGATAAACCTAGTATTGTTACGATTAATTTTAGTGATAGTTATGTTTCATACCCAAAAGGAGTTAAAAGAACTATTACTGAAGATGAAACTACTAAGATATTTGATACAATGAAATCGCTTGGACTCTTATCCATGCCGAATAAGCCTTATACGTCTAATAGGTATGAGATTTCTATTCTTACCAAGGATGGAAATATGAAAACCTTTGGCTCAGCTAGTACTGAATATCCAGATTATCTTATAGACTTTATTAGAAAAACATCTGAGATACTTAATTTTGATTTACTAACAAATAGTGAATCATACACTCCTTTAACCTGGAATATTAAGTTAATTGATACTAATAATAGGCAAAATTATTCAATAAATGGTAGCCCTTCATCTGACCCAAATTTCAATACATACTATCCTCAAGCTAAAATTGGTATATATAAACAAATCAATGAAGAGGATGTATTTGCCTACGCCTTAAATAATAAAACTAGTCTTCAAAAAGATAGAACCAATATGGTCTGCAAAATGGAAATACAAACAATACTCTATTATGCAGAAATAAAAAAGGTCATCATAGAAGATTATGATTCTGAACGTAATTTATATAATACAAAAGAATTTGGATTGCCAAATACTGATAGTTTGTATCATTTTTCGTATGATAAAACTATTCCATCTTCTAGATTTGGAATGTTAAGTTTAAATTGGGATACGGTTGTAGTGTGGCCTAATCATTATTATGTATTTACTATAGAAGATACCTCAGGCAACTACTATATAACCGCAATCTATGTGTCATAAATTATAGAATATATACTTATAATTATTAAAGAGATTTAGTTTATTCTAAATCTTTTTTATTTTTTAGCACAATTTACTTGCAACTGCTAAAAATGATGCTATAATAATGTTAGCAGTTACCAATACTAATTGCTAATAAGGTGCGAAATGATTAGTAATAGGCAAAAAGAAACCCTTAAAATTATAATCGAAGAATACGTTAAGACAGCTGAGCCTGTTGGATCTAAATCTATTTCTGATAGATTAAATGTTTCAAGCGCAACTGTGAGAAATGATATGGCTATCCTTGAAAGGGAAGGCTATATAGATAAAACGCATTCTTCATCTGGTAGAGTACCTCTTGATAAAGGCTATAAACTTTATGTAGAAGAACTTATGAAGGAATCAGAAGAAGTCTTTGAAGAAAAGAGCTTTGAGTTAATCGATAACGTGTTCGCAAGCGCTATTGTCGAAAGAGAAGATGCGATTAAAAAAGCTTGTGCACTTCTTTCTGAGATTACATCTTATACATCTTTAGCTCTTGGTCCTGATAATTCACTAGATACCTTATCTGAAATAGAACTGGTTCCTTTAAGAGGTAAAAACTATTTAATGATAGTTATCACAGATTCAGGACACATCGAATCAAAGAATGTAACCTTTGAGGAAGAAGAAACGAATATCGAAGAGCTAAAGAATGTTGTGTCTATCTTAAATGAAGTGCTTAAAGGAACACCACTGAGTGAGGTATCATATAGGCTCAAATATATTACTGATAATAAACTCATTCAAGAGTTTATGAATTATAGACAAAATATAATTGATAACTTCATAAATGCCTTCATGCAATTTGCGGAAACGAATTACTACATATCTGGTTCATCAAATATGCTTGTCCAGCCAGAATTTCAGGATTCTATGAAATTTAAGAAACTGCTTGACGCATTTGAAAAGAGGGAATTAATTAAAGTAATTAAGTCCGCAAGAAACCAAAATGTATCAATTAAAATAGGGTCTGAAACGGGAATAGATGCACTTGATGATACTGCAATAGTCACAGTACCATATGTAAATGATAAGGGTGAAAAGTGTGAAATCGCTGTAATCGGCCCAACAAGAATGAATTATAAGAAAGTAATAACTTTAGTTAAATATCTAGCTAAAGATATCACTAAATACTATAAGAAGTAGGTAAATCATATGTCTAATGAGAAAAATAAAAAGAAAATTGATGTCTTAGATGAAAATACTGAAGACATCAGAAAAGATATAGAAGAAGAAATAAAAGAAGATTCTAAACAAACTAATGAAGTTGAGCTCTTAAAAGAAGAAAATGGAAAACTTTTTAAAGAAAAAGAGGAACTCAACAACAAATATCTACAAGCTTTAGCGGAAATGCAAAACTATAGAAAAAGGGCAGATTCAGAGCTTTCCTCACATTTAAAGTATGCATCGTTTAATGTATGTAGAGAACTTATTAAAGTGCTTGATAATCTTGATAGAGCGATAGATCATGGGTCAAAAGATGAATCAATGAAAGCCTTCCTTGATGGATTTATTATGATTAGAAAGCAATTCTATCAAGAACTTGAAAAAGAAGGTGTTAAATCATTTGAGGTACTTGGAAAACCATTTGACCCAAATATCATGACATCCCTTGCGGTTGTTAATGATAATACTAAAGCTGACGGGGAAGTAGTAAGCCAATTCTTAAAAGGCTATATGTATAAAGATAGAGTACTTCGCCCAGCAAGCGTAGTAATAAATGAAGTTCTTGAAGAAGAACAAAATAAGGATGAAGAAAATAATTAATTAAAGGAGATATAGAAAATGTCAAAAATTATTGGAATCGATTTAGGAACAACTAATTCATGTGTATCTGTAATGGAAGCAGGTAGCCCAAAGGTTATCGCAAACCCAGAAGGTGGTAGAACTACCCCATCAGTAGTTGCATTTAAAAATGGTGAAATCTTAGTTGGTGAAGTAGCTAAAAGACAAGCCATCACTAATCCTGATACTATTAGATCTATTAAAAGACTAATGGGTACATCAGAAACTGTATACGTAAAGAGTACAAACAAGAGTTATACTCCACAAGAAATCTCTGCGATGATTCTTCAATCAATGAAGAAAACTGCAGAAGCATATCTTGGAGAAACTGTAACTGAAGCTGTTATTACTGTGCCTGCATACTTTAATGATGCTCAAAGACAAGCCACAAAAGATGCTGGTAGAATTGCTGGACTTGAAGTAAAAAGAATCATCAATGAACCAACAGCATCTGCTCTTGCATTTGGTATTGATAAACAAACTAAGGACCAAACAGTACTTGTATTTGACCTTGGTGGTGGTACATTTGATGTATCAATCTTAAACCTTGCTGATGGAACATTTGAAGTTATTTCAACATCAGGTGACACTCACCTTGGTGGTGATGACTTTGATGAAAGAATCATCAACTGGTTAGTAGATGAATTTAAGAAAGAAAATGGCCAAGATTTATCTAAAGATAAGATGGCTATGCAAAGACTTAAAGATTCTGCAGAAAAGGCAAAGATTGAACTTTCAGGAACTGCACAAACAACTATTTCTCTCCCATTCATTTCAATGAGAGATGGTATGCCTGTACACCTTGAAAGAACACTAACTCGTGCTAGATTCAATGAAATGACTAAAGATTTAGTTGAAAGATGTAGAGGACCACTCGAAAGAGCTCTTTCTGATGCTAAACTTCAAGTATCACAACTTGATGAAGTATTACTAGTTGGTGGTGCAACAAGAATTCCAGCTGTTCAAGAATTTGTTAAGAGTGTATTTGGAAAAGAACCTAATAAATCAGTTAACCCTGATGAATGTGTATCACTTGGTGCTGCAATTCAAGGTGGTGTATTAACTGGTGATGTTAAAGATGTATTATTACTAGACGTAACTCCACTTTCACTAGGTATTGAAACACTTGGTGGTGTAATGACTAAGTTAATTGATAGAAATACAACCATCCCTACATCTAAATCACAAGTATTCTCTACAGCCGCAGATAATCAACCTGCAGTAGATATTAAGGTACTTCAAGGTGAACGTCCTATGGCCGCTGACAATAAAGTACTCGGTATCTTCCAACTAAATGATATCCCACCTGCAAGACGTGGCATACCTCAAATTGAAGTTAAATTTGATATTGATGCTAACTCAATTCTAAGTGTATCAGCTAAAAACCTTGGTACTGGTAAAGAAAACTCTATCACTATCAAATCCAATACTAACCTTTCTGAAGCCGATATTGAAAGAATGGTAAATGAAGCTAAGGCTAATGAAGAAGCTGATAAGAAAAAGAAAGAAGAAGCTGATTTAAGAAATGAAGCTGACCAAATGGTATTTATGGCTAAAGATGCTTTAAGCCAACTTGAAGGAAAAGTTACTGAAGAAGAAAAATCTAGAATCGAAGAAAAAGTTAAGGATGTTGAAGATGCTTTAAAATCTAATGATTCATCTTTAATTAGAACTAAGAAAGAAGCTCTAGAAAAAGAAGTTCAAACTTTATCTCAAAGAATCTATGCTCAAGCTCAAGGCGCTCAAGGCGCTCAAAGTGCTCAAGGAGGACAAACTGGTCCTACTCCAGATGATGCACAACAATCTGGAACATCAGATTCTGATGACATCTTTGATGCTGACGCAAGAGAAGTATAATTCCTTAATCAACTAAAATTATTTAACTATTTATCCATAGGCCTGACTTATCAGGTCTATGGTTATAATATTATGAGGTGATACAATGCCAAAAAAAGATTATTATGAGTCTTTAGGAGTATCTAAAGGCGCAAGTGATGATGAAATTAAAAAAGCCTATAGAACACTTGCTAAAAAATACCATCCAGATTTAAACCATGAACCTGGTGCTCAAGAAAAATTTAAAGAAGTTCAAGAAGCTTACGACGTTTTATCTGATCCTGAAAAGAAAGCTAACTATGATAAATACGGAACTGCTGATCCACAAGAAGCATTTGGAGCTGGTGGATTCTCTGGTTTCTCAACTGGTTTTGATGATTTATCTGATATCTTTAGCGCTTTCTTTGGTGGAGGAAGGACAACTTATTCTCAATCAGGTCCAAGACGTGGCCAAGATATACAAAAGAAGATGCAGGTATCACTTAATGATGTTATATTTGGAAAAACAACCAAGATATCTATCCCTGCCTATGATATATGCCCAACATGTCATGGTCGTGGCGCAGAATCTGAATCAGATATTGTAACCTGTCCAAAATGTGGTGGTAGGGGATCTGTTACTCAAGTTGTTAACACTATATTTGGTCAAACTCAAACGACACGTACCTGTCCTGAATGTGGCGGTAAAGGGACTACAATTAAAAGAAAATGTAAGAACTGCCAAGGTGAGGGACGTATCAGAGTTACTAAACAAGTTGAAGTTAATATCCCTATCGGTATCCATACTGGCCAACAAATCCGTCTTCAAGGATATGGCGGTAAAGGTTTAAACGGTGGACCAAATGGTGACCTATATATCCAAATTTTAGTTAAAGAAGATCCTCTCTTTGTAAGAGAAGGCGATGACCTAAAGACCGAATTTATGATTAATTTTGGTGAAGCAACTCTTGGATGTGAAAAGAACATTAAATCACCTTATGGAATTGAAGTTCTAACTATACCAAAAGGTACTCAATCAGGAACCATCTTTAGAATTAGAGGTAAAGGTGTACCTAACGCTAAAACTAGAATTAAAGGTGATTTATATGTTAAAGTAAATATCTTAACCCCAACAAGCGTCTCACCTCATCAAGAAGAACTATTAAGAGAATTCTTTGATTTAAGCGATAATAAAAAGAAGAGAAAATAATATAATGATATAGGAATTGATTTTAGAAATCATTCCTATATTTTTTATATGAAATTAAACAATATATTTTATAATATATTTATGAATAATGAAGAAAAGACTCTAAAGAAGAATCAATTATATAAAGGTAGAATTATCGATTTTTATGATGATGAAATTGAGTGTCCTAATGGTGATATTGCATATAGAGAATATGTCCACCATCCTGGAGGATCCGCAGTTTTAGCCATTTTAGAGAATAAGATAGTATTTGAAAAACAATATAGATATCCATACCATAAGGAGATTTTAGAGTTACCCGCAGGTAAACTCGAAAAGGGTGAAGACCCTCTAGTTGCCGCAAAAAGAGAACTTGAAGAAGAGACAGGTTTAATCTCAGAAGGTTTAATTAAGGTAGGTGAATTATACCCATCTCCTGGTTATACTGATGAAGTAATCTATTTATTTTTCTCAGAAAACAATAAAAAAGGAACTATTAAAAGAGATAAAGATGAGTTTATGGATTTAATATATCTTGATATAAAAGAAGCTTATGCTTTACTAGATAATGGAGAAATTAAAGATTCTAAAACTCAAATACTACTCTATAAATTAAGGGATAAATTATTAAAATAATGGATATAAAAGAAAAAATCGCATCCACGAGAAACTTCTCAATAATAGCGCATATAGACCATGGAAAATCTACTCTCGCAGATAGAATAATGGAAGAATGTAGCGCAATTGATTCAAGACATATGAGAGATCAATATCTTGATTCAATGGATATTGAAAGAGAACGTGGTATCACAATCAAACTTAATACTGTACATCTAAACTATAAGGCGGATAATGGTAAAGAGTATCAATTAAACCTAATAGATACTCCAGGCCATGTCGATTTTTCCTATGAAGTATCTAGATCTCTTGCGGCGTGTGAGGGAGCCCTTCTTGTGGTTGATTCAACCCAAGGAGTTGAAGCTCAAACGCTCGCTAACTGTTATCTTGCACTTGATAATGATTTAGAGGTTATCCCAGTAATTAATAAGATAGACCTTCCATCATCATCCCCAGATTTAGTAAAAAAAGAAATAGAAGATTTTATTGGACTTGATGCATCAAATGCCCTTCTTTGTAGCGCAAAGACAGGTGTAGGTATCCATGATATCTTAGAGAGAGTAGTGCATGACATTCTTCCACCTGAAGGCAATCCAAATGCCCCACTAAGATGCCTTATCTTTGATTCAATCTTTGATCCATATAGAGGCGTTATTCCTGCCTTTAGGGTGGTAGATGGTACTATAAGAAAGGGCGATAAAATCTCCTTTATGGGCACATCATTTGAGGCAAGCATTGACACCTTATTCATTAAAACCCCAGATGAAAAGGAAGTTGAGTATCTTACCGTGGGTGATGTAGGGTATTTATCCGCATCTATCAAAGACATCAAACAGGTTCACGTTGGTGACACTATCACCTTAAAAGATGAACCAGCACTAGATCCCCTTCCTGGCTATAAAAGATTAAATCCAATGGTATATTGTGGAATATATCCAGTGGATAACGCTGATTACTCTCAACTAGGTGATGCGATGGATAAACTTAAACTTAATGATGCATCACTAGTATTTGAAAAAGAATCATCTCAAGCGCTGGGATTTGGCTATAGATTGGGATTTTTAGGTCTTTTACATATGGAAGTTGTGACAGAGAGAATCGAAAGAGAATTTAATATTCCTCTCATTGCGACATCACCATCAGTTATATATAAAGTATATAAAAGGGGTGGAGTAGTATATGATTTAGATAATCCATCACTATTCCCTGATTTAGGCACAATAGATAGAATAGAAGAACCTTATATGCTCACAACCATTATGACACCATCAGAATATGTGGGTGTCATAATGAAGTTATGCCAAGATAAAAGAGGAATATACAAAGATATCACATATATTAATGATAATCGTGTATCAATCAGATACTCTATGCCTTTAATGGAAATAGTTTATGATTTCTTTGATAAACTTAAATCATCCACAAAAGGCTATGCCTCACTAGATTATGAATTTGAAAAGTATCTACCATCTAAACTAGTTAAACTAGATATCCTTCTTAATGGTGAAACAATAGATGCCCTATCTACTATAGTTCACCAAGACTTTGCCTACTCTAGAGGCAAGGCAATTTGTGAAAAACTAGTAGATACTATCCCACGCCAATTATTTGATATACCTATTCAAGCCGCAATTGGTTCAAAGATTATCGCAAGAACCACTGTGAAATGTTTAAGAAAAGACGTTATCGCAAAATGTTATGGTGGTGACGTTTCAAGAAAGAAGAAGTTACTTGAGAAACAAAAAGAAGGTAAAAAGAAAATGAAAGCTATAGGATCTGTAGAAGTTCCTCAAGAAGCCTTCCTTGCGGTATTAAAGTTAGATGATGAGAAAAAGTAATATATTTTAAAAACTACACACTAGCGATAAAATTTCGCAATTGTGTAGTTTTTTAATAATGATTAAAGATATTAATTATCACAATATATACAATCGATTTCGCTTATTTTTAATAAAACGGGTAAAAACGCCCCGTTTTATGCGCTAAAAGCGGGGCAAATTGCCCCGTTTTTGTTGATTTGTTCTGAATTTTATATTAAAATATGAGCGAAGGAGGAAGGCATGAATGAAAAGAATTATTGAAAAAGAACTAACTGAATGGGTAGACCATGAAAAAGTAGCATTATTAGTTGAAGGTGCAAGACAGGTTGGCAAAACTTATATAATTAGAAAAATCTTAAGAGAAAATAATATTAATTATTTCGAAATCAATTTTATAGATAGGCCTGACATTTTAAAGTCTTTAAGAACAATTGATGATACAAATGAATTAATCCATACAATTGAATTGTATTCTCCATTACCTTTAATCAAAGGAAAATCAGTCATCTTTCTTGATGAGATACAAATGTTCCCAGAAATAATTACCAAAATTAAATTTTTAGTAGACGAAGGTAGCTATAAATATGTTTTAAGTGGTTCTCTTCTTGGTATTGAAATAAAAGGTATTAAATCAATTCCTGTGGGATACATGAGAATATTAAGAATGTATCCAATGAATTTTGTTGAGTTTTTGCTTGCAACAGGAGTTAAAAAAGAAACTATTGGCTATTTGGAAGAGTGTTTTAACTCAAAGAAACCAATAGATGATGTTATTCATAATAAAATTCTTAGATTATTCAATATGTATTTGATTGTTGGGGGGATGCCACAAGTAGTAAATATTTTCATTGATACAAGAAATTTATATGAAATTGACAAAGAACAAAAAAACATAATAAATACATATAAAGCAGATTTTTCTAGATATGAGTCTTTAGATAGAAAATTGAGAATAATCTCAATATATGACAATATACCCATACAATTAAATAAACAAAACCACAAGTTTGTTTTTAATTATTTAAATAAAGAACTAAAATTTGATCGATATGAAAATAGTTTTTTATGGCTAAAAGATGCCGGCGTTGCGTATCCAGTTTATATCGCTAGTGAAGCCAAAAGCCCACTTATAATATCTAAAGATAAAAACACATTTAAACTTTACCTATCTGATGTTGGGCTATTAACCTCATGTTATCCGTTTTCGGTAAGAGAGGATCTTATGGGCGAAAAGAATAATGACTATAATAATGGAGCGTTATTTGAAAACTTTGTTGCACAGGAACTTTATTCTAATGGAATAACCCCTTATTATTACAAAAGTACTAAAATTGGCGAAATAGATTTTTTAATCGAATATGACAATAAAATTATTCCGCTGGAAATTAAATCAGAAAAAGAGTATAGAACACATAAGTCAATAGATAATTTAATCAATACTTATAATAGTAATATCGTTAATCCAACCGTTTTTTCTAGAACCAATATTTTTATTGAAAATGGTATAACATATGCACCTATTTACTTGATTGGTTTTTTAAAACAAAAAGAACCAAAAAATTTCTTGATACCTGTTGATATAGAAAATATATAATTCTTATTTTATAATCATTTAGATTAATTAATTTGAATAATAGGACCATATATGCGTTTAACGCGAATATGGTCCTATTAATCTATAATATAAATACTTAGGAATATAGTTTCATTTAAAATAATTTCTTAAACTCTTCTGGCTTTACTTTATACTTTAGTTCATCAGGTGTCATAATCCCAGTATCAGGATTATTATACGAACTAAAGAAGAAGCCAACCATTCCATTAATGGTATATTCTATAAATTTATTTTTATTAAATTCATATAGACCCATAAATTGATCTTTGAAGTTTAAATCGAGGATAATTTGTGGTCTATTTTTCCTTTTGCTATATATAGTTAAATCACCTAATGATTTCTTATCTTTTACTATCATCACTAGCTTATTTGGTAGTTCCATCTTAGATATTGAATATAGTTCATTTAATTCCGTATCACTTCTTTTACCTATATTAACTATAACTAAAAAGATAGAATCATATCTTTTGATATAGTTCAATTCTTCCATAAATAATTCTTTATTCTTGTATTCAATATCTTGCGCTATAAGCATTCCTTTAGTTAATGCCTCAAAGTAAAATTGAGGCATTTCTAATCTATTTTTAATTCTTATTGCGTTAAAGCCAAATTTCTTTATATTATCTATTTTCAGTCTAATGTGCTCAGTTGATGCGGCTACCATTAGTCCATCTGTATAGTAATAATCATCTATTATACCTCTAATAGACATAGGTTCATTATTTAGGGTAAAGGCGTAAATGCCATCTATTTTCTTAATAGAATATTTATGAAGAGAGAATATCTCTCTTAGTTTATCGCCTTCTTTATTATTTAATTCAGCTTGGTAGATAAAAGGAAAACCTAAAGTCCATGTGACAACTTCAGGAAGTATAAACTTAGCTTTATTACCCTTAAATTCATATGTTTTAGTGATATTAGATGGAGTAGTAATCACAAGTTTATATTCTTCATCTTTATCACTATCTACTTTAATCTCAAAATATTTATCATCTAAAGATGTTTTAATTTCATAATCTTTTATCTTACTAACTTTTGTGGATTCAAGATATACTGGGCCAATTATACCCAATACCTTTTCTTTCTTATCTTCTTTAAAAGTGATATCAAGTGTGTTTATACCTTCCACAAATATATCTGTGATATCATATGATTCAAAGAAAGAAGAATCGCTTGTGCCTATTCTTTCTCCATTTAGATATATTAAATGTTTCCCTATAGTCCTTGTAAAATTAAGATAAATCTTCCCAAGAGAATTAATATTCTCTTTAATAGTTAAATGATAATGATAGAAGGTTTTATTATTATATGTCCTATCTACTTTAGATAAAAGTGAACCTAGTGGAAAAGGCACTAGGACGATTGTTTCAAAACTCCTAGGTATTAAATATTTATTTGATTTTTCGAAACTATATATACCATTTATCTTAAGAATATTATCCCTAATCCTAAAAGGATTGGGGCTTGGCACATTTAAATCAAGTGGTGATAGTTTTCTTCCTTCAAAAGTAAGACTTTTTTGGAGAATATTTTTTCTATTTCTCATATATTAAAATTATATTGTATGAATACTATTAATTCAATGAATCAATTGTATTATGTTAACTAAAATATTATAATTTTAATATGATAAAAGGCTTATATATCCATATTCCTTTCTGCGATTTTATTTGTCCATACTGTGATTTTAAGAAGAGACTAAAAGATGATTTAATAGAAAAGGAATATAGAGATTCACTTATTAAAGAGATATTAAATAAGAAAGAATATCTTAATGATATAGATACTATTTATATTGGGGGTGGTACGCCTACTGCCTTTAGTTATCTAGAAGATATTCTTAAAACACTAGATAGTATTATAGATTTATCTAATATAAAGGAATTTACTATTGAGTCTACCTCAAATAGATGTCTTGATTATCTTGATTTATTTACTAAATATCATGTGAATAGATTATCTATTGGGGTTGAATCATTCGATGATAAACTTAGAGAATATCTTAAAAGGACAGATGAAACAAAGGAAGAATTAATAGAAAAAATCAATAGGATAAGAGAGAAAGGAATTAATAATATAAACCTTGATTTTATCTATTCAATGCCTTATTCCTCTCTATCTACAATCAAAAATGATTTAGAATTAATAAAAGAGATTAATCCTACTCATATATCTTTCTATGATTTAATAATTGAGAAAAATACTCAATTATCATATGACCTTAAGCGTAATAAAGTATCTCTTCCAAGCGAAAATGAATCTGTGAGAATGAGAGATTTAATTAATAAAACATTAAAACAATATGGATATAAGCGCTATGAAATATCAAACTGGAGAAAAGAGGGATATGAATCCATTCATAATAAATACTACTGGAATCTAGAAGAGTATATCTCTTTTGGAGTATCATCTCATTCTTTCTATAATAATAGAAGATATGAAAATATCTCTAATATAAAAGAATATATAAGATTAATTAAAAATAATGATTATATATCCATAATAAAAGAAGAAGATACAAACCTTAAAAGTGAATACTTTATAATTGGGTTAAGACTAATTAGTGGTGTATCTTTAAGTAAATACACAAATCTATTTAATAGTGATCCTTTTAAGGATTTTAATATACAAAAATTATTAGATAATAAACTACTAGTTAAAAGAGGAGATAATATTAGATTATCTAAAAGAGGACTGGAAGTGGCAAATATTGTCTTTATGGAGTTTATATGAGAAGATCTATGAATGAATTTATTTATTACCTAAAAATAAATAAGAACTTATCTAAAAACACAATAGAAGCATATAAAAAAGATATAGATAGTTATATCCTATTTCTTGAGAAGAACTATAACGTTAAATATCCAAGAGATGTGAAAAAGGAATATCTTAAGAATTATACTAATAAACTCGTAAGAGATGGCAAAGCTAAGTCTTCTGAAAGAAGAGCACTATCATCTATTAATTCTTTTAATAAATATTTACTAAAAGAGGGGAAACTTGATAATGATCAAGTACTTACTCCCGCATCCCCTAAAGTAGATAAAAGAATACCTGTGGTATTAAGCCAGATTGAAGTAAGAAGATTAATAGATGTATCTAATGAAGAAAATACTCCTCTTGAAAGAAGAAATCAGTGTATGATTTTAATTCTTTATGGATCTGGGTTAAGAATATCTGAATTAACTAATTTAAATATAGAAGATATCCATTTAAATGTATCTTTACTTAATGTTTATGGTAAAGGCTCTAAAGAAAGAATAGTACCTTTTAATAATGAAGCAAAGAAATCTATTAGAGATTATGTGATGAACGCAAGAAATCTTTTAAAACCAAAAGATAGAAATGCCTTATTCATTAATAAAAATGGTGAAAGAATATCAAGAATTGGCGTATATAAAATATTAAAAGAATTAGCCATTAAGGCAGGAATAGATAAGGAGATATCACCTCATACTTTAAGACACACTTTTGCGACTCACCTTCTTGAAGGTGGGGCTGACATCATGGCCGTAAAAGAACTTTTAGGCCACGAAGATATTCAAACCACAGAGTTTTATACTCATGTATCAAAGAAGACAATCTTTGATATTTATGATGAAATTGATTCTAAACGCAAAAAACAATAAAAAAATGTTTGAATAATCAAATATTGTGTTAAAATACTATTGCGACCGGAAAATAGTTCAGTTTGGTAGAGCGCCTGGTTTGGGACCAGGATGTCGCAGGTTCAAATCCTGCTTTTCCGACCAGTAGAAAGATTACGACACTATGTACAAGTCATAGTGTCGTTTTTTTAATTCTATTCTTTTATCTATTATTTTTACTAAAATATTCTTCTGGTTAAATATATAAAACTAATAATTATTCAGTTTATAATTAATATAAAGAATGCTAAAAAGTTTGAAAAGCGTATAAAAATACCATCAAAAAAGTTGGAAAAGCGTAATTTTAATGTCTCGAAAAAATTCAAGTTATATAGAAGAATATTAAATTAGTAATGAAGACAAAATATTACGTATCGATGTTGCAAGGCAAGTCATGAAAACATATATAATTCGTGAATTAGCAAAAAACATTTTAAAAATTATATCGAAAAAAGTATAGCTGATGACAAGGCTGATGACTAATTATTTGCCAATTTACTTTATTATGTTTATTTAGGATGCTCATTTCATGTTATATTAAACTAAGAATAAGTTATAAAGATGAAGGAAATAATATAAGTCTAAAAGATTAGGAATTATATCAATTGTATTAAGTGCAGTATCATTATTTACTTGCATTAAGTATGATGGTAGTAACTATCACAAAAATAAGCAATATAGACTCTAAAGAAGATATTCAATATGTGCTATATTTAGGCACTAACGATAAGGATACAAATCTACCAGTATTTACTCCTGATAATGCAAAAGAAGAAGCTGAAAAAATACTACTAGAACACTTTTGTGGCTATACAATCCAAGAAGCAAGTGGCGGTTGGATTGATGGTGATACTATTTATAGAGAATATACTCTTGTTATTTATTTAAGTGATACAACACTAGAAGAAGTACATTTAGCTGCGAATGATTTAATTAGTAAATTTAATCAATCATCTATATTAATTCAATCTAATAAAACAACTACTGAATTATATAGTGGCAGTTAAAAATATGATGTATAGTAAAAGCCCACAAACGTGGGCTTTTACTATACATGTAGTCTCTATAAATCAGATTATTTGTTAAACTATATTGGCTATGATAAAAATGAAATTATAATTCATTTTTTGATATAACAATTAGAGTACTTAATAATAGACTAGGAGGAGATCAATTGATTACTTTCTTTGTTTCTCTCATTTTACTAGTAGGTGGATATCTAATATATAGCCGCATAAGTGAGAAAACATTCGCGTATTTTATAGTGCAATGGTCGCAGAAGGTATTATCGCTCTTATCTGGGCTCAAGCAGCCATAGCTTTTTTAAAGTTAATACACCTGATGGTTGGAAAGCTTTAAATATTTTAGGGGGTAACTCTAATTCTGTTAATGAGATGGCAAAAGGAATTCTTGAAACCTCTGGTACTATACTTGCGATAGTAGGTGTTGTAATATGCCCTATTACAAGCGGTGATACAGCTTTAAGAAGCTGTAGATTAATAGTTGGGGAAAGCCTCAAGAAAGACCAAAAATTAATAAAGAATAGATTATTGTTAATAATTCCAATATTTATAGTTATTATAGGTATCATAATCACAGGATTATTATCTAGTTTGTACATATATAAACTATTTAAGAATGATGATCCTAAAAAGGAATAATATCCACATCTTATAAGTGGTTATTTTTCTTAAATAAAAACGAAAAAACCTAACTTTTTGCAAATTTCACTATTTTTAAAACCTAACTTTTTGCAAATTTAGGCACTTATAAAACCTAACTTTTTGCAAATTTCACCATTTTTAAAACCTAACTTTTTGCAAATAGCGTTTGATTTATTGGTTTTATAATGGTATTATATATTTGAGGTATAATGATATGCTTAAAAGAAAAATATATAATAAGCTATTAAAATGGAAGGAAGAATCTAACGCTACTTCAGCTCTTCTAATTGAAGGAGCAAGACGAATAGGAAAGACTGCAATTTCTGAATTATTTGGCGCAAATGAGTTTCCTATGTTTAAGACTATTGATTTCTCGGTTGTATCAAGTGATGTAATCGGATGTTTTAATGATGTAAGTAAGATAGATGTTTTCTTTGAAAGATTATTTTTATCTTTAGGTATTAATGCACTGCCAAAGGGAAGTCTTTTAATATTTGATGAGGTGCAGTTTTGTCCAAAAGCTAGACAAGCAATTAAAACTCTTGTCGCTGATGGCAGGTATTATTATCTCGAAACAGGATCTCTAGTTTCTATTAAAGAAAATACATCTGATATTTTAATTCCATCAGAAGAGGAAAATATTCAAATGTATCCAATGGACTATGAAGAGTTTTTATGGGCATGTGGTTTAGAATATGAAGCGCAGACAATTATGGACCATTTTAGTAATAAAAAACCTTTTGATAATAATACACATAGAATACTTATGCAAAACTTTAGAACTTACCTTGCGGTAGGTGGAATGCCAAAGGTAGTCCAAACATATCTAGATACTCATGATTTTTATGCTGTAGAAAAAGAAAAAGCAAAAATTATTAAGTTATATGAAGAGGACTTAAGAAAAATTGATAACAAATTTGGAACTATTTGTTATATTGTTTGGAAACAAATTCCACTTATGCTATCTAAGCATTCAACTAGGTTTATTGTTTCATCAACAAATGAAAGAGCCGACTCCGTATTATTCCTTAATACTATGGAAAAACTAATTGAATCTAAGATGGTTTTGTCTGTCTATAGATGCAATGATCCATCTGGTGGCTATGCCTTAACCAAAGATACTAGTGCATTTAAGTTATATTTCAATGATGTTGGTCTATTTACTTCTATTGTATATTCTAATTCAACAAATGGTTCAGACGACGTATATCAAAGAATAATATTTGATAAATTAAAAACTAATGAAGGCATGTTGTTTGAAAATGTATCTGCCCAAATGCTTGTAGCTAACTCATATGAACCATATTATTACTCGTGGGAACAAACTATAAACGATGTTAAAAGAAAATATGAAGTTGATTTTATAATTTATAATAAAGGAAAAACCATTCCACTGGAAGTTAAGTCTAGAAATGTTTCTTCTAAAGAATCATTGAATGAGTTTAGAAAAAAATACGTTAATAAGATTGGTGTTAAATATATAGTAAGTATTAAAACATTATCTTGTGAAGACGATCTGGTATACTTACCATACTATATGCTTTTTGCTATTAAATAAGGGTTTTGCTTAGCTATAGGTAAAGCTTATTAAACTCAAAATAATTAAATGATTTAATATGATAAAGCGCAACTGAATTTGGTTCTTTTAATAACGAGGTGTGTTTCCGTACACGACCTCATGAAGAATCATCAAAAAAACTATAAATATTGAGGTGTGTCCTCAATAAATAAAGTGTTGTGTGAAATACTGGAGTTTTATGACCTTTTGTGTCAATATAAACTCCAGTATTTATTATAAACACTTATAAATATTCCTTATAAATAGGATAAATAGAAGAAAAATAATAAACAATAGATACAATATCTAATACAATAATTAAATATAGTCATCTTAATTAGATAACTGTATTGGTGATTAGTAAGTAAACTAATTCTTAAAATATAAATATCGAGGTGTGTTTAAGCAAGTTACCTTGTGTTAAAACTAAGTGAACTGAAAAAGTTGTTTGTCCAAATTATTCAATTTACCTCAGGGTGAATACCTTCTATATAAAGACGGTGTTTTATTTGGTGGTATCTATGACGATAGATTTCTTATAAAGAAGACTAACTATTCATCATCTTTAAACTTAAAAGAAGAAACACCATATAATGGCGCAATACCCATGTATCTAATTGATACTGAAGATTCAAATATCATTAAAGATATAATAGATAATCTCGTATTAGAATTAAAATGATATAGCAAATATGCTATAATGTGGTATGGATAAAAATATGTATACTCAAAGAATAATTAATCAAATAATTAAAAGAAGAAAAGAATTAGGTATTACTCAAAGTGAACTTGGAAGATTATCAAGTCTTCCTCAGTCTACTATCGCTAGGATTGAAACACTTAAGATATCTCCCACAATTGATACACTAATGAAAATAGCCGCACCATTATCACTAGATATATCATTTATTGATAACTCTACTATAGAGACAGAAAGACTAATACTTAGGAAATTTAGACTAAGTGATGCGAGCGATATGTTTTGTGGATATTGTAGCGATGAAGAAGTTACAAAATTTCTAAGTTGGAATCCTCATAAATCAATAGATGAAACAAAGTACCTACTCGAGTCTTGGGCAAAAGATTACAGTAATCCTAATACTATTAAATACGCTATTACGCTAAAAGAAAATGGTAAGTTAATAGGCGCAATAGACGTTGTAAGGTATATAGACTCTATCCCTGAAGTAGGATACGCTCTATCAAGAGAATACTGGAATAATGGATATATGACAGAAGCGTGTACTGCACTTAGAGATTATCTTATTAAAATAGGATTTAAAAAAATATACTTAAGAGCATATACGACTAATGAAAGAAGCAATAGAGTAATAGTAAAATGTGGTTTTAAATATACCGGTCAAATAGATATGTATGAATCTAAACTAAAAACTAATGTTAGAGTAAATTGTTATGAATATAATGCTTAAATTAGTATTATAATACTTATATATAATAAGAATATGATAAAGAGGAGAAAATTAATGAAGAAAATAATTACAAGCATCTTTGCTTTGACAATTCTTTTAGTTCTATCATCTTGTTCTCTACTTGGTGGAGGCTCATCTAAAGGAGTAGAAGTTAAAGAGGAAGAGTGGAATAAATTTGCTGAAACACTCGTTAATGAAGAGAATTATGAGATGGAATGGAAGACCGAAACCTATAATCTAACCAATAAATTTAGTTTATGGTCTACACAAGAAAAAAGGGATAGAGATGGCAGTAATGGCTACTACTATTCTAAAAGAGAAGGCTCAAGAGGAGAGGGCGAAGGATATAACTACTATACTGTTTATAAGCACATTTATGGTTGGATGTATGAAAACTCTTATCATAAAGATGTATACAATTGGCCTGGAGATCCAGAAGGCTCATTTAGGTATCGAGGAATAGATGGCGATTACTATTTAGCTTATTTCAACCAAGTATCTGATTTTGAACAGTTTTCACTTAAATTTATTGAACTACTTCCTGGTAGTGTATTAAATCTCCCAGAATACAGTAGTGTTACATATAATAGCAAGAAAGGCTGTTATGTATCAAATGATGGTTATAGTGAATATTATTTTAATAAGGATGGTAAATTATTTAAATATTCTTATTCTAAAGATTATTCTATGGGTATAAACAAATTAAGAGATACTGTCTTAATTACTATCTCTTATGGTACAGCTGAAATAAATCTTCCAGAGATTTTAGAGGAATAATTCTACGACGACTAAGATTTCGCTATTCTAGGCGATTTTCCGTATAATAAAACTAGACAAGTGTTTCATGCTTGTCTAGTTTTATTATATTTTTTATACTACATATGTAGGATAAATAGATATATCTTCTCTTTTAAATATAGGTGTTTGAAGTTGAAGCACAATAGGCATTATCCCAGGCTGTGAGGTTAGAAGAACTACTTCACTTCTAATATGTGGCCACATGAGATTACATATTAAATTACCCAATATATTTTCATCATTTATATTTTCCGAATTAAATTCTATTAGGGTGTGCATAGATACATTAAGCAATATATTATTATCTTCGCTCTCAATAGATAGATTGATATTTGATTCAACTTCACTAGTATCTCTTAATATATCTAGAGTATATGAAGGAGTTATCTTTAATTTTATCTTAGCGTTTTTAGGCGGTTTATTTTGAGTAAACTCTAACCTAGTAAAGTATGATTCTTTTAATTTAATCTGTAATTCTGGCATAATACTTTATCCTCTCTTTCCTAGATTATACCATTATTCCATTCTTTATTATGTGAAAGTTTAATGTCAATAATTATCATTTACTGGATTAAAAAATAAAGGTAAAATATTTATATATATTTTAGAGGTAGCATTTATGAAAATTAATAAGAAATTTATATATGATACAAATGGTAAAGCTATTAAAGAGAATATCATATTATTTGATTCCTATAGATTTACCATCCTGTTTGATAATCTTATTAGAATAGAAAAGGATGTATATACTGATGATCCCACATTAACCTTCTTTTATAGAAATACAGAAAAAGTAGAATACACCTATAATATTAAAGATTCACTTATTACTATAGAGACAAAAGAAGCAATACTTTCTTTTGATACTAAAAAAGACTTTGAATCTAACTATGTAGTATTTAAGAAAGATGAATCAAAGGAAAAGAGATTTTTAAATAATAAGTATAATTTAAAAGGTACAATGCGTACCCTTGATACTTTCTTTGATGAAGGATTTACAGTAGATAGAAGTGTAACTAAATTTAGTGTAGATACACTTCCTTTATCTATAGGTCTTATGAGCACAAATGGTGTATCTATTATTGACGATAGCTCTACACCAGTATTAATCGATAATATTCCTCATGAAAGAATAGATACACCTCTTGATTCATATTTATTCCTATATCTTAATGATTATAAGAAATGTTTAAAAGATTTCTATAAACTTTCATACTATCCGCCTCTTATCCCTAAGTTTGCGTTCGGAAACTGGTGGAGTAGATATCACGCTTACACTGATAAAGAATACATGGCATTACTTGATAGATTTAGTCTTGAAGATGTGCCACTATCCGTTGCGGTAATAGATATGGATTGGCACTATGTTGACCTAGAAAAGAAGTTCCATTTAACTAAATTAGGTTTGACTGATGAATCACACTATGGTTCTTTAAGCGGTTGGACTGGATATTCTTTTGATACATCACTTTGGAGAGACTATAAGAAATCATTTAAAGAGATTCATAATAGAGGATTAAAGATATCACTAAACTTACATCCAAGAGATGGAATAAGATGGTTTGAAGACCAATACGATAAAATGGCTAAAGATAATGGAATAGATCCATCTACCAAAAAGGTAGTGGAATTTGATATGACAAATCCTAGGTATGTGAATACATATTTTAAAGATATACTAGAACCATATGAAAAAGATGGGGTAGACATATGGTGGATAGATTACCAACAGGAAACTACATCTAAAATCAAAAATTTAAATCCTCTATGGCCACTTAACCACTACCACTTTATTGATTCTAAATATAAATTAATCCTTTCAAGATATGCATCACTTGGAAGTCACAGGTATCCACTAGGGTTTAGTGGTGACACCAAACAAACATTTGATTTTCTATCATTTATGCCTTATTTTACTTTTACCGCATCTAATGTAGGATATACTTACTGGAGTCACGATATAGGGGCTCATCACTATGGAATCAAGGATGATGACTTATATACCAGATGGATCGAATTTGGCGTATTTTCGCCAATTACTAGGATTCATACTAATATGCCTGATGTACTATCTAAAGAGCCCTGGCTTAATAATTCATCTGTGAGATATATCACAGATTATTATCTAAGATTTAGACATAGACTCCTTACTTATTTAAATCATTATTCTCACCTTACTCATAAAGAAGGTATCCCTTTAATTGAACCACTTTACTATGAATATTCAAAAGATGATAATACTTATCTTGATAAATCAACCTATTATTTTGGTGAAACAATAGTGTCACCAATACTAAGTAGAAGAAATAATAACTACGCTATTAAAGAACTCTATTTACCAGAAGGTAGGTATTATGACTATTTCACAAGAAGATTCTATACTGGAGGCAAATGGGTTAGTGTAGCTCGTGATTTAGGTGAAATACCATTTTTTGTAAAAGAAGGAACGATCCTCCCGCTTTCAAACGATATCTATAATATCGACAATGAATCAAGAGATTTAGAATTAAATATTATCTCAAATAATAGCCACCTAGATTTAATTGAGACGGTGGATGAAGAAGTTCTTACTCATATTGATTCAAAAGAAGAAAATAACACTCTTAGAATAAAGATAAAAACTGATACTCACAAGAATTTTAATAGAGACTATACTATCTCACTTAGACATGTACTTGATGGTGATATTAAGGTTATAGTGGATGATAAAGAAAACGGATATAAAAAGAATACAGCGTTTAATCTATCTATTAAAATAGAGGATGTATCAATAAAGAGTGATATAACTATTATCATTAGTAATATAGAAAAAGATAACTTTGAGTCATACGCAAGAAAACATTTGGGCTATATACTCACAGGTGAAAACGATGAAAATATGAAGAAAGAAAAACTATATCATTCCTTATGTGACCACCTATCATCTAAAGAAGAATTAATGGAATATATTCAAAGTTTAGATATGAATGAAGAACTTAAGGTTAGACTTAAGGAGATAACACTTTATTAATAATATAGATATAAAATATGGTAAAATATTTTTAAATACGGAGGATTAAATATAATGGAAGAATATAGAATTCAAGACGATCTATTTATGCATGTAAATGCGAAAAAACTAGAAAAATTAGTTATCCCTGCGGATAAACCAAGAGCCGGTGGCTTTGCGGAATTATCTGATGGTGTTGAAAAACTAATGATGGATGAATTTAACCAAATGGTTAAAGAGGATAAATATCCAAATGAATATTTAAGACGTGCTTGTGCTTTATATAAGGCACTAAAAAACGTTAAGAAACGTGATAAGGATGGTCTTAAACCTGTACTTAAATTACTTACTAAGATTGATTCATTGAATAATGTTAATGACTTAAATAAAGCATTTAAAGAATTTGTCTTTAATGGTGTACCTCTACCAGTTGATTTCCAAGTAGAACCAGATATGAAAGATTCAAGAAAACACTGTTTAATGATTTCTGGACCATCTATCATTTTGCCAGATACAACTTACTATAAAGAAGGTATGGAAGCTCAAAAGGCACAACTTTTAGGTCTTTGGAGCCAAATGGTTAAAGGTCTCCTTGATCACACTGAACTCGATGAAGAAACTAAAGCTTTATATATTGAAGACGCATTAAAGTTTGATGCATCACTCGCAACACTCGTTAAGAGCCATGAAGAATGGAGCGAATATACTAAAGTATATAATCCTATGAAGGTAGGTAGAGTTGCATCTCAACTTAAACCTTTGAATTTTAAAAGAGGTTTAAAGAATGTACTTGGATTAATCCCTGAAGTTATCATAGTCGCAGAACCTAGATTCTTAAAAGGTTTTAATACTATCTTTAACGAAGAAACATTTAATGAGTACAAACACTGGGCATATATTAAAGTTTTAATTAGCGCATCAAAATATTTAAGTGAAGAATTAAGAGAACTAGGCGGAATGTATCAAAGAGCGCTCTCAGGACTCGCTGAAATGCAAAAAGTAGAAAAGTTCGCATATAATGTTGCATCATCTATGTATGCTGAACCAGTAGGTTTATATTATGGTGAAAAATATTTTGGCGAAGAAGCTAAGAAAGATGTCATCAGTATGGTTAAAGAAATTATTGATAGATATAAAACAAGAATCAAAGTTAATGAAATGCTTGCGCCAGAAACAAAAGAAAAAGCTATTCTTAAATTATCAACTATGGAAATTAAGATGGGTTATCCTGATAAAGTAGAACCTTTATATGATAAATTAATCTTTAATGAGAAGAAATCTGCATATGAGATAATGACAGAATTATATAAGGTAAGACTTCTTGATAATATCGCAAGAATCAATTTACCTGTAGATAGAACCGAATGGGCTATGCCAGGACATCTTGTGAATGCCTGCTATAACCCATCATCAAACGATATTACCTTCCCAGCTGCAATTCTTCAAGCCCCATTCTATTCTATTAAACAAACAAGAAGTGAGAACTTAGGTGGAATAGGCGCAGTTATCGCCCATGAAATCTCTCATGCCTTTGATAATAATGGTGCACAATTTGATGAAAATGGTAATATAAATAATTGGTGGACTAAAGAGGACTACAAGATGTTCAATAAGAAAACTAAACAGATGATTCAAGAGTTTGATGGTATTGAACTTCCTTGGGGTAAAGTAAATGGTTCATTAATCGTTAGTGAGAATATCGCTGATAATGGCGGTATGGCAGTAACGCTTGATATCATGGGAACTACTCCTAATTCATCATATGAAGAATACTTCATGAACTGGGCAAGAGTATGGTGCAATAAGGCAAGACCTGAATTCCAAGCATTACTACTTAAAGTAGATGTTCATGCACCAGCTATTTTAAGAGCGAATATGCAACCAAGAAACTTCTCTGAATGGTATAGTACATTTAATGTAACTAAGAAAGATAAAATGTACCTAGATCCAAAGAAGAGAGTTGTAATCTGGTAATAGATATTCAATATATTTAATAACACGCTAGAGGCTATTTCTAGCGTGTTATTTATATTTTAAGTGTCTAAATTTATAACAGTAGGTATGAAATATTAAATGAAAAAGCTAAAAAAGAAGTAGTAGAAGAAAACAATATAAAACAAGTAAAAAGAAATGATTTTATTGTTAAACTTGAAGAAGATATTGATTCAAGCGAACTAGATATGGGCAATATAAAAGAGGATGACGAAGCCAATTATTCGATTCATAGTATTGATACAAGAGATGAGAATAAAATAGAAGAAGAAAAAGAAGAATTATAATGTTATAAACCTCCAGTTGCACAGCAATTGAAGGTTTATTTTAAAGATAATCTATAATTTAGTTTTATAATTAAAATGAGAAAATATATATGTATCGCTTAGTTTTTCTCCTAAAACTAAAACAATCTCCTAAATAATTTATGAATATAGGAGAAATATAGAAGTAAGATAAAAAAATACTTAACTTACGGAGGATAGAAAATGACATATTGTGGAGTTGATTGCTGCAAAGATTGCGAAAGATTACCTGAATGTGGCTATATTGATGTTTTTGAAACTGGCTTCGATAGAACTTTTACACTGTGCCCTCAAAATAATGTTGATTATGAATACAAAAATGATGAATTTGGCTTTACATTTATTTTAAAATAAATATAAATTTTTAAAATGATAAGATAAATGATAAGATAAATAACATCGATAAGTCAATAAATAAATGAAATATATAAGAATAAATATATTACTATTCCAGAACTAGGCTATTAAAATAAATAAATCAGAACCTACAATTCATAGATATATTGATTCATTAGTATCTAAAGGTTATATAAGAAGAGTTGGTTCAAGAAAAACAGGTTATTGGGAGATTGTGAATAATTATGGCTTTTGATTTCAAAAAGAGGGAGAAATTTCCTAATTTAAATTCGGGAATATACAGGCCCCATATCGTTATAAATGGTGATAACGAGTATTTAGGAATTGAATTTGAAACTTCAAAATTAAAAGAATTCGATAAAGAAGATAAGGCAATCATACGTTCATTATATAATCCTGATATGTATGAAAATCTTATTCCTGGAGTTTTGTTTACAATAAGAGAGGGCAGAAAAATTGTTGGAAATGGAAGAGTTGAATCGATAGTATTTGATAAATAAATTAAATTCATGAACTGTTTTAAATTATTAATTATGGACAACATGATTTAATGAATTAATAAAAAAGTCTGTCTTTGTCAGCACTGCAATAGTCGCACACCCTAAAAAATAGGGTTTTATCAGCACTTATTACAACTGCACCCATGTTGAAGCTGTTGGTTTGCTGACAAATTATTTAATTTAAAGTTATATGCTCTCAGTGCTGCTAGTATTGTTGGCCCAAAAATGGTGTGGGAAAACTATGGCTGCATCGTCCAAAGTAAAATGCAAATTTTTTACAAAAAAGATGTTGATAAAGAATTGTTAAATATATCGCAAGATTTAATCTAGAAACTCTTCTAAATGTTGAACGGTCAGGATTGATTGACGAATGACAAGATACCCCAGAAATATAGGGAACTATAAGAAAAGATATAGATGACAAACAACTTGTCGGAATATACGTAAGATTTTAGTCATGTTAAAATATAAAAGATTACATAAAATATTTCTTGCTAAATAGTTTATAGTAAAATATAGGATAATCAATAAATATGGCGTTCTTAGTTTAGTATTTACTGCAAGTGTATTTTGATATGTAGATTAATTTAGAAAAGAAAAGTGTAACTTGGAGGAATTAATATGTTAGAAATTTTAAAGGGGAGATTTTTTAAAAATAAACAATTACATCCAGATGTTAAATGGGATGATGTCGAGGCCCGTTTGTTAAATAATCCCTGGGTGTTAGATGTGCTAAAGAGAATGGAAGAAACTGGCGGAGAAGTAGATACCATTGGCTATGAAAAAGATACAGGTAAACTAATATACTGCGATTGCTCTATAGAGACACCGAGTGGTCGCAGGGGTCTCTGCTATGATGAAGAGGCTCTAGAGAAGCGTAAAAATAATCCCCCAAAAGGAAGCGCTATAAGCATGGCTAAAGAAATTGGTGCTTCTTTGATGACAGAGGAACTTTATTATCAATTACAGCAGTTGGGTGAATTTGATCTAAAGACTTCCTCATGGGTAAAGACACCTTGTGATATTAGAAACAAGGGAGGTGCGATTTTTTGTGAACGTAGATATTCTCGAGTATTTACCTTCCATAACGGAGCAGATTCCTATTATTCTGTTCGTGGTTTTCGCTGTTATATTCTAATATAATTAATATTCTCATTCATTTGGAATATTAAAACAATTAGAAAAGTTTACTATGCATTATTGGTGTGATAAATATATCAGACTAAATTCGAGAAAACAATAAAATACGTAAGTTAAAATAAGAATTGGCAAGTTAAACAACTATAGAGTGATTGACATTTTTAGCTTATAATAATAAAATACAATAGTAACTTCAGGGATGAGTGCAATTCTCAAACTGGCGGTATAGCCCGCGCGCCATAAAGGCATGATTAGGTTAAATTCCTAAGCCAACAGTATAGTCTGGATGAAAGAAGTATTCTTTTAAGATGATTGCGCCCTAAAGTTATGCAATCATTTTTTATATGTAGTGGAGGAAAAATATAAAATGGCTAAAGATATGATAGAAGATGATATCTATATTGAAGAAGAAGATGAATTAAATGAGGTTCCGGTCAATAAACTAAGTCTTAAATATCAGTTTAAGACTTCAAGAGGAAGAATAAGGTTTATCACAAGAGTATCCATGTTTATGGCACTATCTTTTGTGTTCTATTCCTTTATTAAAATACCATTACCTATATTCCCAAGCTTTCTTGAAATAAAGTTTCATAATTTGTGGATAATTCTTGGCTCATACCTAACAGGACCAATTGGTGGTGTAATTATAGTACTTGGAACTATACTATTTAAAATGCTTATGATAGAATCATCTACTGCATATGTGGGTGAACTAACTGACTTACTCGCATCAATCATTATTATGCTTTCAGGATCATTAATCTATTACTATAATCACACTAAAAGAGGTGGTATTATAGGTTTAATAGTATCTTATGCCACCTGGGTTATATCATATTTCTTTATAAACTGGTTTATCTCATTCCCATTCTATTTAAATTTCTATTTTAAAGGTAATATTGATGGATTTGTGAATATGCTTAAGGGATGGAATGAAAGTATTACCAAAGAAAATATAATAACTATATATTTATTTGGCGCAGTACTTCCATTTAATCTATTAACTGGAGCTATAAATATAGGTATTTTACTTCCATTCTATAAATCTATATCCAATATATTAAGAAAAATGGGATTATAGTATAAAACACTATTGACTATATAATTTCTTGGGTTATAATATAATTCCCTAACGAATGACGTTAGGGCGAATAAATATAAAAAAGGAGGAAAACTTATGTATTCAGTTGATTACATTATCAACGGAGAACTAAGTTCTAAGACAAAACGTTTTTCTTCTTTGAAGGTTGCTTATAGGTATATCTCTAGCTTGCTCAATACTTATTCAATTCAGATTCAAGAAGAATACGATGGCATTAATGGCCATGAACTTGTCTCAGACAATGACAACAGATTCTTCATTAATCTAATGTCAAATTAGTTCAACTTGAATTAAAGTGCTGCATGGTGCAGCACTTTTTTACTATATGAACTAAAAGTGTTTTATAATAATGTATATAGAGTTATATAAATAATATGTTTGAAAGAAAAAAGGATAATTAGTAATATACTATCATCAATTTGTTTAATATTATTAGTGTTATCACTATCATCTTGTGGAAGAGTTAGATTAAATAATTCTTCATTTTCTCAAGATGTTCTTTCTTCATATGGGCTTAGTGAATCATTCCCTATGCCAGATATAGAACACTATTCGACATATAATAATACTTTATACGTATATTTAGATGATTCTATATATGAATCATATATAAGATCTATTTATGAATATCTCGCAAGTGGTAATTATTATTATGTAGGTACATATTACCAAAAAGGATTAGTCGCAGAGATGCTTCCTGATTATGTATATAAAGAGATTGACAATAAATATGATTTTACTTCTGATAAACAAAAGTTTGTCTATTCTACAAGTAGTGAGTTAAATAATGGCACATACAGGTCTTTTATGGACCCATGTTACAGAGTGAAAATCAAAAAAAATGAAGAAAAAAGATTTTTGTTTTCTAAAGAGAAATATAATGTAATAATCACTATAGATAAAATGCCAAATAGTGTAAGAGTTATAGATGAACAATAGAGAATAATTAAATACGTTGGTTTAAATAATAGATTATGAATAAAGAAACATATATAAAGAACCCCACAAAAGCATCTAGCCTATCGTACTTTAAAACGGTTTTATATGAGAATACTCCTGGCTTAAATATATCTATTGTTGATGAGACTAATGATGCCACTTTAAATAAATACTTCTTTAAGTTAGTCCACTTTCTTAAAGATATTTCAAAACCTATATTGCCAGATGGATTTAGCCTCACAGATATATCTGTAGAAGAATATATTAAGCATATCAATACCTGCTACGATAGGATTTCTATTGCCGAAGATTACTTTAAAGAATATGATAAATATAAAGTATTTGATAAAGACCTATGTATTGCGTTAAAAGACAATATCACAAATGAAATAGTTGCGACATGTATAGCTTTACTTGATAAAAACATTAATGAAGGTATTATTGACTGGATTCAAGTATCTAAAGAATATAGAGGAAAAGGCCTTGGTGAATACCTAGTAAAAGAGGCACTTTATAGATTAAAAGATAAGGCGTCTTTTGTAACTGTATCTGGTGATATGAATAATCCATGTAACCCACTAGGTTTATATTTAAAGTGTGGATTTACGGATAAAACCATATGGCTAATAGAACATATTTAAATGTTATAATTGTGTGACTTTTTGATATTAAATTAACCAACATTACTATATTGTATTAAAATAGATTAGAGGATTTAAAAAATGAAAGAAACTAAACAATTTGAAGCTGAAAGTAAAGAACTACTTTCCTTAATGATTAATTCTATTTATTCAAACAATGAAGTATTTTTAAGGGAACTTGTATCTAACGCATCAGATGCGATAGATAAAGAGAAATACCAAGCCCTAAATAGTAATGGCTTAATCCCTATTAGAGAATATGAAATTAAAATAGTACCATCTAAAGAGAATAAAACTATTACTATTATTGATAATGGTATCGGTATGACTAAAGAAGATTTAATAAATAATCTTGGTACTATCGCAAGATCAGGTTCTAAAGACTTCGTTAAGAAATTTAAAGAAGCTAAGGATAAAAAGTATGGCGATATAGATATTATTGGTCAATTTGGTGTTGGATTCTATAGTGCGTTTATGGTTTCGAAAAACATTATTGTTGAAACTAAGACAGATGAGGGAGATGCCTTTAGATTTGAATCAAACGGAGAATCTACCTACACTATAGAAGAATCATCAAAAGATAATGCGGGCACAGAGATTACTCTTATTTTAAAAGATGATACTGAAGAAGTTAAATTCAGTGACTATCTAGAAGAATATACTATTAAAGAGTTAATAAGAAAATATAGTGACTATATTAGATATCCTATTAGAATGATGGTTACTAAGTCACGAAAGAAAGATGATAGTGATGAATGGGAATCATATCTTGAAGAAGAAACACTTAATAGTATGGTGCCTCTTTGGAAAAAGAATAAGAAAGATGTGAGCGATAATGACCTAAACGAATTCTATAAGATGAAGTTCTATGACTATATAGATCCACTACTATCTATTCAATTAAACATTGAAGGCAAGGTAGATTATAAAGCATTACTTTTTATTCCATCTCATAAACCATTTGATTTATATAGTGAAAACTACGAGAAGGGACTACAACTTTATAGTAAGGAAATATTTATTCAAGAAAAATGTCCTGAACTTATTCCGGATTATTTAAAGTTCGTGAAGGGACTTGTTGATTCAGACTCATTTAATCTTAATATATCAAGAGAGATGCTTCAGAAGACACCTATGCTTAAATCTATCGCAGATAATATTGAAAAGAAGATTATTGATAGACTTAAGAAACTTAAAGATGAAGAATTCAATAAATACCTTACATTCTGGAAAGAGTTTGGTGAACATATTAAATATGGTATTTATCAATCGTATGGTGAAAAGAAAGAACTACTCTCAGATATCCTAATATTTAATTCACTTAAGGAAGATAAATACATTTCTTTAAAAGAATATATTGAAAAGAAAGCTGAAGATCAAAAATATATTTACTATATTTCAGGCCAATCACTTGACCAAATCAAAATGCTCCCACAGATTGAAAAGTACAGAAACGTTGGCATAGATGTTCTCTTGCTTGACAAAAAGATAGACGAATTTACCATCCAAATGATGAGAGATTATTCAAAGGTTGAATTTAAAAATATCGCTAGTGAAGATTCTTTAGAACTTAAAGATGATGAAAAAGAAAAGCTAGAAAAACTATCAAGCGACCATAAAACTTTACTCGACACATTAAAAGAAGCATTAAAGGAAAGTGTAGATGATGTAGTTATTTCTAATAAATTAGTAGAATCACCAGTATGTATTTCAACTAAGAATGGCCTATCTATGGAAATGGAAAAGACATTAAATGAAGAAAAAGTTATTGATGAAGATATTAAAGCCACTAAAGTATTAGAATTAAATCCTAATCATGAATTATTTAGCGTATTCTCATCTATTGAATCAGATACAGAACTCGTGAAAGAATATGCATCAGTATTATATGATGAAGCACTCCTCCTTGAAGGATTTGAAGTATCAAATAAAAGAGAATTTGTAAATAAACTAAATTCTTTAATGATAAAAGCGTTTAAAAAGTAAAATAGATGAAGTATCAAGCTTCATCTATTTTCTTACTAATTAGTATAATTATCAAAATATCCTTGGATTAAGATAACTGGTGTACCTTTATCTCCTGAACCAGATGTTAGATCTGAGAGCGACCCAATTAAGTCAGTTAATTGACGTGGTGTTGTACCTTCACTAGACATTTTGCCTTTAAGGTCAGCATCTTTTTTATTAATCGATTCTTTAATCGCATCTTTTAGTTTATCACCTGATAAATCTTTATAATCATTATCGGCTAGATATTTTAGTTTTAGTTCATTTGGTGTACCAACGAGGCCACTTGTATAAAATGGTGATACTACAGGATCGGCAAGTTCCCAGATTTTGCCCTGTGGGTCTTTAAAGGCACCATCTCCATAAATCATTACTTCAACGTTTTTACCGGTTTTATCTTTTATTATCTTTTGAATATCTTCAACGAGACCCTGTGAATCTCTTGGGAAGAGTTTGATTGTATCTTCTCTAGCTTTATTTGAACCAAGAAGGCCATATTTCTCGTTGTATCCACTTCCATTAATAGAATGATTTAAGATATCATCTAATGAATAAATAGTATTAACACCAGCTTTCTTTAAAATTCTTTTCGTTCTAATTCGCGTGTGAATATCACAATTAAGTACATCTTTTGTATAATCTAGGATAGCACGAGGATTATTTGCGAAGATAACCTCAGCTTCACATCCTTCCTCTTCAATAAGTGATTTATAGTATTCTACATAATCGACACCAGTGAATGGATGAACAATTACACCAAAGAGATCTCTATATTCCTTTAAAGATAAAACGTCTTTATATGGATCAACATCCTTTTCGTCGATTAATTCATATGATAGTAGCTCATTACCTACTTCATCAGATGGATATGAAAGCATTAGAGTAATTTTCTTTGCGCCACGTGCAATACCCCTTAGACATATTGCGAATCTATTTCTTGAAAGAATAGGAAAGATTACACCAATATGACCACTAGGGAATTTTTCTTTTATATCAAGTGCGATATCATCTACACTTGCATAGTTTCCCTGCGCTCTTGCGACAATACTTTCAGTTATTGCGATAACATCTTTATCTCTTAGGCTAAAGCCTTCAGAATTTGCCGCATTTAAAACTGAATCAACTACTATTTTATATAAGTCATCTCCTTCTCTAATAATCGGAAGTCTAATTCCTCTTGAAATAGTACCTACAAGTCTTTCCATATAAATCCCCCTTTGAAACAACATTATAATTATAGTCTTTTTAATTAATTTGAATAGTGTTTTTAAAGTATTTCAATTATTTAATTTCTGTTAAACCAACATTAATTAAATAATCCCTTAAAACGTTTGCGTCATTATTATCTGTATAAACAATTAAATGATGATTTCCAAGAGGACGCTTTAAGAAATATTCAACCGAATGTTCCTTATCAATATCTACTACAATCTGCGTTCTGCACAGTCTTTTTTCGTGTAGATTTTCTTTAATATGACCCCTAAGTAATACAAATTTATCTAGAGTAGGTGATATTCTAAAGATTATCACATCTTTTAAAAACATCTCGCCTTTAATACCTATTCCAATACCTGATTCAAAGTGAGTATCAAATTTGTATGACTCAGACATAGAAAGTGGAAGTGTACAGTGTGCGAATACAATTTCGTTCTTATCAGTATATATTCTTGAAGGATTAGCTTGGAACGATTCCTTATTTATTACTTTCCTTATAAGATCCATAGAAATCATTGAAGGAATATCGCCTTCACATGTTGCGGTAATCCCATTACTATTTAAAATAGAGAAGGCTAGACAAGATGTAGAGTGTACTGTATCAAGTAGGTCAAAACATCTTACAGTTAATCCGTCTAGCATATAATTATCCTTAATTTTAATTAATTCCTTAAATATTAGGTACGCTTTATCAATTTCTGCTTTATCGAATAAATTTTGGAATTTATTAGGAAATGAAGCACACGTATTTGAATTTATTCCATCAATTAACTCGCTAATATCTATGTCAATTAATTCAATTCCAAATATTTCTTTAGCTTTTTTATAATCAACATCAGATGAAATAAGCCAATCAGATGGCTTTCCTATTACACCTAGTCTAGTCATCTTTATCCTCCATAAGATTCATAATTCTTTTTGCGATATATTCTTTTGAACCATGAAGAATTTCACCTTTCATATTCTTTCTTTGGATATATGCTAAGATTTCAAGAGACGCCGCAAGAGAATTATCATTTCCAAATGTTAATAGGATGATAGGCTCCATAACCTTACTCTCTATTTCTTTAAAATATGCTTCGCTACCACCAGTTGATACAAGTATTAAAGATAAATCCGCTTGATAAAGTTCATTAAAAGGCACCACTTTATATTCATAGTTTGTGATAGTTTTAAGAGAATTTAACAATTCACTTGTATTACTATCCATAAACTCTTTATTATGTAGTGTTGAATAAATTGAATAAATATGTACGACTTTCATAATATTATTTTAACAAAAAATAATAATCTATGGGTAATGTAAATTAGGTTATGTTATAATCATAAAAAAGAGGTACTTAAATGAAACAATACTTACATTTAATTAAAACTGTCCTTGAAAACGGTACTAAGAAAGAAGATAGAACCGGGACAGGTACTATTTCATATTTTGGAACACAAGAAAGATATGATTTATCTGAAGGCTTTCCACTTGTGACTACTAAGAAAGTATTCTTAAGAGGAATTATTCATGAACTACTCTGGTTTATTAAAGGTGATACAAATATCAAATACCTAGTAGATAATGATGTTCATATCTGGGATGATTGGCCTTATAAGACATATAGTGAATCAAGTGAATTTAAGGGTGAAACTATTAAAGAATTCGCGGAAAGAATTAAACAAGATAGTGAGTTCGCAAAGAAATGGGGCAATCTTGGGCCAGTATATGGTAAACAGTGGAGAGACTTTAATGGTGTTGATCAACTTAAAAACATCATTAATGAAATAAAGAATAATCCTGATTCAAGAAGATTGATTGTTTCAAGTTGGAACCCTGTGGACGTGCCAAAGATGGCACTACCACCATGCCACTCTTTATACCAATTCTATGTATCAGACGGAAAGTTATCTCTTCAACTCTACCAAAGAAGTGGTGATGTATTCCTTGGTGTACCATTTAACATTGCATCCTATGCCCTTCTTTTAATGATGGTCGCAAAAGTATGTGGACTTAAGTGTGGGTCATTTGTTCATACAATTGGAGATACACATATTTACTTAAATCACATTGATCAAGTTAATCTCCAATTAACTCGCGAACCATATCCTCTTCCAAAGATGATAATTCATGGCGATCAAAAGAATATTGAAGATTTCACAATAGACGATTTTGAACTTCAAGATTATAAATGCCATCCAAGAATCAAGGGAGAAGTTGCGGTATGATATACGCAATCTTTGCGATTGATAAAGACAACCTATTTGGGAAAAAGAATTCTCTACCTTGGCATTATCCTGAAGATTTAAAATACTTTAAAGAGAAAACATTATGTAAGAACTGTATTATGGGAGAAGCTACATTCAAATCAATACTTGAAATGAATGGTCATCCACTCCCAAAAAGGACATCCATAATCGCAACTCTCACAGATTATACTTATGAGGGTGTAAAGGTAATTCATGATGTGGTCAAATTCATAAATGATAATAGAGAATTAGATGATTACTATATCATTGGTGGCAAGGGAATAATAGAACTGACATATAAACTATGTGATGTTATCTATTTAACCTATATTGATGAATCACATGATGGTGATATCTATCTAAATTTAGACCTATCAGGATTTAAACTAGAAGAAGAAGTCCAAAAAGGTGTGCTTTATTTTAGAAAATACGTTAAAAAATAAAAAGATTTGTAATAAAGGGAAATGAGGGTGATATAAGTGCTCTCATTTTTCTTTTTTGATCTAATATTTTCTTACTAAAAATGAAAAATACCTTAAAAAACAAACTCAATAATAAATTATTATTGATTTTGTGTTATCATTTTTAGAGGTGATATTATGTTAAATGAGAAAATGAAAGAATATGGCTCAAGTCCATCTATCATTAGACAACTCTTTGAAGAGGCAAAAAGTAAAAAAGCATTAATAGGCGAGTCTAATGTCTATGACTTTACTATTGGAAATCCCTCAATCGAGCCTCCAAAAGTAGTAAATGAAGCATTGATTAAACTAATTAGAGAATTAGAACCTATATCACTTCACGGATACACCTCATCAACTGGAGATCCAGCCACAAAAAAAGCTATCATCTCGTATCTAAATAAAACATATGGCGCAGCATTAAGAGATGAATATATCTATCTCACTATGGGTGCCGCAGCGGGTATCACTATCACATTAAACGCCCTTATAAATAAGGGTGATGAGGTAATTGTATTTGCGCCATATTTCCCAGAATATAGAGTATACACTGAATCATCAGGCGGAATATTTCGCCCAGTAGATACAAGCGAATCATTTGATATTGATTTTTTAAAACTAGAAGCTTCTATGAATGAAAAGGTAAAGGTTGTGATCATTAATTCACCTAATAACCCAACTGGTGCCGTATACACTGAAGAAATCATCATAAAGCTATCTAACTTTTTAAGAAAATATGAAAAAGAATACAATCATCCTATCTATCTTTTAAGCGATGAACCATATCGAGAACTTATCTATGATGATATTAAATATCCATTTGTCACAAACTACTATGATAATTCCCTAGTAGCTTACTCATTCAGTAAGAGTCTATCTCTTCCTGGCGAAAGAATTGGATATTTGGTTTTATCACCTAAAATGGAGAATGTTAAAGATGTGTTTTATGCGGTATGTGGCGCAGGACGCGCCCTTGGCTATATCTGTCAATCATCCTTATTCCAAAAACTTATTCCTTATGTTTTAGGACATACATCAAACATGAGCGAATATAAAGATAATAGAGATTACCTCACAAAAGAACTAAAGAAGCTTGGATATGAATTTGCGAATTCAAGTGGTGCATTTTATCTATATTTAAAAGCGCTTGAGAGTGATGCGGTAAAATTCATAAATATCGCAAAAGAGTATAATTTATATCTCGTTCCGAGTGATTCATTTGGCGCAAAAGGCTATGTAAGAATAGCCTATTGCGTTAAAAAAGATATGATTGAAAGATCTATTCCTGCATTTAAAAAACTTATGGAACACTATGAGGCACTAAAATGAGTGAACTAGATAAAAGAAGAGAATCTATAAACGAAATAGATAAAAAGATGGCTCATCTTTTTGAAGAAAGAATGGTGGAAGTTAAAGCCATTGCGGACATAAAGATGAAAGAAGGCCTTCCCATTTTAAATAAAGATAGAGAAGAAGCACTAATAAAAAAGAATGTTTCATATATTTCTAATGATGAAATTAAAGAATATTACATAGATTTCTTAAAAAATGAAATAGAACTATCTAAGGAATACCAATCATTAATCATAAGTTCTATAGGAAATAATGTTATTCATGTAAAGGGCAAATATGATATTCATATAGGACGCTCCATCATCTATAGAATCAAAGAGTATATTGATATAGAAAATAGAAAAATATTAATTATTTCTGACTCAAATATTCCAAAAGAATATATAGAGATAGTTCGCACTCAAATTAAAGATTCATATGTATTCATATTTGAGGCAGGAGAAAAATCTAAATCAATTGAAACATATCTATCTATAGAAAAATTCTTACTTGAAAACAATTTTAATAGACATGACGCTATAATCGCACTTGGTGGTGGAGTCACAGGGGATTTATCAGGATTTGCCGCATCAACATATATGAGAGGCATCGATTTTTATAATATACCTACATCACTACTTTCAATGGTTGATTCTTCCGTTGGTGGCAAAACAGGAATCGATTTTAATGGTGTAAAGAATATAGTTGGTTCATTCTTCTCGCCAAAAGCCATATTAATCGATCCTAATCTTTTAAGTACACTACCAATAAGAGAATTTAACGCAGGTCTTGCGGAAGCAATTAAAATGGCTTCAACATTCAACCCTGACCTTTTCTCATTAATAGAAAACTCTAACGATATCTATAAAGATATCGATAAAGTTATCTATGAATCAATTAAGATAAAGGCTAAAGTAGTAGAAATAGACGCAAAGGAAAAAGGTCTAAGGTCTGTGCTTAATTTTGGCCATACAATAGGACATGCCTTCGAATCATCTTCAAAAGGATCGCTTCTTCATGGTGAGGCCATTGCCTTAGGCATGTTATATTTTTCATCAAAAGACGTAAAAGAAAGATTAATAAAAGTTTTAGATAAATATAATCTCAATAATCCATATGAATATGATAAAAATGAAATCCTATCTTTAATCTCTCACGACAAGAAGAGTGAAAACGATAAAATAAAAGTAATAAAAGTAGACGAAATAGGCACTTATAAGATAGATTATCTATCTTTAAGTGAAATAGGTGAACTATTATGAGTAACACTATAGGCGATAACTTAAAACTAACACTATTTGGTGAATCACACGGTGATTATATAGGTGCGACACTTGATGGTATAACCCCTGGCCTTAAGATAGACTATGACTATATAAAAGACCTAATGTCTAAAAGAAAACCAAAGAGCTATGAGACAGGAAGATATGAAGAAGATTCTATTGAATTTATAAGTGGTATTTTTAATGGCTTTACTACTGGTGAACCAATCACAGTACTCATTAAAAACAATAATACTCATTCAAAAGACTATGAATTACTAAAAGATACTCCTCGTCCATCGCACGCAGACTTTACTAAATTTATCTTTAGTGATGGATATGCTGACTATCGTGGAGGAGGACACGCATCTGCGCGTCTTACCGCCCCAATTGTTGCTTTAGGTGGAATTATTCTTAAAGCACTTGAAGATAAAGGAATAGTAATCACATCATATATTAAATCAATTGGTGATATAGAAGCACCTAGTTTAGGAATTGATCCAACCAAAGAAGAACTTGATAAACTAAATGAAATGGATTTCCCTGTACTTGGTGATAAGAAAGATGAGATGGAATCACTAATTGAAAAAGTAAAAGAAGATTCTGATTCTATTGGTGGAGTAATTGAAACTGTCGCTATTGGATTAAAGGCTGGTCTTGGTTCACCATATTTTAATAGTGTTGAATCAAAGATCTCAGAGGCAATGTTTTCTATCCCAGGAGTAAAAGGAATTGAATTTGGTTTAGGTTTTAACTTCTCTAAATCACTAGGTAGTCAAGCTAATGATTCATATTATCTAAAGAATAATGAAGTTAAAACTAAGACAAATAATAATGGTGGTATAAATGGTGGGCTTACAAACTCAATGCCTTTAGTCTTTAGACTTGCGATGCGTCCTACCGCATCAATCTTTAAGCCACTTGATACTGTTAATCTAAAAGAGATGAAAGATGTAACTATTAATTTAACTGGCCGCCATGACCCATGTATCGTAAGAAGGGCATCAGTAATAGTTAGATCTTTAACCGCATTTGTTATTGCGGATATGCTAATGGAAGAAGAAGGAAGAAGAGCGCTTAAATAATGGAATATGGCTTAATTGGAGAAAGAATTTCTCATTCATACAGTAAGGATATTCATGAAACACTTGGGGGATATACATATGATATATGTGATTTATCTCAAGATATTTTTGATGCCTTTATGAAAGAAAAATCCTTTAAAGCCATAAACGTCACAATCCCATATAAAGAAAAAGTTATCCCATACCTTGATCATATTTCTAGTGATGCAAAGGCTATGCATTCAGTGAATATAGTAATAAATAAAGATAATAAACTATATGGTTATAACTCAGATATAACTGGTATTATAGAAACCTTTAGTCATTATAATGTTGATGTTAAAGGCAAAACTGTACTTGTTTTAGGTTCAGGTGGAGCATCAAAAACCATAGTCTATACTCTAAATAAACTAGAAGCTAAAAAAGTACTAGTTGTATCAAGAGAGAAAGGAAAAGCTGATATCACATATGATCAAATATCTAATTACTATAGTGATATTGATATGGTCATAAATGCTACACCAAATGGTATGTATCATAGAGACTATAAGAGATTAATTGAATTAGATAAATTCACTAAATTAATAGTAGTGTTTGATTTAATCTATAATCCCCTTAAAACCCCACTCCTCATAGAGGCAGAATCTTTAGGGATTAAAGCTATAGGTGGTATCTATATGCTAATCGCTCAGGCAGTTGATGCGATGAGGTATTTTAAAGAGATAGAACTTAAAAAAGAAGAAGTAGATAAATATCTATCTAAACTAGTTAAAGAAAAACTAAATATAGTATTAATCGGTATGCCCACATGTGGTAAATCCACTATAGCTAAAAAAATATCTAAGGTCTTAAATAGACCATATATAGATATAGATTCATATGTCGAAGAAAAGAATAATATTAATATTCCTGAATATATTAAAGAATTTGGGGAAGATAAATTTAGGGATCTTGAAACCCTTGCGGTTAAAGACTTAAAAGATTTAAGATCTTATATTATATCAACTGGTGGTGGTGTAATCACAAGAGATATAAATATGAGATATTTAAAAGAAAATAGTATTATCTTCTTTATTGATAGACCTCTTAAATTACTCTATCCATCAAGTGATAGACCTCTATCAAGCGACACTGAAGCACTTAAGAAGAAGTACACTGAAAGAATTGATTTATATAAAAAATATAGTGACTACATCATTAAAAATGATAGGGATATTAATGATGTAGTAAATGATACTCTGAGGATATTTATAAATGAAAGTATTAGTTATTAATGGACCAAATATTAACTTTATAGGAATAAGAGAAAAAGAATTATATGGTACTGAAACATATAATGATTTAGTAAACCTTATTAATGAACACGCAAAATCTCTCAATATAGATGTAGAGGTATATCAATCAAATCACGAAGGAGATTTGATTGATAAACTCCAAGAAGCCTATTTTAATAAAGTAGATGGAATTATTATTAACGCAGGTGGATTAACCCACACATCAATTGCGCTTATGGATGCGATTAAATCTACATCCATTAAGACTATAGAAGTTCATTTAACTGATATAGATAAAAGAGAAGATTTTAGAAAGATATCATATATATCTTTAGTCGCAGAAAAGACAATAAAAGGAAAAGGATTTGCTTCATACACTGAAGCACTAGATTATTTAAAAGAAAGTGAGAGTAAGAATTAAAAAAGGTTTAATGGATGGAACTATTACTGCCCCACCATCTAAATCAATGTCACATAGATACTTAATCGCATCTGCCTTAGGATTAAATAATGTGGTTAAGAATATATCTTATAGCGATGATATAATCGCTACTTTATCTTGCCTTAAAGCCTTAGGTTTTAATTTCACTCAAGATAAAGACACTGTGACATTTAATTCATTTACTCACCAAAGTTATATACCAGTACTAAACGCCAATGAGTCTGGCTCAACGTTAAGGTTTTTGATACCACTATCTCTTGTATATTATGATAGAGTAGTATTTACTGGTACTACTAAATTAATTGAAAGAGGTATTAAAGAATACGAAAGAGAACTATCTAAAGCAGGTGTAACTATTACACCACTTGAGGATAGAATCATATTTAAAGGTGGTCTTAAGCCAGGGAACTATATTATTAATGGTAATACCTCTAGTCAATATATTTCAGGGCTACTCTTTGCGCTCCCGCTCCTTAGTTTAGATAGCACAATAGAAGTAATAGAACCACTTGAATCATCATCATACATAGATTTAACACTAGATGTACTTAAACACTTTAATATTAGAATTGATAGAATAACTGACAATAAATTCTATATTAAAGGTAATCAAAAATATTCTTCTAATAATATTAATATTATTGAAGGAGATTATTCTAATATAGCGCCATTTATGGCCTTTTCCCATCTTTCATCTAATATAGATATTAAAGGGTTAAATAAAGATTCTCTTCAAGGAGATAAAAGAGTAATAGAATATATAGATGTACTTGATAAAGGATATAGCGTAATAGATTTATCTAATAATATTGATTTAGCTCCAGTATTAATGGTGTATGCCGCACTTAAGTGTGGCGCTAAATTCATTCACACAAAAAGGCTCAAGGATAAAGAATCAAGTAGAGGTGAGTCTATAAAAGATGAATTATCTAAGATAGGTGTAACTATCAATATAGAAGTTGACTCCATTGAAGTTTTAAATGATATTAAATTAAAAGATAATATAGTTTTCGATTCTCATAATGACCATAGAATAGTTATGGCACTATCACTTCTATCTAGTAAAATGGATATAATAATCGAAAACTATATCGCAATAAATAAAAGCTATCCTAACTATTTTAGAGAACTAAATAGGCTAGGACTAGAGGTATCTTATGAATAAAGAAGTATTAATAGTAGGGCTTGGATTAATCGGTGGTTCATACGCCAAAAGACTTAAGTCAAAGGGTTATAAAGTCTATGCCATCTCAAGATCAAAAGAAACAATTGAATATGCGATTAATGAAGGTATTATCGATTATGGTGATACTAATGTCAGTAAAGAATTTGTATCTAGATTTGATTTAATAGTATTTGGACTTTACCCCCATGTATTACTTGATTGGCTTAATGAATATAAAGATTATATTAAAGATGGTGCGGTTATAACTGATGTCACAGGTGTTAAAAAAGAGATAGTCTATAAAGTAGATGAAATCTTAAAAGATAAGAATGTTTCATTTGTGGGGTCTCACCCTATGGCGGGGAGGGAAGTATATGGAATAAAGAATTCTAAAGAAGACTTATTTATAGGGAGTAACTTTATAATTACACCTATTGAATCTACAAATCCTAGGGCAATAGATGTGATTAAAGAATTAGGATTAGATTTAGGATTTAAGAATATCTCTATTTTATCTCCAGAAGAACATGACTCAATGATTGCATATCTATCTCAATTAACTCATTTAATCGCGGTTGCGCTCATGACAGCGCAAGATAAAACCCATCTTGAAAAATATACTGGTGATTCATTTAGAGATTTAACACGTATCGCAAATATTAATGAAGATATGTGGAGTGAATTATTCTTCTTAAACAAAGAAGAATTAATTAAACAGATAGATTTATTTATTGATGAATTAAATAATATTAAAGAATTAATCAAAAATGATAAGATAGAAGAGTTGAAAGACAAGATGCGTCTTTCAACTGAAAGAAGAAAACATTTCAATAAAGGTGAGTAATTATTATGAATATGGTATTTAAAAGAGAGCTTCCATCAACTAAAGAACTTAAAAATATGTATCCTTTAAGTGATGAACTTATAGAAATAAAGAAACATAACGATGAAGAAATTAAGAAAATATTTACTGGTGAAAGTAATAAGTTTTTACTTATCATAGGTCCATGTAGCGCAGATAGAGAAGATGCGGTACTTGAATATATGAATAAACTAAAAGAAGTATATGAAAAGATTAAAGATGTCATCATGATTGTCCCAAGAGTATATACAAATAAACCAAGGACAAGAGGTGTAGGATATAAAGGTATGCTTCATCAACCTGACCCAACAAGAGATCCTGATATGATTAAAGGATTAATATCTATTAGAAAACTTCATATGGAAGTATTAAGACAAACTCACTTCTCTACGGCTGATGAAATGCTATACCCTGAAAATCATGAATATCTTGATGATTTAATCTCATATGTCGCTGTAGGCGCAAGGTCAGTAGAAGATCAACTCCATAGATTAACCGCATCAGGCCTAGATATACCTGTAGGCATGAAAAACCCTACATCTGGCGATATCACAATAATGCTTAATGCGATAAATGCAGCAGAGAAACCTCAAACTTTTATCTATAGAGGTTGGGAAGTAGACACATGTGGTAATGAATACACTCACGCTATCTTAAGAGGATATCAAGATGAAGATGGGCGCAATATTCCTAATTATCACTATGAAACTTTAAATAGTTTATCGAAACTATATGATAATGACCATTTTAAGAATCCTGCGATTATAGTAGACTGTAACCACTCTAACTCTAATAAAGAGTGCCTAGAACAGGTAAGAATCGCAAAAGAAGTAATTCATTCAATTAAAGTAAATCCATCAATTCATAAAATAGTAAAAGGATTAATGATTGAATCATATCTACTTGATGGTTCCCAAAACGTAGGTGATGGAATATATGGTAAATCTATCACTGATCCCTGCCTCGGTTTTGAAAAGACAGAAACACTGCTTCTTGAAATCGCAGAAGAATTAAGAATAATTAATAAGAAATACGAAAATGAATAATATTAATGGGCTTTGGCCCATTTTTATTTGTACATAGTAAAACAGTTTACTACTTGTGGGGAGAAGTAATTGATTGACTATTAAAATCAGTGAAAGAGCATAGTCTTAAGGCCAAAATTTTTGACATCAAGTTTGAAATGATTCTAGAAAAAAATCAAAGAAATGCTTAATAATCATACGAAATACTAAAGATTGTCTATAAATATACTGATAAAAATATTTATAAATTAGTTGATATTGGATAGGGGATTTGTTATAATCAATATGGAAATACATTATGGAGGACTTAACTATAAATAGTCAAGAATAATTTTTAGTAATTTTAAAATAATGCATGTTTAAACACCACAATATTTTGTGGTAAAAAGATATTAACTATTTTTAACAATGTTTATTTCA
>CAJOMC010000011.1 GCA_905235635.1 uncultured Bacilli bacterium | reverse complement strand
TTTGTTCCACCTTTTGGTCTACCCATAAATGTACCTCCTTAACTATATTATAGAAGGAAAAAGTGTTGGTGAGACTTTTTGTGTCTACCAACACTTTACTACTCCAATCAAATACGAGATTATTTTTTATATGCTTCTATTCCTTTTTTAAGTCTTAAAAGGCCTTCTTGTAGTATTGACCTAGGTGTTGCAACATTTATTCTAATGAATGTTTTCCCTGCTTCACCATAAGTTAATCCACTTGATACATACACCTTAGCTTTTTCAATTAAGAACTTAACTAAATCATCTGAATCATTTGTAACTTTACTCATATCAACCCATACCAGGTATGTTGAATCGCCTTTAATAGGTTTAATATCTGGTATATTTTCGTCTATATACTTATATAAGAAGTCTCTATTATCAAATATATAGTCAAGAACTTGGTCTAACCAATCTCTTGAGTCGTTGTATGCCGCAATAGGCACAAGATATGAGAATATAGTTCCATCTGATACATTTTCATTGTTTATTTGTCTACTTACTTTCTCTCTTAGTTCTTGATTCTTAATCACAATCATGCTTGTCCTTATACCCGCAAGGTTAAAGGATTTTGTCGGGGCTATAAGCATAATTGCATTATCTAAATACTTATCATTTAGTGTGAAATATGGAGTATATTTTAATCCAGGTTTTACAATATCACAGTGTATTTCATCGCTTATTACTAATACATTATTTTTTTTGCATAATTTAGCGATTTCCTCAAGTTCATCCTTACTCCAAATATTACCTGTAGGGTTATGAGGATTTGAAAGTACCAGGATCTTTGATTTCGGATCTTCTAATTCTTTATTTAGTAAGTCAAAATCTATACTATATTCATAGTTCTTATATGTTAGTGGTACCTCAGCTACTACTCTATTATTGTTTCTTATAACTTTTAGAAAAGTATAATAAACAGGAGTTAAGAGAACTACTTTATCTCCTTCACTTGTGTACACTCTCATTATTGATTCAATTGATGCGATCACACCAAGCGAGAATAACATATTCTCTCTTTCAATCTTTATTCCATACCTATCATTATAGAAATTAATATAGGCATTATATAATTCATCTTTTGGTTCTGTATAGCCAAATATAGGATGTTTTATACGATCTTCCATTATTTTAATAATGGGTGATGATACTGTGAAATCCATATCTGCAACCCACAAAGGAATAGTGTCTTTGTATAAATCCCACTTAACTGAATCTGTATTTTTTCTACTAATTATCTTATCAAAGTCATATTTCATAAAATCACCTTATACTTATTATAAAATAAATAGTAATATTTTGAAATAAAACGATACAATATAAATAAATAGTCATAAGGTGGTATAAATATGAAAGAAATAAAAGAATATGTGAAAGACAAGAAGATTGAATTAAAAGAAAAATTTGATTCTTTTAAAGAAAAATATGATATTGAACCAAGTCTTGTGATAGTACAAATTGGTGATAATGACGCATCAAATACCTACATAAGAGGTAAGATTAAGGATAGTAATGAACTAAATGTTAAAGCTACTCACTTAAAATATGAAACAATGACTGAAGGCGAGTTATTATCATTAATAGATAAATTAAATAATGATAAAGATGTTCATGGTGTCTTAGTTCAATTACCTCTTCCAAAAAACATCAGTGAGGAAAAAGTAAAAAGGAGAATATCTCCTTTAAAAGATGTTGATGGATTTAATGAATATTCAACTGTAGTACCTTGTACACCTATGGGGATTATCACGTACCTTAAGGAGGAAAATGTTTTAATTCAAGGGAAAAATGCTTTAGTAATTGGAAGAAGCAATATTGTTGGTCTTCCTATGGCAAAATGTTTGCTTGACGCAAATGCTAGTGTAACTATAGTTCATTCTAAAACTCCATTATCAGAATTAAAGGATTATGTAAAAAAAGCTGATATTATTGTATCCGCAACTGGTAAATATAAGATGCTTGATAGTACATTTGAGTTTAAGAGTGATGCAATATTAATTGATGTTGGAATGAATAGAGATGAAGAAGGAAAACTCTGTGGTGACCTTGAAAAAGGACTTCCAGTTAAATTCCAGAGTCCTGTACCGGGGGGCGTAGGTCTTCTCACAAGAGTATCTATTTTCACTAATTTATTAAAATTAATGAATGAGAATCTGAATAAATAATTAAAGACTCTTTATGAGTCTTTTTTATTAAACTCTTGAATAATATTACTTTATATATTAGAATATGCGTATATACACATATAATAATTGGAGGTGTATTATGGTTGAGTACTATGAAATAGCGGAATTCTTAAAAAACTTCTCTGATGCATCTAGAGTTAAAATCGTTTTAGCTTTAATAGATGAAGAACTATCTGTGAATGATATTGCCCTTAAGGTTGGTATGACCCAAACTGCAGTATCATATCAATTAAGGATACTTAGAGATTCAAGGATAGTAAAACATAGGAGAGCTGCACAAACTATTTACTATACTATTGATGATGAACACATAAATAAAATATTAACTACCACAAGCGAACACTTAGAAGAAAGGAAGTCATTATGAAACTAAAATATAGAATAGATGGTCTTTCTTATTTTTCTTGTGAAAAATGTTCGAAAGAGTTATTAAAGAAATTATCAATGGTAGATGAAATTAAGAGTGTTTCTATTAACTATAACGATGAATCAATTGAGGTTGAATCTCTTGATGGTGTCAATAAATCTAAAATAGATGAAATAGTATCTATAATAGAAGAAGAATCATACTGTAGAAAGCATAGAAATAATCATAAGGTTAACACATCAATTAAGTATAAAGATGAATGTGGTGAATTTGATCCATCCGAATTAAAGAAAAGAATCGAAAGTGATAAGAGAATCGATAATATTGAGATAAATGAAATAGAGAAAATTATCACAATCACTCACAAATCTAATATAGATTCATACTTAATTATTCAAAAGAACGTTAGAGATATTGATAGTGATGTAGTTCTTGAAAGAGTAGTTAAATCCATTAAGAAAAGGATTAACTATCCTTTAATATACAAAATAATCTCATATTTATTTGGACTAATATTCTTTATACTTGGAATAGTGTTTAAGTATATAGAAGAGAATACTCTTTTTAGAATAACTTCGTTTATAATGTCATATCTATTTATTGGACATGAAGTATTATTGTCATGTTTAAATGAATTTAAGGAAAAGAATATCTTTAATGAAGAACTATTGATGATAATCGCATCTATTGGTGCCCTTATAATCGGAGAGGAAATAGAGGCTATTGCGCTTGTTGTTTTATATACAATTGGTGAGTTCATTCAAAATAAGGTTACTGATAATGCTTTAGACTCGATAAAAGAGTTAATGAACTTAACTGTTGATGAAGTAACTCTTAGTGACGGAAGAATTGTAAATATTAATTCAGTTAATGTAGGTGATATTATTATGGTAAAACCATTTGAAATCATTCCACTTGATGGAGTGGTAGTAGAAGGCGAATCATCTTTAGATACTAAAAAGATGACAGGTGAGTCAATGCTTAAGTATGTGCATAAAGATAGTGAAGTTCTATCTGGTACACTTAATCAAACTGGATTACTTAAAATCCAGGTACTAAAGGCAAAAGAGGACTCAGAAGCAACCAAACTTGAAAAACTAATTAATGAAGCTAGTGAAAAGAAATCAAAAGCTGAAAGCTTTGTAGATAAGTTTTCGAAAGCTTATACGCCTATCGTTTTAGGTCTTGCTATTCTAATATTCCTAGTACAATTTTTATTAATGAAACTAGATCTTAAAACATCATTTAATAATATGTTTGTTGCGTTAGTTATCGCATGTCCTTGTGCCATTGTTATATCAATTCCCCTTGCATATTCTAGTGCACTTGGCAAATCCTCAAAGATTGGTGTAATGGTAAAAAATACCGCATATATTGAGGAAATGTCTAGTCTTAAAACCATTGTACTAGATAAAACGGGCACTATAACTGAGGGTAATTTTAAAGTTAATTCAATTGAATTGTATAATGATAATTATTCTAATGATGAAGTGTTAAAAATTGTATCATCACTTGAATCATATTCGTCTCATCCTATTGGTAAATTATTATCATCCTTATATAGTGAATATATATCTAAAGAAAAAGTTAGAGAATTCAGTGAACAACCAGGTAAAGGGATTAACGCTAAATTTGGCGATTTATCATGTGTAATCGGATCAAGAGATTTTGTGTCAAATTATACAAAAATAGATGTCGAACCATCCGGATATACCGAACTATATTTACTAGTAAATAGTGAACTTGTATCTAGATTCATACTAAGTGATAGAATTAAAGATGAAGCTTTTAAAGCAATAGAAGTGTTTAAGAATAATAGTATTAAAACCTACCTACTTACAGGGGATAATTATGATAATACACTAAACATTTCTAAAGATATAGGAATAGATCATTTTGAGTCACAACTACTTCCAAGTGGAAAGCTTGGGTATGTTGAAGAATATTTATCTATTGAGAATAATAGATCTCTCGCTTATGTTGGAGATGGAATGAATGATGCTGCATGCCTTAAGATTGCTGATATAGGTATTGCAATCGGAAAGGATTCATCTGATGCTGCAAAAGAAGCATCTGATGTAATAATTCTTTCAAGCGATATATCTATAGTATCAGATCTATATAAAATATCTAAGAAAACACACAAAATATCAATGTTTAACCTAATATTCTCAATACTAATTAAACTTCTTACTGTAGCTATTGCGTTATCAGGTCTATTATCTAGTTTGAATGGCTTGCTCATGCTAATTGGTATATTCGCCGATGTTGGTGTTTCACTTATTTGCATACTAAATTCAAGCCGCATACTTGGATATAAAATAAGATAATTAATAATCATTATAATTAAATGAGTTAAAACTTCTCACTTTGTATATAATAAATATATAAAGTGGGATTTTTTATATGAAACGTTTTTTAAAATATCTATTTTCTATTTTATTAATTGTATGTTTGTTTAGTCTTAGCTCATGTGATCTTGAAGGCTTATTTACCATTACAGTTCCTAACACTTTTTCTAGGACAACAAGCGATACAGTATCAATTAATGATTCTAGTTCAGATGATGTATCAACGAGCTCATCCACAAAAACTACTACTAAGGATACATCAAGTAGTTCCTCAATAAGTAGCTCGTCAACTACTACTAAAAATGTAATACCATATGAAACCACTACCACTCCAGAATCTTCTAGTGATTCTAAATATACTGGAAAGGATGTAACTAATATATATTTCTTTTCTATAAATGATACTCATGGTCAACTATATGAGGATGACCCATCATCATATCAAATGTCACTTGCTCAAGTGGGTGGTATTATTAATTTCTTAAATGAAAATGCTGAACAAGATTATATTAAGATATGCACTGGTGACCTATTCCAAGGTTCATATGTATCAAATTATACATATGGTGCTTGTATGATAGATGCACTAAATGCCCTTGATTTTGATTGTATGGTACTTGGAAATCATGAATTTGATTGGGGTATCGAACAAATTCATACATACTGGGATGGTGATTTATCAAACGGCGAAGCAACATACCCATTAATCTGTTGCAATGTATTTGATAGAAGTGATAACAATAAAAGACCATCTTGGATTGAACCATACGTAATCGTTGATTACTACAATATTAAAGTTGGTATCATTGGCGCAATAGGTGGAGGACTTGAATCTACTATCGCTGAGGCATCACTAGGCAGTTTCTGGTTCGATGATGAAGAAGAACATGTTAAAAAATATGCAAAAGAACTAAGAGATTTAGGTTGTGATGTTGTCGTTCTTGCAGACCATGATTATACAGAATCTACATTTGAAACAATAGCTAACTATACTGGTAGTTATGCAATAGACGCATTCTTTGCAGGTCATACACACCAAAACATCGAACAAACCTATAGAAGAGGTGACGGATACACTATTCCGCTTATTCAATCATATACAAAAAATGGTAATGTTGGAACTATCAAATTATCCCTATCAAATAAAAAACCAAATGGTTATCAAATAAGACATTATGATAAGAAGTTCTTTAAGAATAATAATTTATCATTAGATGAAAATGTTCTTCAAGTATTAGATGACTATCAATCTATATATGATAATGGTTCAAGAGTGATTGGTACGTTAACTGGTCAAAATATAATTAATAGTAAAGAGACTGCTGCTGATATTATGATTAAAGCAATGATGTGGAAATATGGCGGTATCACAGGATTTTTAAATACTGGTGGTGTTAGGTATACTAATCCTATTTCAGGCGATGTATATTATTCAGATATTCTTGAGTTATTCCCATTTGATAACAAAATAGTTACATTCTATATGACAGGTTCACAACTTATAACTTATTACAATAGGTATAATAGTAGTTTCTATACTGATTTAGCATTTGATATTAACGATATTGATTCAACTAAAACATATGAGATAGTTACTATAGATTATTATTACAACAAATATTTAACAAGTTATAGAAAAAATATAACTGGTGATATTGTAATGAGAGATGTACTTGTTGAATACATAGAAAATGGAATGAATGCTAATAGCAATCCATCAAAAGGTTTAAACCTTGATATGACACTATTGAATAGTCATATTTTGGATGTATTCTATATAGATATAGCTACATTCAAACTTACTAATAAAATTAAATTCTAAATGTTTTAATTAGGAGATTCATATGAGTAGTACTAAATTTATATTTGTTACTGGCGGTGTTATTTCTGGGATAGGAAAAGGAATAACATTTGCATCTTTAGGTAGAATATTAAAAAATAGAGGATATAAGGTCTTTGCGATGAAGCTTGACCCATATTTAAATTATGATCCTGGAACAATGTCACCTTTCCAACATGGTGAAGTTTTTGTTACACAAGATGGCGCTGAAACTGACCTAGATTTAGGACACTATGAAAGATTTATTGACGTAGAATTATCTGCGACATCAAGTGTTACAAGCGGTAGAGTTTATAAAAAAATATTAAATCAAGAACGAAAGGGACTTTATGGTGGAAGCACTGTTCAAGTTATTCCACACGTTACTAATGAGATTAAAAACTATATTAAAAGAGCCGCAAGTGAATCAGGTGCTGATATAGTAATGGTTGAAGTAGGTGGTACTGTTGGTGATATTGAATCTGAACCATTCCTTGAAGCAATTAGACAAATGAGAATGGAAGAAGGATATGATTCAACATTCTATATTCATCTCACTTTGGTTCCTTTTATTGATACATCAGAAGAATACAAAACTAAACCAACTCAACACTCAGTTAAAACATTAAGAAGTATTGGAATATCGCCAGATTTAATCATTTTACGTAGTAAGGGTATGCTTTCTAGTGAAATAAAAGAGAAAGTCGCTCTATTCTGCGATATTAGAAAAGAAAACGTTATATCTGTTCCTGATTTAAAAAATATCTATGAATTACCTTTAGTTCTTGAAGACCAGCATCTTGATCAAGCAGTAGCTCGTCATTTTAAATTTGACGATAGAATATCTGACATGTCTAAATGGAGAGACATGGTTAAGAGAATGGATGAAGTCACAGAAAAAGTTAAAATAGGTTTGATTGGCAAATACGTTAAACTACATGATGCGTATCTATCTGTATCTTGCGCTTTACAACATGCTTCATATGCTTTAAATAGAAAAGTTGAAATTAAATGGATAGAATCAGAATCCATTACTAAAGATAATGTTGCTAAAAAACTTGAAGGTCTTGATGGTTTAATTATTCCTGGTGGATTCGGAATAAGAGGCATTGATGGAATGGTCGAAGCCGCACGATGCGCAAGAGAGAATAATATCCCACTTTTAGGTATATGCCTAGGACTTCAAATTATAGCGATTGAGTTCGCAAGAAATATTCTTGGCTATTCTGATGCAACATCAATAGAGTTTAATCAAGAAACTACTCATCCTGTAATCCACTATTTATCTGATCAGTATGATGGCATAGATTTAGGCGGTACTATGAGATTAGGTAACTCTAAACTAGTGCTTAAAGATAAAACTAAAACTAAAGACCTTTATAAACTAAATGAGACTCTTGAAAGACATAGACATAGATATGAATTCAATTCTTTATATAAGAATGAATACGAGAAGAACGGGCTCATTGAAGCCGGATTTAATCCAGAGAGGAATCTTACAGAGGTATTTGAATTAAAGAATCATCCATTCTATATAGGATGTCAATTCCACCCTGAATTTAAGTCTCGTCCAGATAGGCCACATCCCCTCTTTTTAGGGCTCATAGAAGAGTCTATAAAAGCCTCTAATAATAGTTAAAAAATTATGAATTATTGAAATGCGCACTTAGCTGCGCATTTTCTTTTCAAAATTATTTAAAAATAATGCTTGATTTAATGGTTAATATTATATATATTAAACTTGTTTAATAAAATATAACCTTAAGTTTACTATTATTAAACATATAAACATATTCAACAATTTCTAATATTTTTGTTTAATAACAATAAACAAAGAAAAATTTTGGGGGTAATTTTTATGGGAAAAATACTACTTGAATTAAAAAATATTTGTAAATCATTTGGTGATCAAGAAGTTTTACACGATTTTAACCTTTACATCATGGAAAATGAGTTTGTGACACTTCTTGGACCATCTGGTTGTGGTAAATCAACCCTTCTTAGAATGATAGGTGGATTTGACTCTCCTACATCAGGTGATATTATTTTTGATGGTCAACTTATTAATTCTGTCGAACCAAATAAAAGACAGATTAACACCGTATTTCAAAGGTATGCACTTTTCCCCCATCTAAATGTATATGATAATGTCGCATTCGGATTAAAACTTAAAAAATTAAGTAAAGAAGAAATAGATAAAGAGGTTCTTCGTGCTTTAAAACTTGTCCAGATGAGCGACTATGCTTATAGAAAGATTGATACTTTATCAGGTGGTCAGATGCAGCGAGTTGCGATGGCAAGAGCGATTGTACTTAAACCTAGATTGCTACTACTTGATGAACCACTTGCGGCACTCGATAGAAAACTAAGACAAGATCTTCAATATGAGCTTAAAGAGATGCAAAGAGAACTTGGCATCACATTCCTTTATGTTACTCACGACCAAGAAGAAGCACTCACAATGTCTGATACTATAGTCGTTATGAATGAAGGTAGAATCCTTCAAATAGGTTCTCCAGTAATGATCTATAATGAACCAAGCACTAGATTTGTTGCGAACTTTATCGGTGAATCAAACATTATAGATGGTGTTGTACCACAAGACTTTAAAGTAAGATTTGAAAATGCTTTATTTGATACTACATATCAAGGGTTCTCACGTGGTGAAGAAGTTGATGTAGTTATAAGACCAGAAGATCTTTTAATTATCCCTAAGGATAACGCTAAAATAACTGGTGTTATCGATTCAAAAGTGTTTAAGGGAGATTTATTTGAAATAAACGTAATAGTTAAAAGCGGTAAAGAATATACAATACATACCACAAAGAACTACGAATTAGGTCTTGAAGTAGGACTTGATATCGATAAAGAGAATATTACCTTAATGAAGAAACCAGGACTTAATACCTTTACGGGTGTAATAGAGGACGACTATTTTGTTAGAGTTAATGATGAAATGAGATTTGAGTGTCTTGAAGATGACACTGAAGATTTTTCTGAAGGATCTAAAGTAATTGTTAAAGTACTAACTGAAAACGTTCTTCTTGAAGGGGATGTTGATGACGCTGATTTTGAAGGTGTAATCAAAAATATCAAGAAAAGAGATATGTATTATGACGTATATATAAATGTTGGCGGAGTTGTGATTGTCGCATCAACATCTAACCCTAACCATAAAGTTGGTCAAACTGTAGGTATTTGGGTTAAACCAGAAAAACTTGTATTACTTGAAGAAGATAATAGTTTAGATACATCAACTATCGAGGCCTTAAATGACTAATAATAATTATGTAGAGGCTAAACCTAAGAAGAAATTAAAGAAACTTGGAATATTATCTACTCCATATTTAGTATGGAATTTTTTCCTAATCATTATTCCAAGTTTAATACTAATAGTTATGGCTTTTACTACTTATGATTTTAGTAGTAATTCTGAATTTAAAATTAGTCTTTCGAACTGGAGCTATGTATTCGGTTCATCATACGCCAAGACAGTATTTTGGCCTGCGATGGGTAGATCATTCTTGATTTCATTTTTAGTTACTGTAATCTGTTTCTTATTCGCATATCCTACTGCCTACTTTATGAGATTTTTAAATAATAAAGTAAGAGGTATAATTATGCTTTTACTTGTATTACCTTTATGGAGTAATCAGGTTTTAAGAATAGTCTCCTGGAAGACTATATTTGAAATTATTGGTTTAAATGAATCAGGTTTCTATCAATTTAATATAGTTATCGCGATGATTTCGATGTATCTTCCTTATATGATACTTCCTATTTATTCAGTTCTTGAAAAGATTGATGATAAGGTAATAGAGGCATCATATGATCTAGGTGCTAATAAATTTGAGACATTCTTTAAAGTTACATTCCCGTTATCTATATCAGGTATAATATCTGGAATAATAATGGTATTTTTACCATCACTCACTCAGTTTGAGGTTTCAGATGCTATATCTGATAGAACTATAGTAATGCTTGGAAATTTGATATATAAAAGATTTAAGGGAACCGGTGGATTTAACGTTGGTAGTGTATTTTCACTAATAACTATAATATTTACCGTTATGGGATTTATCCTAGTTATGAGAGTAGATAAAGAAGGAGAAACACTAATATGAAAACAAATAAAGCCTTTACTACCTTATTCACTATCATACTAATCTTATCTTTCACACTAATTTATCTGCCTGTCCTTGTGATTTTCCTTATGTCATTCACCAAGAGTTACTCACTCACAACTTTAGGCTTTTCAAGTGGATTAACACTTAAGTGGTATGCATCTTTATTCACTAAAGATTATTCTGCGCTCGATATCTTATATAGATACTCATCTAATATTCGTACACTTAAAAACGCTATATTTAATACATTCGCAATAACACTTTTATCCACATCAATTGCGACAATACTTGGCACAATGTTTTCGATTGGAATAAACGCTCTTTCAAAGAAGAAGAGAACAATGATGCTTACACTAAACAATATGCCTATTGTAACACCTGATATTGTCACAGGATTCCTTCTTTTACTTGTATTTGTGGTACTTGAGACAATATTTGGCTTAAAAAGGGGATTTCCTACTGTTTTAATAGCTCATATATTCTTCTCAATTCCATATGTGGTATTATCAGTTCTCCCAAGACTATCTCAAATAGATCCAAATACCTACGAAGCTGCGCGTGATTTAGGATGCTCGAGAATGGGAGCGCTTATTAAAGCTATTATCCCATCTATACTTACAGGTATTATATCAGGTGCTATGTTTGCGTTCACTATGTCAATTGATGATTTCGTTATCACTATGTTTGTTTCAGGAACTAGATTCCATAACGTATCAACTTGGATAGATAATGGTTGGAGAAGAGGGTATATTCCTAAAACTGTATATGCATATAATGTTATTATATTCCTCATAGCGTTTATAATAATACTTGTGAATAGATCAATACAATCAAAGAATAGGAAGGTGAAATTATAATGAAAAAATTGTCTTTATTATTTATTATAATATCGCTAGTACTAGCGCTTTCATCATGTTCTAATAAAAAGGAATTATATGTTTTAAACGTTGGAGATTATATTAACGATGAACTCCTTATGGCTTTTGAAGAGGAATATGATTGTTATATTATCTATAAGGAAGTTTCTTCTAATGAAGAAATATATCAATCTATTCAATATGATAATTATGATGTAGTTATTATATCTGATTATATGATAGATAGAATGGTTAAAGAAAACTTTTTAAGTTTAATCGATTATTCACTTGTACCTTTATATAATGAAGAAGAATTATTTAGTGACGCACAAACTCTAATTAACAGTGAATGTGCAAAGTATAAAGATTACTTTATTCCTTATTTTTGGGGTACTGTAGGTATTCTTTATAATACAGATGTAGAAGGACTTGAAGAATATGTACTTGAAAAGGGGCTTGGTGCTATATTTGAAGAATCAAGTTACAAGAAAGGTATGTATGATTCATCAAGAGATGCTCTCTGTATAGCCGCTATGTATTTAGGATATGATATAAACACTGATAATCCTAAAGAACTTCAGGAAGCGTGTAATTTACTAAAGAAAGCTAAATATGATGTATGGGGTGATGATAACTTAAAAACTCTTGTCCAGACAGGTAAACTTGATATGGCCTTAGTATATTCAGGTGATTATCTTGATGAAATGTATCAGTGTGAAGCTGATGGAAGAGAAATTAACTTTTCATATTATTGTCCTAGCCAAACAAATATTTGGATTGATGGCATGTGCATCACCAAAAATAGCGAGAATAAGGAACTCGCACATGACTTCCTTAATTTCTTTTCTAATAGTGAGAATATGGCTGAAAATTCAGATTACATAGGATATTGTCCTGTGTCAGAAACCGTTTATAATATTCTCTTTGATCCAGAAGGTGATTATCAGTATGATTATGAAGATGAATTATTCTATCCATATTCTAGCGAAAGAAGAGTATATCAATATGTTGGTAATAATCAATATAATTTACTAAATGATTTACTTGAAGAAGCCAAATCTAAGTCAAGATGATATAATTAATGGTGTATTATGGAAGCTAGTAAAACTCAAAGACAAAAAAGAATAGATTCTATTTTATTTCTATATATCCTAGAATTTGGTGGAGACTTTGTTAGAGGTACTGATGTATCTGAAGAAACCTATCTTGATGTAGAAGAATTAATTAAGCATAGTGATGAAATAGAGGAAATTCTTGATAAATCTCTCACAAACTGGAAATTAAATAGATTAAACCTTGTGGATAAGGCAATATTAAAATACTCTGTTTATGAAATGAAATATAAAAATATTCCTTATCAGGTTTCAATTAATGAAGCAATTGAAATTACCAAGATATATTCAGATATCGATGGTAAACAAGCTGCCTTTAATAATAAGGTTCTAGATAAAGCAAAAGATTTAATAAATGAATCAAAATGAAATTTTAACTGTCTCACAAGTAAATAAGATTATAAAGGATACGATTGAGGCAAATCCTTTTTTATCACATATATCAGTTGAAGGTGAGATATCTAATTTTAAAAGAAACGCTTCTGGGCATCTTTATTTCACTCTTAAAGATGAATCATCTCAAATATCTTGTATAATGTGGAGAAGTTCTACTTTATATCTTAATTTTGAGCCTAAAAATGGTGATAAAGTTACTGTTTCTGGTTCTATTCAAACCTATCAAACAGGTGGTACGTACCAGATTTTAGTAAATAGAATGAGAGAAGCAGGGATAGGAATTCTATATCAAAAATATGAAGAGTTAAAAAAGAAATTAGAAGCCAAAGGGTACTTTGATTCTAGAAGAAAAAGGCCTCTTCCTGAATATCCTAAAAACATAGCTCTACTTACATCCGATACAGGTGCCGTAATAGAAGATTTAAAACATGTTATTCTAAATAGAAGTCAATTCTCTAATTTAATTCTTTATCCTACAAAGGTACAAGGCGATGGAGCGAAAGAATTAATCGTTAGGAATATTAAACTCGCAAACGAGAACCCTATTATAGACGTGATTATCCTAGCCCGTGGTGGAGGATCTATTGAAGATTTATGGCCATTTAATGAAGAGATAGTCGCTGATGCCATATATAATAGTAAAAAACCAATTATTAGTGCTATAGGCCATGAAACAGATTTCACTATATCTGATTTTGTTGCGGATGTAAGAGCCGCAACCCCATCAAACGCTGGGGAGATCGTTGTTAAAGACTCAAGAGTCTTAAAGAACAATCTTGATACATTCACTTTAAGACTTAAACAATCCTACTATAATAATCTTCAAAATCTAAAAACTAAGTTATCTAATATCTTATCTACAAGAATATATAAAGATGATTCATATCTTCTTTCTACTATGTATCAAAATCTTTTAGGGTTAACTGAAAAACTAGAACTATTATCTCCAAAAGAAGTCATTCTTAAAAATATAGAAAGAAATAACACTCATCTAAAGCATCTTTATAACGCATTCAAAAGTTATTTAGCGGATAAATCAAATTATTATTTAGTATTAAATGAAAAACTTAATTTACTAAACCCTCTCTCGGTATTAAATAAGGGTTACTCAATTACATTTAAAGATGATGTGATTGTGAAAGATTCGAAAACACTAACTGAGGGAGATATTATAAAAACAAAATTTAAAGATGGTGAAGTGCTATCTAAGGTCATAAAGGAGTAATCATGGAAGAATTAAATATTAAAGAACTATCTTTTGAAAAAACAATGGAATTGCTTGAAAAACTCGTGAAAGAACTTGAGAGTGGTGAATTATCATTAGATGATTCAGTAAAAAAGTATACACTAGGTATTGAACTATCTAAACACGCTACTGATTTACTAAATGAGGCTCAAGCAAAAATCACTGTGAAGGAAGAATAATGTTTAACCTATATGATATTAAAGATGATACATTCCTAAAAGACCTCTCGGAAGCTGAACTAAAAATTCTTGCGGCCGAAGTTAGAGACTTTATTACAAATAAAGTATCTATTCACGGAGGCCACCTATCTCCAAATTTAGGAATAGTAGAACTAACTATTGCTTTACATAAACATTTCTCAAATAATGTTTCATATATTTTTGATGTAGGACATCAAGCATATACACATAAAATCCTTACCGGAAGAGGTAAGTATTTTGACACGCTAAGAGATCTAGATGGCTTATCTGGAATAGTATCTAAAGAAGAAGATCCTATATCCGATATTTGGAGTGTTGGACATTCATCAACATCCTTATGTGCTCTTTATGGCTTTAGATTTAATGATAAAGACGCTATCGCAATTATTGGTGATGGGGCCATGAGTGGAGGAGAAGCCTATGAAGGTCTTGAGCTTCTTGGAAGGCTAAATAAAAAAGCAATAATTATCTTAAATGAAAATTATATGTCTATATCACCAAATAATGGCGCAATCAAAACTATATCTAATAAGAAAGAATTCTTTAACTTATTAGGTATAGAGTATATAGGCACAGTTGATGGCCACAATTTTGGTGAACTAGAAAAAGCGCTTTGTTTAGCAGATAATATGAGTAAACCAGTAGTTGTTCATGTATTAACTAAAAAAGGAAAAGGATATTTCTATTCTGAAAATGATGAAATAGGTAAGTGGCATGCAACAGGACCATTTAATATCTGCGATGGTACTCCTAAAACGCGCGATAAAGAATATGTAACATATTCTCAAGCAGTTGCGAAATATTTATCTGAGTTTTACGCTAAAACAGGCGATTTACTAGTAATTAACCCTGCGATGACTGTATCAGAAGGCATGTATGACTTAATGGTTGAAATGGGTGATGATTATATCGATACAGGTATAACTGAACAGGCCGCAACAACTTTGGCCGCCTCTTTATCGATTAATAGAAAAAATGTATTCCTATCCCTGTTTTCATCATTTGGTCAAAGAGCCTTTGACCAAATAATTTCTGATATCGCTTGTCAAAATCTACATGTAGTTATTGGCCTTGATAAGGTGGGACTCGTATCTGAGACAGGTAAAACTCATCAAGGAATATATGATCTTGCCTATTTAAATTCAATTCCTAACTTAACTATTTTGTCCCCTAAAGATTATAAAGAACTTTTTGAATGTCTAGATTATGCCTTCTTAAAGGGTGAAGGTCCTATTGTGATTAGATATCCACAATCAAAGATTAAAATAGAACCTACTGCTATTTTAAATACTAATATGAACCTTAAATGGGATAAAATGCTTAATCTTGATAATCCTAAAGCATATCTTATTACTTATTCATCTAGTGTAGATTATTTATTTGACACATGTAAAGAACTTAATGTTGAATTAATTAACGCTAAAGTAATTAGACCTCTTGATTCGGATTTGCTTTCTGAAATAGCTAATACAAATAAAAAAATATATGTGTATGAAGAAGCACCTTACTCTAATTCACTAGGCTCAATGATTTTATCTTTTTATAATTCTAATAATATATTGAAACATTTAGATATTATAGGACTTCCGTTTGATTTTATTGGAGTTGGACCTCTTGAAGGATTAAGACAAAAACATAATATAGATAAAAACACTATATATAAAAAATTAAAAGAAGAATTATGCGATTAGATCAATTTCTAAAAGATAATGGATATTTTGAATCTAGAGCGAAAGCTCAATATGAAATAAAAGAAGGCCATATTAAGGTAAATGGTAAAGCTACCTTTAAACCTTCTTTTGAAGTATCTATTATAGATAGAATAGAAATTGATAATAATACATTATTTTATGTGTCAAGAGGTGGACTTAAACTTGAAAAAGCTTTAGATGAATATAAGATAGATGTGAGAAATAAGGTCTGTCTCGATATAGGCGCATCAACTGGTGGGTTTACTGATTGCCTTATCAAAAGGGGTGCTGAAAGAGTATTTGCGCTTGATGTAGGTACTCTTCAACTTCATGATTCATTAAGAAACAACCCTAAAATTATATCTTTAGAGAATACAAACTTTTTAACCTTTGATTTATCTAAATTACCTAAGATAGATATTATAGTTATTGATGTATCATTTATTAAAGTTGAAACCATTTTAGAAAGAATTATTGATAATTTTAAAGATGTAACTGTTGTATTTCTTATAAAACCCCAGTTTGAACTAGGCCATATTTATCTTAAAAACGGTATTGTTAAAGATGAAAAAATGAGGCAATACGCAATTAAGCAAATTACCTCATTTATAGAACGCTATAATATAAAAATTAAACCTGTGATCGAATCACCTATAAAAGGTGGTTCGGGTAATATTGAATATCTTTCCTCTTTTAATTTATAAGATTAAGCTAAACTTTGTATCATCAAAAAGATAGCAGCAACAATAATACCTAGAACCATACTTAGCGCAAGCACGGCGATTAATATTTTACCGGCTTTAGATTCTTGTGGATTAAAGTGTTTTTGTTTTATTTCAACATTATTATCTTTTTTTCTTTTCTTAGACTCAGGCATATCTTTCTCCTATGATTCTATACTATTATAATATAAACCTTTTTAAAATTAAAGTATTTTTTATCCTAAACGAAACTATGTAAAATATAATGTTTCTATAATATATAATAACAATAAAGGTATATGTATGCAAAAACATGTAATATTAACCAATATGGTATTAATTAAAAATAATAAAAATGAATATCTTGTTCTTTTAAGAGAGAGAAAAGACTGGCCAGGTCTCACCTTTCCTGGTGGTCATACTGAAGACTCTGAAACAATTGAAGAATCTGCATATAGGGAATTATATGAGGAATCAGGTCTTAAGGCAATTGATTTAAGATGTGTCGGATTCTATGAATGGAATAATATAGATTCTAATAGGCATTTATCTCTACTCTATTATTCCGATAAATTTAGTGGTGAAATCTCTAATTCTTTAGAAGGAAAAGTATTTTTCCTAAAAGAAGAAGATTTTAATAAATATCCATTATCCAATGATTTTAATGAAATATTTCAAACATTTAAAAGGGGCATACGAAAATGAAACTACTACTTGTTAGACATGGTGATGCAGACTATTCTATTGTGATGAATAGAGGCCATGTATCAATGGGTTGTGACATGGCTCATCTCTCACCTCTAGGTGAGACTCAAGCAAAAGAAGTCGCAAAGAATCCTATATTTAAGGATGCAGATATTATAATTTCATCTCCATATACAAGGGCACTTCAAACTGCTTCATATATTATGAGAGAAACTGGACTTGCTATAATAGTTGAAAATGATCTTCATGAGTGGACACCAGATCTAACATTTAGAAGAAAATATGTAGATTTTAAGCTAATCGATGAAGAGATGGAAGAAAGAAAAGGCATATGGGATAAAACATGTAAATATAAATGGGAAACCCCAGATGAACTAGGTGAGAGAGCCTTTAACGTAATAAGAAAATACCTAGGTAAATATAATAAGATAATTGTTGTTGCTCATGGCCTTGTGTTTAACCAGTTTATCTTTAATCCAGTTATGAAGAACTGTGAGATAGAAGAATATGAGTTTATGGAAGACTCAAAGCCACTCGGCTTTATAAGTAGAAAAAATAAATAGAATTAAGGCAGAAGTTAATCGATCTTCTGCCTTAATTTTTAATTCTTGTTGTGATAAATTCTTTATCGTTATATTTAATTATATTAATAGTATTTACGTTTGTGTTGGGGATATCAAGCCTATATTCTTTAATTGCTTGATTTAGTATTTCACTAAGAGACACCTCTATTTCATTAATGATTAGTGAATCATCTCTAAAAGAATCAATTGAATATGTAACCATATTTCTTTGAATATAGTAATCATTATTTTCTTCCCTATTATTATCACTAAATACCTCACTATATTTAATATAATCTGGTTCTATATCTTCACTATACTTGAGGTTAAAATTACCTTGTGGGACAAATAAATCTATTTTAATAGGACATTCAAGGGTTAACCTTTGGTCAGTTATTTGTATTACATATTTATTTGTTCTATCGTGAAACTTGCCTAATAATTTAAAGTAATTCGCAAGTAACGTATTAATAAACATAATAGAAGCATAGTGATCTGTTATCCTATTATTAAACTTGATAGTAAGCTTATCACCTTCAAGAATTAGTACTGACACATTGTTTTCTATTTTTACATCAGTCGTGTTTAATGAAAAACGGCGAGATTTAACTATTATTCTTGATTTATTATCATAAGATAAACCGAATAAAGATAACTTTGTATTTACAATATTTAAGGCATACTGGAGTATTGATTCTATAGGATTAAATCTAAGTTTTACAGTGAGAATGGAAATATCATTAGAACTAAAGATATTATCATCTATAAATCTAGTATTACTATCCTTATAAAATGAATGAAATCTTCTAAAATCTAGTCTTTCAAGAGCCTGTGCGAGTGAGTTTGATTTTAAATATACTAGAGGAAGTGCTTCTTTGAAGTCATTTACTAAAAGATTAAAGTCATTTTCTTGTATCCCAGAAATTTCTTCTTTAAAGGTATTAAAGAATTTATCTAGTTTTGATAAATCTTCATTATCTAATTTAGATTTAAAGATTTCATATTCAGATGTTTTAACCAAGTTATTACCGCTTTTGTTTAATAAATCTAAAAGATCTTTATTGGTTTTATCTTTCAACATATGAAACCTCTGCCTCAAAAACTATATTATCATTAGCTTTACCTATAAAATAGGTGTTATCTATAGATGAATATAGTTTTATCTCTTCATTTAATCTAACTTCTTTATTGAACGATATTAATATTGATTTAAATTGAATGTTATTTAACAATTCTATATCAAATAAATCTAATATAAAATCTAAATATTTAATATTATTTAAATGGTTATTTATATCAATATCAGAATAATGAACCTTTCTTGATTCCCTATATTGGGTATCCTTCTTATTGATTTCTTTAGGCATAATTAAATCCATCTCTTTCTTATTGGTGTAAGAATTAAGAAAAATATTAGCTTTAGAAGGAAGAACAATCTTTCTATCGTTTGTGTTTAATAATACACAGTAAAGTAATGCTTTAAATAGAATATTTCCTTTTTTATCCCTTGCGTTAAACATCCTTGGATATATGAAATGTATCATATCAAGGGGGTATGTTTCATAGTAGATAGAATCATTTTCATTGGGTATTTTATTAAACTCAATATAAAGTTTTGTGTAGACCCAGTTAATTCCTTTATCCCTTGTTTTATCATCTCCTATGCCGGCATATTCTAAAGCATTTAATCCAATGTTTTGAATATCTTCTAGGATAGACGATAACTTATAATCTTTTTTATAATCAATTTGAGAACGTGTAATTTCTCTTACGGTCTTATATACTACTTTATTCATAATTAAATTATACAACAAGCCTCATTACTTTCATTAATTATATTGAATTAATTAAGGTATAATATATTCACTATATTAATATGAGATAACAATATCTTAATTTATAAGAAAAGTGTAAATATGACCAAAAATGAGATTAGAACTAAATACCTAAGTATTAGAAATAATATAGAAAATAGATATGATAAATCAAGAAATATGAGTGATAGGTTTCTCTCTTTAATTAGCGCAAGTAATTACAATATAATTGCGCTATATAAGAGTATTGGTTCAGAATTTGATACTAACTATTTATTAGATAGATTGAATTATTTGGGTAAAACCATTTGCCTACCTAAAATTTTAGGGAAAGATCTTGTGTTCATTAAGTATATAAATGGTGACGAATTAGTTAAAAATGAATTTGGGATTTATGAATCCGTATTAATTAAAGAGAATGTTATCGACATAAAGGATATAGACTTATTTATTGTGCCCGGAATAGTGTTTGATAAATCTATGAATAGAATTGGATATGGGAAAAGCTTTTATGATAGATGTTTAGCAAACGCTAAAGGACTTAAAGTTGCGCTTATATTTGATGAACAAGTGATTAATTCATTAGAAGATATAGAAAATACTGATATTAAAATGGATATTATTATCACTGATAAGCACACAATTCTAAAGTGATTTTATTATAATTAATAAATATATTATAATAATATAGGGGAATCTTATATGGAGGTTATAAATGAGGCTACTTGTGATTGCTGATTACCAGGTTGATTTTGTGGATGGATCACTTGGTTTTCCTGGTGCAGATAAATTAGAGAATAAAATATGTGATAGTGTTAAAGATTACGATGCTTATGTAATGACACTAGATACTCATGATAAATCATATCTTAATACTGTTGAAGGAAGGTATCTCCCAGTTGAGCATTGTATAAGTGGCACAAAAGGTCATGAACTATATGGAAAAGTCAAGGAACTGGAAAAAGGAGCATTAAAAATATTTACTAAAAATACATTTCCATCTCTTGATCTTGCGAACTGGCTCAAAGATAATCCATATGATGAAATTGATTTATGTGGACTTGTATCTAATATCTGCGTAATATCTAACGCTATAATGGTAAAATCTGCCCTCCCTAACGCAAAAATTAGAATTCTAAAGGATTTAACTGATTCTTTTGATAAAGTCTTAGAACAGAAAGCTTTTGATGTATTAAGAGGACTACATATTGAGGTGAAATGATGAAAGCACTAGTTACTGATTTATATGAACTTGCGATGAGTTACGTATATTTTAAAAATGGTATGAAGGATAATATTGCATACTTTGATGTTTTCTATCGTTCAAACCCAGATAATGGTGGATATGTAATCGCTTGTGGTCTTGAATCTATTATTGACTATATTAATAATTTCAAATTTGAAGAAGATGACATCAAATTTTTAAGAGATAAAGGAAATTATAGTGAAGATTTTTTAGATTACTTAAGAAATCTAAGATTTACTGGTGATTTATATTCTGTGAAAGAAGGCACTGTAATATTCCCTCAAGAACCTGTGATAACAGTAAAAGCTCCACTCATCGAAGCACAACTTCTTGAAACATATTTATTGATGCTTTTTAACCATCAATCCTTAATTGCAACAAAAGCTAATAGAATAGTAAGAGCCGCAAAAGATAGATCTGTTACTGAATTTGGTGCAAGACGTGCACATGGTGAAGATGCTGCTATGCTTGGAACAAGAGCTGCATACATAGGTGGATGTATTGGCACAAGTGTAGTAGAAGCAGAGAAGAAATATGGAATTAAATCATATGGTACTATGGCTCATTCTTATGTTCAATCATTTAAAAATGAGTATGAAGCCTTTAAAACGTTTGCATTATCTTATCCAAATGGTTCATCTTTCTTAATTGATACATATGATGTATTAAATAGCGGTCTTCCAAATGCAATTAGAGTATTTAAAGAAGTTCTTGAACCAATGGGAATTAAAAATGGATCAGTAAGAATAGATTCAGGCGATTTGTCATACTTATCTAATGAAGTAAGAAAGGTTCTTGATAAAGAAGGCCTTGAATACGTTAAGATTATGGTAACAAATAGTTTAGATGAATACGCTATATCTGAAATGCTTCAAAATGGTGCAGATGTTGACCTCTTTGGTGTTGGAGAAAGACTTATTACTTCTAAATCTAGTGCCGTTCTTGACGGTGTCTATAAATTATCAGCTTTGGAGTCTAATGGTGTAATTACACCTTTGATGAAAGTTAGTGCTTCTCCAGTTAAAACTACTAACCCAGGTCCAAAGAAAGTATATAGAATATATGATAAAGAAACAGGGAAGGCTGAAGCTGACTTAATTTGCACAATTGATGAAGAGATTGATGAAACTAAACCTTTAACAATTTTTGACCCTGTTTATACATATAAGCGCAAAACGTTTGCATCTTTTATACTAAGAGAATTGCTTGAACCAATCTTTATTGATGGTAAACAAGTATATAAATCACCTAATATTCACGAAATAAGATCTTACGCTTTAAAAGAAGTAGATACATTATGGATGGAAGTATTAAGATACAACTATCCTCACGAATACTACGTAGATTTATCAGACAAATTATATACACTTAAAAATGAATTAATTAATAAAAATAGCCATGATTGATTTTACAAGAAGAAATATATTATTAAATGATGAAGAAATAATAAAAATCAGCAACGCTAAAGTTGCTGTTTTTGGATTAGGTGGTGTTGGAGGATATACAGTTGAGTCTCTTGCGAGAATCGGTATTAAATATTTTGTTTTAGTAGATGGAGACAAATATGAAGAATCTAATCTAAATAGACAATTATTATCTACTAGAAAAACAATTGGTAAGTTTAAAACAGATGTATGGGAAAGTCACTTAAATGATATTGATTGTGATATTAATGTATCTACTTTTAACTTATTTTATAATAAAGATAATGCACACGTTATTGACTTTAGCAACATAGATTTAATTATTGATGCTATCGATGATGTTGATGCAAAAGTCCTTTTGATTTCAAAAGCAAAAGAATTAAATATACCAATAGTATCAATGATGGGTGCAGGCAATAGAAGAGAATCATCTTTTATAATAACTGATATTTATAAAACGAATTCTGATCCTCTTGCAAAAAAGATGAGGCAAAAACTAAGAGAAAATAATATAGATCATCTAACTGTTGTTTCATCAACTATACCACCTATTAGGACTGGCTCTTTAACTATAGGGTCAATATCATATGTTGTTGGATCAGCTGGTTTAAAGCTAGCCGAAGCTGCAATTAATAAACTATTTAATTAAAATTGTGATATTATAATTTAGTAAATATTCAAATGTCCTGTTAGTTAAATGGATATAACGATGCTCTCCTAAAGCATAATTGCTGGTTCAATTCCGGCACGGGACGTTTATATTTTGTGAATTTAAAATAAAAGCAGTTTAGAGCAGGCAAGATATCAACGATTTTAATTTCGTGGGTAGCTTGCCTCTCTTTTTTTATGATTTTGGTGTATAATTGATTAAAAGGTGACCTTTATGAAAAGATTTATAATTCTAATTACAACTTTAGTTTTAATGTGCACTCTTGTTTCGTGTGGTAGATCTACATCTAATCCAGCTACTGAGCCAAGCCAACCTACTACGCAGGAGCCTGATACGACAAGTGATGATACTACAACACAACCTAAAGAGGATGATGAAATTATGAATAAAACTTTATCTTTAAAAATTGGTAATATTGAAGTTGATGTTAATTGGCTTGATAATGATTCCGTAACTGCATTAAAGAACCTAGCTAAAGATGGTCTTACCATTGAAATGCATATGTATGGTGGTTTCGAGCAGGTTGGTTCTTTAGGCACTTCAATTACATCAGCTGATACTAGAATTACAACTAACCCTGGAGACATCGTTTTGTATTCATCTAATCAAATAGTAATCTTCTATGATTCAAATACATGGGCTTATACAAAACTAGGTCACATCAATTTATCTAAGAGTGAACTAACTGACTTATTAGGCGATGGTGATGTAACCATTACAATTACCTTAAAATAAAAACACCACTAGATTTCACTCTAGTAGTGTTAGGAGGAAGTTCTGACTAAAAACAGAACTAATTTATATCTCTATATGACCAATGCCATTATAGTAGATATCGACTTGTTGAGTCTTTACACCATCTATTTTAACTTTATGATGTATGACTACCTTTTGGATGAATTCTTGAACTATCTCATCCGTTAATTCATTTATCTCAATGTATTTCTTAACTAAGTTAATTAGGTAAGAGGCATTGAGATATTTTTCATTTTCTTTATTAACAAAGTCCTGAAGCTCTTTAATTCGAGTTTCTAGGCTTTTTTGCTCTTGCTCATAACTTTCTGATAATTTATTGAATCTTTCATCAGTTAAATTACCTTCTAGTTTATCTTCATATAAGTTTTGAATAATTGAATCTAGTTTCTTATATCTTGCAGTAGCAGTATCAATTTCCTTAGTTGCATTTTTTAGCGCCTTATTGAGTTCTGATTTAGAATAATCACTTACTTTAGCTACAAATTCATCTTCATTATTCTTTACGAATGAAGTCATTCTTTTAATATCCGCTAAAATAATAGCTTCTATATCAGCTTCTCTAATTGCGTGGGTATGTTCGCATCTATGTTTTCTATAACTACTGCAAACAAAATATGCAGGATTATGATATTTTTCTCTTGGGCATACATAATATAAGACCTCGCCACAATCACTACAATAAAGTTTACCAGCAAGTTTAGGAACATAACCTAGTTTTGTATTTTTACGCTTATGAGCTCTAATATTTGAAACAACATCAAAGGTATCCTTATCAATAATAGCTTCATGCGTATTTTCAATTATCTTAAGTTCCTCAGGTTTCATTGGCTTGAACTTTCTTTTATTACGCTTATATGGGTCTGGCTTAAAAATAACAGTATTGCCTATGTATTCTTGTCTATTAAGTATTTCACTAACAATAGCAGGACTCCATTTAGTATTTGAGTAATCCGAATCTTTATTCCATTGCCCATGAGTAATTTTGTAATAACCAGGTGGCATAATATTTCGATTATTAAGTTCGTTAGCAATTTTACTAACGCCTAGTCCATTTATACACAATCTAAATATCTCTTTGACAACAACACTAGCTTCATCATCTATAATCCATTTGTGCTTATCGTTAGGGTCTATAGCCATATGGTGGTAGAAAAGTTAGTGTTTCACCTCTATCAGCTTTAGATTTAAATACAGCTCTTATCTTTTTAGAAGTGTCTTTAGCGTACCATTCATTAATAATGTTCAAGAATGGTGTAAAGTCGTTATCAGTTGGTTTATCAGAATCAACACCATTATTAATGGCTATAAATCTAATACCATTTTCAGGGAATAAGATCTCAGTGAAGTATCCGACCTTTAAATAATCACGTCCAAGTCTAGACATGTCTTTTACGATAATTGTTGCAACTTCATCACGATTCACAAATTCCATTAATCTTTGCCAGTCTGGTCTATTGAAAGTAGTACCAGAATAGCCATCATCAACGAACGTTACTGTGTTCTTAAATCCATTATCATCAGCATACTTTTGTAGGATGTTCTTTTGATTAATGATAGAGTTTGAATCACCTTGTAAATCATCATCACGTGAAAGACGGCAGTATAATGCTGTAATCTTTTGTGCTGATGTATTTAATTCTTGTAGCATTAGTCTGCCTCCTTTCCGTTAATGACTTTAATTTCATCAATTACACCATCTTCAAATAATTTAATGGCATACTTGATTGCTTCATCCTCACTCCAACCAAGTGAGTGGATATAATAATTGACTAAATAATCAATTCCTTTTCTTGAGGTATTGGTATCGTCAACCAGTTTGTAAAGCTTTGCTTTAAGTTCATTTGTGCTCATTATAATAACCTCCTTTGGTGTGTATATACATCACTCTAAAAGGGATTATTATCAAGTAATACGAGCACTTATTTTTTATTATTTAAAGGCATTTGAATGATAGGTATTTCAATAGATCTACGAATCATTTTTTCTACCTTTTTCTTTATGTAATCTTCATCTTTTTTATCGGTGGCAGTACTGCTAATAACATAGACAGTGTCACCGATTTTTCTATTATATGTAATTCTATCCATGTTACCTCCAAAGAGATTAGAGGCTAACCTAGAAGCCTAAATTAGCCCCTAAAATCGCTTAGTCTTCGCTTTCTTCGGATGAGTCGAGAAGTAATACCCTGACTGCATCTGCTTGCGTTAATTTGAAATCTAAGCGTTCTTTGACCGCATAGCCAATCTCGAACTTGTTTGCGAATAACTCATTAAGAACCTTAAGCTTCATTTTGCCTCTTAAGATAACTGAAAGATAAGAGAAATCGCCAAAGAGAATAGGCTTAGTTTCATCGCTCATATAACTAGAAACATAGACAGGCTTTCCTAAGATTGTGTCGTTGTTTTGATTCCAGATATAATTACCATCACTATCTTTGAGTTTTCTAAGCTCAATAGCAATTTCATCAGATACGATGAAGCATGCGTTATCTCGATATTCCTT
>CAJOMC010000010.1 GCA_905235635.1 uncultured Bacilli bacterium | reverse complement strand
CCCCTTATAATTTAGTCTGGTTAACCAAATTATACTACAGATTCATTTATGGACCTTTATTTTTACGAGGGGTGTTGCGCTTGAAAATAAAATTCCCCTGAAAAAAAATAAATCGTTATATCTAAATATAACTATTTATATTATGAAACCATTAACTATTGTTTAAGACTATCAAAAGTATAAACCACTACATTTTTACTATTTTCATATATAATAAGAGTATAAAAATAGAGGTGATAAAATGTATTTTTTAGAATCAAATTTTAATTGGTTATATATATTAATCGCATCAACCGTTGGTATCTTAATCGCTCTTCTTGTCATGAGAAGAAATGATTTTGATAAATCTAAGATTCAACAATTGTCAATTGATGATTTCGTTAATACTATGAGAAAAGGTACCTTAATAGATGCAAGAAAGCATGATCTCTTTGAACAAGGTAAAATCCTAGGCGCAAGAAACTATCCAGGGTCAAGTGGCGCAAAAGATTCTACAGTTAGAAAGGATATTCCTATATTCTTATATGACCAAAACGGGAAACAAGCATATAGTTATGCGAAAAGCTACGCAAAACAAAACGCAGTTATGGTTTATATCCTAAAAGGTGGATATGAGGCATATCTCGAATCAAAGAATAAATAATATTTAATATCTATGAAAGAGGTTAATTCCTCTTTTTTTCTATCCTAATTCATTTCTTTATCTATATATACGTATATATATTGAAAAAATAAGGTATTTGGTATACATTTTATACTGTATATTTAATAAATAAAGGAGTTTCATTATGATGAAAAATGCTGAGGCTGTAAAAGTTGAAAGCCTACTAAAACAAAAAGAAAAATATTTACAAGATAAGTCTAATACCATTTTAAGACATGCACTATCACAAACTGTAATATCACAAGTTGCGAGAACTCAAGATAGGGTATCAGAAATAGACTTTTCTTTCTCGAAAGAAGTTAAAACAATGTCTGCGACTGATCAAAAGAGAAGTGGTAGATGTTGGATCTTCGCCGCAACAAATGTTTTAAGAGAAATTATTGCGAAGAAATTAGGTTTAAAAGAATTTGAATTATCTCAAAGCTATATCGCGTTCTATGATAAACTTGAAAAGATTAATTTTGAACTTGAAGGTATTATTGACTTACTAGATAGAGACCATGATGATAGAACACTCACTTGGTTACTTGATTCTGCGATTGGTGATGGTGGACAATGGGATATGTTTGCTGAACTAGTGAAAAAATATGGTGTAGTTCCTAAGAATGTATTTCCTGAAACATTCCAATCATCTAATACACATGTAATGAGTACATTAGTTGATACTGAATTAAGAAAATTCGCTGGAAAAGCTAAAGAATTAAATAAAACAAAAGGTCTTGCTGCTGTAAGAGAAGAAAAGAATAAACTATATGCTAAGATTGTTAACCTCTTCTATTCTTCTTATGGTCTTCCTCCAGAGAAATTTGATTTTGAGTATGTTGATAAAGACGGAAACTACCATTTAGAAAAAGACTTCACACCTAAATCTTTCTTTGATAAATATGTGGGTGAAGAAGTTAATGACTTTGTATCAATCATCAATGCCCCAACAGTTGATAAACCTTATGGTAAAACATACACTATTGATTACCTTGGAAATGTGGTTGGTGGTAAACCTATCACTCACCTAAATGTTACAATGGATAGAATGATTGAATTAATCCTTTCACAACTAAATGATGATGAAATTGTTTGGTTTGGCTCAGATGTATCGTATTACGGAGATAGAGAAAAGGGAGTCTGGGATGATAAGAGTTATGACTATCAAACTCCATTCGAATTAGACTTTTCTGCTGATAAAGCTCTAGCACTAGATTATGGCATTAGCACTATGAATCACGCTATGTGTATCGTTGGTGTTAACCTTCAAAATGGTGTTCCTACTAAATGGAAAATCGAAAACTCATGGGGATCTGAAAATGGAAAGAAAGGTTTCTATATTATGAGTGACACTTGGTTCAAACAATATACTTATCAGGCAGTTGTACATAAAAAGTATTTAACTGATGAAGAAAAGAAAGCATATGAAGCAGAACCAATTCATCTTGCACCATGGGATCCATTTGGATCACTCGCTGACTAATTAATTAATAAAACCGCAATCATAGGAAATCCCTATATATTGCGGTTTTAATTTTATTAGAAAAATGGCACAAATTGTGCCATCTTTCTATTTAATGTGTTCTTTTATATAGTCAGCAAGCTTTTGTTTAGCTTCGCCTCTTATAACTTTACAGCCGTTCTCATCTGCTTCTTTTGCGCATATTTTTTCCGCAAATGCGTTGCATCCAGCACTTCCACAAGCGCCACAGTTAACACCTGGTAAAAGTTTTGATACATCTTCAAGTGTTGTATCAACTTCAACCTTAAATTTTATCGATATTATAGAGATTAGAAGGCCTAATATAAATGCGAGTATTACAAGTACTAGGATTGCGATTAATATTTCTTTCATATATTAAGGTCCTCATAGTTATGGTCATAGTAGATAATATTTTCATCCTCTACAATATCATTTTCGATAACATAGGTTTCTCTTAGAGCTTCTTCTTCGTCTTCAACTTTAGGTGCGATACCTACATATCTTGAGAAAAGAATCGCAAGAATAGATGCAACAACAAGTGCGATAGGTATTCCCTTCATTGCCTTAGGTAGATTTCTCTGTTCTAGTTCTTCTCTTATTACAGAGAATATATACATAACTACAAAATAGCCTATTCCACTACCTATAGCGTATAATAACATCGTGCCAAATCCATAACCATAATTTACAGTCTTAAGCGCGATACCAAGTATTGCACAATTTGTGGTAATTAAAGGAAGATAAATACCTAAACTCTTGTATAAAGATGGTGCAAATTTCTTAATAATAATTTCAATAATTTGAACTAGGGATGCAATTACTAGAATAAAGATAATAGTCTTTAAGTATACTAGGTCAAATACAACAAGTACGTAATTATATAAAAGCCATGTGACTAGCGTTGCGAGTATTATTACTACAAGTACTGATATAGACATACCTATTGCGCTTGATCTTTTCTTTGATACCCCAAGAAAAGAACATATACCAAGGAATTGAGATAAAATTATATTTTCAATGAAAATAGTAGAGATTAAAATAGTTATAACTTGTGCCATATTCATTTTATTTTACCTCCTTCTTTGATTGCCTTTTATTTTTATTTTTTAGAACTTTCTTATTATTAATTGCCTGGATAACTCCAAGTATTAATCCTAGTACCAGGAAGGCTCCTGGAGATGAAACAAAGAAAGATATTGGTTCTATTCTTAAGAAGTTAAATACTGGAATAAGGCTAAGTTTAGCACTTCCCCAAATAGTGATAGATCCAGCACCAAGCACTTCTCTTAAAAACGCAATCATAATAATTGCCATACCGTATCCAAGTCCCATAGATAATCCATCTACTATAGAATTAAGTGGTTTATTCTTTGAGGCATATGCTTCTGCCCTACCAAGAACGATACAGTTTACTGTGATTAAAGATATAAATACTCCAAGAGATGAATATAGACTTGGGAAGTATGCTTCCATTAGCATTTCAACAACAGTTACAAGTGTTGCGATAATTACAATATATACCGCGATTCTAACTGGTTGAATCAGTTCTTTAATCTTCTCGTTAATATTAATTAGTGAAATAAATAGATTACTTAACACAACAACAAATGTAAAGGCAAGTGTCATACCAATTGCGTTTTCAACTGTAGTTGTAACCGCAAGGGCAGGACAACAACCAAGAAGCATTGTGAATAGAGGATTTTCTTTAAAGAAACCTTTTAGGAAATTATCTTTCATTTTTGACCTCCCTCAAATTCTTCTTTGGCGTAAGATAATGCCAACTTAAAGCATTTCTTCACCGCTTTTGATGAATAAGTTGAACCTGCGAGTGTATCAAAAGAATCAAGATTATTAGATCCAATCATATTAAAATCATGGGATTTAATATCACCCTTAGTTTCTGCGCTTGATAATACTTTGTAGCCAGTAATTTTATAATCTTTGTCAACTGAAATCATCATTTCAATAGTTGATGCGTAACCTGTCGCATCAACTATATAGATTACATATAGTAATTCTTCTGTTTCTTTAGATGATACTAAGTATGTAGTTTTAGCTTTACTATCTTCATTTGTGGTAATGTCCATTGTATTGGAATCATAAAGAGGACATACAAGACTAATAGATTTTTTTATATTTTCTTCTTCATGTGCCTTTATAACAGGAGATGTAAAAAAGTTTACAACTCCAAGAAGTGCTGCGCAAATAAGAGCAAAAATAGATAAGACAGAGGCGGTTATTAAACTTTTCTTAATCATCTTATTTCACCCCCATAACAACATCATAAACAAAGAGTAGTACAAAGAATACTAAAAAGATAACTAAACCATAACAGTTCTTCTTAGTGAGTTTATCTTCTACTCTTAGTTTTGTGACGTATTTATTTATCATTAGTCCAACAATATTCATTGTGACTATAGATGTTGCGACACCCTCAGGCATATTACCCACAAGTCTAAAGAGGACAGTTAGCTCACCTAAAAGGAGAGCATACATAATTCTACCTAGATGAGTCTTAGGTGATGTGACAGGTTCAGTCGCCATAAATACAGCACCAAATGCTACACCACCAGTTAGGATTTGGAATAGTGGGAACCATAATCCCTGTCCCATAATGAATCCAATTATCATTGTGATAAAGAACATTGTTCCAAGATATACTACAGGAATTCTCCAATCAATGACATCTTTAATGATTAAATAGATAGCACCAATTAATATAGCAATTGTGCTTGTTTCACCAAGTGCTCCAGGATAATTACCAATTAATAAATTAAACATTCCACCATAATTATTCACAATATCAATAGATGCGGCTCCCGCTTTAGCGTAAGATGTTAGTGGTGTTGCAGCACTATATGCATCGATAGTTAATTCATATGATGTTAAATATGCATCTCCCAGGTGAGATGAGAAAGTAAATGCCATAAATGCACGTCCAACAAGTGCAGGATTAAAGATGTTTTGACCAAACCCACCAAATAACATCTTCCCGACAACTTCACCTACCGCAACTGACACAAGTAGCACCCATAAAGGAATGTATGTTGGAGATATTAGAACTATAAATAATCCTGGGAATATTCCATAACTTACTTTTAGTTCTTCTACTAAATCTTTAAAAGTTTTAATACCACGCTTCTTCATTACCCATAAAGATATAGCTTCACAAATAAGTGAAGTAAGTGGCGCAAGAATTAGAGTAATAATCGGATATATTGCATGATAGATAGATGAATAGATTCCATTAATTAGAACTAATACAACATTTTTATAAATCGCAAAGGCTATTGATGGAAGAAGCGCAATAAGTACGTCCCTCATTATTGTTGAGGTATTTCTTTTAGTAATATCAGCGCTTCTAAGATATGGGCCTTTAATAACTAGATATTTCTCCATATACTACCTCTTCATCTTTCTCACAAGATCTCTTGCGATTAACATATCACTTGTTAATTCAACATGTGATGGACATACATAACTACATTGACCACATTGAATGCATTTAGTTATTCCAAGGGCAATTAATTCATCCACATCACCTGATCTTAAAGTTCTTCTTATTTGATAGGGTGATAGATTAACTGGACAGTGTTTTGCACATGTTCCACAACCAAGACAGTGTGGGTATCTTCTTCCTATATATTGTTCCTGTCTTAAGGCAATCACGCTACCCAAAGTTGGAGTAGTCACAAAATCACCAGAAAACATGGCGTTACCCGTCATTGGCCCACCACATATCATTAATGTTTTCTCTTTATCGACATCTTCTTTTACGTTATTGAATAGGTCAAGTAATTCATGAACACTGGTGCCAAACTTCATTAAGACATTACCACATTCACTCATCGCATCACCAGTTACTGTCATATACTTACATGAAGGCACAAGACCCTCTTTAAGTAGTCTTCCAAAAGTAATGGCGGTAGTCGCATTATTGACTATTACACCTGCCTCAATTGGAAGCACTCCATAGCTTTTACCTGTCACTTTTTCTATCACATATCTTTCCCATCCTGCAGGATAGACATCATTTAGAAGAAATAATGACATATTATTTTCAAGAAGAGGCATTAGTATATCAATCAATTTATTATTGATTTCTTTATTCTTTAAGGCAATAACGCCAGATTTGGCGTTTGATGCCTTAATCATATACTTGAGTCCAAATATTAATTCATTTGGATAATTAAGCACATATGTGTAGTCACAGGTAATAAATGGTTCACATTCCGCAAGGTTAATAATAACCTGATCAACTGGCTTATCTGTCTCATATTTAGCGTAGGTTGGGAAACCTGCGCCACCCATACCAAGGAGTCCCGAATCTTTCATTACATTAACTAAATCATCCTTGGTCATTTTTTCTGGATTTAGATTTTTAAAGGTATCCACCAATTCCTCTTTGAAATCATTTTCTATTTCAATCATTGGAATCATCTTATTAGATGGGTGCCACTTTCTAATAGTTTCTTTAACTGTACCTGATATAGGGGATAAAATAGGATAGCCAAATCTTCCTTCTTTAATCATAATTTTTTGGCCCATTAACACCCTGACACCTGGTTTTACTAATACACTTAGTTCACTTGGGAAGTTTGTCGGTAAAAAAACAGATTTTGGACTTAAATATTCCAAAGTCTTACCATTAATTGACATTTCTTTAAACCCTTCTATGTGAACTTCAGGCATTGGCCTTTTTTTCATAAGAACCTCCACAAATGGATAAATTATACAATATAATTCTAACACATTAAATGGTTTAATTTATTTTTAAATTAAAAAGTATCAAGTTCATTTGAGATTAACTTGATACTTTTTAATTATTTACTCTTAATATACTCACTACATAGAGCTTTCTTTGCTTCATCTATTGTGTCAAAACTTTCTTTTAAGAATTGACCATTATAGGAAGATAGATACTTATTATCTTTTTCTATAATTACAAATAAGATATCATTTATCTTCATATAAAGATTACCCTTAGACGATTCTTTAAACTCTTTTGTATAGAAGATATTTCTTAATTTATATCTTTTCTTAATATCTTTTTCTCTTTCAAGAGATTCGTCTATATTTTGATCTATTTCTCTTGCACATTCACTACATACACTTATGACATTATCTTTATTATCTTTGTATGTATGAAGATATCTTTTCCTTCCTTTGTGACATCTTTCACATATTAGCGTATTTGCTATAAAGTCTATTATTGATATACATTTATAGTCATTATGATATTCATATTTATCATAATTAATTACTATTGGTTCATCTAATATCTCATCTGTATTGCTTGTGTTTTCTATTATATGTTTAGGCGGTTTGATTTTTTTAGTTCCATCTTTCTTCTTTAATTCTTTAATAAATCTGGAGTCAGCCTGTGCGCCTTTTGTGCCTTGATAGTAGTTAGGTTTAAATAAATATAATTCATCCATTGCACGGGTTAGTGCGACATACATCAGCCTTCTTTCTTCTTCAAGACCAACGTCCCCTCTTTCTTCTATCGTTCTTTTATAAGGAATTATGCTATCAGTTAATCCCACAAGTATTACTACCTTAAATTCAAGACCTTTAGATGCATGTATTGTCATAAGTTTTACTTCATCGCCCTCATTTAATAAAGTCTTTTCTTGCTCGGTATTAATGTAGTTTAGGAAATCATAGATAGAATTGTTTTCATTTGTAGAAACAAATGTTTGAGCGATGTTCCTAAATGTCCTAATATTTTCAAACTTTTCCTTATCAGATAAATATGAAAGTAGTTTTTCATAATCTGTGAGTAGTAATACTTTATCTAATAATTCATAAGCATTATAGTCATCTTTTGCCATGGATAAATCTTGTATAATTTCGCTAAATTCAACGATTTTCTCATTGTAGAATGATTTATCTTCAATATTATTAATTAAGGTAATAAATAATGGTTCTCCCTCATTTAGTTGAGTTAATTTTTCTATCTTCTTTTTGCCTATTCCTCTTGATGGCTTATTAACCATTCTTAAGAAAGAATCATCATCAAAATAAGCGACAAGCCTTAAAAGCGCAATCACATCTAGTATTTCAGTTCTTTTATAGAACTTCATACCACCCACAATATCGTATGGAATAGAGTTATTAGATAAAGTTCTCTCTATTCTTTCGGATAGGTAATTTACTCTATATAAGACCGCTATATCTTTATAGTCTATGCCTTCTTCTTTCTTTTCAAGAATTAAATCAACTATTCTATTAGCTTCACTTTCGTCGTTATCAAATGTTTCATATGTGACAGGAATGCCATCTTCTCTTAATGTGTATAAATCTTTTTCTATTCTATTTTTATTGTTTTTAATAAGGGCATTCGCAGAATCAAGTATTTCTTTAGAGGATCTATAATTTCTATCCATTATGACTGTTTTAGTGCCACTAAAGTCCTTATTAAAATTTAGTAGAATTTCTACTTTAGAATCTCTCCATTCATATATGTTTTGATCTGGATCCCCCACAACCATTAGATTATTATGTTTTTCACTTAAAATAGAAATAATCTCATATTCATAAGATGATGTATCTTGAAATTCATCTACTAGAATGTATTTAAATTTGTTTTGGTATAGTTCTTTAACTTCTTCATTATTCTTAAGAATATAAATACAGTAGGTAATAAGATCAGTGAAGTCAAGTGAGTTTATTTCTTTTTCTCTTATAAGATATTGTTTGATTATTTTAGTATCAAAATCATCAAATTCATCTACCACTATTTGTTTATTAATCATATCTAAGACATAATCATTTTCCATCTTATATCTAATGATTTTATCAAGCATTTCTTCAACCATATCATCGATATACTGTATTTTGTTTCTGTCAAATATCTTTTTGATGATTGCATAAGACATATTTTCATCTAGAATTCTAAATGTCTTAGGTAGATTGACTAAATGATAATTATCTCTTATTAAATGGGACGCGAAAGAATGATAGGTAGAAATGTATGAATAGTCATATTCATCTCCTAACTCCTTAATTATTCTTTCTTTCATTTCTATAGTAGCTTTATTGGTAAATGTTAAAGCGAGAATATTTACTGGATTAACATTAAATATTCTAACTAAATTAATGTATCTTAGGGTTAATACTTTGGTCTTTCCGGATCCTGCGCCTGCGATAACCCTTAAAGGACCATTTATATAATTAATCGCTTCTTTTTGTTTCTCGTTTAAATCAATCATACTATTATCTTATTTTATTTTTTAAAGATATTCAAATAAAATAAAGGGACTTTTAATCCCTTTATTCTAATTCTAATTTTATTAGTTGATTTAATTCAACTGCATATTCTAGTGGAAGCTCACGAGCGAATGGTTCAACAAAGCCCATTACTATTAATTCAAGTGCTTCTTTTTCGGTTAAGCCTCTACTCATAAGATAGAATAATTCACTATCTGATACCTTAGATATGAGGAGGAGTTATTAGATACTATATTGTATGGATAGGCATCACTTTTTGAATTTGAATCCATTATAAGAGTATCACAGGTTACACTCGCTTTAGAGCCTGTCGCATCCTTTGATATTCTTGTAGTACCTCTAAAGTTAACGACGCCACCTTTTCTTACTATTGATTTTGAAATGGTAGTAGATGATGTGTTCTTTCCCAGGTGTATCATCTTAGCACCATTATCTTGGTACTGACCCTCGCTGCCTAAGGCAATTGATAAGACAAGGCCTTTCGCTCTATCACCTTTTAGTACACAACATGGATATTTCATATTGGTTCCAGAACCGATATTACCATCTATCCATTCCATATATCCGCCCTCATCTACTAAGGCTCTTTGGGTAACGAGGTTAATGATATTAGTAGACCAGTTTTGAATAGTAGAATACCTACATCTTGCGTTCTTCCCAACGATTATTTCGATTACACCCGAGTGGAGAGAATCTTCACTATACTTAGGTGCAGTACATCCTTCAACGTAGTTAATAAATCCACCATCATCCACAATAATTAAAGTTCTTTCAAATTGACCCATGTTAGATGAATTAATTCTAAAATATGATTGAACTGGTTTTTCAAGTTTTACTCCTTTTGGAACATAAATAAATGATCCACCACTCCATACCGCACTATTTAATGCGGCATATTTATTATCATTATATGGAACTACACTACCAAAGAACTTTTTAAAGATTTCAGGATATTTTTTAAGACCTGTATCAGTATCAAGGAAGATTACACCTTTTTCTTCTAATTCTTTTTGATTATTGTGGTATACAACTTCACTCTCAAATTGAGTAGAGACACCAGATAACCATTTTTGTTCAGCCTCCATAATACCAAGTTTATTAAATGTATCTTTTATATTTTCTGGGACATCTTCCCATTTATTTTCAACTTTATCAGTTGATTTAATATAAAGACACATCTTATTAGGATCAACCTCTTTTATACGTTCCGCTGGTCCATAGGTTGGGTCTTTTGCCTCATAGAATGCCTTTAAAGACTTTAGCCTATATTCAAGCATCCACTCTGGTTCGCCTTTAGCGCGAGAGATTTCAGTAACTATCTTTTCATTAAGCCCTACTTCAACTTGTTTATATGCTTTAGCATCTGTCACAAATCCATACTTATAGTCACCTAAGATTTGTTCGACTTCCTTTTTCTTGTTTAGATTATCTTCATGCATATTCTAGTTCTCCTTTTTTAGAGTGTTTAGAAATGCTTTAGATGCGATAGACGCACATCTAACACGGGCAGGAAAATCTTTGATTCCTTCAAATACGCCAAGTTCACCAAAATCTACTGTATGGTCATACGTTTCATCGTTTGAAACCATTTTAAGGTAGTTTTCAATTAAGTTAGTTGCATCTTCTACACTTAATCCGATTACAGTTTCACTCATAATTGATGCGCTAGCGCAACATATAGAGCATCCAACTCCATCTTGTCTTACATCAACAACCTTACCATCAATAACCTTTGATTCAATATCAATCGCATCACCACATGATGGATTCTTTATATGACATTTTACGTATGATAAATCGTTAGTTAAACCTTTATTTCTAGGATTTTTATAATGATCCATTATTATTTGCCTATATAGGTTAGATAAATCAGCCAATGTATCCTACCTCCTTAAAGAAATTAATTACTTCTTTTGTAACTTCTATAAATCTCTTTGCATCTTCCATATCATTATAGAAATAGAAAGAAGCACGAAGAGTTGATGACACTTTTAAAACGTCTGTATGGAGAAGTTCTGCACAATGATGTCCCGCTCTCATACATATCCCTTTATCTGAATATGCTTCTATTGCGTCATGAGAGTGAACACCCTTAATATTGAATGCGATTAAAGATGATTCACTATCTAGATTATATATTTCAACTTCCTCAATTTTAGATAGTTCACTTACTGCGAAATCTCTAAGTTTAGCGGTTCTCTCATGTATTTCATCATATCCAATTTCATGTAGTAAATTAATACAGGCATTTGCGCCAAAGATCTCGGCGATAGGAAGAGTGCCTGCCTCAAACTTATAAGGCAAGTCTTTATAAAGAACACTAGTTCTTGTGACCTCGTCATTCATTTCACCACCCAGGAATGCAGGTTCTATACTATTTAATATCTTTTCTTTGGCGTATAATATGCCGAGCCCTGTCGGACCACACATCTTGTGAAATGAGAATGAATAGAAATCTACGTCTAACTCTTTTACATCTATTTTCATATGAGGAATAGCTTGCGCTCCATCAATCGAAACTAAGATATTATTTTCATGCGCAAATGACGTAACTTCTTTAACATCAAGTTTAGTTCCAAGGACATTAGTTACGTGAGCTAAAGCTATTAATTTAGTATTCTTTGTGACTACTTTCTTTATATTATCGATAGTTACTTCGTGTTTATCGTTTAATGGTACAAACACAAGTTTTATTCCTATTTCCTTAAAAAGATTTAAAAGAGGAAGAAATGATGAATGGTGTTCGGTTAAAGATGTAATAACTTCATCACCTTCTTTAAGTATATTCCTTAGGGATAATGCAATTTGATTTAGTGATTCAGTAGTGCCTCTTGTGAAGATAACTTCATTGGGTTTAGCGTTAATAAATGATGCGATATTGCGTCTTGCCTCTTCTACTTTCTTGGTCGCATTAAGGCTTAACTTATATAATCCTCTTTCAATATTAGTAGAGTAATTATTGTAGTAATCTGAAACGGCATCTATTACACATGATGCCTTAAGTGCGCTTGCGGCACTATCTAGATAAACTAAATCTTTATTATTATTGTATACAGGAAATAATTCTTTATAATCTTTCATATTACTTTATTTCCTCCTCAAGATATCCTCTAATCAGTTCTCTAAATTCATCATTTTTAGGAGCCTTAAGAACTGGGCTAATTAGTGAGAAACAAATCATTTTTAAGGCATCTTCTCTAGTTAAGCCTCTACTCATTAAATAATACACTTCATTAGAATCAATAGTTCCTATTGCGCAACCATGAGATACATGGACATCATCAAGTGCTATTTTAAGTATTGGTTTTGCATCTATCCTTGCGTAATCACCAAGTAGGACACCTTTAATGTTTTCAGTAGATGTTGAATTAACCATACCCTCTATAACATTTGAAACTACATCACGCGTGATATATGATGTATCTTTCGAAAGATACATAAATGTGCCATTGGAGGTTGAATCTTTCGCAAAATGATTCAAATTAGATGTCCCCTTCTTTACATCACTATTTCTTGACGAAATAAATTCATAGACAGAAACATTTGAATTTCTCCCAAGAATGTTGATGTTTTTATCGACAGTTGAGTCGCTATTAATTGAATCAGTGGTAGTTAGATTTAACACTGATGATTCATATAGATTTATATTTAGTACATATGATTTAACATTAAGAGTGAAAAGCACTAAGTTAAGGGTTGAATACTTATTAACGTTTATTTCAAGGGATACATTTTCTGTATTATCTCCCTCGATAAAGACCGATACATAAACTTCACTATCTTCTTTTAAATTGAGAATATATTTATTATCATCCTTAACCTTAAATCTTATATCTTCACTGCTTAATTCATATGGGAATGAATTAATTATTTTCATTTAGATGTAACCTTAAAAGCACATTCTTCAAGAAGTGTAACTTCGTCTTCAATGCCTGCTTCCCTTTTTATTGGTTCAAATCCATATTTGTCGATTTCATCAATTAATTCACTTCCGCCTTCTTTTACGAGTTGGCCATTAATTAATACTACGGCATGGGTAGGTTTAATGTATTCATATAATCTATGGTAATGAGATATTAGTATTAATCCAATATTATTTTCTTTCTTTAAGTTATTTACATTATCAGATACTATCTTTACCGCATCAACATCTAGTCCAGAGTCTATTTCATCTAGAATTGCAAATTTAGGTTCAAGCATTTTAAGTTGGAGTATTTCATTTTTCTTCTTTTCGCCACCAGAAAATCCTTCATTCACATATCTATCCGCTAAATCTTTGTCCATCTTAAGATCAGATATAGCTTTATCAAGTTTAACTGCGAACTTATAGATACTTAGTGGTTTACCATTTTCTTTTATTCTTTTATCTGATGCTTGTTTGATGAAATCTCTATTTGTAACACCACTTATCTCATAAGGTGATTGCATTGCAAGGAAAAGACCTTTTCTAGATCTTTCATCAACACTCATATTTAGTATATCTTCACCATCAAATAGAATAGATCCTTTTTCAACTTTATAATCTGGGTGTCCCATAATTGTATATGCGAGAGTTGATTTACCTGAACCATTTGGCCCCATAAGCGCAACTGTATCTTCGCTACTAATTGTGAGATTAACACCTTTTAATATCATATTAGAATCAGCACTGACCCATAAATCTTTAATTACTAATTGAGACATATTATTTAACGCACATTATATGTGCTTCCTCCTAGTTTATTAATAATAATATAATTTTATTATTTAATCAAATAATATGATCAAAGTAACTATATATCATATATAAATGAAATAAATATGGTTAATTTATCATTGACAAAGATATGTTTAGATAATAAAATAATTATGCGTGAAAATGCACCTCTAGCTCAGCTGGTAGAGCAATTGACTCTTAATCAATGGGTCCACGGTTCGAATCCGTGGAGGTGTACCACTAGATAATAAAAGCTTTGACCAAGTATCGTCAAAGCTTTTTTCATTATATAAAAAATTAAATTATAGTTTCTTTCTTACAACTAAGATGTTTTTACCATTTATTCTTGAATATGAATATGAATCTATGAATGATTTAACTATATGAGTTCCAAGACCACCTACTTCTCTTGATTCATAGTTTTCATCAACAAGTTTAGATTCTTTTTCTAGTTGATTGAATTCAACACCTTTATCGATAAATGTGACGGTTAGTTCATTACTATCTTTGGTGTAGAATGTTCTGACGTACACCTCACCACTATTTCCATTATAGGCATATTTCGCAATATTAGAGAATATCTCATCTACAACAATACTGAATGTATTTTTGTATTCAGAGAGTTTGTTTTTGCTTAATACTTCATTAATTAAATCATTTACTTTAGATACGTTTTCAACTTTAGCATCTAGTATTATTTCTTGATATGAGACTATTCCTCCCTTATACTTAAGGGTTAAATATGTCATATCATCAAACTGATCGAAACCATCTGTGAACTTTTTTAAATCGTCATCTAATTCATAATGAAGATTTATTATAGAGTCATATTGTCTCTTAGAATATAAGGCAAGTAATCTATCTTCTCCGTAGAACTCGCCATCTTTATTTCTTGCTTCAGTAATTCCATCAGTATAAAGAGTAATTGAATCACCCTTTTCAAGGTTAAATTCGTTGTCTAAATACTTCATACCACTTATACCACCAAGCACAAATGATGGAGTTAAATTGAGATAAAATGCTTTATTCTTTCTTTGAATGATTGGTGGATTATGACCTGCGGAAGAATATGTGAGAATTCCTTTTTCTATATCAAGGACACCAAGGAAACATGTCACAAACATTTCATTATCGTTTCCATCAAAAATACAGTCGTTCATAAGCGCAAGTACTTCTTTTGGGTCACTAGTCATTTTGATGAAGTTTTTAAAACACGTTATTGTCTTCATCATAAGCATGGCCGCAGGAGTTCCTTTTCCAGATACGTCCCCTATAACAATCGCTATATGATTATCATCTATTTTATAGTAATCATAGAAATCTCCACCTACTTCTTTTGCGGCTTTAAGGTTCGCGATTATTTCTATATCTTTAGTCGCTCTGAATGATTCAGGCAAAGCACTTAATTGTATTTTACTTGCGATTTCTAATTCTTTACTTTGATTAATTTGTTTATTATTTACGGCTAATTCTTTAATTAGTAGATTATTTGTACGTTTATTTAATCTATTCGATATATAGAACAATATCAATAGTATTACAGCTCTTGAAGCATAGTAATAAATAAACACAGAAACAAATCTATTAACATCATTATCAAGTAGGTACTTCAAGTATTCATATCTGCCTTGCGGTGTATCAGGGAATGTGACTGTATAATCAATGTATTGGTGAATAACTGATGCTTTATCATCTAACTCGCCCATTAGTAAATTAGGGTCATATTCTCCAAAGAACATTGCGAGATATATTGATATAAGCATTGCGACGAGTGTAATTATAAATATAGTTCTACCTAGTTTTGGGTTGTAGTAATGGTTTACAATTACTATCGCTAAGGCCCAGCCTATTATTGCATGTTTAGGTATGATTACATTTAATACCGCAATCGATAACATAAAAGTAATGAGCACAAAATACTTGAATGCTGGTTTATGACCCATATTTCTTTTAATCCAGAATAATGGAGAATCAAGTATTAGAATAACTATAGGAAGGGTTATTCCTGTGATAATTCTTGTGCTTTTGGTAATTGTAAAAATACCCGGGATTAAATAGAGTATCCAAATAATACCTATTATTCCACCGGTTAAAGCTAAAGCGTATGATATCTGCTTATTCGCATCATACTCATTCTCATAATATTCTCTTAAGTATTCTTCTGGGATATTATACTTAACTTCTTGTTTTTTCATCTTACCTATCTATTAATAAATCATCATATTTTTTAATTAATTTAAGAAGTCTATCTTTACAGCCATTTAGTCTCATCAAATCATCAGGTTCATTCATAATATTCCACCACATCACGTGGGTATATGAAACTATTCTAATTTTATCTATTAACTCTTGATTAATATATCCCATATATTTTTCAAGAACGGTGTTAAAGATTCTTCTTGAGTATTCAGCCTCAATTCCAAAGAACCTTAAATTATTTCCTGGATCATCTTCCTCAAATGTACAATACGCACTATAAATAGATGCGAGTTCAAAAATATGGTGTCCTTTAGATAAGGTGTCCATATCAATTAGTAGTAATTCATTATTTTGAGTCATTATATTCTTAAAATGACAATCACCATGAACAAATGTTTTCTTTTCTGGAATAGTTTCAAGTAACTTATGTATCTTATTATAATCTTCTTCTTTTAGATGGTCTTTTACCATATCAACTTTCTTAAGCCATTCTTCCTTAGCGTTTGGAAGACTATCATCAAGAGGCTCAGTTGAATTAATTGTCTTAAGAAGATTAGTGTATTTAGTAGTAAGTTCATCAAACCTTTCAGGGTGTTTAATGAAAAGATCCTGAAGTGATACAGCATCAAGCATCTCAAATACTACACCATATTTATCATTAACTTTTACAATATCAAAAGAGATTGCGGTTGGGACACCTAAAATAAAAGCTTGTTTAGCGAGCTTTAATTCTCTTTCTATCTCCTTAATGTCACTTGTATTTTTAAATACCTTAATGATTGTATCTTTATTTATTCTATATACTAAAGAAAAATAACCTGTACCTATTAAAGTTGCATCACTTATATCAATAGTTCTTAGTCCTCTTTTAACTTCCATAATATTAGTAAAACCAGTCATTTGAAGAACATCATATACTTCAAGTGATGCATTCACTATTGATACACCATTATACCTTTGTTTAAGTTTAAGGATTATTCTAAGACCTGCGCTTGATACGTATGATACTTTATCAAAGTCTAGTTCAAGAGAATTAAAGGTTTTATCCTTAATAGTATCAAATACATCTTTTTCAATAGATTCAGACGTAATAGAGTTGATTTCTCCAGTGAAATATAATACCAGTGTATTTTCTCTCTCTTTAAATTCCATATATATTCATCTCCTCAATAAATGAAATATTTATTTATCACATTATATCATTATTATCTTTTAATTTAAAGATAATAAGAATGGGAAATTATCCCTACTATCTTTAAAATTATTATATAATTAACTTTTTTAATATACATTCAATAAAATACTAGAATATCACTATCAATGTATCAATGTGAAATCGCTAAAAATAGAGATAATATAGTATTTTATGTATACTATAGCTCAGTATATTTTTTTGAAGAACTTTTAGATTTTTCTATTGGGTATTTAGCCTCATTTTGAGCCATTTTATCATTTATTATCTCATCTTCATCAAGGTTTAGTTTATCTATCATGTCATAACAGTATACCATTACATCCGCAAGTTCATCTTTAACATTTTGGAGGTTGAAATCATTCCCGTTCCACTGGAAACATTCCAGCAATTCAGCTGCCTCAATAACGATTGATTTAGCTAAATTTTCTGGGGAGTGAAATTGGTCCCAATCTCTATCACTCGTAAATTTTCTTATTCTTTCCTTAGTCTCTTCTCTCATATTAAATACTCCTTATGGTATTTGGTATACCATTATTATAAACAAAATATGTGGACAAGGGTCCACATATTTTATGAATTAATCCTAGAAGAATACTTCTCTTGCCTTTTGTTTAACTTCTTTAGAAGCAGCAAATGGAATTCTTGTGGTGTAGCCTTCTTTTGCGGCTACTATCATCTTTGTAGGCCATACCTGGATTTCTTTATTCCAAGTAGCGACAGATGAATTATATAATTCTCTTGCGGCAGTGATTTCTCTTTGAAGATAGCTATTTTGTTGCATTGCATCAGCTATTTCTTGATGAGCTTTAAGTTCAGGATAATTTTCAAGTGCAACATTGATATTTCTACTCATATCATCTACTTGAGCGCCAAGTTCATTTCTTATTGTATCATCATGGTTCTTGTTTCCACCTCTTGCCTCAGCAATTTTCACAAATGTTTCTTTATCTAATTCAACAGCTTTATTCACAAGACCTACAACATTAGATAATACTATTACTCTTTGCTCGAGATAGTTATCTACTGTTGATGCATCTTGTTGAATCTTTTGTTCTAGTTGTCTTAGATAGTTTCTAGCTTTAATCTTAAGTAATAAGAAAATTAATCCAGGTATTATACCTAGTACCCATAGAATTACTTCAAATACAGTAGACCCAGCGCCTACTTTAATTGGAATTTGCTTAGCGATAACGTTAATATCTCTACCTTCTTCCATTATTGGTCCATTTAATTCATCTAATTGATTTGCCATATATATGATCCTCCCTATATATTATTTTTATTTGAATTATTTTGTATAGCACTATTATTATAAACCCCTTTAAAGTAATCGGATACTTTAGAGAAGCTTTCTTTGGCTGTAGCATTTGAATATAGTGATGCGATAAAGCCTCTTCTATAGGTATAAATACCATCACTGAAATTATTCATGAATGACTTAAACCTACTATCATTTGAATTGTTTAAGAATTCTTTTCTTGAACCATTAACTGTTGTAAATACCATATCTTTTTCTTCTTCAAGTGGAATATATTTGTACCACTCTACAGGTACATTATGCATTCTTCCGTCTCCACCTAGTTTAGGAATATATGATATTTTTCTATCCCTTCTAAATGATTCAGCTTTTACACTCACAATGTCTGAGCCGTTATCTTTTCTTAAAAAGTTGGTTTTTAAGATTACATTAGTATCGGTCTCTATATTAGCAAACACGCTTGGATTAAACATATTAGCGGCCGATTCATGTTCATATGGTGAGTAGTTTGCCTTATATTCTCTTTTATAGATAAATTCAGGAGATTTAGTTTGTTGGTATAAAGGAATAGAGATTAAAGGGGCAAGGTCAAAATATATACCCGCAAAATAATCCCTACAATGCTTTAAGAACTTTTCTCTTGAAATATCATATGAATAGCTTTTAAATGCTTCGCCATCCGCATCATATTTAATTCTTTGGGAATGTCTTGATACAATTGTATTTAAATTCTTATCTTTATAGAATGAGAAATCATCACCATATGGATCAGAATTATTTATAATATCTAACTCATTTTGTATAGCGAGAGGAGTAAATAATAGTCTATATTCAACCTCATTATTTCTATTTGTTCCGCCAAAGAGCGCTTCAAACTCATCATTTGAAAACCTTGTATAGTTGGTTGTTGGGTCACTATCCATTAGATCTTTTCTTGCTTTTTTATCTAGTTTCTTAGACGTTCTTTTAACAACTCTTTCTCTCTTCTTTTCATTCATACTATCAGAACCAGAAGGTTTTCTTGAAAATATTAAATTTGGCGCAGCCTCATTTCCATATACTGTCTTAGTTTCATAATAGTAATTAGGTGCTGGTTCTGTAACTGTCGCATATAGTGTTTGGGTGTGGTGTTCAATCCTTGTCCCTTCCTTAGTATGAACGGTTGTAGTCCAATGAATAGTCAATGATCCAGTATAGGTAGTTGGCACCATCATCATATTATATGTTTTATATAAAACAAAAGGATTTCCGAGTATTTGGCCACTTTTCGCAAGAACGGTTGAAGAATTCTTTTCCGCTTGAGGTTTAAATTTATATTTTTCCACAAGGTAGGTGTATTTCTTTATATCGAATACCTTATCTAATTTAATAAAGTCATCAATACTCATATTAAATACTTCTTGAGCCATATCATCATCAAATAAACTATTTAATGAGGACATTTCTTTCCATGCAACCTTGTATAACTTATCAAGTTCAGTTTTTAGGTTATTTGTTATTTCTACTAGGTTTTTTATTTCTACATTTAGTTTTTTTACCACTATTAAGATAAGGCTAATCGCAAGAACTAAAGATAAGATTGATAATATAACACCAAGCGATATATCGATAGCATCACTTGCCATACTGATTATAAATACAACAAATAATAAGAAGCATAGAACGGTTAAGAAAATAAGGAAACCTTTTAAAGTCTTCTTTTTAGAGGTTTTCTTGTTTAAACCGTTTAATTCTTGTTCTTTTTTATTAATTTTAGAAACTGTTTCCCTATTATTTTCAATTTTAATGCCTGACTTTTTAGCGAGTGCATCAAAGTATTTATCAGCATTATTCTCTTGTTTTTCTTTGAGTGTTTGAAAATAATATTTTCTTGGATTTAATATATCAGCCATCTTATTTTAAGTATATCATAAAAAAGACTATTTAGAGGTGACTTCTAAATAGCCTATGTTGTATATTATAATTATTTAATCTTCTTTACCCTTGAAAGTGAACTTATAGTAAAGTCACAAGATGGATACGTTGAACATGCATAGAATGTTTTTCCTTTACTCTTGCGCTCAACGAGATGACCTATATGACACTTTGGGCATTCGATTAAAGGAATATTAGCTTTTTCTACTTTAATATTTTCTGTATGCCTACATTTAGGATAATTAGAGCATGCGATAAACTTACCATTGCGTCCTGATTTAAAGACGAGTGGAGATCCACATAGTGGACATGGATTACCCGTTTCAATAGGTTTAAATTCCATCTTCGCATTTGAATAGATAGAATCAAAGTTACTATAGAAAGAATTTACAATATTTTCTTCCTTTTTTGTTCCTTGAGCTATTTCATCTAAATCAGATTCCATACTAGCGGTATAGTTAACATTAATAATCATATTAAAGTAATCATTTAATATTCTAGACACTAGTTTACCTTCTTCTGTAGGTTTAATCTCTTTAGATCCTCTTTCTATAGTAATATAGTTACTATTTTTAAGAGTTGAGATAGTTGGAGAATATGTTGATGGGCGGCCTATTCCAGATGTTTCCATCTCTTTAACAAGACTTCCTTCGTTGTATCTTTTAGGGCCTTCTGTGTCCTTTGCTTTAAACTCGGTTTTTGCCTGTTTATAGCCTTTTCCTATCTCATAATCTACTATAGCTTTTTCTTTGGTTTTTTTAATAGATGCTTTCTTAAAACCTTCAAATATAGTCTTTTCAGATGTGGTTTTAAATGTATAACCATTATTATCAAAGAGTGTAGTTGTGACAAGGATTTCTGCATCACTCATCATAGACTCTATGGCTCTCTCATAAATTAAGCTATATAGGCTTAGTTGATCTTTAGTTAAGTATTCTTTAGCCTTATCAGGAGTCATAGATAAATCTACAGGTCTTATTGCTTCATGCGCTCCTTGGTCGGTATTTTTTACTTTATCTTCATGAGCATATCCTAAATACTCTACTCCATATTCTTTTTTAATATGGTTTGTGAGTTTAGCCTTAAATTCATCAGATAATCTTGTGACATCAGTTCTAATATATGTCACAAAGGCAATATGTTCATCGTTATGATTAATACCTTCATATAACTGTTGGGCTAGTTTAGATACTTTAGATATTGGAAAAGATAATCTTGATGCAGCGGTTGTCTGCATGCTTGATGTCTTAAATGCAGGACTAGGTTTTTCGCTTTTTTTAGATGTTACTACATTTGATACAGTGAAAGTATCGCCTAATTCACTCAAGATGCGTTTGGCTTCTTCTTCAGTTTTTATTTGTAAAACTTTATTATTTTCCTTATTTTGAAGTTTTAGAATAGTACCATCTTCTAGTACTGCCTCAATCTCATAGAATCTTTCAGGGATAAAAGATGTGACCTTTTCTTCTCTTTCCACAATCATCTTTAAAACTACTGACTGAACACGACCTGCGCTTTTTGCGCCAACTCTATCTTTTACAAAACTAGATAACTTATATCCAATTATTCTATCTATAATCTTTCTTGTTTCTTGAGATGATACAAGTTCTAGGTCAATTTCCCTAGGATTATCTATCGCATTTAATACCGCAGATCTAGTTATTTCATTAAACTCAATTCTTTTAACTTCTTTATTATTAGTATTGAGCGCTTCTTTTAAATGCCACGATATAGCTTCACCTTCTCTATCAGGGTCAGTCGCAAGATATATAATAGATGCTTCCTCTGCTTTTTCTTTTAGTAATTTTACGGTTGCATATTGAGTTGGAATTATTTCATAAAGTGGTTTTAGGTTATTTGAAAAATCAAGACCTAGATTGTCTTTACCTTGATTCTTAATATCTCTAATATGACCTTTTGATGCGACTACTTCAAAGTCTTTTCCTAAGTACTGTTTAATTGTTAAAGTCTTTGAAGGTGATTCTACGATTAATAATTTCATTTTTTCAATTTCCGTATATCTATTTAAGCAACTTTCTTTCTAGAAATCAACACTAATTTTTTGAGAAAAAATGAGACCTTTATTCTTTAATAATAAAGGTCATTCTATCTAGATTATTTGAATCTTTTAAATTCACTATTTTTTCTTCTTTAAAATATTGTCTAATAATCTTATTTAATTCTTCTTTTTTATCATATCCATGTTCGAAGGCAATTATGAACTTATCTTTATTTAAATAGTTTCTTGCCTTAGATAGAATTTCTCTATAGAAGATAAGTCCATCATCTCCACCATATAGAGCTATGTGCGGCTCATTATCCTTAACTATATCTTGCACATATTCACTATTCATAAGATATGGTGGATTAGATACTATAATATCAAACTTAGTATCATCTTTAATCGCATCAAACCAAGAACCAGTAAGAAAAGTGATATCTGCATCATTTTCTTTAGCGCTTTTACTTGCTTTAATTATTGCCCCTTTTGATATATCAGAGGCATAAACATTCATATTGGGTTCCTCTTTTTTAAGTGCAATGGCTATTGCGCCAGATCCGGTCCCTAAGTCGAGTACATTTACCTTATTTGGCTTAAAAATCCTATCATAATATATAAGTATATGTTCGGCTAGTTCTTCTGTCTCCCATCTAGGGATTAAAACATCTTCATCAACAAATATTTTATAGCCATAAAAATAGGTATGACCTATGATATATTCTATAGGCCTGTTCTTGGTGATATATTCATCTAAAAGTAGGTAGAATTTATCTTCTACCTCTTTTGGACATTCAGTGTGAATATCATTAAACATTTCAGTTGATGTTTTATTGCTTAAGAAAAGAAGGAGAGTTTTAGCAACATAAGGATTTAATCCTTTGCCCTCTAACTTTTTCTCAGTCTTTTTGATTAAAGTACTATATTTCATTAATTAGTCTTCTTTATTTTCTAGTTTTCTTCTTATTTCTTCAGAAGTTAAGGCATCAATTATAGGATCAAGATGGCCTTCCATAACTCTATCTAACTGTTGGATAGTGAATGAGATTCTGTGGTCAGTAACTCTATTTTGAGGATAGTTGTATGTTCTAATCTTTTCGCTTCTATCACCAGTACCAATCTTAGATAATCTTGCAGCGCCCTCTTTTTCTTCTTGTTCACGTCTTGCTTTATCGGCTAAACGAGATTGAAGAATCTTCAAAGCTTGAGCTTTATTTTGAATTTGGCTTCTTTCATCCTGGCATGTAACTATTGTACCTGTTGGAAGGTGAGTTACTCTTACTGCACTACAAGATGTATTAACACCTTGACCGCCTGCACCACTCGAGTGGAAAATATCAACTCTAACTTCATCAAGATTTAATACGAAATCTGATTCTTCAGCTTCAGGGATTGCGAGTACTGTTGCGGTAGAGGTATGAATTCTACCATTAGTTTCAGTAACTGGGATACGCTGAACTCTATGAACACCTGATTCATATTTTAGTTTAGAGTACGCACCCTTTCCTTTAATAATACATTCTATTTGAGAATATCCGCCAGCTTCACATACGATAGCGTTTGATATTTCAAGTTTAAAGTTGTGTGCATCACAATATCTTGAGTATAATCTAAATAAGTCTCCAGCAAAGATATTTGCCTCATCTCCACCTGCGGCGCCTCTAATCTCAAGAATTACATTCTTTTCATCATTAGGATCTTTTGGAACTAGTAATATTTCTATTTCTTTTTCTAGTTCTTCAAGTCTCTTATTAGCATCCGCTAATTCTTCGGATGCAAGCATACTCATTTCTTCATCAAGAGATGCAGCCATTTTCTTAAGCTCTGGGAGAGATTCTTCAAGTTTTCTATACTCAGAATAACAGGATAAAACCTTATCGTAAGAGGCAAGTTCTTTACTCATTTCTGCATATTTTTTCATATCTGATTGAAAGTCAAAAGATTGAATAGCTTTTTCAAGTTCTTTTGCACGTGCTTCAATCTGTTCAAGTCTAGTAGTTATCATATAGCTAAATCTTCCATATTTGTATTGTTATCTAAGTTATCAAATGCAGTGCATTCTTTTTGGAATAATAATTGGAATTGACCAATCATACCATTACGGTTCTTTGCAACCGATACATCAGCGACACCCTTTTTCTCGCATTTATCTTTTGTATAATACTCATCTCTGTAGAAAAGGATAACCATATCGGCATCTTGTTCAATAGAGCCTGATTCTCTTAAGTCACTCATAATAGGCATATGATCTGACCTTTCATCAACCTTTCTTGAAAGTTGTGATAAGGCAAGAACTGGAACATTTAATTCTCTAGCCATCGCCTTTAATCCCTGAGATATTTCTCTAATCTCATTAGCTCTATTATCACCACTTCCCCTAGATGAAGTTCTTGAACTTAAAAGTTGTAGATAGTCAATCACAACTAAATCAAGTTGTCCCTCTGCCTTTTTCTTTCTACAGATTGATCTTACATCCTCTACACTTGTTGCACCAGAATCGTCAAATAAAAGGTTACACTCCGCTAGTTTATCTATCGCAAAGTTAACTTTACCCCAATCATTTTCATTGTTTAATCTACCGGTTGTTAAAACATTTTGGTTGATTCTTGAAACAGCGGATATTAAACGATAGGCAAGTTGTTCAAGCGACATTTCTAGTGAGAAGAATGCAACATATGGTTTTTCTTTTTGCCTTGCGATGTTTGTTGCGATGTTAAGTGCTAGAGCTGTTTTACCCATTGATGGACGAGCTGCAAGGATTATTAATTCTGAACCATGAAAACCCATAGTAATTCTGTTTAAATCGGTAAAACCTGTATTAAGGCCTGTAACACCTGTAAATTCTCTACGAGATGATTCTTCTATCATATCTCTTGCATGTTCAAGGATAGAGTTAGCAGAAATAAGACCGCGCGTTGTCCTTTCACTTGTTACTTTGTAGATTCTTTTTTCTACATTATCAAGGAATGCTTTACTATCAGAAATATCACTTGTAGTTGTATCTTTAATGATATCATTACAGGTCGCAACGATTCTTCTTTCAATAGCTTTATCAATTACTATATCAACATATGTTTCAAGGTTTGCAGTGGATGGGACGCTTTGTGCTAGTTCAACAATGTATTCTGGGCCACCACAATCAGGAAGTTTGCCTTTATCTTCAAGTTCAGCAATTAGAGTTGTTGAATCAATTGGAATCTTTCTTTTGAAAAGATCAGTCATTGCATTGAAGATTATTTGATGTCTTAAATAATAAAAGTCATCCACTTTTATCTTATCTGATAAATATTTAATAGTTGATTCATCATAAAACACTGAACCGATAACGGCTTGTTCGGCATCACGTGAAGCTAATACTTTTTCAGTTGGCATCTTATTTTTCCTCCACTATATCAATATTGAATTTAGCTTGTACATCTTTTTGAAGCTTAGCAGTTACAGGATAAGTGCCTAAAGATGTAATCTTGTCTTCATTAACTACGATTTTCTTTTTGTCAATATCGATATCGAATTGTTTTTTGAGTTGTTGAGCAATATGGGCATTTGTGATAGAACCATAGATTTTGCCCTTTTCACCCGTCTTAACAGATATAGTTACAGATAAGCCGTCAAGACTCTTTTTAATCTTCTTAGCAACTTCTATCTCTTCAAAAGCTTGTTGCTCTTGTCTTTGCTTCTCTTCTTCTAATGCCGCCATATTAGATGGGTTAGCTTCAATTGCAAATCCTTGTGATAAAAGGAAGTTAGCATATCCTGGAGTAACATCAATTGTTTCTCCTTTCTTACCTTTTTTCTTAACATCTTTAACTAGAATAACTTTCATTGTCTGGCCTTCTCCTTTTATTTCATCTTTTAGTGTGACAAGCAGTTCCTCTTTAACTGCTTTAACTGTTGTTTTAGGTAATTGAGTTGCAGCGGCACTAAAGTGTCCACCACCACCTAGGTCTTTCATTATACGGGCAACATTAAATGAGCCATCGCTTCTTGCGGATATACCAACTGATGAATCATCAAGCTGTCCTATCGCAAATACTGCTACTACGCCTTTTTCGCTATTAAGTAAAACTTCTGCCGCCTTTGATAAATCTTCTTTGGCCTGTTTTCCATCCATAGAAATGATACGAACATTCTCGAATGGTTTTTCAGCCTTTAATAAAACATTTAATCTCTTATTTTGTTCTTCGAGAGTTTCTCTTAAATATAGTTTAGCCTTGTATGGATCAGCACCACCACCAGTTAAAAGACCCGCGATATAGAATGTTTTATCTGATGTGTGTGAGGCAAAATTCTGAGTATCAATTAACATACCAACAAACATGATTGTTGAAATAAATACAGGAAATGTCACTTCAACTGGTGAAAGCGAGATTAATTCAGCAACTAACTCTACGGTGCTTGATGAGTTAGGGTCAACATATAGTAGATTAGTTTCAACATCTAAGACACCTTCAAGCCTATGGTGGTCGATTATCGCAATCTTATTTGCAAGTTTATATGGAGATTGCGATACTGATCTAGTCTTCTCGTGATGATCAACCATAATAAGAAGGGTTCTACCCTTAAAGAAGTCTACATAATTGGCTTCAGTTGCGATATCTTGTCTTAATTTAATGTAGTCGGTTGCACTATTTCTAACCATTTGTTCAACCGTTTGATCAACGTCATTATAATTTAGAAATACCTTGGCTGGTGTACCAAGTCTTTCCGCAAGTTCTCTAACACCAAGGGCACTACCTATTGCATCCGCATCAGTCATTGAATGTGGCATAACTATTACGCTAGATGCCTCTTTAATTAGGGAATATAGTTGATTCGCATATTTAAGAACTTCTAGAGATGAATACCTTTCATAAGTTCTTTTATCACCACCGAATGGTGTTTCGGTGATTCCATCATAGATGACAGCTTGGTTACCACCACGCTTTTGGACTATATCAAGTGCTCTTTGAGCATATTTATACATGTTCGAATAGTCATCATCATCAAGACCAACACCTATTGATATAGTAATAGGCTTTTGCTCTGCCTGAGATATAGAGTTAATGTCTTGAATGATAGAGAAATTATCATTCTCGACTCTTGTTAAATTGCCCTTCTTTATAATAAAGGTTTGTTTAATTACTTCATTTGATATAGAATATGCGCCATAACTCTTAGCCCACTTTTCAATGGCGAGATAATATTTTGTTAGAACGTTGTTTCTTTCTTGAATACTTGTATCTTCTAAAACCTTAGTATTATCAAGAGAAACAATCATTAAGCACGGAATATCAAGTTCATGTTTTGTCTCTATTGAATATGCTTTTGTTACATCAAATAGATAAACCATATGTTTTTCATACTGTGGAATAACATTAATCTTTTTCCCATAAACATCAATAACATATGATGGTTTTTTTAAGACAATATTATGATATAGTTCATTACTAATCCTTGATATATCCTTACCTAGAAGTTTGCTCTGGAAAACATTTTTAGCAAATTCATTAGCATATGTAATAGAGTAACTAGGACTATATACTAGAACACCTACAGGAAGTGATTCACTAACAATCTCATTATTATTTTTTAAAGCATCTAAGAGTTCATCTTTAACTTTAATTTGTTTCCTTAAGTTTGAACGTTCCTTCATATAGCTAGAAGAAACAAAAAGACATGTTAAAAGGATGATTATTACAAGCGCAAATACAAATAATGGTACAAGGTATAAAAAAGTTTTCATGCTGCTTGGGAATAAGAAAATATAAGCTAGTAGATAAGCTCCAGCAAATAAGCAACATATTAATATACCTGCAATTAGCCTTTTCTTCATAATTTTCTCCTTTAGTTATATTAATATACTATAAAATATAGTAAAAAACAATCCGAAAACGGATTGTTTAACCTCTAATTTGACACATGTTACAGCTATATTTCACTTAGAAATACATCCTAATTTTTTGTATTAACTATAGTTTAATACAACTTAATTAAAAAGACTAGTACTATCTTATCAATATTGTAACATTCTTCAAGATCGATAATTCCTATATCACAAAAACCATAAGGGCAATCAATTATACAACCCTATACACTCAGATGATTAAAAGAAATAACATATAGAGCCATAGCATGGATGAAGAAATCTTGCTTATTAGTATCAAATTATTTTGTATAGAAAGATAGATATATGAATAGTATTAAATCGCCAAAAATAGCGCCTTCCCTATGTTTTATCATATAAAATATTATGGTGCTGAATAATAAAAACATATTGGTATGGTATATATCTTACAGGGTAAAAATAAATTTATTGTAAAAGCTTTGTTTATGATGGAAAGATATTATTTTTGACGCTTAATATGGCTTTATAACTTTTAAATAACTATGTACATTTGTAAAATTATTACTATAGAATTTATAAAAGCTGCGAGAAAAAAATATGGCATAAGGACTTTACTATTAATGAAAATATATTTCTCTTTATTGACTGATTTGACTTTTTAAAAGAAAAATCGTGGGATGACACTTTAGTGCCAACCCACTATTTAATTTTATCTAGAAGAGCAAGTCGCTTCATCTCCATATCTTTAAGCTCTACTTCTTCCGTCATATTCCATTCTGTTTTATTACATTCTATGATTCTATCCACAGTCTCAAGTTGTTTCTTATAATCACCTAAGATTTCATATATTGTTTCTATGCTTAATAATTCATCAATAAATCTAGGCCTTCTTTTAGTAGTCTCAAATGACTTTTCATAATACGGAATTGCTTTAAGAAATTCACCTTTCTTTGCGTAATATTGAGCTATCTCAAAATAACAACCATCTTCATCAATATGGTTCTTTTCAAGATTTGCCATTATTTCATCAGCCTCTTTTTCATTATATCTTGCGAGGGCAATACCTGCCTTATAGGATTCAATCATGACTATCTTTTCAGGTCTTAATCTAATAAGTTCCTTAAGATATAGTTCAGCCTCATCTGCTCTATGGTCTGCGATTAAATTATCAATAAGATAGAAGTATGGTAGTGAAACATCTTTATTTTCATTTACTACTTCTTTATAGAATTCGATAGAGCTATTATGGTTAGTCATATCCCAGTCCCAACAGTTGTCTCTTATGGCTTTTCCAAGCATCCACTGACATTCTTTAATTGATGGTTCTAGCTTAATTGCTTCAGAAGCATATTTTTTTATCCTCTTTTGATCAGCCATAAGTCTATGCGAATAAAGATATGAAAGCGTATATAAAGCTTTATTTTTATAATCCTTAGAAACAAGTAATACTTTTAGGTAGCTTTCAATCTCAGAGAATTCATTATATTTTAATTCTTCGGTTAAATCTAACTTGTTCTCTATTCTTGATAGTTTTTGGTCAATCGATAAATCAAATAGTTCATCAATTGTTATACCAAATATTTCAGATAGTTTAGGTAGCAGTGAAATATCAGGTAGAGTTAATCCGGTTTCCCATTTTGAAATTGATTGAGATGATATCTCAAGTAAAGACGCAAGACTTTCTTGGGTAAACCCATGTTTTTGTCTAAGTTGTTTGATTTTAAGTCCTAAATCCATATTAATTCCTCCTTTGACCTACTATTATTCTCACATAATTAGTTTAATAACTATATAAATTAATATAAGAGTAAGCTATTAATTTAGTTGTATAATTGAAAAAGGCCTTTTTTAAGGCCTTAATCATTAATCGCTTAATACGTCTATTTCTTTATCAAACGCTTCTAGTACTTCTTTATTCTTTTGAGGTAGTTGAGCACCACTATCACCTATGCCTGCTTCACAGAATAATGAAAGAATGAGTAAGGATATACCGAAGCCAATAGTAGAGAGTATATTTATATCATAGTTATAATCTATTCCCTCTAATGAAGCAATTATACCCATTACGAGTCCTGACACAAAAGAAACTGAAATTGATGCGATTATCTGGAATAAAGCGAGTTTTCTCATTCTCTTAACCACATCCATATTAAATGGTGTACCAATCTCTAGTTCTTTTTCACAGAATTTTTGTGTGTATTTAGATAAAACAATAGCTAGAACACAACCTAGAATAGCGACAGAAAGCGCACCATACATAAGTCCCATTGTAAGGCCATTTTCGGCCAATAATTCCTCAAAATTAAAACCTTCAACTTCTATTTCAGGTAATGATGGAACAACTAAAAGAGTGAGTGCACAACTTGCGGCTCCAATTATTCCACAAATAAAAACGATAATGCAGATAACGCGTGCTATCTTAAATAGTGTTTGAATAGTACGTAAAGCTTTCATAAATATAATTCCTCCTATATATTAATATATTTATTATAATAAATTTTTGTTGAAGTGGGGGCATACTTTTTTGCCATCTAGTGTCATTAATCCTTTTTGGTCTAATTCTATGCATCGTTCTATATTAGTATCAGTCCAATGAGAGTTTATCCTTCTCGGAGAGAATCTTTGAACAAGTACCCCATCTATATTTCTTAGTGTAGAATCAATCCAGCCAAAACATAAGGCAGCCTTTACTGCATCAATATAATTTAATACATCAATACATTTTTCTCTTTTTTGCCTGGATATTCTAACAAATACTTCTTTTTCTTTATTGGCGTTAGATAGAAACCAACTATACATATCATCAAAAGTTTTGAAATCAAAATAATTAATATCAGTTTTCACTCATTTATTATAGCAAATAATTAGGCTAACTTCCATCTACTATAGTAGTTTTGAAAGTTAGCCTATTGTTTTAATAATGTATAAAATTATGAATAATGGTTACTTAGATGTGAATACCTTAGTATCTAAATCTATGGTAATAATAGTACCATATTCTTTTTCATAGAACATATTCATTACATCTACCTTTTCACCATTACTATTAATGTAGTAACATACTTCAATATTATTAACTAAATCAACACTAGTATATAAGCCAATTTGGCTCTTTGCCTTACTTAATCCTGGGTCATCACTAAATGTAAAGCCAGGTTTACTTACCATAAATGATGGGAAATTAAAATCGGTTAGATATCCCTTATATGTTTTATTTGCTTTATATTTAGAGTTATAGGTTAATTGAGTAAATGGTTCAACTAGTTCTGGTTCAAATATCATGAGGTCGTGTTGGTGACCACATATAAGCATATCAATATCCATTTGATTTAAAAGAGTTGTGAGTTCTTTTTTAATATATTCATGGTTTTTACGATTATTAACGAACGTGATAGGAATATGACAAACTACTAAATGGTATTTATAATTATCAAATTCTCTTTTTGAGATTTCGTCTTCTAAGAATTCAATTTGTTTTGCGCGATAATCATCATAATGAGCGGTATTATAGAATTCCCACCAATCATCATCATGATCTTCTCCCAAATCTAGGCATATTCCATATACATTGTCAAAGTAAAAATTATAGTAGAATGATTCGCCCTTTGAACCTGTAAATTTGTGAAGTTCTTCTGCATATCTACCTTTAACGTCGTGATTACCTCTTGCGTATACAACTGGTTTTTCACCACGTGTTATCTCATATGCAACTTTATTCATAAAGTTTGCATCATCAAATGTCTCAACAACCGATATCGCATCGCCCGCAAGAACTAAAAAATCAAATTCTTCTGCCTTAGACGCGGTTTTAATTGTGTTTTTATCATTCATGTGAATATCACTAAATGATAAATACTGTATACCATCACTACTATCTACTGGTTTAAAGTTGAGAGTTAGCGTTAAATCCTTTCCAAGGAACGCACCAAATGGTCCTGCATAGATGGTTCTTTGAGCGTGGATGGTATATTTTTTAGCGCTATCAAGCACAGTCATTGGAAGTTCTATTTTATGTATTTTAGTGTATTTTTTAGTGCTTCCAGCGTATGTATCATAATATAATTCATTATCTACTTCTACCCACGCAAGAGCGCTAGAATTAGATGTATATACTATTTGGTAGTTATCCTCAACCGCATATACAACTGGTTTAACTGTGATTCTATTGATTGAGAAATTTAATAATACTAAAACTACAATTAAACTTGATAGACCCAATACTCCATATTTAAATATCTTATTCTCATGAAGAGTAGTTTTAGGATATATAAACAACATGAAATATATTAGAGAGAGTAGGGCAAAATATAATACTTCAGTAAAGAAATATGGCCATACAAATCTCATATAGTCGATAGCACCAAGCTTGATTACAACCATAATCACAATGAAGAATACTACACCTAATGCAAGATAAATTATATGTATTACTTCTTTATCAAATAGTTTCTTTAATATTAAATCACTTAATAGTACTAAGAATAAAAGGATACATATAAGTAGAGGTAATACATATAGTATCTCATTTCCTTCACCCTTATATCCTAGGGTAGAACTTATTCCGCTCCAACATGGCCGTAAGGCAAAAAACATTAAACTATTAAAGATAGATAATAATGTACCTACTAATCTAATTATTTTAAAAATATTCTTTCTCATAATAGATCCTTTAAGCCATAAATGAACGTATTAGGTTCTCACATTCACTCTTATTCATAATCTTTGGAACTGGATATCCAGGATTGCCTTCTTTTAAAGCCCTTTTAACTAATGTATCCATATCTTCTTCTTTGATAAAATCAAATTTAAGTGGAATTCCTAGTGCTTTATTCATTCTTCTTATTTCCTTAATATAGGCTTTAGCCTTATCCTCTATAGTCATACCTTCCTTTGATATACCAATAAGGTCTGCGAGGCGTGATAGTGGTTTATAAACAGATGAACCATACCATTCAAGTACGTATGGAAGTATTACCGCATTAGCAAGACCATGAGGAGTATTATATAATCCACCAAGATTATGCGCTATTGCGTGAACATATCCTACAAATCCTCTAGTAAATGCAGCACCCGCAAGATATGATGCCTTAAGCATATTTTCTCTTGCGAGGATATCACCACCATTCTTATATACTTTTTCTAAGTTAGGGTGAATTAGTTTAACGGCTTCTTCTGCATATCTAATAGTAGATTTAACATTACTCTTACCTATATATGATTCAACTGCGTGAGTTAACGCATCCATTCCTGTAGTAGCGGTCACAAATGGTGGAAGACCAACTGTGAGAGATGGGTCAAGTACCGCATATTTAGGTCTAAGTGACATATCAGCAATCGCATTCTTTTCGTGAGTTTCTGGGTCAGTAACCACTGCAGCAAGAGTCACTTCTGAGCCAGTTCCTGCGGTAGTTGGTACCGCAAAGAATGGTGGTAATTTCTTGTGTACCTTAAGGTATCCTCTCATAGCCCTAACAGATTGTCTTGGCTTTACTATTCTTGCGCCTGCAGCTTTAGCGCAGTCCATTGGAGATCCACCACCAAAAGCGATAATACCCTCGCAGTTATTATCTAGATATACCTTTCTTGCATCTTCAATATTTGGAATAGTAGGATTAGGTCTTACATCGTCAAAGACTACATATTCGATTTTCTCTTTTTTTAAATCTTCAAATAATGGATCAGGCAGATGAAGTCCCATTAGCCCCTTATCAGTGACAATAAGTACTTTATTTATACCTTTATCTTTTATAAATTTTGGAAGTTTATGGATAGCACCTTCACCTTCAAATAGTGTTGGTTCACGCCAATCCATAAAACGCAATGCGAATTTTAAAACTTTTTGATAAATCCTATACCATATTTTTTTAAGTGTCCAAAGCATAATTTCTCCTCACTATTTTTATTATGAATTATTATTTATATTCGATTACATTTATAATACTACTATCAATTTTTCCATTTTTATTTGAACGCATTAGTCCACAATCTTCAAAATGATAAATAATAACATATTCCCCATCAGATATTAGATCATTTTTATTATTTTTTTCTAATTTAACACCATTTAGATAAATAGATTTATTAGATGAATATACGCTACTATCTTTCTGTATTGATACTTCTATATAGTACCATTTATCCATTTCAACTAAAGTTGCCCTAGTTGAGTCAAGAACTTCTACACCGAGGATTCTTTTAAAACCTATTGTGATGATTGAACTTGATTCACAATCTAATCTATAAAGAGCACCATTATCTATATATTTTTCGTCATTACCATTTGGCATCATTGACTCATTTTCAAAGATATAAATATGAGTGCCATACATACTAGAATCATAGTATGCGACCTGATTATCTTTCGTTTTAAAAGTAGTATACCCAAATGGGGTAACATTACCTATACACGAAGATAAGGATACTAGTAGTACTAGCATTAGTATAATAGAAACAATAGTTCTATACGTTTTTTTCATTTAAGTGCCTCCTTATTATCTATATTGTTTAATAATATCAAATATATGGTTCTTGTATATTTCAAACTTTATCTAATATAAAAAACTTTAAACCATATAATTTGATTAATCTCTCCAGGGAACCTCCTCTTTTGCTTTAAAGTTATAAATAGGTTTAATTATCTTAGTTATTGAAACTGTATCCTTTATATTATTTAGTATTTCATCTATAGGTTTATATACAAAAGGTGCTTCATCTTTTGTCTCTTCCACAACCGATGATGTATATATACCTTCCATAGACTTCTTATATTCATCGATTTGGATTTCTTTAAATGCTTGGGCTCTAGACATAATTCTTCCAGCGCCATGAGGTGCGGAATTATTCCATTCTTCACTTTCTTTTCCTACCCCAAGAATACATCCATCTCTCATGTTGATTGGAATAATTACTCTTTCATTTGCTTTAGCGGATATGGCACCTTTTCTAACTATATTATCTTCAAAAGAAATATAGTTATGAACCGATTCGAAATAATCGGTCAGATTAAAACCCATATACTCGGCTATTCTTTTAGCCATAGTATATCTATTTTTTACCGCAAACTCTTGGCATATTTTCATGTCATGGAGATAACTATCTCTATAGTTACCTGTGAGGTAGGCAAATTCATATGGAATAACATTTTTGCTTTCTTCGAATTCTTTTCTTAATTTAGTAAGAGTGGACTCAATTTCCTTTTCTCTTCCGAGCTGTTTATAAGTTGTGATTACCTCAGTTCTTTTTTCTATATATCCAGTTAAATCATGATTACATAACCGATCCGCTAAATCTTGATAGTATGTTGCAACCTGGGTTCCAAGATTTCTTGAACCAGAATGAATTATCAAATACTTATTGCCATCATCGTCTTTATCTATTTCAATGAAGTGGTTACCACCACCTAGTGTTCCTATTGAACTAATAATTCTCTTATGGTGTTTTAATTCATTAAAACAGAGTAATCCAGTAATATCAAAATCAACCACAGGTTCATTATAAACGTTTAATCCGCTTGGGATATTATTGGTGATAAAATCGTCTAGCTTTTTAAAATCTATATCTATTTTGCCTAAATTAGCACAAAAAATACCACAGCCAATATCAACACCGACTATGTTTGGGATAGCTTTTTCTTTAAGATTACCTGTGAAACCGATGACACAGCCTTTTCCGGCGTGCACATCAGGCATTATTCTCACTTTAGAATCCTTAAAAGCATCTAAATCTAGTAAATCATTGATTTGTTTTTCTGCTTTTGCGTCTATTGTTTGCGCAAAAATCTTTAGGTCTTTCATGAAATGCTCCCTCAATTGATATTATACAATATCACAGGCTATAAACGTTCTCTCATTATTAATAAAGCATAAAATAACTATATTTTTGCCCTATCGACATTAATTATAGTTATTTTCCTTGACTATATATTTTCAATAATATTTCGAATTATTAATATTAATGAGGCAATCTAATAAGATTGTCTATAAAATTTGAATAGAAATATCTTTGCCTAAAGCCTCAAATATTTTTTTAATTTTACCTATCGTAGGGTTTCCGAGACCCTTTTCTATCTTTGATATATCACCTTGATCAATATGAGTCAGTTTTGAGAGTTTAACCTGAGTTATTCCTAGTTCTTCTCTAGTTTTAAGGATAAGAATACCAATTTGTTGGTTAATTGTTGTTTTAATTTCTTCAACTATTTCTCCTTCCTCATAAATAGTCATCGCATCAAAGTCTAGTTCATCATTCCAAATGATTCCATAACCTCCGATATCAAGATGACCGCTTAAAAACAATTCTCTGTTATTTTTTAATTCTTTTAATTGAGGATATTTTGAAAACATATTAGACATATCGTATCTAATAATCTTTCCATCTTGATAAGTTACTTCAAGTTTAACATCTTCTAAAAATTTAACACTTATAGCTTGTATAAACATTTTATTCTATCCCATCTAACTTCCTATATGTGCCATTATTCCACATATCTAGTAATTCATTTTTATATTTTGTAATAAACTCTTTAACCAAGGTTTTCCCTCTGTTTGGAAAATCACCATCCATTATCTCACCATTTGAAATAAAAAAGGTTGCTGCTTTTTCACCATAAAAGGCGTGAACGTGTGGTGGATTGTGTTTTTTTCCTTTTAAATACATCATGATTATAATTCCATAAAATATACTTATAGTTGGCATTTTCCTTCTCCAACATATATTTTATGGGATTTATACCATATTTTCAAGTGTTTTTTAGGTTTTCTTTATAAAAGAAATGCCGTACAACGTGGTACGACATAACTATTATTTATTAGTATTACGCTAATAATAGAAGGAATGCGATTAGGAACTGTGCGCCATAATATGTTGCGTAGTTTAACGCAAAATCAATTGGGCGCTCTTTTCCTTCACCGAAGAATGTACCTGATAATACTAAATCAGATGCGGCAAATAGTAGTGCACCTATTAAGAATAGATTTAGCGATACAATACTAAAGTTATTTTGTATCGCAAGGAATAAACTAAATGCACATGTACCAAATAAGCATATTGCATAGAGGAATGAGATTAGTTTATATTCACCATATTTAAGTTTTAGTGGCTTTTCCATTAGTATAGTCACAAACGCAAGTGCGATTGCGACTAATATTGGTAGAACAATAAACCAGATTCCACCCTTTTGATAGTATGTTGCAATAAGCGCAGTTATAAATAAAATATGGCCTATTCCAAATACTATAAATCCGCCATAACTATATCCTTTTGTTCTTTCGATATCTACATACTTTAAATCAAGTAATATATCACCTACAAGTCCAAAAACAAGTCCAAGTATAACTAACCCATTTAAAAGAGTAAATTTACCTGATACAAGTGTTGCGACTACCGCAAGAACTACAAATAATAAAGATATACTAGTCTTTAAAAATAGCTCTTTTAAATCATATTTTTTGCATTTTGAAATAACGTACCATACTATAAGTGGTATCGCTACAGCAATAATAACTAAACAACCTATCATTTTATACCTCAATATTTTTGATTAATCTATATAAATAATACCACATTTTGCCTATAGATTAAATGAAGCAAAAAGGACTTTAACCTTTAAGATTAAAGTCCTTTATGTAATTCTTAGATATTAAGCCTGGTTTTCGCTGCCTAATACTTCAAGTATTTTATGTTTAACAACATCTTTAACATACTTTCTACCATCGCCTAAATATTGACGAGGATCAAAATGATCAGGATGTTCATCAAAATGCTTTCTTACAGCAGCAGTCATACCGAGACGTAAGTCTGAGTCGATATTAATCTTACATACTGCCAACTTAGATGCTTCTCTTAATTGATCTTCTGGAATACCTATTGCATCTGGCATCTTTCCACCGTGTTCGTTAATTATTTTAACGTATTCTTGTGGAACTGATGATGAACCATGTAGAACGATTGGGAATCCAGGTAATCTTTCTTCTACTTCTTTTAAAATATCAAATCTAAGTGGAGGTGGTACTAAGATACCATCTTTATTTCTTTCACATTGTTCTGCCTTAAATTTATAGGCACCGTGAGATGTACCAATTGCGATTGCGAGTGAGTCTACACCTGTACGATTTACGAAATCTTGAACTTGTTCTGGATCAGTATAGCTTGATTTACCAAATTCAACTTGAACTTCATCTTCAACACCTGCGAGTGTACCAAGTTCAGCTTCAACAGTGATATAACGTCCACGCGCTTTAACATCATGAGCGTAGTCACATACTTTCTTTGTTACTTCTACATTTTCTTCATATGGATGACCAGAATAGTCAATCATTACTGATGTAAAGCCATCATCGATACAGGCTTTACATAATTCAAATGAATCACCATGATCTAAATGAAGTACAATTGGAATATCAGGATAGTTCTCACATGCTGCTTCTACCATATGTTTTAGGTATTTAGAATTAGCATATGCTCTTGCACCTTTTGATACTTGTAGGATAACTGGGGATTTGAGTTCACCAGCAGCTTCAGTTATAGCTTGGACTATTTCCATGTTGTTCACATTGAATGCACCAATAGCGTAACCACCCTTATAAGCTTTTTTCATTATTTCTTTAGAATTAACTAAAGGCATTATTTATCCTCCTTGAATATGTTTTATTACTCTTGTATTTTATCATATTTTCTAATCAATGATATGCTAAAATGACTATATTTTACACTTATATGATTATTTATAGAAATCACTTAACGTGTAGCAATTATATTTCTTTTTATCAACGTCGTTTGTAAAACCGCTCTTAGAGATAAACCCTAACTTATAAAAATTAATATTTAGGTTTTTCGTTTGATCAATTTCCTCTTTGATTACTCTATTATCAACTGGCGAACTGGTATACTTACATTCATATGAAATGTAACCATTTTTATCAAGAGTAACTACATCAAACTCTCTATTGATTTTGTTCTTTGAATCATCATAAGAATAGTTGCCTATTTTGAGAATAACCGGGTTAATTTCATTATTTAAGTTTTTTCTAATTAAAAATTCTCTTGATATAGACTCAAACTTTTTAGGCAAGTATTCGTTATAAAAACTTTCTTTAATAAAATTATCAAAATAGAATTTTGGATTAGCTCTAAATTCTTGATATGGTGTATAGAAAATATATCTATAGTAAAAATGTAAAAGATTATCATTAAATAAGTACATAATCCTTTTTTTGTTGTTTTCATCGTTAATAGGGAATACTTTCTTAACAATATCCATATCAATTAGTTTTTTAAGTAGATAGTCGGGTTTTGTAGAGCCTATTTGAGATAAACTTTCGGTGATATCTTTATATTTTTTTATGCCCTTTGAAATTAAAGTTATGATATGATTCATATTGCTCGTTTTACTTGTTTCTAATAGAATCATTTCGTTAATTTCGTGTTCTAAAATACTGTCTTTCTTGATAACTAGATCAATGATATTATCTAGTGCTCCTTTGCTTGTATCTATTAATGAGTTAAAGAAAGGAATACCGCCTAAAACAGAATATATCATCATTTTATCTTCATCTGAATAGTTAGGATAAAATAGGGACGATTCATAGTAATTAAAAGGTCTTATAAGAAGAATGTGTGTAAACCTGCCATATGAATGGGACTCATATTCAACCATTTGTTTCATTAAAGATACATAACTACCCGAAATAAATAATTTGATATTTGAATCGCTCTTGTATTTATCTATTGTAGATGCAAGCAACGATTCGATAGAAAAATCTCCATCCAAAAGAAAAGAAAACTCATCTATGATAAATATTATTTCTTCCTTCAATGACTTAAGAAAAACATATTCAAATAGGTCTCCAAAGTCGTTAAAATGGAGATAATTATCATTGAATATATTTTTTAATTTATTTGTAAAAAGTATAAGATTGGCTTCAATAGAAGATTTAATGCATTCGAACGAAACAACTAGTTTATCGGTATTTTTGATAGCTTCATTTATTAGTTCAGTTTTCCCAACTCTTCTTCTGCCATAGATAAAAAACGATTCAAATCTATCAGTTTTAAGCCCTTCTTTTATCTCCTTTAATTCGTTACATCTGCCTAAAAACATGTCAAACCTCCTTATTCAAGATAATTATAGCACAACCTGTTATTTAACGCAAATTGATTTTCGTAAAATATATTTTCCTAAAAATTCATTTTTGAATTATTAATTCTTTTAATGCTTTTAATTCACGTAAATATAGACCACGCTTTACTTCAAAAGTTTTGGCGTATTCATTATATTTACTAAATATACCCAGCGCTTCTTTAGTGTTTACCCACTTTGGTTTTAATCCATTCTCTATTTCTATAGTAGTAGGTTTCATCTCTTTTAAATCAACTATTTCACCTTTAAAATAGTATGTTACATATTTAAAGTCTTCGTATCCAACAATTATATGAAGATAAATTAGAAGGCTTATTTAATGAAGAGCGATTCAACAAATTATTTTTAAAATATGAAACTGAACAAAAAAGTCTAGAAACTAAAATTAAAGAATTAAATGAATTTATCGCAACTGAAAAAGAAAAATATCTCAATGCATCTTACCTAATTAATCTAGTTAAGAAATACACTGAGATAAATGAATTATCAGCTGAAATTGTTCGGGAATTTATACAAAAGATAGTTATACACCAAAAAGTTAAAATTGATGGTGTTAAAACACAACAAGTTGAT
>CAJOMC010000009.1 GCA_905235635.1 uncultured Bacilli bacterium | reverse complement strand
CATTATTCTATAAATTATATGGTAATAATGATTATGAAAATATGGCTATATCTAGCGGTAAAAGATATGAATTAGTTGAATTTAAAGATGGCGATTTTAGTCTAAATGTTAGTGTATCACCAGATGAGGATACGGTTTGGTTAACCCAGGCAGATATGGCACTACTATTTGATGTTGATAGAACTAGAATTACTAGACATATTAATAGTATTTTTGAAGAATTTGAGCTAGATGAGGAAAGCAATGTGCGGAAAACGCACTTTCCTTCTTCAGATAAAAATATAACTATTTATAGTTTAGAGGTAGTAATCGCAGTCGGTTATAGGGTCAAATCTAAAAGAGGAATTATATTTAGAAGGTGGGCTAGTTCTGTTTTAAAACATTATCTATTAAAAGGATATTTAGTTAATGAAGACAGATGCTTAGCGTGTACTTCAAGCATATTGTCTTTATCAAATAAAGTAATAGACATGGAATCACAAATAAAAGATATAAAAGAAAGCGTATATTCAACTAATGAAAAATTGATACTTGAAGGAGATTTGGTGGAACCATATATTTTAATTAGAAAACTCTTCTTCCTGGCTAAAAAGGAATTAATAATAATTGATCCATATACTGATAAATTCTTACTATCAATGTTATCTGACATTAAGGTTGATATAACTATTATTACTTCTACTAAATCATATATCAATAAAGAGACTATACCAAATAATGTTAGTATCATTCATAATGACATTTATCATGATAGATTTATAATATCTGATGATAATGTGTATCTCTTTGGTACATCATTTAATGATATAGGCAAGAAAAGATTTATGTTAAAGAAGCTTGAGACAATCACAAAGGAAATGTTGCTAAAGATATAAATATAGGTTATGTGCTTTTAACTTTAGATCGTCTAATATATTACGAGTGCAACTTATATATGTATTTGTGTACTAATATATAAAAGAAAAATTGTGGTAGTTTTGCCTATCACAATTTCTATTTTCTGATACTGCCCAAATAATGGGAGCATAATCAAATCATACTGTCAAAGTAGAGATGTTTTAATACAATTTTAGCACCCTACCTTGTAATCGTGTATTTTTTAGCGCCCTTTTCATCAATGTTAAGAATAGGTTAGGTAATGTAGAATAGTTAATATACTAACATAACATAGTAATTCAGAACTCTTCTACTCTATTTATTGCCCCTTATCAAGACAACAACGTTCTTATACTCTTAATTACCTCGGTATATTCAATGTTTTCTACATATTGAAACTTGGCTTGATACCTACTCCACATATTTTTTAACACATTATCTTTTTCGATATTGTTTAATATTCTAATTTTATCCTCGGTCGTATAGGTTGTGCCCCTCTTCTCACAAGCTTTAAACAAGGCCATATTCAGGGTGTCTTTACTAATTCTATCTTTGCATAACGCTGATAATATATAAATGTCATAAAAGTCTCTCATTCGTGTATTCAACAACCCTCTTGAGAGAATTGTTTGAAGTTTTTCTGCAAGAATAGTTTCTAAGTTATATGAGAACAATCTTATAGTGCGGTCTTCCAGTAACAATTTGTAATCAAAAGAAACTTCCTTTGGAGTGATTTTATCACCAGTGGATATATCTATCTTTAGTGGGGTAATTATTTCTTCTAAAAATGCATTCATAGATACTCTAATTCCTGGATATTCCATTTGATCCATAATATTTGATATATCATTTATTTCAAACTTTATTCCGTCATCAAGGTCTATATCAATTATTTGGTTGATTATTGTTTTAATTTCATCAATTGAGAGGGTTATATTTTTTATACTAACATCAATATCATTTGTAGAACGATTATTAATACCTACCATTGCTGTTACAAGTATTCCACCTTTTATGATGAAATTGCTCGTATAAATTCTTTCCAAAAAATCCGTCCATCATATATATTCTCAACAGAACTCTAGGATCAGAATTATCTTTTTTGCAATGTTTTTTATGCGCCCTTTAATTTGCTCTGGTGTTAACTTCATTATAACAAAACATCCATATAGTTTCTTATAATATTATCTATTTTAAATAACTTAGCATATTCCATTAAAAGGTTTAAATTTTTATCCTTTCTTTTAACATAATTTTGAAGGACGGATGTGAATTCCTGAATTTCAATTGAGTTTCTACTTCTAACTAAATCGCAAATAGTTCTTTCTAAGTTATACACTGGTATCTCATTACCAGAGTTATCTTTTACATATATCTTTCCAAGATCAAGTAACTCTTTCTTGATATTGTAGATTTTATAGTTTCTTTTTTCTTTAAGACGATGTGAATTATATCCACTATAAATTGTGAAGGTATGAGACACAGGCTCTCTATCCGAAAGATTGTGAAAATAAAAAGCTTCATCATGAGAAAAAACTGCCTGAGGGCATCTTTCATGGATTAAGTATAATTCATCAATAAAGGAATCTTTTTTAGAATATACACCTCTATCTATTTTCTCTAAATTGTTATCTATAACATACTTATAGAACTTATATTTTGATATTCCGTATTCCTTGGCATTTTTAAAAGTAATATAATCCTGTTTCTTTAATAAATTTAAATCTTTCTTCACAATAATACCATCCATTCGTGCTTATATTGTATATGAAATAAGCACGAAAGTCAATATTTGCATGCTAATCTATAAAAGAAAAACCGTGACAGCAAGAACTATCATGGTTTGTATTATCTTACGGGTGGAGCCGCGGAGACTCGAACTCCGGTCCAAAATAACTTATCTGAGTACTTTCTACATGCTTAGTTTAGGATAATAAGATGAATAATGCCTAAACACATTAGTTCAAATTGTGTGAATGGGATTCATAGTAAATTATTCACATCATCTACTATATAACTTGCTTATCTGAACCCTAAATATTCTCACAAGTAAAGAATAAATGGATATTTTGCTTAAAAGATTAAGCGAATGCGTAGCTTGTAGCTACATTATTATTGTTTGCGTTTATTTTAATGGATTTATACTATCCCTAGTGCATGCTTATAAACCTTAGATTACCCTGTCGAAACCTAAACGACCCCATATATAAACTATTTACGCAAACTTCTCTCAATATCTCGTTCTTTAAGAGTTTCTCTCTTATCATAAAGTTTTTTACCCTTAGCGAGTGCAACTTCAACTTTACATAAGCCATCCTTTAAATAAAATCTAAGAGGGATTATTGTTAAATGCTGTTCCAGTTTTAACTTATTAGCCCATTTTCTAATCTCTTTTTTATGTAAGAGGAGTTTTCTATCTCTTAATTCATCATGATTATTTAAATTACCTTTATCATATTTTGATATATGACAGTTAATTAAATAGAGTTCGCCCTTTTTAATCTGGGCATATGAATCATTCATATTAACTTTGCCAAGTCTAATAGATTTGATCTCAGTACCAGTAAGCGCAATCCCAGCTTCAAGCGATTCTAAAATAAAATATTCATGATGTGCTTTTTTGTTTGTGGCTATAATCTTAATTCCCATCTTCAAAACCTATAAAAAATGACGCTTTTTTAGCGTCATTTATTATTATTAATCAAGTGCTACCGCAAGAACTGCAAATACAAGATATAAGACTGCGATTCCAAGACTTAACCAAGTCATCACAAGATCGAAGCCTCTTACTCTTTGGTTTGCGAATAATTCGCTCTTTTTACCAGAGAAAGCGGTTGATGAATCTTCTTTTGAGTCAGTTATTAGCACCATAACAATCATTAATATAGACGCTATAAACAATAAAATTTCTTTCCAAGTAAATGCCATATAAGCACCTCCTAATCTCTATTGCTCTATTTATTTTATCATAAAAATAAATTTATACAAGATTCTATTTTGAGAGATGATGCTTATAAAACCTATCTCTATCATTTACATAACTTTGTTCTGTGTATGTTCCTTCTTTTGCTCTTGAGAGTGATTCTACAATAGGTTCTATTTTCGCATCCATTGTATCAATTAAATGAACTACTAACGCTTCTATTATAAGTGGGCGCTTTGGTGAACCAAACTCAGCTTCACCATGACTTGAGATTATAATATGTTTTAGAAGTGTTACTTCTTCAGTATTTTCGTACCCAAGTTTTAAAGCCCATTTATCTATTTCACCTACACATAGACTAATATGGCCTATTAATTTACCTTCCACAGTATATTCATTTGATTGATAGTTTATTTCTTTAACCTTCATGAGATCATGAAGAATTATTGATACATATACTAAATCGGTATTTATATGTTTATATGTTTCTGATACAGCTTTTGCGAGCTTAAGCATTGTGTGTGTATGAAATAAAAGACCATGTTTATAGGCATGGTGGTATTTCGTGGCTGCATGTGAAACCACAAAATCATCTTTATATTCATTAAAAATAGAAACACCAATATTCTTTATTATCTCATTTTCGGTATTATTTAAGATATCTTCTATCTCTTTTAAGAATTCAGTTGCATTTAATCTAACTCCATCATTTAGTTTTTCAAATATATCTAGTTTTTCGCTTGATGAGAGATTAGTTTCTGAAAGTGGAGTTACCGCTTTCACAAAAGGTACAACCTTTTCTTTAAATACTTCTCCAACTATTTTAAATAGATATGATTCACCTATTTCAATAGGGATATCTCTTGAAATACGGACTATAAATGATTCAAGTTCTAGTGTTTTAATTTCAATTGAAACACTATCATATGTTGAATCATTTATTTTCATAAGCTTAGCGAATATCTCTTTTTCTTCATTAATTTTCATTACTTAATTTCTCCTTTAACACAATTGTGCCAATGCCCTTAATAGATAACTTAGACTCTTCTAATTTATAGTCTAAATTAGATAAGATAACTTCATGGTTATCTAAGGATTCAATTGTTTCTTCATCTTCTTTAGTTTTAAAGATTATTTTCATATGATCATTTATCTCATATGATATCTTAATTGAATCAAGAGGTGTTGCTTCTGTGAATACTAAATATTTCATATCGGTTTTAGTATCAAGTAGGAATTCATCTCTTTCTTTTCTAAGATTTATTACCTTCCTTATAAATTCTATATCACTATAGTATTTATCCACGTCATTCCATTTAATAGAATTAACTTTATCACCTGACATATATGAATTAGAGATAAAGTTCTTTGTCGCATACATTTCTTGGCCTGAATGAATAAATGGAATACCACAAGAAAGAATTGTCATTGTGGTCGCAAGAAGGCTTCTTTTTCTTGCCTCTTTATCAGTTAATCTTGGATTCATTCTTCTTATTGAATCAAATAGTGTCATGTCATCATGACATTCTACATAGTTAATAGATTGGTGAGCATACTTAAAGAGGAATTTATCCTTTATAGAACCAAGTAGTACTATTCTTACTGTATCAGTATCAAGGTTTGTGAGAGATACATATCCTTTAATTGTTTCTCTAAATCTATCATTAAAGAAACCTACATTATTAAGCACGGCTTTATTAAACATATGGGCGAGTGAATCAGCTGCATTACTATAAACCATCTTCCACCCTTCACCGTATAAAAGAATATTAGGGTCAATACTTTCGAGGTCCATCGCAATAGTGTTTATAGTATCAAGGTCAATTAAACCCATTAAGTCTACTCTAAATCCATCTATATTAAAGTTCTTATGCCAATAAAGGATAGAGTCCACTATAAACTTTCTAACCATTCTCATAGATGAATTGATGTCATTATTACATCCACTTGAGTTTGTGAGCATGCCTTCTCTAGTGTATTGGTAAGCATAACCTGGACATAAAGTTTCAAACGGGAATGTGGATGGGTCATAAACATGGTTATATACCACATCCATTACCACATTTAAACCAGCTTTATGGATTTCATCAATAGTCTTTCTTAACTCATTTAGACGAGCGTATGGGTCGTTTGGATCAAGAGAATAATATCCAGATGGGACATTATATTCAACTGGGTTATAGCCCCAGTTATACCTATCATCCTTCTTTAGCTCATCTACTCCACCAAACGAAAAGAATGGGAGTAGTTGAACGTGGGTTACCCCAAGACTCTTTAAATAATCAAAACCAATAGGATTTTTAGAGTTAGATTTAAGCCCCTTCTTTATAAATGATGAATAATCTCCATCCCCTATATTGATAGAAAAATCTCTAAAAGATGTTTCATAGATAACTGATTTTAGGGGATTTGGCCTATTTGATTCATACTTCATCTTATATAGTTTGGATTCATCTATCACATAGTTATATTCACTATTCGCACTTGATGATTTTGCGTATGGGTCAAGGCATATCTTCTTTTTACCATTATTAGATACAATATATCTATATTTATATCCCTCTATATCACCAAATTCTTCATGACGCCAAAGACCTCTATTTTTATACACCATATTTTGATATGTAACTTTTCCTTTTTTATCTACTAGTTCTAAAGTGATGGTTTTAGCGATTGGACTCCATACTTTAAATTTAGTAGATTCTTTGGTGTAATATACGCCTAAATCATTTTTATAGTAATAGTAAATAGAATCAAATAAAGTACTTCTAATTATTTTTCCAGTAAATAGTTCTGTCTCAAGATTAGATGATGTGACAACCTTATATACAAGTTCAAGACGGATATATGCATCAAAATAAAGGACAAGTTTCTCGTTCTCTCCAAGTTGTGTATATTCTTTAATATCTAGGTCAATGATTTCATCATTACCTACTAGTTTATATGTATCATCTGGATTATATAAATTTGAAGGGATAATTAACGTTATCTCTTCAAATGAGTCGAGATAAGCATAGAATTTATTGGGCATTACTTTTATTCGTCCTTTTTATCATTTTCAAGGTTTGTTTTATATAGTTCTTTAACATATTCCATAATTACTTCTTTTTTATTTGGAATACGTTCCATAATTACTTCTGTATAGGCACAGTCTAGGTATTTGCCAATATCCTTAGGTGATTTAGGTATTAAAGCCATAATGTCATTTCCATCTATATCAATTTCTTTTCTAGTTTTATATTTTAGTGAATTAACTATTTCATCAATATCACTCCTTTTATAAGGAGTTATATCTAATACTTCAAGCACATCATATGCATCATAAACATATTTAGGATTTTCTTCAAATATGGCCACAGGGCTTAGTTGCCTTGTCTTAATTAATTCCGCAAACTTTATAGTTTTCTTAACACCATCTATTTCTTTCTTGGAAAGTAGAATTTCGTTTGTCACAGAACCTTTTAACATAGACGCTAAAACAATAAAGCGGAACGTATCTAATTTTTTATAGTTTTCATATAGTGTTTTAAATGCTAGTTCTACATCCTTATATAACCTAAATATATGAGATTTAAGCATAGGAATAATTAGGTCTTTTAAATATTCAGCATCTAGTATACCATCAAGTTCACTTCTAATTCTTTCCTTAGAAAGGAATGACATTAGATGAGAATTAAGCTTTATGGCTTTATATGTTTTATCTTCAATGGTAAAGTTGAGCCTTGCGGCAAACCTAAATGCTCTCATCATTCTTAAAGCGTCTTCATTAAATCTCTTATTCGGATCTCCAACCGCTCTTACAACTCTTAGTTCGATATCTTTTTTGCCATCCACAAGATCGATGATATTCTCATCTTTATCCATACATAAAGAATTAATTGTGAAATCGCGTCTTTTAATATCATCAGATAATTTGGATGCGACTACTGTCTTTGGGTGACGATGGTCAGCATATGATTTATCATATCTATATGTGGTTACCTCGAATTCATAACCATTGTATCTAATAGTAACTGTCTTAAATTTATTAGATAAATTATAGTTATCTTTAAACATACCTTTGACTATTTCAGGCATGGCGTTTGTGGTTATATCTATATCGTGCGATGGAAGTCTTAAAAGGTAGTCTCTTACGAAACCACCTACCATATAAGCTTCAAAACCATTATCACTAAATATCTTTAAAACTTCCTTTGCGGATTCAAACATTGTCTTTTCTTTCATCCATTTTATTATATCATTCTTTAATGATATTAATAATAAATTTGTGTATAATAGAAATATGAGTAAATATTGTATGTTTTTGGCAGTAAATTTTAATCCAATAGAAATAATAGGTTTTGTGGCAGGTATTTGCCTTGCGGCTAGTGCCCTTCCACAATTAATTAAATCAATCAAAGAAAAGAATGTAAGTGGCGTATCTTTATTAATGCTTATTCTTATTTTGTCGGGTAGTCTTTTATGGCTCACATATGGAATAATAGCGAAAAGCATTTCTATGGTAGTATGTAACACTATACAATCATCTTTTTACCTTGTGATTGTTTCTATTAAGATTATAAGTCTTTCAAGAGACAAGAAAAAGAAATTAGAGGACTAATAAATCCTCTAATTTCTCTATATCTAGCGATATCCTAGTATTATTTTACGGCTATTAATTCATAGCCTTTTTCTTTTAATAGTTTTGCGGTATATCCCATTTTAATTTCTTTAGTATGTGTAAATGTGCCGTCATAAGTGTATGATACACCACAGGATGGAGAACCGTCTTTTAAATATATTTTTTTAATACCTTTATCCCTTAGAAAAGATAAAGTGGCATTCGCCCCATTAATAAAATATAATGTGACGTCTACACCATTAATATTTACTACTCTATCTCCTTTAATCTCAGATGGATCTCTTGGGATAGGCATTTTAGAGAACACCTCAGGACATATGACATATACTATCTTATCTTTTAATTCATTAAGTATGTCTTTTCTTAGGTTACACCCACCATCATACTTTGAATTAACTCCTAAAAGACAAGCAGATACCGCAACTTTTTCTTTCATATTAATAGTTTTGTTTAAAATCTATATTTTTATAAGATTCATATAACTTTAAACATTCTTTTCTATCAAGCTCTGTGATGAAACTATCCTTTTCTTCTTTTGACATAGAATAGAACTTATTATCTCTAAATCCTATTGTCTCAGTATCTAGGATGTTGCATCCATAATATACTTTAGATATATTAGCCCAAAGTATTGCGCCTAGACACATTGGGCAAGGTTCACCAGTTGTATAAATTTCTGTGCCTGATAAATCAAATGTATTAAGTTTCTTTGATGCTTTTCTTATGGCGTTAATCTCACCATGACATGTGGCATCATTATCTTTAAGGACGGTATTATGCCCTCTTGCGACAATTACTCCATCTTTCACAATGACAGCACCAAACGGACCACCATGTGAATTATTAATACCTTTATAGGCTTCTTTAATAGCCGCTTTCATAAATTTATTCATATACATACCTCTTTCTAGATGAAAAAATGACTGAAAAAGTCATTTTATTCATATGAATTAAATTCAATCTTTACCCTTTTATTTGCTTTAGATGCGCTCGCATATGCGATAGTTCTGATTGCATTCGCAATCTTACCACCTTTTCCTATAACTCTTCCAAGGTCGTCTTTATTAACTATCACATTAACTAAAACTGTTTCGTCAATATCAACTGAAGAAGAAACTGAAACATCATCTGGATTAGCAACTAAAGGTTTTACTAGCGCTAATAGTAGCTGTTCAAATTTCGAGTTCACTTCTTCTCCTTACTTTGATTCTTTCTTTGAATCAGCAAATTCTTTTAAGATACCAGTACGAGATAAAATGGTTCTTACGGTGTCAGTAGGTTGAGCACCTCTTTCTAACCATTTAAGGATAGCTTCTTTGTTTACCTTAACTTCTAATTCTTCTTTCTTGTTTGTTGGGTCATATGTACCAACGATTTCTAAGAAACGTCCATCTCTTTTAGCTTGTGAGTCTGCAGCAACAATTCTATAGAAAGGTTTTTTTGCAGCACCGAATCTTTGTAGTCTTAATTTAACCATATTAATTCCTCCTATTTTTCCATAGTTATTTTATCACACAAATAAATAATGTCAAGTATTTTCACTTGACATTATTTACAAATTTTCATAATTACTATATTTTCATGAATATAAATTTACCGCCTAATATTGCAACTACAAGTAAATCAATATATCCAATAAATTGGCCTAGTAGTAGCGATAAAATAAACATCACAATATTATCGAAATGAGGGCGGTGAATCATTGCGCTAAAACGAACAATTATTTCGGTTATCCAGTTAAATATCGGAATAATCAAGCATAATATTTGGCTTATCTTTGAAGAATTATAAAACTTTTTTACCATAAATAACTCCTAATACCTCATTATACCACTAAAAATAATATGTTTATTGTATAATAAAAGAAAAAGGAGTAATCATAAATATGTTTGAACAAATTAAACTTGGATACGCATATGACGCACTAGAACCATATGTAGATCAATTAACAGTGGAAACACACTACGCAAAACACCATGCGACTTACACTAAAAATTTCAATGATTTTGTGGTTAAAGCAAATCTTGAAGGAAAGACTGCGGAAGAAATATTAACTGGACTTGATAAGGTTGATGAATCTTTAAGAAAAGGATTAAGAAATAATGGTGGTGGATATTATAACCATAATCTTTATTTTATGACTTTAAGCCCAAATCCTAAGAAAGCACCAGAGGGAAAACTGCTTGAAAGAATCAACGATCAATTTGGTTCGCTTGAATCAGTTATCACAATGTTAAGCGCTCTTGCGACTGGACAATTTGGGTCTGGTTGGGCATTTATGAGTGCTAAAAAAGATGGATCACTCATCCTTACATCTTCTCCTAACCAAGATAACCCTTTAAGTGAAGGATTAGGTGCAACACCAATACTTGCGCTTGATGTATGGGAGCATGCTTATTACTTAAAATATAAGAACCTCCGTGGTGATTATATCAAGGCATTCTTTAACGTACTTGACTGGGGTAAGGTTGAGGAATTATATAATAAAGTTATAGCATAATACTTTATATAATAAGAAAATCCTAGGACACGTTCCCTAGGATTTTTATATTCATTAGATGCAGGAGCTACAAGAGTCGAACTCGTATTAACGGTTTTGGAGACCGCTGTTCTACCATTGAACTAAGCTCCTAGTAATCTAATTATACATTAAATATTAAATTATTGAATAATTATTTTATTACGTTTTCAAATCTTCTTCTAATTTCACTATTTGTAAGAATTTTCTCAACGTAATATAGATTAGGTGATGATTTTCTTCCTGTTAAGGCTACTCTAATTATTTCAGATGCATCACCAATAGTTCCAATATATTTATTAGGATTATCTCTTAACTCTTTCTTATTAGGGGCAAAACCAAGAGATTCCATAGTATCTTTCATAGTTTGAAACCAAGTTTGTTCATCCTGTGTTAAATCAAGACTACATAAATGTGTGAGTAATACTTCTTTAATTTTACCTTTATTAAATTTTTCATTAAATTCAAGACCATTACTTAATATTTCATCATAGTAATCTTTATAGAAGAATTTAATAAAATCAAAGACATCTTCAAATTTAACGTAGTCCTTTCTTGGATTTTCTTTTTCTCTTTCAATATTGATTATTGACATGAAATAATCTCTATCTCTTTCGATTAAATCTTTTAGATTATGGTCATATTTATTCGCGTATTCTAGCGCTTTTACAGTAAATTCTTCTTTAGATAATCTTGAGAGTCTTTCTTTTGAAATATCATTAATTTTATCCAAATCAAAGAGTGCTCCATCAACATTGAATTTCTCAAACGAGAAATCAAAGTCATAGATATTATCATTCATATGAGAGAGCCTCCATTCTTCAAAATTAGAGTTCGCAAGAGTAAATAAATATTCTACTATGGCGTCACGTGAATAGCCTCTTTCAAGGAAGTATGAAACGGCTGCTTCTTGGTCAAGTCTCTTAGAGAGTTTTCTTCTTTTACCATTATCTTGTTTCATAATAACTGGAAGATGAGCGTATTTAGGTAGTTCAAATCCTAGTGTATTAAATAATTCATAATGTATAGGAAGACTTGATAGCCATTCTTCTCCCCTCATTACTATTGTGGTTCTCATAAAATGATCATCACAGAGGTGGGCAAAGTGGTAAGTAGGAAGACCATCTGATTTAAGGATAACTATATGTTGATCATTTTCTGATAAATCAAGATCACCTTTAATTAAATCATGTACGTGTATCTTATTTAAATGATTACCCGTTGATCTAAATCTAATAATATATGATTCACCATTTTCTATTTTCTTAATTGCTTCCGATGGGATTAAGTGAGAACATTTAGCGTATTCGCCATAATATCCAGGGTTTTCTTTCTTTTCTTCTTGAGTCTTTCTTAAAGCATCAAGATCCTCATGGCTACAGAAACAAGGATACGCAAGTCCTCTTCTTATCATATCTTTAATAACTGTATTATAGATTAAAGCCCTATCAGATTGGCAGTATGGACCATAACTACCTTCTTCATAAGTGCCGAAGTATCCTTCCATTGGCACAACGCCGAATTCTTTCATTTCAGTTAATAGTTTTTCGCCAGATCCTTCGATTTCCCTCTTAGTGTCAGTATCTTCAAGTCTCAACATAAATACGCCACCAGTTTGAAGAGCGAACTTATATCCGACAAGCGCAGTAAAGAGTGAGCCAGAATGAAGGAATCCTGTAGGAGATGGGGCAAATCTATCAACGATTGCGCCTTCTTTTAAATCTCTTTTAGGATATCTTTTTTCTAAGTCGTCAATTGTAAGATTAATATCAGGAAATATTAAATTAGCTAGTTTTTCATAATCAGTCATTTTATCACCTTACATAAGTTTATATTTAATTACTTTCTTATTATACTATGTATAATTATAAATCTAATTCTTTTTTAGTGAATTATCTATTTCATTATCAAAAAAATACTATTGAAAACAATCATCTTTTATATTATAATAGTAAAGCAATTTAGGACTGTAGCCAAGCGGTAAGGCACAGGACTTTGACTCCTGCACTCGATGGTTCGAATCCATCCAGTCCTGAAAATGCGTGTGTGGCGGAACTGGTAGACGCGTAAGATTTAGGATCTTATATCGAGAGATGTGCAGGTTCAAGTCCTGTTACACGCACCAACAAGAATAATGAGTATGTGGTCAAAAGATCATATACTTTTTTTATTTAATGATGAATTCTTTTATGTATTGATATTATATACGTCAAATTCTTTATGTTATTATATGGTATAATCGGTACAGGAGTTTATATGAAAAATAGATTAAATGAATTCATCAATGTAGAAAATGAGTTTTATGAATTAGATCAGGAAAATAAGAAAGCTATAATGAGGCTTGAGTTTAATAAAGTAAGTGATATTTTTGATATGAGTCTAATAACTAAAACACCTATGTTAAATGATGTTTTTAGTGATTGGGTTAAGTGTTCTTTTGAATACGCTCCAAGAAAATATAAAATAGATTTAGATATCTCATTTAGTGATATGGAAGGATATACTAGTGAAGAGATGAAAGATATCTTTTTAAAGAATGTTTATCTAGAAGCTAAAAAGACCTTAAGAAATGTAAGCCTCAAAAATAATATCGCATATGGTTTAATAGTGCTTGGAGTACTATTCTTCATAGCGATGATGCTTATAAATAATCTTGTGAAAGATGGTGGTATATTTAAAGATATTATTTGTTATATCATGGATATCGCCACAACTGTAACATTTTGGGAAGCTCTAACAATATTAATTGTAGAAACAAAGGAAAAGGGCGATTTAGGGCGAAATCTCATGAAAAGATTTGACTCCATAAACTTCCATTTAAAATAGATAATAATTAAAAGAGAATATATATTATGAAATTTATTGATTGTAATTTTAATAGGGATGATGATTATTTATATTTAGGAAAAGTAATAAAGACTAGCGAAAATTATTTAGCGCTTGACTGGGTTTATGCTGGATTATCTTTTTCTTTTAAGGGTAGTGGTGTTATATTCTATTTCGATGAGTATGATGATGCACTTCCTACATATATAAAAGTATATATTGATAATAATAGAGAAGAAAAACATTCTATTTATTTAAAATCAAATATTGTAGTAATTGATTCACTTGATGATAAAGACCATGTAATAGATTTAATGAGAATATGTGAGGGAGAAAATCCTTTACTACTTAAAGGATTTTCTATTATGGGCAGTGACCCTAAAATGCTTCCAAAAAGAGAAAGAAAATATCCTCGCTTATTCTTTATTGGTGATTCAATTACCGCAGGCTTTGGAGTAAATGGTAATAAAGAACACATGGAATACCATACATATGAAGAAGATGCAACTTCTTCTTATGCTTATTACACTAAGGTTCTTCTTGATTCTGAAATCGAGGCATCAGCGCACTCCGGTAGAGGAATAGTTCTTAATTATATCAATGACACGGGTAGGCCTCTTATGAAGGATATGTTTGTTCATTCCACAGATAATATTCGTACACCGTATGACTATAAAGACTATGAACCATCCATAGTTATAATAAATGCGGGAACTAACGACATCAGTTCCAATGTTAATAAAGATGATTTAGAGGCTGGTGTTTTAGAACTGTTAAAAACTATTAGATCTAAATTTAATAATGCACCTATATTATTCCTTTACGGCGTATGCACAAATAAATATGCAGATGTAATAGAAAAAGCTGTTAATACTTTTAGTAAAGATGATAAAAGAGCTTCATTCCTTTTAGTAGATACTGTGGACTCATTAAATGAAGAAAAAGGAAGTTACAATCATCCAGGAATAGAAACATCTAAAAGAGTATCAAAAATACTCGCAAATGAAATTAAGAAAATATTGGAAATTAAAGTATAAAAAATAAACCATTACTAATACTTATCTATTAATAAATGCTATATAACTAAAACATAGACTTATAAGTTTACTATACGTCTGTGTTTTCTGTTTGATAAATGTTCCTAATAAATAATTGTTATTATTTTAAGAAGTCAATTAACTATCTTCTAAAACAACGAACTCGTTTCTCTTTAAAAAAACAATCTCCGTATCTATTTCACCATTATTAGTAATGTATTCAAACTCAACAGTATAATAATCATCTTTTTCGGAATAATCTATAACAAGCCCAAAGCAGTTTAGACATTGAACTTCTTTGTTTAAAGATTTATTACTTACTAAAATCTTTACTTTTGTTTTATAAACTATAATATCCATTTTTACTTCTCCTTATATCTCTTAAATGTAACAAGTTTTAAATTTTGGTCGTTAATTCCTAATTTCCATACTGCCTTGCCAATTAAATTATTCTTTTCAGGAATTCTAATAATTTGACTAAAAATAAGTTCACCATAATCATTTATATCTTCAAATTCTAAGTCATGTTTTCTAGAGTGATTAATTAAGTCTTTTTCGAATTCTTTATAATTAGATAAATTATATCCATGTAAGTCAAGCCATTTAGATTTATCACTTATATCTTTTTTTATAAATAAATACTTAATCATTTTTTCGATTGGTATTTCAAAATTACCTTCAAAAATAAAGGATATATAAACCTCGCAGTATTCTTTTGAAAATTTGGATGAACATGGAAAGGGATAATCATTTGTAGTACCATTTTTCATACCAAATAATTTAGTTTGTACAATTTCACCAACTAAGTCAGACATGTCAGTTTCAATGTATCTTCCATTATACTTTGAATATGGTTGTAGCTTGTTTCCCCCACCTGGTTTTAATTTCACGCTTTACCTCGTTTACAATTAAATATTATCATACTATAATATAATTGTAAATATTTAATAACTATACAAATATATTTGGAGAAAATATGGATAACAAAAACACTCTTATTACAAATATTGGTCTAAAACTTAAGTCTTACCGTATACAAAAAAACCTGTCAGTTAATAAACTTTCAGAATTAGCTAATGTAAGTGATCAAACTATTATGAACCTAGAAAATGGTAAAGCTAATAACTTAAGTATACTAACATTACATAAAATTGCTGATGCAATCTGCTTACCAATTTCCTTCTTTTTTACCGAGAGAAATATGTATTTGGAAGACACTAGTCAAGTCGTAAGCACAATTAATACTCTTATAAACAATGATTTGCTATTCCTTAACGTTAAAGATAGCCAACCTATTCTAGAATTTCACGATAAATACTTGTATAACTATTACAAGTATACACTTGAATATAAGAAAAGGCAACTAATATAAATAATCTTTTAATATAATTAAATTGATAATAAGACTTATGTCTTATATAATTTAATTAGACAAATATTTAACATTATTATTTTGGGTTGTATATATGATTGGGGCATTATTTGGCGATATAACAGGAAGCAAATACGAATTTAATAACATCAGGACAAAATCATTTAATCTAATGGATGATGATTGTTTCTTTACTGATGACTCTGTATGTACTTGTGCATTTATGGACTTTCTTCTTCACTCTAAGGAAAAAGATGAAGCAAGTGCGACAAAGTATCTGCACAAATGGACTCTTGCCTATCCTGGAAGAGGATATGGTGGAAACTTCTACCATTGGATACATTCAAATAACCCAATGCCATATGGAAGTTTTGGCAACGGAAGCGCAATGAGAGTATCATCTGTCGCATGGGCCGCAAAAGATATGGATGAATTAGTTGCACTAACAAATACTATCACTAATATAACCCATAATCATCCTGAAGGATTAAAGGGAGCGCTTGTTACTGCGACATGTATTTATATGGCACTACATAATAAAACAAAGGATGAAATTAAAGAATATGCCACAAAAGAGTATCCACAGATTGCATCTTTCACCTATGATGATTTAAGACATAATTATGGCTTCTATGAGATATGCCAAAAGAGCGTTCCAGAGGCAATATTCTCATTCTTAATTAGTGAAGATTTTTATGATTGCGCTAAAACCACAATCTCTATTGGAGGAGATTGCGACACTACAGCCGCAATCAGTATGGCTATTGCGGAAGCATATTATGGTGTACCAGTAGAAGCATATAATTTTGTGAAGTCACACGTATCTAAAGAAATGAGTGATTTAATTGAAGAATTTGAAACAGTATATGGAAATAAAAGGATAAACTAGGGAAAGATTATGACATTTTTAAAGGCCGTCGCAAAATTCATTAGATTATTATTTATGTTAATAGGGTTATTTACTCTATTAGCTCTTTCCTTTATGCTTATTACTGAATCTGGTAGAGTTGTGATAGAGTCACAGCCAATGGGCAAAATTAAATCTTATCTGCTTATTGGTGGTGTGATGGCTATTGCATTATTTCTTTTCATTTACAACATCATTTGTCTTAAAAAAGAAATTGATGTCTTCTTCTGGTTAATCTTTAGACACAAAGAATATAGAGAAAAATATCCTAAGAAATTAAAGAAAAGACAAAAGAAAGAAAAGAAAGAAAACATTTTTGAAAGAGTAGATGCACCTACCATACAAGATGAACCTAAAGAAGAAAATATTAGGAAAATATTTGCTTCAAACGATATAATTATGCTTATTCAAAAAATTGATCCTATTCAAATTGGATATAGCGATAATAAGCTTTATATTAGTGATGTTCAAGTATCACAAAAAGATAAAGATAATTATTTGGTTAATGTTGATACAATAGTTAAACTAATTGATCCACCAAAAGACAAGGAACAATTAGAGGACTTCAAGAGGCAAACTAATATTAGCCTAAATAAGATGGCCGATTTATGTAATAAAAGACTATCACCTTTCGCAAGCGAATATGGCTTTTATTATGAAATAAAGGTAAACACGAGGATAGAAAAATAGTCTATCCTTTTTTATTTATTAAAAAGATAAGGGGGTATTTATGCAACACAAATTAAAGAAGGGACCGCTTCTTGATGAAAATGGAAATCTATCAGAAGCTGGTTTCGCATTTAGTATGGTCAAAGACTACGATAGAAAAGCTATAAAGGCAAGAAAATCTCGTATCAAAGAATGGGATTATTACTATATAGGTAATAATTCTCGTGGAGTAGCGTTCACCATTGATGACAATTCTTTATATGGACTCGGGAGTGTATCTATTCTTGATTTTGAAAAACCTGGATATATCACTAAAAGTAATATGAAGTTCTTTACCAATGGTAAAGTTAATTTCCCTTCAAATTCAAGTGAAGGTGATATCACTTGGAATGATGGTAACTTCTATCTTCATTTTGTGAATAAAGACAAGAAAAGAGTAATAGATGTGAATATCATCAAATATCATAAAGATATGCCTTTTGAAGCACACTTTGAACTGGAAGAGATAATGGATGATTCCATGGTTATTGCGACACCATTTAATAAAAAAGCTCACTTCTACTACAATGAAAAGAAAAATTGTATGAAAGCTAAAGGATACTATATCTTTAATGATGAAAGAATAGAATTTAGTGATAAGGACACAAGAGCTATATTAGACTGGGGAAGAGGTGTATGGACTTATAAGAACACTTGGTACTGGAGTGGTTTATCTGGAATATCAGATGGTAAAGAAGTTGGATTTAACCTTGGCTATGGGTTTGGAGATACAAGTAAGGCAAGTGAAAATATGTTATTCTATGATAAGGAAGCATATAAACTTGAAGATGTGGAATTTAAGATTCCACAGGATGAAAAAGGAAACTATCTTTATATGGAACCTTGGAAGGTTCAATCAAAGGATTTATCCATAAATCTTGAGTTTAAACCAATAATAGATAGACATGATGATACTAACTTTATTATCCTAAAATCTCTTCAACACCAGGTATTTGGTGTATTTAATGGTACTATAAAAGTTAAAGACCTTGAAGTTAAGATAGATAATATAGTGTCATTTGCTGAAAGAGTTACCAATTACTGGTAGTATTTATAATAGAAAATGGTTACTAGGAGACCCTAGTAACCATTTTGGTTTGCTATCCTATATAAGAAACGATAAATCTAGTATGATAATCTGAGACAAGCTCATGACCCCAAATAGAGTCATATTCTCTTTCAATTTCTTTTCCTGAGTGCTCAAGAACTTTAGAGATATACTTATCTACATTTTTCAAAGAAGAAAAACGCTTATTACTAGCAACAGTAACACCATTAACTATTCCATAAACTTGATACATCTAGCTTTCCTCCTTCTATTATTTTTGGTATTGTTAAATACCGCCCATATATAAGCACTTTTTATAAAATAAACAATAATTTTTTATGGAAAACATAATGAAAAACGCTTTCAATCTAGTGAAAGCGTGTGAATTGTGATGGAATTGTTAAGAAAGGAATATTTAATCTATTTTCTCTTATTAAAATCTATAGGAGAATTGCCAAATCTTTTAGCCATTTCTTCCATTTTAGACTCGTCTATATTATTAAACATCTTAAATGCTTTCTTTTGTTTTTCAAGCATTTGTTCGAGTTTATTAACGTCTGACACACTACGTCCAGAGCCATAGGCAATACGTCTTTTTCTTGAAGATGAATAAGCAATTAGTGATGGATCTCTTCTTTCCTCTTTTGTCATGGATTGAATAATCACAGTGATAAAATCAAGGGCATTATCATCTATATCTCTCAATTGAGATAGATTAGAGAATCCTGGAATCATACGTAATAGTCCTGATAATTTACCCATCTTTTTTATCATCTTCATTTGTTTGAGTAGATCATTATAGTCATATGTTCCACTCATCATCTTGGACATTAATTTCTCTGATTCTTCTTCATCAAGAGCATCTTCTGCCTTTTCAATTAGGGTTAAAACATCACCCATACCTAGGATTCTTGAAGCTACTCTTTCAGGGTAAAAGACTTCAATATCATCCATCTTTTCACCAATACCTGAGAACTTAATAGGTACACCTGTCACCATCTTAACGGATAATGCTGCACCACCACGTTCATCACCATCAAGTTTAGTTAAGATTACACCAGTAATTCCAAGTTCTTTATTGAAAGTATCCGCAACATCTGCGGCCTTTTGACCCATCATTGAGTCAACCGTTAAAAGGATTTCTGTAGGGCTTACTTCTTTCTTAATATCTTTTAATTCTTGAATTAGTTTCTCATCTATTTCAAGTCTACCTGCGGTATCTATGATTACGGTATCAAAATCATTAGCTTTTGCATACTTTAGTGCATCTTTAGATATAGTTACAGGGTTAATAGGACCTTCACTAAAGACAGTAGTTTCTGTGTCTTTACCAACTTGAATTAATTGATCAATGGCACCTGGTCTATATATATCACACGCAACAAGTAATACTTTCTTTGAATGATTCTTTTCAATGAACTTAGCGAGTTTGCCAGCGTGAGTGGTTTTACCTGCACCCTGTAAACCTATAAGCATAAATACAGATGGTCTTGTCTTACTAAAGTTTAGTGTTGCTTCTTCTTTACCGAGTACTTTAATTAATTCATCTGAAACAATCTTAACTACCTGTTCACCAGGGTTAAGACCTTTCATTATTTTTTCGCCTAATGCCTTTTGTTTAACATCATTAACGAATGAATTAACTACTCTTATATTTACGTCTGCCTCAAGAAGTGATAGTCTGACCTCTTTCATCATCTCATCTACTTCTTTTTCAGTAAGATGATCTTTATGGACTATTCTTCTTAGAGTCATATTTAGTCTTTGGGTTAAATTCTCATATGACATATTACTCAATCTCCTTTAACTTATTAACGATATCAATTATTTTCTCATCGTTAATAGATTCAAGTTTTATATATAATTCTTCTCTTTTATGAAACTTTTCTAATAAAGATAATTTAGTTTCATATTTTTCTAAGTCAGATTCTGCATCTTTAATGGATAAATGAACTGCGTTTCTTGAAACATTATACTTATCTGCGATTTCTTTTAAAGATAAATCATTAAAATAATAATCTTCAAAATATAGTTTTTGTTTATCAGTTAATAGTTCTTTATAGAAATCATAGAGTTCATTTAATCTTAATGTTTTATTAATATCACTCATCTTCATCCTCGAATAATATTCCATTAAATAGATTATATAGATATGATTCAATATTGAATTTATCCATATCATCCATGGTTTCACCATATCCATATAATTTAATTGGAATACCTAGTGTGTTATTGATTGAAAGAACTATACCACCCTTAGATGAACCATCTAGTTTTGTGAGTATTACTCCAGTTACTTTTGTGGTTTCATTGAATATCTTGGCCTGAGATAGACCATTTTGACCAGTAGTCGCATCTATCACAAGAAGTGTTTCATGTGGTGCACCACTTACCTCTCTATTTATTACTCTTGAGATTTTTTCAAGTTCTTTCATAAGGTTAACTTTATTTTGAAGTCTACCTGCGGTATCGCAGAGTAGGATATCATAATTTCCTGATTTAGCTTCTTTTAAGCCCTCATATATTACACTTGATGGGTCAGAAGTATTATCTTTAAAGATAACCTTTACCCCAAGACGATCTCCCCAAACATTAAGTTGGTTTACGGCTCCCGCCCTAAAAGTATCACCAGCGGCTATTAAGACTTTCTTTCCTTCTTTAATCAACATATTGGCTACTTTAGCGATAGAGGTAGTTTTGCCGCTACCATTTACGCCAACGAATAAGAATACATTTAATCTTCCATCTTGATAGTTAAGGCTAGCTTTATCAAGACCTACATATAATTCTAGGAATTCATCCAACATTACATCTTTCAATTCCTGAACACTAGATATTTTATTTTTCTTAACTGCCTTTTTTAATAGATCCATATACTTTAAGGTATAATCAATCCCAATGTCAGATAAAATTAATATTTCTTCAAGTTCAGAATAAAAAGAATCATCAATCTTTTTATTTGATTCAAGAAGTCTTTTGAGTTCACCAAAAGAATACTCTTTTTGTCTTTTAACGCCAAGAACCATTTTTTTATCTTTTTCTTTTTGAGCTTTAGTCTTGAATAGTTTAGTAAAAATTCCCATATTATACCTTTATTTAAAGAAGTTAATCTTCTTTAAAGATTATACAATAAAAGATAAAAAAATAATAGATAATAAAAACTGCCTCAAGTGAGGCAGTTATTAAGTAATGGAACTATTTAAGCATAGCTTTTAGGAACCATTGTGCTTTATCAAAGAATGCAATGTTTCCTTCAAGAAGTCCAATAGCACTTGGAGTTTCATCCGCAAGAGCTCTAGCCTTATAAGCTTGATCTCTTAAATGGAGTACATCATCAAGAGCGATTTTAATAGCTTGTTTTTCGCCAATTTCAGCGCTTTCCTCAAGTTCTTTTAAGTCTGCGACTTCAAGATATTTCTTTAGTGATGCGAGAGGAGCTTCATCAAACTTCTTTAAGAGTTCTGCAACATCATCTAGAATATCTGCATATTCATCATATAATGATTCAAGATATTCATGAGTTTGTTTGAATGATAGTCCTACTACATTCCAGTGTAGATTGTGTGTTTTAATATATGCAACACCAACATTTGCTAAATATTTGTTTAGTTCAGCTACTAATTCTTTTTTCATATTGTCACCTTCCTATATTTATATAATACCACTTTTATTTAATATATTTAGCACCTATTTTAAAGGATTTCCCAACCACGTCCCCTAGTTTTACGTAATTTAGTCTGACTGGGTCAAATGTAATAGGTGATAAAAGCTTATAGTCTACCCTTCCATCCTTGCCAAGAATAGACTCATCTACTGATATATTGATAATGCTTGCGGTGAGCGCTCCGGTTTCTTCATTATATGATTTTAGTCTACACTCTAAAGTAAATCTAAATTCTTCAATTATAGGTGCGTTCACAAACTCTGATTTAGTAATATGAAGATTGAGTTTTTCTAGTTTATCTTCATTATCTTTCATAGATACAAGGCCAAGGTAATCACATATTTCTACAAGTCTTTCTTCGCCTATAGATACAGTGAACTCCTTATTTAACATAAGATTATCACCTGTCTTATGTTCTCTTGAGATACATAGATATAACTCATTTGTATCGCCAATAGATCCCCATGCGGCCGTCATAGCATTTGGCTTACCATTATAGTCATATGTCGCAATAATAAGCACTGGTTCTGGATATAGTCAAGAATTAGGCCCAAAGTTTTTTCTCATTATATAAACCTCCCTTAATATAATATTCTATTAAAAAATGCGAGAAGAGGGACTCGAACCCTCACAGTATCACTACCATTAGATTTTGAGTCTAACGCGGCTACCATTACGCCATTCTCGCATTTTTAACTACATTTTATCCACTATAGACATAGAAAGAAGATTTAAACCTTTTTCAATTACATCTTTAATCTTAGATAAAAGATATAATTTAGTATCTCTTTCTATTATATTTTCGCACAATACTTTTTCTTTAGCGTAAAAACTATTAAATAAAGTCGATAAATTTAATAGATATTTAGCTAAATAATTAGGTGCGTATTCGCTGATGCATTTATCTATTACATCTTCAAATGCATCAAGGGCTTTAACCATATCATACATTGAATCTGTGTTAAATAACTTATAATCAACATTATCTTTATTATAAGCACATTGGTTTAAAATAGATTTAATTCTTACGTCTGTATATTGAATATAAGGACCTGTCTGACCTTCAAAACGGGTTGCAGCATCTATATCAAATTCATAGTCATTTTCACGATAATTCTTAAGATCATTAAAGATAATAGCGGATACACCGATCTTTTTCGCAAGTTCATCTTTATTTTCAAGTGATGGATTCTTTTCCTCAATATGGGCTCTTGCGAGTGAAATAGATTCATTTAACACATCATCTAGTTTAACTGCACTACCATCACGTGTAGCCATCTTCTTTCCATCTTTTAAGATAAGACCATTATTAACGTGTTTAACACCTTCTTCAAATGGAGCGTTCATCAGTTTTAGTACTTCTTTTAGTTGTGTGAAATAGAGTTTTTGTTCGTTACCGACACAATAAAGCATATAATCAAAATGATATTTATCATATCTGTCAAAGATTTCTTCAAGGTCTCTCGTGATATAAAGAGTTGCGCCATCTGACCTTATTACTATCGCAGGTGGATACGGCTCCTTAAGTCTTACTATTTCTGCGCCATCATCTTTAACAAGCAGGCCTTTCTCTCTTAACATAGAGATTACTCGTGCGGATTTTCTTGATGCTTCTGCCTCACTTGAATATACGTCAAATGAAACACCTAGATTCTTATATACTCTATTAAATTCATTTAGTGAATATTCTTTAAATTCTTTCCACAGAGTTCTATACTCTTCATTACCGCTTTCAAGTTCTTTAAATATGCGCCTTGCCTCATCATCAAGTTCTGGTTTATTTTTTGCCTCTTGATTGAATCTTACATATAATCCCACAAGTGTATCAATAGGATTAGATCTAACTTCTTCGATATTACCCCAATTAGTAAATGCGTATATTAATTTACCAAATTGAGTACCGAAATCACCTAGGTGGTTAATTCTAACCACTTTATGTCCTCTATAAGATAAGATATTGCTTAAGGCATAGCCTATCACTGTCGTTCTTAAATGTCCCACAAAGAATGGCTTTGCGATATTAGGTGATGAAAAATCTATCGCATATGTCTTAGGATTATCTACTTTTTTAGGTTCATCAAGCGAATCAAGCACACTCTTAGATAATACTTCTCTTGAATATGTTGCGTTGACATACCCACCTAATACACTAATAGTTTCAAACATATTTAATCCATCTAATATACTAGATACTAAAGACGCAGACTCCTGTGGAGATTTCTTTAGTGCTTTACAAAGTGGAAATGCAGGTATAGCCACATCTCCATTTTCTTTATTCTTTGGAGTTTCCGCTTTGAGTTCAACTTCTACTCCATAAATGTTCTTTATTTCATTATTTAATTTTATTGAAATTTGATTCTTTAATTCTTCAATCATAATGTCACCAATAATATTATATATTATTTTCTTTTTTATTCTCTAATTTATAAAGAAGAGATGATAAGAAATATCCAATAGGAATAGATACAAGTATTGAAATTAATAAATGATAATACTTAAATGATTCTATTATTTCTTTCATATTAACGATATATATCGCAAAAAGTGATCCAGATACAAAACCAGTAATTATATAAAGCATTATTTTATTGTATTTTTGATATAAATGCTTTATAGGTTTAGACATAACGAGTAGTGATGTGATAATGCCTAGACCAGTAGGGACAATCCTCTTTAATAGATTTAATATAAAAGGCCAACTATATTCGCTAAAATCTACAAGTGATGAAATGGTGTGTAGTATTGGGTAATATACCCCAAGAAGCATAAAAATAAGTGAACCAGATATTCCTGGGATAAGCATTGCGAATGTCGCAAGGAAACCAGCGATAAAGAGAAATATATAATTTAAGAATGTATCCGGTAAATCGCTAGATACAGGATTTTCACTGTATTTAAATATAAGACTGACTACTGATAATCCAACCACAGCCACGAAAGAAATAATAAATGAAATTATATATTTAGTTTTCTTTTCATTCTCTTCTAGGCGAAGCTTAGGAATATCATTTATGACTCCGGCTAGTATAAAGCCAAAGAATAAAGACAGTATTTCAATAAGTATTATTTGAACAAGTTTATTTAGTAGAAAAGCAGAAAGTACGAGTCCTATAATTATGCCTACACCTACTGTGAGTAAAAAGAGTATACTTTTCTTTTCTTTAATATTAGAAAGGGAATGGATTAAATCGTTATAGATTCCTGTGACATATGCGAGAGTTGCGCCTGATACACCCGCAACCATATTACTTGCGCCCACAAGGATGCCTTTAAGGAATACTTTTATTTCTTTTTTCATTTTACTATTTCCCCATAAAGGTCATAACTTGATGCGCCTAAAATCTTTACTTTAACGATATCACCTATCTTTATATCATTTTCAAATGGACATGTGGCAATAATACCGCCATCTACCTCATCTGGGGCAAAGTGATAGCTTCTAAGTGAGTATGTGAAAGATTTTTCATCATAATCATCAACTATCGCATTATAAATATTTCCCACAAGAGACTCCTTTAACTTTAATGCCACCTCTTCTTGTGTTTTCATTAAAGTTCTATATCTTCTCTTCGCGGTATTCTTATTTACCTGGTTAGACATAAAATATGCCTTAGTATCTTCTTCCCTTGAGTAAGTGAACGCGCCCATATGGAAGAACTTTGCCTCTTTAACGAATTCAATTAACTCGTTAAAGTCGTCCTCATCTTCACCAGGGAATCCCACCATAAGAGTAGTTCTAATTACTGCATCAGGTATATTAGATCTAATTTTATTAATTAGTTCAAGACATTTTTCTTTAGTGATATGTCTATCCATACTTTTTAGTATTTTATTTGAAGCATGTTGGAAAGGAATATCAAAGTATGGGGCGATATTCTTATGAGTTTTAATGGTATCAATTAATTCATCTGTGATTGTTTCAGGATACATATAAAATAATCTAATAAGTCTTACACCATCTATATTTGATATATTCTTAAGTAACTCAGGAAACATTAATTTATGGTATATATCAATACCATATTTAGATGTATCTTGGGCTATTAGATTGATTTCTTTTGCGCCTAGTGAAACAAGATATTTAACTTCATCAATTATATCTTCAATCTTTCTTGAAATATATTTACCTCTTATAAGTGGAATAGCGCAGAATGCACACCTATTATTACAGCCATCCGCAATTCTCACATATGGAGTTGATGGATTAGAGATTAAAACTCTATTTGTGAAACAAAGCTCTTCTTCTTTGATATTAAACATTTCCTTAATAATAGAAGAGAACTTATAATAGTCCTTTAAAGGAATAATTCTATCAACTTCAGGAATACTATCTTTTAATTCTTTCTCATACCTTTCAGCTAAACATCCACATACTACAATCTTTTGGTTCTTTTTCTTGTTTAGCGAAACATTTAGAATTTCATCAATAGCTTCTTTTTTTGCGCTATCAATAAAAGCGCAGGTATTAATAATGATTAAATCTGCGTCTTTTTCGTTCGTGGTTAATGTAAAATTGTCTTTAAGGCTTCCAAGAATCATTTCTGAATCAACCTGATTCTTTGAACAGCCCAGCGATATCATTCCTAATTTCATTTTCTTTCTTTAAATTGTCTATTATAATAATATCACTAAATGATATTATTTATGATATAAAATAGATTAGTGTGGTCGACAAGCGCTAAACATATGGCCTATATACATACTACTCTTCAAAAATTGTACATTTTAATATAAGATAATGATTAATATACTAGACATTACTATTATCAAAATATAATGTAGGCATGAATGAAAAAGTAGAAATTGGTAAGATTAATAGTACTATTAAGATAAATATGGAGAAAATATATGATTACAGTTAAAAGTTTTATTGGCCCAAATATAATGAATATTTATGATGATGGTAAAGTTACAAACTTTTATGGTCAAACAAAGTTTTACATTACGGAGACTACTATCACTGATTTCTATAGAAAACCATTATATAGATTTGATGGTGATACAATAAAAGATTTTAATGGAAAAAGCCTTTATAAACTCGCAGGAGATGATTTTAAAGATTTCTATGGAAAGACTCTACTTAAATTTTCTGGTAATTCAATTAAAGATTTTTATGGTAAAACTCTTTATGAAACAAGCGGTTCATTAAATAATATTTATAAGAAAGTGATTGGAACCTTATGTATGGAGTATGGTAGCCTTGAAGATGCTATAAAGTAAGAAAAGAGGAATGGTGAAACATTCCTCTTTTCTTTATTATAAGTTTTTATCCAAGTACTATATCTAGTACCATCATTAAGATGAATCCTACCGCAAAACCTAAAGATGGCATATTTGAATGTTCTCCCTCCATTGATTCTGGGAGTAGTTCTTCTATAACGACATATATCATAGCGCCTGATGCAAATGAGAGTAAATATGGCATAACAGGCATAAATATATTTCTCATTAGTATCATAAGTACTGCAGCGATAGGCTCAACTAGACCACTTAATACACCTAAAATAAATGATTTTCTTTTACTATTTCCTTCAATCTCAAAAGGCATAGATACAATGGCCCCTTCTGGGAAATTTTGAAGAGCTATACCAATCGCCAGTGATAAAGCCATACTTGAAAGTGTAATCTCACCCGCAAGGAGTGCTGCATAGACGATACCTACAGCTATTCCTTCAGGAATATTATGAATTGTGACTGCGAGGAATAATTTAGTTGTCCTAGACATCCTTGATTTAACACCTTAGGTGATTCACCTGAAATGTGTTGATGCGGAATAATAATGTCAAGTAGATAGACAAATACTATACCTAAACCAAAACCTACTACAGCTGGGATTACTTTGAGTCCTCCACTATATGTTTCGCTTGCCATATCAATAGATGGAAGAATTAGCGACCAAATAGATGCCGCAAACATAACACCTGATGCAAATCCTAATAATAGTTTTTTTAATTTAGTTGATATTTCTTTTTTTTAGGAAGAATACCATAAGTGCACCAAGTGTGGTGCCAAGCACTGGTATTATAAGTCCTAATATTGTAGACAATTCTTTACTCATATATTTTCACCGAGAATTATTATAATATAACCTTACATTATTTAAAAGGAATATAGTCAAAAAGATGCGAGAGACCTCGCATCTTTTAATGAAAAATATTATTCCTTCTTACCAAAATTAATAATTTTATTATTATTAACAATATATAAAGTAGCACTAGATTTATATACAGAACCTTCGTTAATGACTTCTTTTACACTATCAACTGTGATAGTTCCAGATAGTGGGTTCTTAATTGATTCGATTTCACCATTAATAATAGCGCTAACATCACTATATTCAAATGAAAGATTAGCATTTTCTAAAGTACAGTTTACTAGTTTCAGATTCTTTGCGTAACATAGTGGTTGTGGACCTATTATCTTACAATTAATTAGGGTAAGTCCATCTGAATACCAGCCTAGATATTCACTAATAATAGTAGAGTTTTTAACTACTACATTTTTTGCGTGCCAGAATGAATCATTAGTATCAATTACGGAATCTCTTACCTCAACATCAGACGTATATTGAAATGAATATTTACCACTGATGTTTGAATTATCAATTTTGATATCTTTAGAACCCAAAAATGGATATTCTGATACTAAATTTGAGTTGATTAGGAAGATATCTCTTGAATACCAGCCAAATTCACTTGATTCAATGTCACAAGAATTAATTGTGACATTATCGCATTCTCTTATTACTTTTGGGCCGTGAAGATATGAATTATCAATTTTGCCATCTTTTGAATACCATAAAGCTGCGCGACATAAATTATTCATACTTACATTATCTAGAGAGAAACCTTGAACGTGCCAAAGTGGATAACGTAATGCAAAACTGGTATCTTTTACAGTGATACATCTCGCTTCTTTTAAAGGAGACTCTCCATCAGCTTCACCTTCAAACTTACATCCGCTAACAAGCGCATCCTCTAAATTATATAGTGATCTCTCTTCTTCAAATCTTTTGTTTTCTATTATAGTTTTAAAATCCATCTTCTCTAAAAATTATTTATTTGATTGTCAAATTGTAGTTTATATAAATCGTAGTATCTTCCTTTTTTGCTAAGGAGTTCTTGGTGAGTACCTGATTCAACTATCTCACCACCTGAGATAAACATAATGTTGTCTGCGTGTTGGATAGTTGAAAGTCTATGCGCAACCATAATTGTGGTTCCAATTGAGGTGATCTTTTCTAGTGAGTCTTGGATTAATACTTCTGTTTCAGTATCAATATTCGAAGTTGCTTCATCTAGAATAATCATCTTAGGTTTATGAACGATAGTTCTTGCGAATGAGAGTAATTGACGTTGACCTTGAGAATAGTTATTGCCTCTTTCTTTAACTATTTCATCATAGCCATTTTCAAGTGTTGAAATAAATTTATCTGCGTTAACGTATTTTGATGATTCTATTACATCATCAAGCGAAATTGAGTCATCTCTTAATGTAATATTATTCTTAATTGTTCCAGAGAATAAGAATACATCTTGAAGCATCTCACCAATATTCTTTCTCAGTGAATAGATGTCATAATCTTTTACGTTAATTCCATCAATTAGGATTTCGCCTTTATCTACATCATAATATCTTTCAATTAAAGATAATATTGTAGTTTTACCACCGCCAGTAGGTCCTACAAATGCGACAGTTTCACCAGGTTTTACATGGAAGGAGATATTTTTAATGATCCAATCTTCGCCATATTTAAACCATACGTTCTTGAATTCGATTTCACCTTTAAAGCTATCTGCCTTAATAGGTTCATCTATAAAGGTAATAGATGATTTAGTATCAAGTACGGTATAGATCTTTTCACTTGATGCGAAGGCATTTTGAAGAACATTGTACTGTTGGGCAATATTTTGAATAGGGTCAAATAGATTCCATAGATACTGATAGAAGTTATAAAGGCTACCGACAAGTAATGTTCCACTCATTACGAGGTTAGAACCAAAGGCAAATGTCATTATAACTGATGCGAAGAATAAGCCCCAGATAGATGGCCTAAAGATCGCAAATACTAAAATAGTTCCGGCACGTGAGGCCCTAAATCTTTCACTCTTTTCATCAAATTCTTTAAGTTTGGCTTCTTCTCTATTAAAGATTTGAGTAATCTTCATACCTGATAAGTTTTCAGATACAAAAGCATTTAAGCTAGATCTATCATAAGTAAATCTTCTAAATTGTCTTCTTGAGAAATATCTAAATAAGAGAGTTAATCCAAATATTAAGATGGTTACACCTAAAATAATTAGGAATAGAGTTGGAGATGTGATTAACATAAAGATAACCGCATAAATCATTGTCATGACACTTGAGAATAGGTTTGGAATAACCTGAGTGAAAAGGTTAGATATTGCGTTTGTATCATTCATAACTCTTGTGACAAATGTACCGACAGGAGTTTTATCTATTTCTTTTAAAGATAAGTGTTCTATATGGATAAATAAATCACTTCTTAGTTTTCTAAGTATCTTTTGTCCTATCTTACTTAAAGTGAAACCTTTAACCAAATCTAAAGTTGATGTAATCACAAGAGTTAAAATAGCCGCAATAATTATTAGATTAACAAGCGACATACTTGATGCATTATCACCTAGTATTTTATTAAAGACGAGAATTAACTTGGTTTCTTCTCCATTTAATGCGTTAATTAACTCACCAAAGAGGAGTAACATAAATGTCCTTAAGAAAGATGAAAGAAGGACAGATAGAACTACAAAGATAAATGCGCCAATATATGGCTTACCATACACCAAAAGACGTGACATAATCACGCTATCTTTCATGTGTCTTGCGTTATCTTTTAGATAGTATTCATCATAAATACTAAGTTTCTTTTTCTTCTTTTTCTTAGCCATTTTGTCTTTCCTCCTCTAATTGTTGGAGGTTGTATGTTTCTCTATAAATACTATTATTTTTAAGTAGATTTTCGTGTGTATCAAAACCAGATAAAACACCACCATCATCAAATACAGCTATCTTATCAGCGCTCTTAATAGATGAAATTCTATGAGCGATTAAAATAGTTGTTTTATTCTTTCTTTCATTCTTTAAGAAAGATAAGATATCTGCCTCAGTCTTTGTGTCAACTGCAGATAAGGCATCATCTAATATTAAAATCTTTGGATCATTATATAAGGCTCTTGCGATAGAGATACGTTGTTTCTGTCCACCAGATACAGATACACCTCTTTCGCCTAAAACTGTCCTATATTGGTTAGGGAATTCTGATATATCTCTATGTACACCCGCAATTTTTGCGGTACGTGTCACAACATCAGGTCTAACTTCGCCAGTTTTAAAAGCGATATTATCTTCTATAGTGGTTGAATAAAGGAAATTATCTTGAGGAACGTATCCAATCATTTCTCTTAAATCATGGATTTTATAAGACATAATGTCTTCGCCATCAATTAAGATTTCTTGTGGTCCAACATTGTATAGTCTTAAAAGAAGATTTACAAGAGTAGTTTTACTTGAACCAGTTTTACCAATAATACCAATAAATTCACCTTCTTTGATTTCAAATGAAACATCATTTAAGGCTGGTTTATTACCATCTGGATAACTAAATGTGAGATGGTTAAATGTGATATTACCCGTAAATTCATCTGGATTAATAGTTTTTTCACCATCTATCAGATCTATTTCACAATCGATAATATAGTTATAACGAGTTAGGGATGCTTTACCACGAGACGCCATATTGATAACTTCGCCTACCGCAAACATAGGCCAAATTAAAGTATCAAAATATGCGACAAACTGAGTTAGAGTACCAATATTGATTCCAAGTTTTCCACCCACATTATTGATAACAAAATAGCTACCAACTCCTACAATCGCAAGATATGCGAGCCAAATTAAGAGATCAAGTACTGTATGGAAAATCATTTGAAGTTTAATAAATGACATATTAACTTCATAGTTTACTTGGTTTTCCTTTTCAAAATCTGCCTCTTCTTGAGCTTCTTTTACAAATGCTTTTACAACTCTAATACCTGAGATAGATTCAGTTGTATAGTCTGATAATTTCTCATATTCGTCTTGTCTTGCCTTAAATCTATTACTCATGAATCTCATGATAAAAGCAGCACCAATACCAATTAATACTAGTGGTATGAGGGCAAAGAGAGTAACTACCCAATTGAGTTTAAACATATTATATAGAATTGATGGAGTAAGGATAATGATATCGCACATTTCCATAAATCCCCAACCAATTGATTCACCAATTTCTTCTATATCATTAGTATAGTAAGCCATAAGGCCACCAACTTTATTGTTTGAATAGAATGTTTGAGATAACTTTAATGATTTTGCGAATAGCTCATGTCTCATTTTATGAGTAATAAGACAAGATGCACCAAAGAAAGCGAATCTCCACAAAAATCTCATGACTACACATAGTACGAGTGATAAGAGTAGTTGACCAATATAGCCTTTTAAAAGCACATCAGTCATTGTCGCATTAGTTAAATCATTTACAATAGCTCCTATGATTTTTGGAGGAACAATTGAACCATAATAGTCAACAACAAGTAATGATAAAAAACCTATAAGATATAGGTACCAATATTTAAGATAATACTTGTTGATGTTGTGTCCAAATACCATAACTTACAATAATCCTTTTACGTCTTATCAAAATTGTAATATAATATTTTTATAATTTCAATTATAAAACGCTTACATATTAAAATATGATAGTTGTTGAGAAAATAGCGATAGAAAGTGAGATAAAAGAGATTTTAAAGGTACGTGAAATCGTATTCACTTTTGGTATGCATATACAACATTCACTAGATGTTGATGGTAATGATAAAATCAGTGATGAATACCACCTTTTTAAGGCAATGTATGACGGAAAAATAGTTGGAACTATTAGAGCGAAACTAGAAGGCGATACTATTAGGCTCCAAAGGTTCGCAGTTCTAAATGATTATAGAAACCTAGGAATTGGAATAGAGATATTTAGATACGTTATGTCTTATTACAAAAATCTTGGTTTTAAACATATCTACTTTGATGCAATGTTATATGTTAAAGAATTATATGAAAGACTTGGATTTAAAGCCATTGGAGAACCATTTATGGAAGCGGGGTATCCACACGTTAAGATGGTTATAGACTTATAGTGAAAAAAGGCTATTTCTAGCCTTTTTGGTTCAATAAATAAAGAGGTGTGTCTAAAGTATCTATAAATAGTGAGGTGTGGATTTTCCAAACCATGTTGTTTATTGAAGACACACCTCAATATTTATAGTTTTTTTAAAATTGTTTTACACACTAATCATTAATACAATTATCTTATTAAGATGAACCAAT
>CAJOMC010000008.1 GCA_905235635.1 uncultured Bacilli bacterium | reverse complement strand
AGCAACGAAAATTCGAATGGATTATTAAGAGAATTTTATCCTAAGGGAAGAAATTTATCACGAATATCTACAAAGACACTAAAGAAAAATCTAGAGTTATTAAACTCTAGACCTAAAAAAGTTTTGGGTTATCAAAAACCTATAGATTTGTTTAATTTTGAGTTGACTAAGTGTTGCGCTTAGTTTTACAATTCAGTATCAAACGCTGTCATTTTAAATAAGGTAGTATTCAATAAAAAAGTAGATGAATGGATTAATCCCACCATCTACTTTAGTATTTTTCCTAAATAAATAGATTAACTTTGGTTTTTAGTATATACCTTAAGTACTACAATTAGTGAATCTTGACCTAATTTTTGAGTAACTGAGACATAAACTTCATCATTTATAGTGGTTATAAGCTTAACTGTTTGATTCTCTGACTCAGCCAAGATAATAGTATTTGCGACATCACCTATACTATATTCAGAGAATACATCTGATACATTGTAACTACCTGTGATATAAGAAGACACATCATTATTTTTAGCCACGAATACTAAGTTAATTTTATCTATCTGTTGACCTAAGAGAGTATCGTAATAAGGCTGAATTATAGTGTAATTAGGGTTTGATCCAGATAGGGAATAAATATAATTATTGTAATCTTGGATACCAGCCTCAACTTGTGCCTTAAGTCCTAATCCCATTACTTCCATACCATAAGCCTTAAACCATTGTTCGTCACCTGATACTAGATTGTTGATGATAGTTGCATCGTCAATTATCATAGAGGCATTTATGCCTTTATACCTAATAGTAATCTTTACCTCAGTATTTTCTTGAGGTGTAGTTATCCTATCATCTAATGTAACAACTCTAGATATAGGGTTATAACTATATAAAGATGAATCAATTTCTTCATCTCCAATAGTTATATTTGTAATACTATCACAACTTATTGGAACTATAAATTCTCGAGTACTACCATCTACTATAAATGTATACTCTTTCGCGTGAAAAGTATTTCCATTTAAGTTACCCATATAATAGATATCATCAGCTTGTGTTGCACCACCGCCTGATGTCTCTATATATGAGTTATATAAATAGTTATGTCCGCCATTAGAATAAATACTATTAGCCCAAGTTTGTTTTATATGAAGATAATTAGATATTGTATATGGGTTACTTTGAACATATAGTCCAATTAATGTGTTTTCAATAGATACATTATTTATAGATAACTCGGTCATTTCCTGGAGTGGTCCCCACTCTAACTGAGTAACCTGTATTCCACAATATGTACCAGATGTCCTTGCCATATATTCAGATACTGATGATATAGAACCTGAATTGGTTTGAAGCCATGCGGATACATCCATAGAGTTTCCTATAATACCTAAATCATTAATTGTCATCTCTGATAATTCTGATACTTGAGTATTTGAAACCTTATATGGTTTTGATGCATATACAAACATTGCGACTTGAACATTTTGAATCTGATATGCCGCTTGAAATGTACCAATAGATTGAACATATGCACCTGATGCGATATATGGGAGATCTTTTCCATCTACAGTAAAGTAGTTACCATTTAAAATTACGTTATCACCCTTACCTTCATCAGTAACTATTCTTTGATAGAGGTACGCTATTTTTAAGTCATATGGAGAGAATCTATCGTAGTATCTAATGTGAGAGTTTATTATTTTAAACGTCCCTTTATCTTCTTCTGTTCTTTCAGCTTTAATCCATTCACATGATTTAATCACGTGTGTACCTTGGGTCTTTGAGTATGAATAACCTACTCCATCTACATCTCTAAATAAAGGGTTAGTTGCATTTACTATCCATATCATTGGACCATAGGCAATATCATCTGTCATAACCGCAGTTCCTGATTTAACGTTTAATTCCGCTAAATCGCGAATATTAGAGCTTTCCCCTAAATATTTAGTATCATAATCATTGGTCTGATCATGGGTTAATCCACTATCTATTAAGTATTCATAATATGCAACCATATTAGGTGATAAAATAGCTTCTATATTACTATGAAGGTTAATTATAGAAACATCTAAATCGCCATATGTTTCCTTAAGGCCAAAGTCAGTATAGACATTTACGCCTTCATTTACACAAACATTAAATGTTTTTCGTAATGTCTCATTCTCTTTCATTATCTTTGGAATCTGAGTATTTAGCTCAGTATCTGATACATCCTCTTTTTCTTTAAGTGTTATATTATAAGTACCTATTTTAAGGAAATAAATGATATGTCTTTGATTATCTATATCATACTCTAATATATAATCTTTTCCCTCTTCTTGCATCATACTATCTTTTTCTACTTCAATACTAAATTCAATATTTGTATTTATGCCTGATGTGGTTGATGCGACAAAATCAAGAATAAATCCGTTATAATAGGTTTTATTATTATAGACATAGGATAAACCATTATCGTATGCATCTAATGAAGAAACTCCTACACAATAGAAAGAATCTGATTGATGAATAAATGTAGGGTTTATAATACCATCAAGGGCATTTCTATGGTTTGTTTCATAACTCTTAAGAGGTCCTGATGCGATAATAGCCTGTGGTGTTAACTGGACTATTGCTCTATAAGTAGTATCTATTTCATCTTTTGTAACTGTGAATGTAAATTCACCAGCTTTTGATGTGGTTATTAGGTAATACTTGTTATGTATTATTTGTATTCTTGCAGATGAAGTAGTACCATTAATACTTACGTTTGTTGCGTTTGAGAAGCTATAACTTTGTCCCGTAAATAGATAATATATTTCAGGGTCAGATTCACTCTCGCCCTCAACTCTATAGTAGTAGTTGCCTTGTGACTCTACCGTTTGTGTTGCCCCTATTGAAACACTATGAGTATAATGAATTTCTAAAGAGAATGGCGAATTCATATCTACCGAATTAATCGCAGTAACTATTTCTCCTTTATATGTATTTTGAAGAGTAAGAGTTTCAGGGTTATAAATAGCTCTTACCTTAATACTAATAGTCGTACCATCCTCATTTACCGGAATAGTTATACTGTTTATATCAACCCTTCTTGTGATGTATACATCATCATTTATTTTATACATAACTTCATATAAATATGCATCATCAACTATATTCCAAGTGAATATTACATATTTATTCTTGAATGTATCAAGTCTTAAATCTAAAGGCGCATCAAGTGGTTTTATCCAGTTTGCATAATACCTATAATTATTATCTTCTATTTGTAAACTCCATTTTTCAAATATATAGCCTTCTTTATATGGATAATATGCGTTGTCACGGTATGCGTTAAATATAGCGTTTAAAGATAATAAAGCATCGTTTGTTGCGTTAAGAAGTGGTTCTTGAACGTTCGGAAAATTAATAATTAATTCTACATAATCTAATTTTGATGATAAGAAATAAAGTGTTGGATAGTCCTTGTATACATCATAATAAATGAATCTAAGCAATGGGATTAAATTTCCGGTTGAAGAATCCATAATTGCGGATATTATAGAACCATATTCGCTTCTTAAAAGCGTTAAAGATATAAGAGATGCAACGTTTTGTGCTTGCTCAGATCCAGTAGTTGAACCTACCAATAAGATAGCGTTTAAGTATTCCGTATCACCATTATCTATTAAATTTTTTATATCCGATAAATCGTGGGAGTATTCATATATATTATCTAAATATTTAAACATTACGTACCCAACAACCAAATTAAGTGGATCAGTATTAGTATTAGATACATCTATTGCATACTTAATATAATCATATCCACTAGAGAAGTTAGGATATGAGTAGCTCTCATTATAAACTAGTGGATTATTATATAAAGTCGCTATAATCTCAGCTTTTTCAGTATCAGTACTAGCCTGAGCTAAAGAGATTAACAGCTGTGTTATAGTATTATCTTCTATTAAATCAAATAGTGTAGATAAACCTAGTTCTTCTGCATTTAATACTGCATTATATGTTGTAAAATAGGTTACTATTCTGATTAAATCTTCCAAGTCACTTTGTGATGCACTTATAATTGCGCTAGTCACTCTACCATATATTTGATCATTTGTGATAATTGCGCCAAGTAACTCGTTTACTGCCTCTTCTTGAGAAGCACCTGATGAAGTTGCGATATTAATTAATAAGGTGTCAAATTCTTCTGTGATTGAATCATATAATAAGTCAAATAGAGGCTTATCAAAACCTAAATTCTTCGCGAGATTTACTAATATGATTAACCTTGTTATTGGATCTACATTTCCACTTATAGCGCTTGATATTGCATCTTCAATAGCGCTGTATCCAGCGATTTCCTCATCCATTAGATATATATAATCTATAAATGATGAAACACCTACATTTGTGGTTGTGGTTTCATAAATTTTATCCCCGCCAATTCCATTATAATATGTAACGTTATATTCTGTTTCATTCCATAATGCATAAAGCACAAGATCTTTATTTATATTAATTACTTGTCCTGGACTATAATAAATAATTAAAGAGTCATTCTCGCTATACCAACCACTGAATGTAAAACCTATTAATCCATCATTTGGTTCACCAATTATTTCATATGATGTACCATATTCTTTTTCTATATCAATGTGATATGGACTATTTGAATTACTATAATACGTTATCGTGTATTTCATTATACTAAACCTAACATATATGCTTAAATCATAATCAGGCATAAGCGGATGAGTATTTATATCAAATAATTGATATTCTAAACCATCATATAGATATATTTCTGCATCATATCCTTCTCTTTTAGGTTTAAATTGTGTAATTGATTCATTGTATTCAACTTGAATAGTGAGATAGTTACCAATTATTTCGTTGTTCTCATCAATAATATTTATTGTTAGTAAGTGACTATCATATATTTGTGACCATAAAGCATATATATCTATATCTTGGTCCTCAACTTTATCAACAGTTTTAGACCAACCAAGGAATGTTCTACCAGTTCTTATTGGATATTCACCTGGAATTAAATCAATTAGGTTAGTTCCATAGTCAGCGTATATATCATAAACGCATCCTTCTATTGAAATAATACAATAAATATGATCTCCATCTTTATAAGTGCCTGCCTTAAGCAAATCAGTGTCGCTAAATGATGTCTCACTTTCTAAACTATCGCCTAAATTAAACCTAATATGATATTTATTAATACTCCATACTGCGTATAGAGTAACTATACTATTGTTCTCTATAGAAAGATTTAATACCTGAGTTTGGTCTAAATATGCTATATCTCCACCTTGTGTAATGCTCCAACCAATAAACGTATAACCGGTTTTAGTAAAGGTGTTTTTACTTAAAGCTTTTCTTTCGTTATAGATATAATTTTGATTAGGCATGTTGCCTAAACCACCATTTGAATCAAACTTAATTTCATATCTAATTGGAGTGAAATAAGCATATACAATAATCCCCCCAATATGTATAGTTGTTTCATTTGATAGTTTAACACTTTCAAAATAAATGCCATCTATAGTGGCTCATGGTTCAACATTTGCTATACTATATATATTATTTAGTAGAGTATAATAATCTTTATTTTCTATGAAAGTTGTATCATTTGTTTCCCTATAGATATACCAGTATGAAAATTGATACCCTTCTTTTAATGGTACGTCAACTGGTACATCTATTGTTGAACCATATTCTTTTTCTATTATATCTCCGAATCTTTCTCCATCCGCAATATAAATAACACTATATAATAAAGGTTTCCATACTGCATATAAAGTATAAGATTCAGTTTTTGGAATTGAAGATAATGTTTCATTATCACGATAAACGAGATCACTATCAGGTGATTTTGCCCAGCCAATAAATTCAAATCCTTCTTTAGTAAAGATGTTCTCTGGTAGAGTTGTATTTAATCCCCAAATAAGTGTTACATCATCCATTTTTTGGTGTGATGGTGAGCCAATAGAGACAAATGAAATATTTACCTCATTTGGCACCCATTTTGCGTAAATATATGCATCATGTGATGGTATCTTATTATTGAATTTTGTAGTAAATGAGGTATCTGTATACCACCCTTTAAATGTATGGTTTAATAGACTTGGATCATCAATTCTTATTTCAGATCCAAATTTATCTGACTTAATCCCATACATTAATTCCTCGTCTAACATGAATGTTACTGAGTAAGTATTTATACTCCATTTAGCGTATAAAGTAACATCATCAGAAAATACAGTACCTGGAGTTGCATTAACTGTCAGGTTTTTATCTGTAAACCAACCATCAAAGGTATGCCCTTCCTTAATAGGTGTAGGATATAGGAATGATTCACCATATTTAACCTCTATCGATTGGATTTTGTTACCACCATTAGTATCAAAGCTGACCTTATAAGAGTCGCCACCCTGAATTCTACATGATGATAGAGTTAAGATCATTACTAAGATTAGTAAAATAGAGTAAATTTTCTTATTCACGAGTCTTTCTCCTTATCATTCTAAGTCTTCACTATCTTCTATTATCTCCTCTTCTGATTTAATATATTCCCAACTTATATTGAGTGTTGGGATTATCACTTTAGTTGTATTATTATGTTCATCAATTCTGGTTGTTAAAGAGACCGATCCATTTCTAATAATACTTGAATCAATTTCTAAAGTGTATTTATATATGATGCCTAAAGGCTTATCATCTTCATTTAAGGAAAATGGCCAATTTATAGGATTTTCTTCTTTTATTAATTTTATTCCACTTGAAAGATTATCTATATCTATGAATAATTTTGGATATGATGAATTAAGAGGGGATACAACACCATAGAATAATATTTTATATATTTTATAGGTATTACCATCGTCACTATTAATTATGTCTATTAGGTCATTTCTTGTATATTCCAAAGATAAAATAAACATATCATCACTATTCTTTTCTATAACTTGACCATCTTCTTTTAAGAAAAATACTTCTTCTACATTAGTTTTAGTTCCAGTGACTGTTGAGTTACCAAAAACACCTACCATCATGATAGTTAAGAGGCAGACAATAATTAAAACTAATGCAATATTTTTCTTACTCATATGTAACCTCTATAATTCAATATCTTTAAAATAAGCTTTTGAAAAACCGATTAAGAAATATAGTCTAACAAGACAAAAAATAAGAGCTAGGCCAATAAGAATGAGGGCTTGGAATAATAATGGAATACCCATAAGAAATACTATGTTCATAATGATACTAAACTCTATCCCTACTCCAAGGCCTATTCCAATAGATGTGTTAAAATTAGATACATCACTTCTTTTTTCACTATTCGCATACTCTTTAAGTTTTGGTTTTTCTATATCAAGCTGTATACTCCACATCATCACTCCAAAACTTACAAGTAGGACAACTATATATACTAGCCATAAAGTTTTTAGATTATTATCGGATTTAAATATTAATGATAGAATACCATAGGATAGTGATAACATTATGAAATCCATAATGAAGTTCATCAAAAGTTTAGACCATATAATACTTGATGTATTAGATGGCGCCGTCTTTAGTAATACAAATTCATTGCCTTCACTTGATATAGCGGTTGCAGCTGAGGTAGATGAGGCAGATAAAAGGATTAAAGTGATAAAACCTATAAATGAATATGTCATCGCAAGACCTAAATTATTTCTATCAACTCTTATAAATATCGCAGCCATAACAGATAATATAAAAGGCATAAGAAACAAAAATAGGTAATCAGAGGCGAAATCTCCTATATTTCTAATAGATAGAATCAATTCTTTATGCATAAAGCTAGAAAATGGATTTTTATATGTCTTATTTACACCTTTATGCTTATTTATAACCGCATGTTCACTCGATGAAGATGCGAGTGTAAAGAATAAAGGCATAGATATAATGATAGATAGCCACATTAATCCAAATAATATTAGGAATATAAATAATAGATTTAACCAAACATTATCGTTATTCATTGCCTTACCTATAAAAAGGCAATGAATAGAGTATTTATTAAAACTTATAAAAAATTCATTTGCTTTTTCTGTGATTTGTGCGAACTTTTGGACAATTAATAATACTGATGGTAAATAATTTACTATTAAATAAGTAATATATGATAATAACCCTATCAAAATAAATAGACAAACTATTTTAAGCATAGTGTACTTCTTAATCCCTTTTCTAATATAGGTAACTGGTATAGATATAAGCGCACCTATTAATACAGGGAATAATGGTAATATTAAGGAAAATAATATAGAAAGGATTATATAAGAATAACTTATTACATTCATTATATTTCCTATCTTTATAGTAGAGGTTATTGTCATAAAGGCCATAAATATAGGAAATATAAATAATATGCTTCTATATAATTCAATAATATATGCAACTAATATTTTAGAAAAATATATAATCTCATGTTTACAAGGGTAAGTGAGTAGTATCGCATTATCTTTACTCATATATAATGAATCAGATAATTTAGTTGTTTGGGCGATGATTCCAAATATCTGCATAATAAATATTACAAAGGTGAATAAATTCACTGTAGGCATAATAAAGAGTACTTTAAATACAACATAAAAAACTAGGGTAAAAAGAGCGTAAGATATGCACATTTTAATGAATATCTTGCCTATTATACCTAGTTTCTGTTGGCGGGTGAGATTAGTTCTTAACTTAAACTTCTCACTTAGTTGCATTAAAGTTAAAATCTTTATTTTATGAAACATATACTATATATTCCTCTATTTAATCTTCTTTTAAGTACTTTAAATATAAGTTTTCTAGTGAAATACCATTATTATGTATTTCATCCATTGTGTACTCACACATGAGTTTTCCATGGTTAATAATGCAAATTCTGTCGCATATCTTTTCCACAACCTCTATTACATGTGATGAAAAGAATACGATATTTCCACGATTAGCGTGCTCCCTCATACATTCTTTTATTTCATATGAAGATGTGGGGTCAAGTCCAGTTAAAGGTTCATCTAATATCCAAACCTTTGGGTCATGGATTAATGAAGCTATAATTACTAGTTTTTGTTTCATACCATGAGAGTATGATTTAGCCTCTTGATCAATTACATCTTCTAACTTAAACATCTTTACATATTTATCAATTCTTTCATCTCTATCTTCTTTTTTAACCATATATAAATCAGCGATATAATTGATATATTCTCTGCCAGTTAGTCTTTCATATACAGCATGATTATCAGATACATATCCTATATTTAGTTTTGCTTCCACTGATTGTTTACTTACGTCATATCCTTCAACAATAATCTTTCCACTAGTAATGGTTTGAATACCCACAATAGATTTTATTGTGGTTGATTTACCTGCGCCATTATGACCTAAAAAACCATATACACAACCATTTGGAATGGTTAATGTTAAATTATCTACAGCTTTTTTATTAGAACCAGAATAAATCTTAGTGAAATTCTTTATTTCAATCATATTAACTTTCTCCTTATAAAGTGGTTCTTTAATGCTTCTTCCATTTAATTCTCTCTTTAAATCTAGATATCCCTCTTTAACTAGTTTCTTTTTTATTCTTAAGTTATAGTGGCTATCTGCGGTATGGAATAAGATATCGTAGATATACCACATAACAAACATTAGACCGATAAAAACTACATATACAGAAATTAAAAATAGGGGTTTAAAAACAAAATGGATATATTCTACCTTATGGAATATATCAGGCACATCAAAGGTGTAGACATTTTCAATCCATAAAAGTTCATATATTCTATTGCCCATATGATCTATTTTAAGTGTTTCGAAATAGAAAGGTTCATTGATGAAGAAATAAGATATTCTTCCCTGTCCTGGATAACTTGAAAACCAGGGATTACATATCGCTACTAAAATATAATAGAGAGTAAACCATAGTATTGCCTTAAACATCTGTTTAAGTTTAGGCCTTGGATATACATGTAGAGCAACACCAAGTATTGGCACAACAAATGCATATATGTGGTTATACCAAAACCTTACACTCATAAGTGAATAAGTGTCTGGGTGCCAGTTAGGCATAAGCATTGCGAATAGTGCACCTATTACATTAACAAAGTAGGTAAAATAGAATACTCCTTCTACTTTAAATATGAATGCAACAAACATTAGTATAATGGCGGCATTACATAGGTGTAGTGGCACGTTATTTAATGATTGATAGGGATAATAAAAGAAATTAAATATCCCAGAACAGGTTAATGCCGCAAAAAGAAGGTTTTTATCTTCTATTGTTTTATTGCGCATTATTAAATATACACTTAATAAAAATACTAGATTCGCGCTTAGACTTATTATGTGAGATATACTAAAATCTTTCGTCATCTCACCAGCTTCATTGAAGAGAATTGTGAGTATAGGCTGATAGAAAAAAGTAATAAACATTCCAATTAAAATTAATGGAAATCTCTTCCACGAGAAACCTTCAAAATTACCAGTTACTATGTAGTAAAAGAGATACGACAAAGATATTAAAAGGAGTAGGGCTTGTTCTATAATAAATAAAATAGCTCTCCAGGTTGTATATACTCCATTTGTGTTACCCGTAAGATAGAAATAATCCCATGCTTTAAAGTTATATTTAAGAAATACAAGATTTAAGATACCGATAATTGGACCAATAAATGCGAGTATTGGTTTACAGGTCTTACCACCAAAAAATGGAACAATTACACTAAACCCAACAAAAACTATTGTTGACCATCTTAGAAATACCATAAATATGAATAGTGTTATTGCTCGTTGTGGATCCATATGCTCATACTGGATTAATAAGGCATGCCACGGGGTACAAGCTTTCATTTGTCCTTCTTTTGGACTATCTTCCCAGTAATATTCAATACCATGTCCATCTATATCGTATTTAACGAATAGTTGGAAAAGATATACTAAAAATAGGCAAAAAGCTAGTATCTTAAGAGTTAATATTAGGTTCTTATTATTAAATAAATTCTCTATCTTCTGTTTGAATGAATAAGACATCTTATATGTAGTTTTTATCCTTTGTGATAAGTATGTGAACTATGATAAAATCTCTCTTATACTATCTCTTGACCAATCTTCTTTGTCAAATAAGCGGAATCCATTTATTCCGCTAGATATCGCTTTTTCATATGAATAAAAGATATAATTAATCTATGCATTTTACTTTTGAAGTAAGGATTATATAAAAGTAGAGTATATAATCGCTCATTTTGTTTGATTTTAGATATAAAATTATTGACAATAATTAAGGATTATATATATTAAATAGGAGATTGTTATAATTTTGTGATGGTTAAAAAGATGTGAAAAAAATGTGAATAATATTTCTTAAACCCATATTTCCATTTGTACCATTAACTTTGTTTCAAATATTTTTATGTATATGCGAGTAAAGAATATAAAAAGGAAGCGTTTATTACGCTTCCTTATAGTTTGTTTGATTTTATTGATTCAATTAATTTCGAATTAATTAATCAATTTCTCTACCTTGATAATAGTATGTGAGTAATATACATCTCATATTACCAAAACTTTCAGGTAATGCTAGATTACATTCAAGCATACCATAACCAGTAGATGTGCCATCATGGTTAAGTACAGGATTCATTTGAAGACCTAATTTATATGCTGACCAATTATCCCAAGTTTGGTATTCTAAAGGAACTGAAGTATTGTTATTTAACATTTGAATAATAGCACTTCTTTGAGCAATTCTTGTTTGATATTCAACGCTTGAAGTATTGCCGCCATTAGCTTGAAGAATATCTAGACCCTCAAATGCCGCATGGATACCTAGTAGTGGAGGAACTTGGCCATATTTAGCACCACCCATACCTGGAATTTCTTCTTGAGAATCAAGGAATTGAGAAAGAGGTGATACAGGATATGGAACTAAATCTCCTTTACCTTCTATTTGCGATGCATAGAAGCTTGCATAACCACCAGCAACAGATGCAGTAGCAAATGGCAAGTATGTTGATTGAGCAACTTGGACAGGCTTTCTATAAATATCTACACCATTAATATTCATTTGAATAGCACTGAATAAGCCAGTTGTATTTGGTTTATATGTTGCATTTTCGAAGTTATCACCTTCTCTCATTAATACTGCGAAGTTAAACATTTCGTTAGTATTACCTTCTTTATTTTGAGTATAAGCAACATCATCATCAGCAAGATTATTAAAGCTCTTAACTATTGAGTACATTCCTTCACCTTGAGCACCAGCTGTTAAAGCGTTAACCAAATCGTTTGTACCAGTTAATAATGTTGTTACTGCATTTAAACCGTAGATGTTGAACCATGCTTCACTTCCTGATACCCAGTTGACTAGTTTAGTTCTATTATCTATATTTAATACTGGATCAAAATGTAATAATAATATTCTTTCATTTTCTTGGCCTTTTCTATAACCATCTCTATAATCATAAACTTCATGAGCACCAAGTTCGATTCTATGTTCGTCAATATGAATTGATGCACCACCTGAATATCTAAATTCACTATTTTCAAGGTTAACTACACAGCTTGACCAGCCATAAAGTGAGTTAGCCCATGAATAGAATACATATGTATCTTTAATATTCATTACTGCATTGTCACAAGATGCATTCAAACCAATATTTGTATAATCAATTACTACATTATCCATATTTGAAGTACATCCTCTATTCATAATACCGTTATATCCACCAGAGTTGTATGCTGCAAGTTGTTCATCTGTTAATATATTTTCTTCAGGTTGACTATAGTTAACTTGTGGTGTAATTGTATTACCAATAATATATAAGTTATTATATGATACAGAATTAGTGTATTGACTATATACAAGTTGGTATGAACCGAGTCCTCTATTGTATGTTGGATCATTTTCTGTAATGGTTGTTAAGTTTTCACCATTTGAAACTAATTCATAGCCATAAGTTGCTTCTGTTATATCTCTATATGCTAGTAAGTTAGCAAAGATAGATGTTTGGACATTCTTTACCCAAAGTTTTTTACCTTGTCCACCGCCATTAACACCCCATTGAGTGTCTTTATTTACTGCATTATGCTCATCACTCCAATACGCATTACCATTATCGTCTATATCATCGATTATTGGTAAATTGCTTCCATCGATTGTAAAATAGTTACCATTAACTTTTAGATGATTTTCAATAGTATCTGCACTCTTTACCGCTCTTACATAAACGTCACCAGTCGGGAGTCCTCTTTGAGCATTATAAAGTTGATTATAAGGCTCATAGTTAATAGGATATGTTTTACCATATTTTGTTCTCATTTGATTACTATCTAGCTCAGCAATAATAGTCTTATGGATATTAATTTCTGTAACATCTAAATCAGCGTAATATAGTTTTAATTCAGCATTGTTTTCAACGTTAACACCACCATTAACACTAAAATCAAGTGTAACTGATTCAGTTGAATTTTGAACACTAACTGTTAAATTAAATTCCTTATCATTTGCATCACTTGTAAATTTGATTGCAACAAAACTTTTGTCTTCATCATCAACAGTTAAAACATAAAGATAAACTATAGATTCTTTAAAGAATTTTAATGCTTTAGTATATGTTTTGCCGTCAATTTCAAGGTTATCTACTAGTTCTATGGTTAGTAGTTCACCAGCTGGTCCACCAAGTCTAGCAGCATATTCTAGATCAATATGTGATAAATCAGTAACTAAATCACCGTTGTTGTCAACTGAATTAAGTCTTAATTTAAAGATATTTCCACTACCAACACGGTATCCTTCTTTTACTTTATCAATCCATCTTGATCCACTAGCACTTAAGTTCTTAGTAGCATATTCTTCATAACTAGGAACACTTAATGAACTTACAAGTTTTCTTGTATATACTTGATACAATCTAATTTCACCTGAACTACCTTCTATTTCAACTACTGAATAACCCACTTTTTTAGCTATAACATCAATATGTGTAGGGTCTGTAGCATCAAATAATTCATCTTTATCTTCGTTATATAAAACATTTACAGATCTATATGTTGTATCAATAAAACCTTGATAGAATTTAGAAATATATACAACCTTGTTTTCCCCTAAATCTACAGTAAATGTATTATTTTTTCTAGTGACATTTTCAGCATCTTCATTTAATACATAAGCAGTCACTATGAGAGATTTAGTAATATTTCTTAAATCTGCGTTATCATAGAATACAACTTTACCAGATTGTGGAGAAAGTTCAGGTAAGTGTTCGTATAAATCATCATAAGATACTTTTACACCATTTTCTTTGTATACATTTACGATTACATTTTCTTCACCAAAGGCTTCTAAATCAACTTTTAGGGTTAATGCAAAGTAAGCATATAGTGTAATTGTTTCGCTTTGAGCGTGATAAGTATCATCTTCCATAACTGCTTGAGTTGCTTGATAGTCCTTGAATAAGCCAATATATGTTAAATCGTTATATGTATAAGTCTTACTTAACATTACTGTATTAATATTTTGGCCTACAGTTTCTCCATCTAATGAAATGTTAAATGCATCATAAACCGAGAATTCATCAAGTACATTTGCTTGATTACCAGCTTGATAACCATTAGTAGTAATAACTACCACTCTATTAACAATTTGTTCCCAAACTGCAAAGATTTCAGTATCAGCTGATAATTCATATTTAGCACCATCAAGTAAATATACAGTACCATTAGCTGTAAGTGACCAACCTTTAAATTCATATCCAGTTCTAGTAATTGTAGTATTTAGTGTGATTGCTTGTTCCTCACCATAAATAAATACTTGTGGTTCAATTGATCCTACACCACCATTAGCATTATAAGTTAATGTATATGTTGATGGAGTCCATACTGCATATAATACGAGAACTCTATCACTATTAAATAATTGAATACTTTCTATATCAAGAGTTACAGTTTCTTCATCATCAAGTACTTTTGCGCCTGTGGATGTTAATGCCCAGCCACCAAATTCATAGTGATTTCTAGTATATATATTCTTAGTAAGACTTGCGCTTGTGCCAAATTCTCCTACTAAATCACTCATTTCATCACCTACGCCACCATTAGCATTAAACTTAACTGTATAACTTGCTTTTTCCCATAAAGCATAAAGTGTAATAGATCCTTCAAGTTCAACATCAGCTTTATCGTTATAAACTTTTTCACCATTTTCTTCTGTTGCCCATCCGATAAATAAATGTCCAACTTTGGTGAATTGATTAGCTGTTAGTTTACCTGATGCTTTTAATGTATCTTCATCAACTATAATGTTTTGAACTGCCATTTCACCAATTCCAGTGCCTGGATTAAATGTAACTGTATATACCTGATTATGCCATTGAGCTATTAATATTAAATTCTTAAATACTTTAATAGATTCTCCATCTGTATATACATTATCATCTTGATCTTTCCAACCAACAAATAAATATCCTTCTTTTTCAAATGCATTTAAAGATAGTGCCTGAGATACATTATATGTAAATGATTGGCTAGCCATTTGGCCAGTAGTTGCTTCACCACCAATAAATAGTACTGTATATAATTTAGGTGTCCATAAAGCATATAACTTAATTTCACCATCATGTGCATATGATGTAATAAGTGCTTCAGTTAATTCAAATTCAGATAATGCATTAAATGAATTTTCATTAGTTGGGTTCTCTTTATCAAGTGTCCATTTAGCAAACGTATAATGTTCAATTTCTACAAGAGATTTATATAATGCTTTTATATCACCTATCTTGATTTGAACACTAGCTATACTTTCAGGTTCCTCTACGTCTTCTGGGTAGTTAGTATCATATAAAAGAGAGAGAGTTACTTTTTCCCATACTGCATATAGAGTTAGAGAACCAGAAGATATAAGTGTTGAAACTTCTTCCTCGTTATCGTATACTTTTTCACCTGTTTCACTTAAAGACCAACCATTAAATACGTAGCCAGTCTTTGTAAATGTATTAGCACTTAATCTTTGAGCTATACCATATACAAATGATTGTTGGGCCATATTGCCTTTTCCACCATTTGAATTAAAGATAACTGTATAAGTATTTCCAGTCCATTTAGCGTATAAAGTTAAATTAGCACTAATTGTACCAGTAGATATATATGGTTCAGTTAAATCTTCATTAGTAAACCATCCACTAAATTTGTAACCTTCTTTAGTTGGTCCTTGTGGCAGAGTGAAATTTTTACCAATTTCAATATTCACTGGAGCAATTTCTGTTCCACCATTAGTTTCAAAAGTAACAGTAAATACTTCATTCCATTTTGCATAAAGTTCCATATCTTCATTTACTTCTATAATCCAATTAAACTGAGTGGTTAATTCTTCATCAGTAAACCATCCAGCGAAAGCATAGCCGTCTTTAGTTGGATCATCTGGTTTTTCACAGGTGTTTCCTTCTTCAACTTTTAAAGCTTCTACAGCGGATCCACCATTAGTGTTGAATGTTATTGTGTTAATTTTAGCCCATTTAGCGTATACAGTAGTATCTTCTTCTAGATTAAATACTAATGCCATACGTGTTAATTGAGCATCAAAGAACCAACCCTTAAATACATACCCTTCAGAAGTAAGCTGATACTCACTATCTCCAAGGTTAATTTCATTTTCTCTTTTAACTGTCAAAGGCTCGAGAGTTACACCTTCACGGTTTGTCTCAAAACTTAAAGTATAAGTTTTAGGTTTACAAGCCGCAAGGGTGAAGATAGAAACAATAACTAATAGTAAAGCTAAAAGCTTTCCTTTAATAGTTTTCATTTATATTTCCTCCTAGGATTATTTATTATTTTTTATTTTTATATTATTAGAAATCATCTCCGCCATGATGTACATCATGTTTAATGAAGATTTCGACATAATCTGTTTTATTTCCATCAATAGTAGTAACTTTTACAGTTACACTTAATGATTTATCTAGTGTTTTAGGAAAAGAAAGTAGTCCTTTTGAATCAATAGTTACACCAGTACTTCCGGTGACTAAGAATGTAACATCAGGAGTAGTTGCATCGCTCTTTTTATTCTCCTCATCATATGGAAATACTTTCCATTCTAGTTGAAATGATGATGTCCCTTCAACAAGTTCTATTCTTTTCATTTGGCTACCATTATCATCAAGTTCTTCTTTAAGCGTAATTTCCTCATTAGAAAAACTAACTCCAGTAACTTTCACAGTCACAATGGTTTGCTCTACTTTAGGGATTAAAATACCTAACGCAAATATTGATACAACCGATATGATAATAAGCACTATAATTAAACTCTTTTTCATATAATTCACCTATAATTCGATATCATCGAAGAATGCATATATATTCTTCTTTAACATATATGACTTAAATAATGCATATAATATAGAAAAGCCAAGTAGGAATAAAAAACTATAAGGGAATAACTTATACTTAACTATTCCTGCTATTGCGATTACAACAGTAAAGATTAAAGCTAGGAATAAACCATTAACCTCAGATGTAAAGACATTTTTATTATCCTTAATTGAATTGGTAGTTGCATACTCTGCAATATAAGGATTCTTAATATCTAAAGTAACTGAGTCGAATACTAATCCTATATTAGTTATAAGCGCAATGAGGTAGGATACAAAATACATATCCAATTTAATGTTTCCAATTGTGATAGGAGATGCTAAATAAGATATTTTGAATATCCACATTAAGAGTCTTAAAAGACCAAATGAGAAAGTTAAAAATACTGTAGTATAGATAATCTCCATTATCGCCTTTCCCCAAACAATGTTTTGAGTTTTATTTGGCGATGTTTTAATCAGGATATATTCACTTCCTTCTCTTGTAAGTGCAGTACTACTTCTTTCATTGTTTAAGAATGAGAATGCAAAGACAAAGAATAATGCGAATACTGATACATATTGATTTGCCATTGATGGATTTAATTTAAGTCTTGAATAGATACTTAAAACTAAAAGCATAAAGGCAGGCATTATAAATAGAAGTGAATAACTTGATAGTGTACTTGTTAAATCTCTTATAGAGATCTTTAATTCTTTTCTAAAAAAAGTAAAGAATATAGTTTTATTGGAATTAGCATTATTTTTATGTTTGCTCATCTTAGCTGATTCCATCGAGAATGATGCTATCTTGAAATAGAATGGCATAATAATTAAAGTTGTAAGTAATATGCCTACTATTACTATTAACCCAATAAACATAAGGTTAAGAAGTACTTTTCTTTGAATCATTGTATTAATAAAGAATTTAAGATATAGCCCAAAATCAGACAATTTATAAATCAAATTCTTAACCGTATTAATAAAGGTCGTATACTTGGTTATTACCGCAATCTCCTCTGGAAGTTTTAATACAACAAGAATTACAATAAGATATATAAATCCATAAACCAAAACTTGAGATATAAGTTCAAATACTGAATTTGTTTGACTAAGTCTTTTAATTTGAGATAGTGGTAATGAGATTAGTGATCCGATTAATACTGGAATTAAAGGTAATATAAATGAATATAAAGCGGTTAAGATAAACCATAAAGGTTTATTGACAGTATAATCATTTAAAATGGAGTTAGTTTGCATTATTCCAAATGCAACCATAAATGTCGTAACTGCAAATAGGTTCTTTTTAAATTCTTTGAAGTAATATACTAGAAGTTTTGAGATAAACACTTCTTCATGCCTACATGGGAAAGAAAGTAAAATAGTATTATCTTTAGATAGGAACATGGTATTCATCATACCTATGGTGCAAGTTATTATAGAGATTACTTGCATAATTAAAAGGTATGCAGTTAGTGTCCTATAGTTAGTAAAGAAAGAAACTTGGAATATTGTAATAAATAAACTAAGGAATAATCTAACTGCGAATATTAATCCAATAAAAAGGAGAGCTTGAAGCACAAAACTGAGGGCTTTACGTCCTCTTGTTTTATTTATTTTTTTAGTTTGTGCTTTAATTTGCATAGTGGTTAGTGTATAGATTCTTTTAATTGAGTCTTTTGCACTACCCCAAGCTTTCCTTTGAGTGTTTTCCATTTTTATTTATAATTATTTAGTTTGTTTTCCTTTTAATTTCTTTTCGATAATTAATCCAGCATCGGTTGTTGCGATATCTTCTTCACTAAACTCGCCCCTATTGTCATCTGATACAACGTATTTTAGGTAGAGTGATTCAAGAGAGATGCCTTCTTTCTTTAAATCTTCTATCTTGTATACTCCCATCATCTCACCATGAGAGATAATCGCAATCTTTGTACAAAGTTTTTCGATAACTTCAATAACGTGAGTTGAAAAGAATACGATGTTACCTTTTGCTGCGTGTTCTTTCATAACTTCTTTTATTTGGTAACTTGATGTAGGGTCTAGTCCTGTTAAAGGTTCATCTAACACCCATACTTTAGGTTCATGTATAAGTGATGAAATAACTACAAGCTTTTGTTTCATACCATGTGAATATGATTTAGCTTCTCTGTCAAGTGCATCAGTTAGGCTAAACATACTTGCGTAATGGTTAATTCTTTCATCTCTTAATTCTTTTGGTACTTGATATAAATCTGCAACATAATTTATATACTCTCTACCTGTTAATTTTTCATATACTGCATGGTTATCAGATACATAACCAATATTAAGTTTTGCTTGAAGTGGATATTTTTCTATATCATAACCACATATTTCTATATTTCCTTCAGTGATTGATTGGATTCCGACAAGTGATTTAATTACAGTAGATTTACCGGCACCATTATGACCAATAAAACCAAATACATCGCCATCATCAATTGTTAAGTTAAAATCTTTTACTGAATAGTTTGTCGCTGATCCATATTTTTTAGAAAAATGCGATATCTTAATCATTGTCTTGCCTCCCATCTTATTTTTTATTTCCTCAATTTCTTTTCTTGAGGTCTTTCCTATCTTATCTCTCTTAATTTTTGTCTTGTATATAAGTAGTTTAATATCTTCGCTAATTAGGTAGATCCTATCGTAGAGATACCACATTATGAACGACAAGATTACAAAGACTAAGAATACTATAAACGCATATAGAACGTAACCATAATACAAGTGACCATTGATTGTAATTTTAGTTACATGATTAAATTTTAGTCTTGTTGCGAGCGAAGAAACTATCTTAATACTTTCAAATTTCTCTCCATATAGGAAGAAATAATCTGCATTCCAATATCTAACCATTGGATCTAAATCTCTATTGCAGTAAGCACCTACAATCTGAACAAATATCATATAGAGTGCGAATACAGATAGACCTTTAAGCATATCTTTAAGATTAGGACGGCTAAATACTCCAAGCATTACCGCAAGTATTGGGAATATGATATCAATGCAGTGGTTATACCAATATTCAGCCATAACCATTGAAAACATCTCATCTTCATTTGGCATCATACAGGCAAAAAGAGCACCAAGTACATTACAGAAATATGTAAAGAAGAATAATCCTTTTCGCTTGAACGCAAGAGCAACAGGCATAAATATTACAGCAGTATTACAGATATGGAATGGATAACTTGCTAAACTATTTTCAAATGTATACCATGTATTAAAGTATTGGTAGAATGCGGCTAGAGCAAATAGCATAAGTACAGCCTCTCTTACAACCATATCCTTCTTTCTTAATACGAAGTACCCAACAATTATCGATCCAAATGTAATTATTAATATCATGATATGATACTTATCAAAATCTCTTGCGATATGATTGTTGCTTCCAAAGAGATTAGACATTAAGGATGCAGGCATAAATAGTGGAATAGTAAGGAGAAAAGTAAATAAAGCCTCTAAATAATTAACCTTAGTAAATTTATCTTCTTTAAATCCATACCTTATTTCCTTATTTAAAGTTAAAGCGTATGCAACTATTAGAACTATTGTTTCAAAGAACTGTTCTAATGTCATTAGAAGATAATATCTTTCACTTTCACCTAAAAACGCAACTATATTCTTTTCAAAGAAGACAATATTTAAAAGGATAGTAATAGGCATTATTCCAAGTTTTAGTATTCTAAGTCCTTTACTATTAAAAAATATTGAGGCTAAGAATACACCAAAATTAATTCCTACTACCCATCTAATAAGTAAGAGTCCTAAAGCTTCAAATCTACCAAATATAGAATCAAATCTACCACTAAGGATCGAAACTGTTTGAGTTATCGCAGCGCGACCATTTGAATAAATTGTTGGAGTAAATTCTCTTAATGCTACCAAAAGAAAAAAGAGTCCTGCGACTATCTTAAGAGTTAAATCAATATGTTTTTTTTCTTTTAGGACAAATACCATTAAAGGTGCTATGGCTACAGCAACAATCGGTAATATAATTTGATAGATAAAATACACTTATTTTCTCCTTCAAAGTATAATAATGTTTTATTTAAAATAAAAAAAGATAAATCTACTCGGATTTATCAATTTTCAGATTTTATTAATTTTTTATTCACATCTTTTTCATATCTTGGAATTATCTATATAAATATAGTAATTCAAAGAATGAATGATTCTCGTTTATATTAAGAGATAAAACACTCTCTTTATTCATTCGCTTAGTACTACAAACTAGCGCGTTTTCCGTGCCGTTTATCTTTAAAAGATATAGGATATTTCCTTCTTCTTTGCCATTTAAGTTATAGCGCTTAACCTCATCAATTGACTTTTCATCATAAGATACAATTGCGAAATCAATTTTGTTTTTATCTATGGAATAATATTCATCTCCACCAGATTCTATCAACATATCTTCATCATAAACAAATGGTTTTAATCTGTGGAATTCAAGAGTTGTAATAGTAATCTTACCTTTATAGAATGCGCTATTAGACATAAATACATATTTATCTATAGACATCTCTTTTAAATAATATTCTCCAGTGCCTTTTGAGTAATAATTAGTACTCTTAATTTTAGTTAGATTATTCTTTTCTACTCCAAATTTATGGTTATCAGGAAGGAGTTTTACTCCAGTTGAAAGGAAGGAATATGGAACCATATAAATATTTAAATATGATTTTTCTTCATCAGTTAAGATTCTATTAGTACTAACACTAATAGAATGAGAAGTATAGGTAATTCCTTCAATATAATCTACATCATCTTTCTTATTTTCGTGAGTCTCTTTATATTCATCTAGTCCAATAATAGGAAGTGTATTAAGCTTGCTATTTGTATTGGATGGATCAAGGTGTACATATAAATCAAATAATAAATCTTTTGAATCAAACTCATGGCCGTTGGATGAATATATTCCATCTTTAATTGTGATGGTATATGTGTAGATAGAATCTTCGACGCTTAGAGACATCGAGCAAGGACTATATACTCTAAAACCATCTATATCTCTACCTGTTTTTTCAGCAATATCATATATAATATTTCCCTCATAATCGGTACCAAATAATCTAGAGAATGTTAAATCTAACATAGTATTATTCTTTGTGTCATCATAAAAAAATGGATCTATTTTATCTCCAAAGTCAAAGGTCCCAAATCTTAATTTAGTTATATGATTATTTTCTTTACATGAGATTAAACAAAGTATTGTGCATAAAAAAACAAATACTAGTACAATTTTCTTTTTCATAAGTAATTAAATTATACTAACATTTGCAATTTTATCAATAATATTTTAATGACTCATTTTAAATCATTATTTTTTGAAGAAAGATATGTATATTCTATGGATTTTAGAGGTTTTTTATTATGAAAAAATATGATTAGTCTTAATTAAGAAACTTGTTTTCTATCGCATTTTTAGGAAGTAAAGCTTTCTTAATACCTTTAGAATGGGTTGAAAGAGATGCGACGGTTCTTGCAAATGCGATTGAGTATGTAATTTCTTTGCCCAAGGCTACTTGGCTCGCAAATGAACCAATAAAGAAATCAAGAGCATATCTATCATCAACTACATTTTCTGGTTCTATCGCATCAAATTTTAGATCATTATCAATCCAATATACACCTCTTTCTCCTAAAGTCACAATTGTATTGAGACTATCTACCTTAATACTTGCGTTGGATATATTAATTGATTGACCAGTTAGTTCTTTGTATTCCATTTCATTTAGAATTAAGTAGTCAATATCATATAAAACATCTGTGATTTTTAAATCTAAAGGTGTTGGATTAAGTATAATTTTAAGCCCCTTAGATTTTGCGAGACTAACTGCATATTTAATAGATACCATTGGAAGTTCTAAAGAGGTTACTAAGACATCTTCTTCGCATGCATTTTCAAGGAAACGGCTAATATCTTCTTCGTTTATCTCTTTATTTGCGCCAGGAGATGTGATAATTTCAGATTCTCCATTTGACATCATTACCACATTAATACCAGTATGTTTTTCTATTCTTTTTATGTACTTTGTGTTTACATTATACTCGTTTAGTTTGTCTAAGATATGATTACCAAATGCACCTACACCAATTGATCCAAGAATATAAGTTTCTGCGCCATAAAAAGACGATGAAATGGCTTCAATTAGTCCTTTTCCAGCAGGTGTATGAGAAATATCTACGTCACTAATGTTTTCGCCTCTTTTAGGAAGATGATCAAGTTCCATTGATAAATCCATAGATAAGTTTCCGACAATAAATACTTTTCTTTTCATATAAATATACCTTCTTTAAATTTATTAAATTTGACTCAAGCAGCTAGTTCATTCATACTTTTTATTTTCATTCATACTTTATCATACTTTTAAGTTATATGATTATAGATGGATTAGATATTCAAAGTATTTTCTATTGCGCATACCACTTCTTCTAGGCCTATTTTATCTACTAGAGAAAACCTTGATAAAAGTGGACTATCAATATCAAGTACACCATATATTCTATTATCTTTATGAAGTACAACTACAATCTCACTATTTGAATCACTATCACATGCGATATGACCTATAAAATTATGGACATTATCCACGATAATAGTATCGTCATTTCTTACCGCTTTAGCACATACTCCTTTGTCTAATGAGAGTTTTGTGCAAGCTATTTTCCCTTGAAATGGTCCTAATTCTAAACAATCATTGTTTAGTATATAAAATCCTACCCAGTTAATGTTTTCCATATGCATATTTATTAGTGCGGATGCATTAGAAAGGTTGGAGATGATGTTATCATCTTTACTGAGTAGTGATTTCATTTTCTTAGTAAGTAATTTATAATCTGTCATATTAATACTTTATCACAAACATATAATATAAATATTATAAAAATATTTATTTTATTAAAAAAGAAGGCTTGGGCCTTCTTTTTATAACTTAACGCACTCTATAAGCCATTTTCTGTAGTAGACAGTCATCTATCTAAGTATTTTAAGATACTTCCAGGTCTATAATTCATTTCTTATATACCTAGCTCCCCTACCAATATTTGGGTTTCTAGCTTGAGGGGTTTACCGCGTTTCATTAATAGATATTCTCTATTAGTTCGTTTCTGTGACACTTTATGGGTATTAAGCCTTTTACATCCTTTCCCCGCCGTTACCATATAAAGTTATGGTACCCAGATTTATTTTTTCATCTGGCACAATCACTACAGGCAGTCTCAGCCTGTGCTAGTATGGACTTTCCTAACGTATTATATACGCTCGACTGTCCGAGTGCATTATTAGTATTATTCTTGTACTTCTGTTTTAATAACAACTACTTCATCATCACTTGAATCTTCACTCACAAGTGATTTTTTAGTGAAATGTTTCTTGTTGTCTTTTGAATGATTATTGTCTCTTCTAGGTTTTGAAGAATCTTTTTTACCATTTGAAGTAATTTCTGCGGATTGAAGATCTACTTTTCCTTTTTCATCAATCTTAGTAACCTTAACCTTTAAGGTATCCCCGACTTTACAGATATCTTCTGTTTTTTCAACATGATATGGGGCAAGTTTAGAGATGTGACATAGACCTTCAGTTCCAGGGAATAGTTCTACAAAAGCACCATAAACCTCTACTCTTGTAACTTTACCTTCATAGATTTCACCTACTTCTGGTTTTCTTACTATAGCTTCAATCATTTCAATAGCCTTCTTAGCCATATTGATATCTTGATGCATAACAACTACTCTACCATTATCTTCAATCTCTATCTTACATTTATCGCAGGCATCGATAATAGTATTAATAGTTTTACCTTGTGATCCGATAACATCCTTAATATAGTCTGGGTTAATCCACATAACTTGAATCTTAGGAGCATATTTAGATACTTCTTCTCTTGGAGTAGAGATACAACTATCCATAGTATCTAGAATTTCAATTCTTGCCTTATGTGCCTGAGCAAGTGCTTCAGTTAGAATCTTTCTATCAATACCAGTTACTTTAATATCCATTTGAAGAGCAGTAATACCATCACGGGTACCAGCAACTTTAAAGTCCATATCTCCAAAGTGGTCTTCAAGACCCTGGATATCAGTTAAAATAGTGTAGTTTTGTCCATCACTAATTAAACCCATAGCGATACCAGCAACTTGTTTCTTAATTGGAACGCCTGCGGCCATTAGTGACATTGATGATGCACAAATTGTAGCTTGAGATGATGAGCCATTAGACTCAAGAATTTCTGATACGGTTCTAATTGTGTATGGGAATTCATCTTCGCTTGGAAGCATTGGTGCAAGCGCTCTTTCAGCGAGAGCACCATGACCGATTTCTCTTCTTCCAGGTGATGAATATCTTCCGATTTCTCCTACTGAGAATGCAGGGAAATTATAGTGTAGCATCCATCTCTTATTATCTTGAGGCATTGCGCCTTCAAGTTCTTGAGCTTCATCAAGTGAACCGAGTGTTGTGATAGCAAGAGCTTGAGTTTGACCACGGGTGAATATTGCACTTCCGTGAGTTCTTTCAAGATAATCTATCTTACAAGATAAAGGTCTAATTTCATCAACTCTTCTTCCATCTGGTCTAATCTTATCTTCAGTGATAAGACGTCTAACCTCGTTAACCATAAAGCCTTCCATAGTAGCTTTTGCATCTTCTTCAATAAGCTTTAGGTCATCTTTATCAGTCATACCATTTTCTTTGAAATGTTCAACACACATGAGTGCTACTTCTTCTTCAATAGTTTCAATAGCGTTGGCTCTTTCTAGTTTTTCAACTATAGATACCGCTTTTTCAATTCTTTCTTTTGACAATGGAGTAACAAATTCAATAACTTCTGGATTAATAGTTTTATATTCTATTTCCATAGTTTCTTTAGCGTTTTCTTTAATGATATCTTTCTCAAATGCGATTAACTCTTTAATTGCTTCATGAGCATAAAGAAGGGCATCACACATATCATCTTCAGTAACTTCATTTGCGCCTGCCTCAACCATATTAATGGCATTTGGTGTCGCAGATACAGTTAAATCTAGGTCTGATAAATTCTTTTCTTCTTGTGTCGGGTTAACAATAAACTCACCATTAATACGTCCAATATTAACACCTGCGATTTGGTCTTCAATTGGTACTCCCGCAAGTGATATTGCAAGAGATGAACCGAAGAGCGCAGCCATTTGAGGTGAATGGTCTGGGTTGCATGATAATACCATATTAACTACTTGAACTTCATTTCTAAAGCCATCTTTAAAGAGTGGTCTTAAAGGTCTATCAATTAGCCTTGCGGATAAAGTTTCATGCTCTGAAGGTCTTCCTTCTCTTCTAAGCCATCCACCAGGTATCATACCTGCTGAATACATCTTTTCCATATATAAAACTGTTAGTGGGAAAAAATCCTGTGTAATAGGTTTTTTTCCAACAACAACTGTGCTTAAGATAGTAGTATCTTCATATCTAACTACACAAGCACCGTTTGCTTGTTTGGCAACTTCGCCAAGTTCTACTCTCAATCTTCTTCCCCTGAAGTTGAGCTCGTATGTTTTTCTTTCCATAATATACGATTATTTCCTCCTTATTATTTTTAATTTCCTTTGTCATTATATCACAATTAAAAGTTTATTATGTAAATATTTACATAATTACAAATATCAACCTAATGAACTTGAATTTAAATAAAGATTTTTTAGCTTTTTAATATAAAAAACATAAAAAAGTATATCGCCAATCTTTGCGATATACTCTTATTCTTTCTTTATTATTACAATATGTTCTAATTCATCTTCCTTAAGATTATCAATCAATCTTTCTTCAACTTTATCTATTGGTTCATTAGATGCGATTAAATGAATCTTATTATATTTTAGATTGTCACTATCATTAATCGTAAGAATAGAGGCATGTACTGTTAAACCTAACGTTGAAACACTAATCAAGATAGTGCTTAATCTTGGCCTTCAACTTGTGAGTGTATCAATTTAAATAATGAATAAAAATAGCAATTTACCGAAAATGGTAAATTGCTATTTTATTAGAGAAAACAAATTAATATATTGTTAATGCGCAAGCTCCATATCCGCCTGCTTCATTTCCAAGTTCTGCTTGCACAAGTTTAATATATGGAGCATCATAACCGCTATATTTTGCCCTGTTTAGGCGTTTTTCCAGTTGTGGTATATGATGTTTAATTGAGTATGATACACCACCGCCTATCGCAATAACTTGAGGTTGTAAGACGTTTGCGATATTAGTTAAGGCAAGTAGTAAATTATTCAAATATCTTCTTACAAATTCTTTTGCGTGTTCATTTTCATTCTCAAGTTGGAAAATTTTAAGTGGTGATTCTTCGTCTTTAATTAGATCTTTTAGACCTGTAGATTCATCATCTTTAAGTTTATCAACTTCCATCTTTATTCTTGAAAGTGATGTGAGTGCTTCTATGCAACCATATTGACCACAAGTACACATTACTTTATCTGATTTAACTTTCATGTGTCCAAGTTCTGTAACTGAACCTTGTCCACCTTTAAAGAGCTTAGAATCAATAATTACACCAGATCCAAAACCAGTGCCAAGAGTAATTAAAACCATGTCATGGTATCTTCTTTTATCGGTATATTTATATTCACCAAGTGCAGCACAATTCGCATCATTATCGACAATTACTTCTAAATCAAAGACCTTTTCAAGTTCTTCTTTTAATAAGTAGTGGTGTAGTCCTAAATTATTTGAAAATACAACTTCTCCTGTCCTTGAATTAATGTTTCCAGGGAAACCGATACCGAGTTTATTAAAGCTTGATACAGGAATATTTGCTTCATCACATAATGTCTTAAATGCAGTAGTAAGGATATCAGTGATATCTTTTTCCTTATCCATTATGGTTTTATTTTCCGCAACTTTTAAACCATTATCATCAATTATAAGTCCTTTGACTGATGTGCCACCTACATCAAGACCTGCATAATATTTAGGTACTCTCACGATAATAAACTCTCCTTCTCCTTCAACTAATGCATCAGTTTCTTTGTCTAAATAGAATGATTCAAGTGGATTTATCTTTTCACCCATTACACTTGGACGTCCCTTAATTAATGTTGAGACAAAGAATGATTTATCATATGTTTTAATAGTAAATTTTTCTTTAACGCCTAATCTTAACACTTCAAATGATTTATTTGAATATATTAGCTTATAACTAGATTTAGTATGTAATTTCTTATAGTGTGATATATATCTATCAGTCTTTATTAAATCTTTTATTTCGCCTTTAGAAAAATCAGATATTTTCTTTGGAGTTTTATCCTCTATAACCATATAATATATTACATCTTTTGAAACACTAAAAAGTGTACCTTTATTAAGAGTGAAATAATCAGAACGCTTTACTTCATATTGATTAAGATATTCAAGGATTTCATTAGATTCAAGTAGATTTAATGCATCTTCTTTATCTATAGTGTCTTTAAATCCAATAAGCACTTTATCACCATCTTTTGCGTCTAAGATATATATAAAGGTGTTTGATGTAGTAATAAATATAGTATCGTCTTTTGATTCATTAATACTTACTTCGAAAAGTGGAAGATTAGAATCACCATTTAGTCCTAATTCACTAGATTCCATATAGTTCTTAAGCAATAACTTTGAGTCTAGAAGAGGAATATAAGAACCATCATCTTTCGCGCTAAATTCAGTTAATGATATAGCTAAAGGTTCTTTTTTGAACTTTTCTTGTAGTTTAGTTGGTGAAAGAGAAGCCTCTTTTACGCTAGGAATTAATTTATATAACATATAAAAGTCCTCCACTACCCTAATTTTAGCCCGAAACTATAGTTTTATCAATAAAAAATACAAGGCCTGACCTTGTATTTTTATGACTATTTTCTAAGTCCTAGCTTATCACATAAAGCGTCATATCTTACGATATCTTCTTTCTTTAAATAGTTAAGTAGGTTTCTTCTGTGTCCAATTTTCTTGAGTAATCCTCTTTTAGAAGAATAATCATGTTTATTGGCTTTAATGTGTTCGGTTAGAGATTTAATCTCTTCAGTTAAAAGCGCAACTTGAACTTCAGGAGAACCGCTATCTTTTTCATTTAATTGGAAAGATTTAACGATTTCTTGTGTCTTTTCCTTTGAAAGTGCCATATTTCCTCCTATATAATCTTGCCTATAATCTATGGTATAAGTCGGAGAGTCTTATACCTTAGGTTAAGGTGCTATTTTATTTTAACATTAAATTACATTTATTCAATAATTATTTTTAATAGTTTTCTGCGTTTACTTCAAAGAATGATTGGTTTGCACCACATACAGGGCATTTACCAGGTGCTTTCTTGCCCATAACGAGGTGTCCACAAACACGGCATTTCCACATCTTTTCTTCACTCTTTTCAAATACTTTATTAAATTCTACATTTTCAAGAAGTTTTAGATATCTTTCTTCATGATGGCGTTCAATTTCACCAACCATCTTAAAGAGTTGAGCAAGTCTACCAAAACCTTCTTCTTTCGCAGTTTCAGCGAATTCTTTATACATATCAGTATATTCATAGTTTTCACCAGCTGCGGCAGCTTTTAAGTTTTCGGCTGTAGTACCTATGCCAGATAAAGCTTCAAACCAAAGTTTTGCGTGTGCCATTTCATTTAAAGCAGTTTCTTCAAATAGTGCAGCAATTTGTTCATAGCCTTCTTCTCTTGCTTTCATAGCGAAATAAGTATATTTATTTCTTGCTTGGCTTTCTCCTGCGAATGCAGTCATTAAATTTTGTTCTGTTTTAGATCCTTTAAGTTCCATTATTCATCCTCCATGTTATTTAATAGAAGTTATCTATTAATCATTATACTATATATAAATTTAAAATCCATTAGTATTTAGATTATATCTTGAAAGAAAAGATAAACTAAGATATTATTATGATAGAGTGTTGTCCTTGCTAACCACTCTAAATAATAAAACAAGGAGTTTTTTTATGGAGAAAATTAAAGCTTTATTTAAAGAAACTGGTGTTCTTTTAAGAAGCGTACCTTCTATTTTACTCACATTCTTTGTCGCATCAGTAATTCTTATGAATTTATTTGCGAATAAAAGCATTAATATAAACTTGGATTTCGTCGCACTCGATGCCGGTTTTTTTATTTCCTGGATTTCCTTTTTATTTATGGATATACTCACAAAAAGATTTGGCCCTAAAGCTGCGACTATCGTATCTATTATTGCTTTGCTTATTAACTTATTATTTAGTTTTATATTCATAGGAATTAGTTATATCCCAGGGGTATGGAGTGAAAGCTATGTTGAAGGATCTGAGGATATCATTAATAGTGCATTAGATAAAACATTTAGAGGTGCTTGGTTCATTATACTTGGAAGTAGTGTTGCGTTTATCATTAGCGCAATAATAAACATTATACTGAACCACTTAATCGGTAAAGCACTAAAGAAAGATAATTTTATCGCTTTTGCCTTAAGAAGTTATGTATCAACTTTTATAGGTCAATTTACTGATAATGTATTATTTGCGTTTATTGTGTCACACACCTTCTTTGGATGGAGCATCACTGAATGTATTGGATGCGCACTTGTTGGGGCGATATTTGAACTAGTGATGGAAATTATATTTTCACCACTTGGTTATAGGCTTTTAAGAAAAATGGATGAACACAATGTGGGAATAGAATATCTTAATTTATATGGAGATAAAAAATGATGAATGTATTAGTAACGGGATCAGGTAGAGGAATAGGTAGAGCTATTGCGCTTAAATTCTTAAATGAGGGACATAATGTATATGGAATAGATATACTTGATTCAAGCATTGATAATAAAAACTATACACATATTAAAAAGGATATAAGGGATAAAGATTTACCAAATATAGATAGTCTTAATATAATCATTTATAACGCAGGTGTATCTAATGAAGAAGACGCAATTGACGTTAATTTAAGTGGTACTATGAATATATCTGAGAAATATAGTTATGGTGATAGTGTTAAATCAATTCTATTTATCGCATCAGCATCATGGATTAATGGTAGTGAATTTAAATACTATGTCGCAAGCAAGGGCGCTATAGTATCATATATGAAACATTTAGCTTTAGAACTAGGTAAAAAAGGCGTACTAGTTAACTCAATTTCACCTGGTGCCGTTGAAACATTATTTAATAAGCATATAATTGAAGACAAAATATTATATAATAAGGTGAAGGCAGAATCTATTTTAGATAAATGGATTAAACCAGAAGAGATTGCTGAATGGGCATATTTTATTACTACAGTTAATAAATCTATGACTGGTGAAGATATCTTAATAGATAATGGCGAAATACTAAAAAGTAATTTTATTTGGTGATTTTATGTTTAAAAAGCTTATAGGAGATACTCCATATAGTAAAATTAGTTTTGTTAGATATATTTTATTTATCATATCATCTATACTTCTCTTCATCTTTTTTAAGAAACTAGTTCCATATACTAATGCTGTAGTATCATTTATTATGCTTATGTATAGTATATTTGGATTACTTGAGCTATTCTCTTTAAAATCACACAAAGAGGAACAATACAAATTTTTTTTACAATCTTCTTACTTTAACTTTATCTATTATACTAATATTGTTAAACACAAAAGATAACCTAATTACTATTACCACTATCTGGGCATGTTGGTCTATTTTAAGAGAGGAACATGAATTATCTAGTTTTGGCTTTAATTCTGGATATAATATTGTAATAAGAATAATAGGCTTTATTGAATCAATAGTAGTAATAGTATTTAGTATAACTTTAATACTTAATCCTACTTTTGAAAGAATTATGATACACTTTATATTGCTTGGGATAGAACTACTCACAAGTTCCTTATACCCTATAATAAACAAACTTACTTTAAAGGAGACAAAAAATAATGAAATTAGCGATTAGCGCAGAATCTACTTTAGATCTTTCAAAAGAATTATTAAAGGAATTTGATATACATGTAATTCCTTATACATTTACACTAGGTGAAAAAGAATATACTGATGGTGATATAACAAATGAAGAAATGTTTGAACTTGTAGAAACAAACGATGAATTGCCTAAAACTAGCGCAATAAACAAAGAAACATATAAAGCATTTTATAAGAGCGTACTAGATAAAGGATATGATGGACTAATTCATTTTGCACTCTCAAGTGGAATTACTTCTTCTTGCGCTAATGCGGTTGAGGCTGGAAAAGAAGTTGAAAATGTAAGAGTCGTTGACTCAAAGAGTTTATCAACTGGTATTGCGCTTGAATGTATTAATGCAAGACTCATGGCAAATGAAGGCCTCTCATTAGATGAAGTTTATGAAAAGTCTGTTAAACTTGCAGATAATGTTCAAGCATCTTTTGTCCTTCATACTATTAAATATCTATACAAAGGTGGAAGATGTTCACTTCTTTCAATGATAGCTGCTAATGCGCTAAATATTAGACCTCAAATCCTTGTTCAAGATGGTAAGATGTATCCTGGAGATAAATACTTTGGTAACTACAATAGATGTGTAAAAAAATACACTGAATCTACACTAAAGAAGTTTAATAATCCAGATAAAAGATTAGCCTTTGTGACATATTCTTCTGCAGATGAAGAAATGGTAAGAATATGCAAAGAAGCACTAACAGAAGCAGGATTTGAAAGAATTCTTGAGACAAAAGCAGGATCAACTATTGCATCTCATTGTGGTGAGAAATGTATAGGTATCCTATACGTTAATAATCCTGAATAGTTAAGAATATAAAATACCATTCACCCTTAATGGTGAATGGTATTTTATTTGGTATTATTGGATAATAACATTTGTAAATTTATTAATTTGTAGTCTCTTTTATAACTTTAACAGTGTTTGGTTTTCTTTCCTATACATAATGTATGTAAATACTATTAAAGGAATAGCGAGTACTAGTAAAGCTATTTCAGCGACATATACATTTATACTTAAGCTAGTATATGCGATTACACCATCTATTATTACGTGACAGATGAATGATATAAAGATAAAAATAGGCTTTTTATAGGCTATTCCTTTATAAACTAGATATGAAAACGATAGCTGTAAGAAAAATGCGATAATACGTTCAAATCCAGCAATTAAGAAGATACTAAAGTTAGATGCCCATAGTGGTGATAGTTGTTCATAAACTTGAGAATAATATTCTTCTGGAACAGAACTCATTATAAGTTCAAAATTGCCCGTGTTTATTAGAATGATAAATAAAAGATTACTTAGATATGTGAGTCCGATAGTAAGAATACTTTCAGCACCACCGTGGCCAACTCCATACATTATGGCGTTTTCCTTATTCAAACTTTTTTTCATAATATATTTCATTACGATATATCTTGAACCTTCCTCAAATAAACCAGCAACAACTCCCCCATATAACGCATAAAGAATGTAATTGCTTTGAAGGCTTTCCCCAAATGCTTTAATTATTATTGAATTTAAAATAGATTCAAGTAAAAGAACCGCAACAATAAAAACAAGTGCTCCAATGAAGAAAGGCAATACTTTAGCATTATGTTTTTTCTTCCAGTATAAGAGAAAAGCGATTGGCAAGAGAATAGACATAAGGCAAGTTATAATAACTGAAATAATAGTTAGAATACCCACTTGTTCATTCATAATAATTCTCCTTTTCTTACAACTAAATTATACTAAATGATTTTTAGTATATCAAAAATATTTGAAAAAGCCACCTATACTAGATGGCTTTTGTGGTACTTAAACCAAGAAACGTATGCATTATTTATAATTATCTCATCTTTTCGATTCTTTTCATGAATGTATGAACTAAGAAATCAAATATGATAATAATTAGTATGAGTAGAATTAACCAAGATAGAATAGTAGTGAAATCTAGATTTAATTTCGCATCATTTATAATAGATCCTATTGAGTTATTCACACTTGCAATATATTCGCTCATTACCATAACCTTTACTCCTAAGCTAAATGATTGAAGGAATGTGATAAGGAGATATGGAAGTGATAAAGGTATATAAATATCAGTATATTTTTTAAATGTGCTACCATTAAGCATTTTTACTTCATCTATGATATCAAGACTTATATTTAAAGCTCCCTTTACTCCATCATATACAAGAGGAAATATTACTAAAAACGATACTATATAAGGTATTATTTCTTTATTGTTAAATAGTAGAATATATAAGTATATAGAGACTATCGCAAATGGCGATGCCTTTATTATAAAGATAATAGGATTCACTATATCGCTATTGTATTTAAACTTAAGACTAATAAAATGTATTAGTAAACTAAGTATAAAGCTTATAAATATGACTATTACTATTTTAAGAATAGTTTTAAGGAATATAAGTACCTCTCTACCATTCTTAAATATACCAACGATATTTTTGATTATATCCAAAAAATCAGGCGCAAAGATATTGTCTTTTAGGATTAATGATATTATCTCATAAGCAATTATTATCCCTACAATAGTAGATATAGATATAATTAAATGCTTATAAGAAGAATTCTTCATCTGGTACTTTATCTCCTACTTGATTAGAAAATCCGAGTGAAATCATTAATTCTAAGTATTTTTCTACAGCCTTCTTCTCTTCTTTCTTAGATTCAATACTAAAGTGACAATTAGGTATTGCCTTAACTAGTGCATCTTTGCCTAATGTCTTAAATGTTTCATTAAGTTCTATTGCCTTAGATGCGGTAGATTGAGGATCTTTATTTGTTTCTTTCACAGATTCTATTAATGAATTTAATACACCCTTAATTAATGAATCATTCTTCTTTGATTTAAGGACAAATATACCTGCCTGTGGATATGATTTAGTTCCACTTATTTTACTATATTCTTCTTGAAGATCTAGTGTATTAAAGCCTTTAGCATCTTTTATCTTTGATAGTGATGGTTCTGCGGATATAGCGTATTCTGCCTTTCCAGAGACTAGGAGTGCATTAGCTTCTTGAACATCACTCACATATTCAATCTCTATATTTAAATCGGTTCTTGACTCAAGTATTGCTTTAATAATAATGTCAGGTGTAGAGTTTTTCCCAAATACTACAAGTTTCTTATTGTTTAAATCATCAATACTGGTCATTTCATTTTTACTTGCGATATAAAGATTTCCCCAAACTATAGTTTTCGCAAGTATGTAATTTCCGTTAGTATTATAGAACTTTGCGCCTAAGTTAACTGGCGCAATAATGACATCATAATATTCTTTAGAGAATGCCGCAACAAGCGGATCACTACCATTTGCGACTTCAACGTTTGCCTCTTTGTGTTCATCCATGTAATTAATGATTGATAAAAGTGGTGTCCCACTTGGGCATATTATATTAACTTCCTGTGTTTTATTTCCACATGAAGATAATGTAATAGTTAGAATTAGTGTAAGTATATATAGAATAATCTTTTTCATAAGTTTTTCACCTCTCTTGCGTAATAATTATAACTCAGTTATAATTTAATTACTGTGATAAATGTCACAGATTGAGCGTTTATGAATGCTAAGGATATAATTAAAAATAAGATCGAAAATTTAATATCTAGTAATATTGTCCAAATACTAAAGGTGTCATCTGGCGGGCTTATCTTTAATGAAGGTGATACTTGTGAATCACTTGGATATGTTTATAAAGGAAAGATTAATATATCTACTTTATCAATAAGTTCTAAAGAAGAGATTATAAGCACAATATCTGATGGTGATTTCTTTGGCCAATTTCTAATCTTTAATGAAGAAAATAATAAGTATTTAGGTGATATAATCGCAAATAAAAACAGTGAAGTTGTGTTGATAAGTAAAGAATTACTATACAAACTATTTATGACTGATAAAGAGTTTTTAAGTGCTTATTTATCTAAAGTATCTAATGAAGCCTATAAAATTAAGCAACAGGTTAAACTATTATCACATAAGAAAAATATCGATAGAGTAATCTATTATTTAAAAACCAATAATATTAATAAAGAAATAGATATTAAATCAATTACTAATTTATCTAAAATAGTAAATCTACCTAGGGAAAACGTTTCAAGAATTATCTCGAAACTTGAACGTGATGGCTTAATTACTAAAGATAAGAATATAATTACACTTACTGATAAGATAAAAAAATGTGCACTCAATGGATGAGTGTAGTGCACATTTTATAATATTATTTACTTTTTAGTAGGATATTGTTCCCTATCTTTATTATATGTTGTATGTAGAAGTTCGTGTGCTAAATGAGAGTTAGGTTCACCAAGATATTTCTCATATAATTCAATGATTTGAGGGTTATTATGAGATTGACGGAGAACTTGTCTTTCGTCTTCACTATAGAGTGCGTTTGCACGTTTTTCTCTGTATGTTTCAAAGATATCGTCATCTTCATTTGGCATAAGCATTGGTTTAACGAATGGTTGACCACCACCATTAATACATCCACCAGGACAACACATAATTTCAATAAATGTATACGGGCTCTTTCCTTCTTTTATTTGATCTAAGAGTTTAGATGCATTTCTCATACCTGATGCAACTGCGACTTTAATCTTCGCAGCGCCAAGGTCGATTTCTGCCTCTTTAATTCCTTCAAGGCCTCTTACTTCATGGAATTCAATAGGTTTTCTTTCAGTACCAGTTAATGCTTTATAAGCTGTACGGAGGGCAGCTTCCATAACACCACCAGTAACACCGAAGATTACGCCGGCACCAGTGTAATCACCCATAATATCTTGATCAAAGTCTTCATCTGGGAGTTTATTAAAGTTAATACCAGCTCTCTTGATTATTCTTGCGAGTTCTCTTGTGGTTAATACGATATCTACATCTCTTAAGCCGTTCGCTTCCATTACTGGACGTTCTTTTTCAAATTTCTTAGCTGTACAAGGCATAATTGATACAGTTACTATATCTTTTGGATCAATACCTTTTTCTTTAGCGAAATAAGACTTAATGATAGCACCTTGCATTTGATGAGGTGATTTACATGAAGATAGGTTATCTAGTACTTCTGGATAGAAATATTCAGCATAGTTAATCCATCCAGGAGAACATGATGTAATCATTGGAAGAGTTCCACCATTTTTAATTCTTGATAGAAGTTCGTTTGCTTCTTCCATGATAGTTAAGTCAGCACCAAAGTTAGTGTCATATACTCTATAAAATCCGAGTCTTCTTAAAGCTGCGGCCATCTTTCCAGTTACAGGAGTTCCAACAGGTAAACCAAATTCTTCACCTAATGCAGCTCTTACTGCGGGAGCAGTTTGAACTATTACATACTTACCAGCTGCCATTGCAGCATCAAGCTTATCGATTTCACTCTTTTCCATTAATGCGCCTGTGGGACAAACATTTACACATTGTCCACAAAGTAAGCATGGAGATTCATTAAATCCTCTATTGCCAGCTGGTGCGATAAATGTCTTAAATCCTCTTCTTTCAAAGCCAAGGATTCCAGTACCATGAATATTTACGCATCTATTAACGCATCTTCCACAAAGTATACATTTAGATGTATCACGTACTAGTGATGGATTTAAATCATCATAGAATGTTTCGCTCTTTTCTCCAAAGAATTTACCTTCTCTTGCGCCAACGAGTTGGGCAACATGTAGTAATTCGCAGTGACCATTCTTATCACATTGTTGACAATGGAATGAGTGGTTTGAAAGAATTAATTCTACTGATACTCTTCTTGCTTTTGTGGCTTTAGGTGATGAAATCTTAATTTCCATACCTTCTTCTATAGGATATACACAAGATGCGACGAGACCTCTTGCGCCAGTTGCCTCAACTAGACATACACGGCATGATGCAAGAGAACATTCACCATGATTAAAATTACATAATGTAGGGATTTCATATCCACAAGCTCTTGCAGCTTCAAGAATAGTTAATCCTTGTTCTACTTGATATGATTGACCTTCAATCTTAATATTGACTTTAGCCATTTCGATCTCCTCCATTATCTCTTTTCTACTGCACCAAATCTACATACAGATTGGCACATACCGCACTTGATACATTTAGTTGGATCAATTTCTCTTGCTGGTTGTTTATGACCAGGTGAGACATAATCTGTCGCATGAATAGTTGATACAGGACAGTTTCTTTCACACATAGAACATCCAGTACATTTTTCCTTATCAATATGATATTCCATAAGGTTCTTACAAACGTGTGCTGGACATTTCTTATCTTGAATATGAGCTAGATATTCATCTTTAAATTTACCCATAGTAGAAATTATAGGGTTAGCTGCAGTTTGGCCAAGACCACAAAGTGAATTAGCTTTTACAGCTTCTGCGAGTTCTTCAAGGTCTTCAAGATCTTGCATTGTACCTTTACCTTGAGTAATCTTAGTTAAGATTTCAAGCATTCTCTTAGTACCTATTCTACAAGGAGAACACTTACCACATGATTCATCGCAGATAAATTCCATATAGAACTTCGCAACGTCTACCATACAGTTATCTTCATCCATTACGATAGCGCCACCTGAACCCATCATAGAACCTCTTGCGATTAAGTTATCATAATCGATTTCTACATCAAGATCATCTTTAGTTAAGCATCCACCTGATGGTCCACCAGTTTGGATAGCTTTAAATTCTTTACCATTAGGGATGCCACCACCTATATCATAGATGAGTTCTCTAAGTGTTGTGCCCATTGGTACTTCAACTAGTCCAACATTATTAACTTTTCCACCTAGTGCGAATACTTTAGTACCTTTAGATTTTGCAGTACCGAGAGCATTAAATTTAGCTGCGCCTTCTCTTAGAATATATGGAACAGTTGCGAGTGTTTCAACGTTATTAATGATTGTAGGTTTTCCCCATAGGCCCTTAACAGCTGGGAATGGTGGACGAGGACGTGGCATGCCACGTTGACCTTCAATAGAATTTAAGAGAGCAGTTTCTTCTCCACATACAAATGCACCAGCGCCAAGTCTTAAGTGTACTCTAAATGAGAAGTCAGTACCCATAATATTATCACCGATTAAACCAAGTTCTTCTGCTTGTTTAATTGCAATTCTTAATCTATTAACGGCGATAGGGTATTCAGCACGCACATAGAAATAACCATTTTTAGCGCCAATTGCGTATCCAGCAATCATCATACCTTCAATTACAGCGATTGGGTTGCCTTCAAGGATAGATCTATCCATGAATGCTCCTGGATCGCCTTCATCACCATTACATACAACATATTTTTCATCAGCTTCTTGAGCATAAGCAAATTGCCATTTGCGACCAGTAGGGAATCCACCTCCTCCACGACCTCTTAAACCTGAATCAAGAATTTCTTTAATAACATCGGCTCTATCCATTTTAAGAGCTCTTTCAAGACCTTTAAATGAGCCAACACCAAGAGTTTCTTCAATCTTTTCAGGGTTAATTACACCACAGCCATGAAGGGCAATTCTCATTTGTTTCTTGTAGAAGTTAATATCATCTTGTTTAGTTACTTTTTCTTTTGTTTGTGGATCAACATAAAGTAATCTTTCAACAATTTGACCATTCATAATATCTTTTTCAATGATATCTTTTGCATCATTAACTTTAACCATTCTATAGAGTGTATCTTCAGGGAAGATTTTAACAAATGGTCCTTGTGAGCAGAATCCAAAACAACCTACTTTATTCGCAGTTACTTTATCTTCTAGATTATGTTCTTTAATTAATTCTTGAAATCTATTAAGGATTTCATCTGAAGATGATGAAAGACATCCAGTACCACCACATACTAAGATATGGCGTTTTCCATCTTCACCACTGAATTTCTTAGATATCTCATCAATACATTGATTAGATTTCTTATCGAATTCTTCAAAATTCTTAAACATTTGCAACCTCCTTTCTGTAAGATTCAATAACTTTTGAAACTTGGCTTACTGTCATCTTAGAATATACCTTACCATTAATAGAAACAGCTGGAGCAATACCACAAGCACCGATACACCTAAGTGCATCAATTGTAAATAAGCCATCCTCAGTAGTTTCACCTGGTTTAATGTTAAGTAATTCCTCAAACTTATCAATGATTTGTTGTGAACCCTTGACATAGCAAGCTGTTCCAAGGCATACACCAATGACATATTTTCCTTTTGGTTTTAAAGAAAAATATGAATAGAATGTAACAACACCATAAATTTCAGCCACTGGAATACCAGTCTTTGCTGAAACCAATTCTTGTACTTCTAGTGGAATATATCCATACTCTTTTTGGATATCACTTAGAATTAGCATTAATGGTGTTTTTTCATTCTTGTACCTTTCAATAATCTCAAGAATATGAGATTCTGCAGTTTTGTTTAACTTTCCCATACAATACTCCTCTATGTTTTATTAAAATAAATATCATTACATATTTTATCATATATATTGTGTTAAACAATATAGTATATTTTTGATTTTTTATCATTGATTCAAATATTGTATTGTCATATTCAGAAAAATCATTAGATTTGTCTTATTATTGAATATCATAGTTATTTTCCTTTCACCATTTAGTTCACTATTCATATCTCAATATTTAAATTAATATTTTTAATACATAAAGAAAAAAAGAGTAATGTAACAAAATATATATAAAATGAAACATAACTCTTTCTTTTTGTAACATATTTCATATTAAAATTAAGATAGAGAGGTCATGCGATGAAAAGAATTATATATTTTGTTTCGTTAGCTTTTTTAGTGCTTTTTACTATGGCTTGTGAGAATAACACAACTACAGATTCTCAAACCACAGTAACTACTAAAGAAGACAAAAAAATAACCATTAATTATTACGATGGTGATTTACTACTTGAAAGTATTGAATATACTAATGAAATTACTCTTTATACATATGAAAAAGAGGGATATAGATTAGTTGGATGGTACCTTGATAAGGGGTTGACTATGCCTTATAAAGAATCTAAGGCAAATCAGTATTTCAGTATAGGTACAATTAATCTATATGCAGAGATGGAGAATATAATGACAGATTTTAAAATAGAATCTATTGGTAAACTAAATGATAAATCATATCTAAACCCTGCGTTTAAATGGTCTAATATTAGAAATGATGGTTCATTTGAAGTTAAACTTTATAAAGATAATGAACTAATTGATAGTGGTAATACATCCTTACCTAAATATCATGTTGCTAAGATGTTAGATAAAAATACTACTTATAAACTTGTTGTAAAAGGAATGGAAAGTGGTATAGAAAATGAATTAGAGTTTAAGACAATTGAATCTTATTCTAATACAATAAATACCATTACATTTGCTGATCCATATGCAAATGGTATGGTGATCCAAAGAGATGTAAAGAACGTAATCGCTGGTACTGGACCAGTCAATCAAATTATTAGTGTTACTCTAGAAAATAAATCATATTATGGCGCATCTGATTCAAATGGATATTTTGAAGTTGAAATAGATGCACATAGTGGTTCTTTTGATCCAGTAACTATAAACGTTTCAAACGGAGTTAATGTATCAAAAGATCTGACTGATATATTATTTGGTGATTTATATCTATTTACTGGTCAATCAAATATGCAGTGGACTACACAAGGATCTGATTATACAGATGATGACGTAATGAAATTACTTGATTCAACTGTGAGGTTCTTCTCTCAAGATGTTAACACATCTACCACAAAACTAGAAAAGACTAAAAATGGTAAATGGTTTACCCCTACTGCATATAATGTTAAAAACTTTAGTGCTATCGCAACCATTACTGGTGCACTTCTTGGGGATGAACTATCTAGTGAAGTACCAGTAGGTATTATCACTGCATATCAAGGTGATACAAATATCGCTAACTGGATGGGTAGTGAATATTATACAGGTTCAGTATCTACTAAATATTTACACTATAACGCAATGATATATCCTTTAAGACACACAAACCTTAAAGCGGTTGTGTGGTATCAAGGATGTAATAACTCTGCGGCAGGATGTGAATATAAAGATTATCTTTTAAAATATTTTGAAAACTATCGAGATTTATTTAATAATCCAGAACTATCATTCTATGTAATAGGTCTTGCGTGCTACGATGGTGATAGTGGAAATAACTTTGATTTCTCATATGTAAGAGAATCACAAGCAGCTGCCTGCGCTTTAGATGATAATGCTTACTTCATCTCAACATGTGATGATGGAGATAGAAGCTATATCCATCCTCAAGCTAAGCATTACATTTGTGAAAGAGTTGCAAAATCAATCTTAGCCACTTTCTACTATAAACCATATTACAAAGAAGGTCCTACTTATAAATCACATACAGTTGATGGCAATAAAGTAACAATAGAGTTTGATAATGCTAAGGGTCTTAAATCAAAGGGAAAAATTACTGGACTTTATCTTGCGAGTAGTGATGGTAAATACTTTGAAGCAACTGCATCTATTAAAGGTGAAACAATAGTTGCATCATGTGATAAAGTATCAAATCCTGTATATATTAAATATGGATTTGGAAAGAGCCCATTTGTAAATGTATTTAATAGAGATGATTTCTCACTTGTACCATTTAGGACAGATGAGTTAAACACTAATATTGACTTATTTGATTATGATAAAACAAGTGACTATACTTTCCATCCAGATGGATCAAAGATGGAAATATCTATCACAGATGATAATAATCTATTAATCAAAAAGACTGGTGATGGTAAAACTTATGGTTCAATAAGACTTAATAAATGGGGAGCCGTCGCATATCTTCCTGAGGGATTTAGGTTAACTATAAAAGGTTCAAATAGTGGCGCATCAATTTCAATGAGATTCATTGAAGGTGATTCGAATGAAATCATGTCTTATAGGGTAGTAGATGACTTTGAAGGGCTTAAAACCTTCGATATTGGAATAGGTGACTTTACCGCAGTATATAATAAAAAGAATGGAGTACTTGATTCACAAAAGATAGGATATATTGAACTTATGATTGAAAAGATAGGTGAAGTAACTATTGAACTTGTGGAAGCAAGGTTCGTTCATATAGAAAGAACTGAACCTATGTCATTCCAAATCACATCAGTAAGTGAAATAGATGATAATATAAATGTAAGTGTATCAAAAGCACTATTCGCAGATGAATACACACTCACAGTTTTAGATGCATCAAATAATACTATATATGCCAAAACTCAAACTGAATCCACATTCATTTTCTCTAAATCAACTCTTCAACTTGAAAATGCATACTATATAAATGTCAAAGCAACTAACGAGTTAGGTGAAACTGATGCATCAAATAGTGGATATGTATTCTACCTAAAAGATGACTCAAAAGTAACTATTTGTAACTTTGATTTTAAGAATCAAGATGCCCTAGATGCATATATGTCATCTTCAATGAGGGTACACTCAGATATCACTTGTACACTAAAGAATGGTAAGGGTGAAATTAAGGTATCAAGCAATTCATGGCAACAATTCATTTTCGAACTAGAAGCAGGTTCAGGAAGTGGGATGACAAAGCTCGAGTTTTACGCTGATTTTAGCGGTTATTCAGGATTTGTATATATGCAACTTGCGGATACAGGTTATAATACCTATCAATACATTATAAATCTAACAGAAAAAAACGAAGGCATCTTTACAATTAACCTAAATGACTTCACTAAAGGTGATACTCATTTCACCAATCAAACTCTAATGTGGGTCATGTTTAACTTCAAAGATCCACAAGCTGGAGACACTATAATCTTAGATAATATTTGTCTAAAGAAATAATATAACTATTTACAATTTAAATACTGGAGTTTTTGACTATTTATGTCAAAATACTCCAGTTTTTTATATATAATTTTATTCATTATGTTTAATGTGAAAAGGGTAAACTGAAAACGTAGGAAGGACCTGCTGACATTTATTTGTACTATAATTTGGTTGAGGTAAACCACATGTGTTCGATAAAAGAGATTAAAAGTGCATTGAAATTACTAAAAAATATGGGAATAAGATAACTAAGACAGCTAATGAACTAGGAATAAAACCACGTACTTTAACCGAGTGGAGAAATAAAGAAAGGATAGGCGTTCCTCTACTTGCTGTGCCTTATGTTCATATTAGAAACACTAAGTATACAAAAGATCAAAAAATTGCATAAAATTATTATTTTAATCATAGAGAATGTGCAAGTCTAATTTGTAAAATACTCAGATATCCAAAGGTATCAACAATGAAACACTTTTTTATGAAGACAAGAGATATATTAAAAAAATAAGACCGAAAAGCCCTATGCAAAGTTACTAACAGATATTACAGAATTTAGTCATAAAGATGGTAAGGTTTATTTATCACCAATGCTTAGCTGTTATTCAGGGTTTTAAATAAACTATGAAATTGGTTATTCTCCTAACACAGCACTTACTATTAAAATATTAGAAAATACAATTAAAATAATTGGAGATAATAAACCAACAATTCATAGTGATAGGGGTTTTCATTATAGAGTTGACAATTGGATAAATATTTAGATTGATTTATGAATAAAAGAATCAAAAATAGTTTAAACTTTAAAACACCAAAAGAATATAATGATTCATATAAAAAGTCTAAATAAATGTCCGCACACCCAAAAATACAATTTGAAGTTGACTTTTACAACTTCATCAATTATCTCCAAAGTTCGACAATCCCGATAAATATAACACGGGTTGATGACGGAATTATTATCATCTAACAAAACGTAATCAACTCCCCCGTGTCGATAGATAGCGAAACTATCTGTTCATATTTATCGAAAACGATTTTGATTCCTTTCTTAACTTCAGCAAATAAATAATTAAATCCCAGACTAAATAATCTTTAACCTTAGTGACACCATTGGGAAAACGATACAATTCTTCTAAAACCAATTGATTGCCTTCATAATGACCGACCATATGACGGCCGGATGATGTTCCAATATCGATTGCTAGGGTGTACTTATCCATATTGCTGACTTTGGCTTAAAAATATTTTTTTAAGAAATAAGCGGGAGTACAACTCCAAGCATGACAAAAACTGTGAACAATCTTACCACCATAAGGCGATTCGGAAGCATCAAGGGGATTAAAGATTTCATAGAAGGTATCCGCATTATCTTCAATCATCTTTCCCCAATAATACCGAATGACTTCGTGTGCTTTCTTGTTTAGTCCTACTTTAAATAATGCTTCTAAATAATAATGATATAATGATGATGAGATTAAGCAATTAATCAATAAGATGGCCTTAGAAAGCATCAACAAATTCCCGGAAGCCGATGCCATCTTAAATGGTAGTTTTTCAATTCTATTTGCCTTGCTATTGCGGTACTACGCGGATAACTCGCAAACCTTGGGCATTAACACTAATAAAACTGATTTAGTAAATAAGATGATCATGTATATTCAAGAGAACTATGATACAGTAAATCTTAACTCCATTGCTAAGGAATTCCATTATTCAAAAGAATATATTTCAAAATATATTAAAGAAAATACCGGTAAGTCCTTTTCCGATATCTTACTTGAAGTCAAGATGAAATACGCGCTCGGCCTAATTGAAACAACCAATTTAACGATCAACGATATCGCTAATCATGTCGGATATGAGAATGCTGAAAATTTAATTAGAACCTTTAAAAAACAATACAATATGACTCCGACCAGTTATCGGAAGAAGATAAACCAAGATAAAACTAATATGATATTCAATTAATTTATCAAAAAAGTCATCTCCAAAGATGACTTTTTATATATCATTAACTTAATGATGTTTAGGTTTTATTTTTTTAATCCTAACTAAATCAAATAGACCAATGCAGGAATATAAAATAGCTAACGCAATCGGTCCTAGCACATACCAATATAGAATCGTTCCCGGCAAGATGGGACTATTTAAATAGAAAGCATCTTTTAAGCCAATTACATATACTTCAAAGACCCCAAGTAACATGGTTAATCCTAAACCGATTGGTAATGCATACCATTTTTTAATTGTCGGAATATAGTACTGCTTTATTGTCAATATAATAATTAAAAATAACATGATTGAATGATGTAATAGCCCAGTGATTGTTGGTAAATAAAAGACGGATGCCGCTTGGCCGATGAAATCAGGATAGGCTAGAGTTAAAATAGCACCTAAAAAACCTAGTGGACAAATAAAATGAAAATATAGATTATCTTTTTTTCCGAATAATGTCGCTATAGCTAATGTGAAACTAGAAAAACCACAAAACGTTGATGGAACTAATTCATAGGCATCATGATATTTAATAAATGCGACACTAATTCGATTTAATACAACCATAATAAGTAGTATTGCGGCGACAATTTTAATAATCATCTTCATTTTTTCATCTTTTACTTTATTAATCAAGATGATACCGACAATATAACCAATGATATTTATGATTAAATAAATAATATGTTCAATCCCAAATATTTGCGGCATAGTTATTCTCCTGTTATTATCTTTTGCTTAATACTTCTTCTTCGTATAATCTTATTTCTTTAAACATTAGATTATCATTAACCATTCCTTCTCTTGAAAGATATTCTTCCCATACTTCTCCCCAAGGAAGAGTTTTAATCTCTTCTTGTAAGGCAAGAACTTTAGAGTGGTCATATGAATCTTGTGCATCTTTTAATAGATTCCATGGATTAAGTAGTGCTTTAAGGAGTGCTTTCTCCATATTTCTTGCGCCTATTATAAGCGCAAGTACTCTATTAATAGATGCATCAAAGAAATCAAGACCTATATAGCTTCTTTCAAGGCCATCACATTTAACGATTTCATCAGCGATATCTTGAAGATCATCATTTAATTTTAATACATGGTCACTATCCCATCTTACAGGACGTGATACGTGGAATGCGAGTTTATCATAGAATGAATACATTGAAGATATTTTATCTGCGACTACTTCTGTAGGATGATAGTGTCCTGAATCTATGAGATTGAGGATACCGCGAGATGCAGCGTAATTCAGGTAAAATTCATTACTTCCAACTGTATATGATTCAATACCTATGCCAAATACTTTTGATTCGACAGATACATCCATTATAGATTTATCATAATCATATCCTGATAGTATCTTATCTAGAGAATCTTTAAGTCTAAGTCTTGGACCCATTCTATCTGCGGGTGAATCTTTTAGGCCGTCTGGAATCCAGATATTCATTAAAGATTTTTGGCCTAATTCTTTCGCAAACATCTCAGTGATCTTTAATCCATTTATACAATGTTTAATCCAATAATCTCTTACATTTTTATCAGGTGATGAAAGACTTAATCCATCAACCATCATAGGATGAGTAAAGATTGTTGGGTTATAATCAAGGCCTAGTCCTCTTTCTTTAGCGTATTTTACCCATTCCATAAATTGTTCTGGGCCTATATCTTTTCTTTCTACAATTTTACCGGTTTGGTATATTGCGTGTAGATTAATCTTTTTACTACCAGGAATATATTCAAGTGCTTTATCTAGATCTTTAGTTAATTCACTAAAGTTTCTAGCTCTTCCTGGATAATTACCTGTAGTTTGAATACCACCAGATAAATCACCACTATTCTCAAATCCCATTACATCATCAAGCTGCCAGCAATGTAGAGATATCTTAGTTTCTTTTAATTTCTTTAGAGCCTCTTCAACATCTATTCCATATGATAGATATAAATCTTTAACTTCTTTTCTCATTCTTTAAATACTCCTTAATTTGTATATTAATATTTCCAAGCGATGTTGCCTCAATAGGTAAGGCGATAACTTTTTTACCCGTATATTTTTCTATTAATTTATTTAATTCTTTTCTATTAGCTCCACCACCTAAAATATATAACTTAGAATAAGTTCTTTGAGTAATACTTTCAAGTTCTAAAATAGAGTTTTTATAAGATAAAGCTAGTGAATTAAATACTGATTTAAATAAATCATCATTAGATTTAGGTGGATTATGTTTTAATAAATCATTAATAGCATTATACATTGAAACTGGTGCGAGTAATGATTTATCATTAACGTCAAATACTTCATTATATGAAGAAATATTAAGTGAATCATCTAGATCTCTTGATTCTATATGAAGTTCACTTCTAAGCCTATTTACTATATACATTCCCATAATATTTTTAAGGAATCTAATATAGTCTATTCCGCCTTCGTTAGTATAGTTTGCATCAAGTGAATTATCACTTACTATAGCCTCTTTGCTTTTTATCCCAAGAAGTGACCAAGTACCGCTAGATAATATAATAGAATCAGAATCAGTTTCTATACTATTAAACGCAGAAGCTGTATCATGTGATGCGCATAATATTACTTTAGTATTACCGCCAACTTCTTCTTCTATTTCTTTAGATAAACAACCTATGAAATCGCCAGGTTTGGCTATTTCCTTAAAGAGGTTCTTTGGAAGGCCTAGTTTCTCAATTAACTCATAGTCATATTCTTTTGTGAATGGATTAAGAAGTGATGTAGTTGATTCATTAGTATATTCATGGGTCTTAATACCAGTGAGTTTATAGGTAAAATATGATGGAAGCATCAAATAATCTGTGGCATTATCTAATCTTCCTTTTATCTTATCATCATATAACTGATAGATGGTATTAAACTGAGCGTATTGAATACCGGTTCTCATATATAAATCTTTAAAGGGGATTATCTCATGAACTTTATCTTTAGAAAGGATAGTTCTATCATTTCTATATGCATAATATGGAGTAATTTCTTTATCATTATTTAATAAAACATAGTCAACACCCCAAGTGTCAATTGATAAAGATTCTATTTCCTTATATTTAAGGAACGCTTTCTTAATTCCTATTTTGATTTCATTAAAGATTCTTGGGATATCCCATATAAGTCCACTTGGTGAATCATCCATCTCAGTCCTAAAACGATGTACTTCATCTAATATAATTTCATTATTATCATTAAGATATCCAATAACATGACGGCCAGATGATGCGCCAAGATCAATTGCGAGAAAGTATTTCATATTATTTTTCCTCAATAATTCCAGGCATCATCTTTAGATTCCATAGTTTTGCGAGTCCAATTATTACTTCATCTGGGATAACATTTACAGCGTGGTCTAATGTAAGCATATAAATTATCGCAGTCTTTTCTACTGTCTCAATTAAACCAAATGCTTCATCAATTGATTCACCTGCGCCATATATACCATGGTTAGTCCATGTGACTAATCTATGAGATTTCATTTTTTCAGCTGTAGCACGTCCTATTTCTTCAGTCCCACAAATCATACAAGGAAGAACTCCGACTCCTTCTGGGAAGACTACGACAGCTTCAGTGTTTGTTTTCCATAGTGTTCTTGTGAATAATATTTCGTCTGTCGGAAGACATGCGCCCATACATATTGTGTATGTAGGGTGTGTATGCATTATTACTCTATTTTTAGGATTTACTTTTAATCTTTCCGCATGACTCATAAGATGGGCAGGAAATTCACTAGTCATCTTACCACCACCTATATATCCCCATAAAAGATGGGCAGTATGTCCATTAGAATCTATTTTAATTAGTCCTAAATTAGTTAGAGGATCTTTCTTTATATTCTTAAAATATTTACCAGTTCCTGTGACTAAATAGTATTTATTTCTACATATAGGATCTGCGGTAAAACCTAATTCTATATCTTTTATATATTTATCTTTTCTAAAGTATTTTCTAATATCTTCTTCATCAATTAAATAAGAAATATTACCACCGTTTCTTTCGTCCCATCCTTGATGATACATATTCATAGTGATATCAGATACTTCAGATACAAATCTTGATTTCTTAAAATCTTTCATTTAGTATAACTCCCTTATAAATATAGTTATATAAAGCTTATTGATATTTATTTTATAAATATATTATATAACAAATATTTACTAATTCTCATAAATCATTTTTGGATAAAAGCTAATTCAAATTAATAGAATAAATAAAGATATAAAGAATAAAGTATTTAAGCAAATATAGATATAAATTGTAATATCTTAATAATTAATTATTATTAAGTATTATAATTTAGATATGGAAAAGAAAAAGGAAATTAAAATATATTCTATTATATTACTTGTGCTTATATACTTAATTCTAACGAGTATACCTTTTTCTTTATTTATTCAAAATGAAAATACTATATACTTTTTAGATATATCTTTAAGAGTAATATTTATACCAATATATTTCATCTATATAAGAAGAGAAAAACTTGAATCAATAAAGAAACCTTCGTTTAATAAAAGAGATTTATTATTTATTCCGTTTATTCTTGTGACCATATCTAATATATTTGTGGCATTAATATCTCAGTTTGAAATAAATGAATTAAATAATATCTCTATTATTAAAAATATGATATTCTATGCGCTTGTCGCATTTAATGAAGAATTAATATTTAGAGTTACAATTAGTAGTGAACTTATTAAATATAATTCTAAAATTAAGACTATTATCTATTCTTCATTAATATTTGGATTAATTCATTTAGTTAATATAAGTTCTTTATCAAGTATCCCTTATGTATTACTTCAAGTACTATATTCATTTGGATTAGGACTAATATTATCTCTCGTTTATACATATAGTAATAATTTTATCTATATAGTTATTATTCACTTCTTATTTGATTTTATTAATGGATATTTATCTGTCGAACTATTTAAATTTGAATATAATATGTGGTTCTTTATTCTTAATATCTCTATATCACTATTATTTGTATTATATGGATTATTAGTGTATAAAAAACTGGAAAGGGGGGATAAAAATGTTTCCAAAAATATGGATATTTGATACCTATGGCATTTGTTTAGTTGTTGGGATAATAGCGGCATTTTTTATGCTTAGAGGATATTTTAAAAAGATAAATGTAAATATCGCTTATAGGTATGACATATATATTCTTGGCCTTATCACTATCGTATTTGGAATATTTAGCGCAACTATAGCCCAATATATAATTAATTTAATTGAAGGTGTAAATGAATTTGGTTCAATGACCTTTTACGGTGGATTAATTGGCGGTGCATTATTCTTTATAATAATCTATGAACTTGTGATTCATAAAAGATATCCAAATTATTCACTGATGGTAATTATGATAATTGCCCCTGCATGTATCACAATTGCGCATGCATTTGGACGTATTGGTTGTTTTATGGCTGGCTGCTGCCACGGAATCGAAACAGAAAGTTTCTTAGGCGTTAAATTCCCTCATCTAGATCATAAAGTATATCCAACACAACTATTTGAATCAGCCTTCTTATTTATATCTTCTTCTATTCTTTATATTCTTGCGATAAAAAAGAGATTCATCTATACGATGCCTATATATGCATTCTCATATAGTATTTGGAGATTTCTAATTGAATTTATAAGAGGCGATGAAAGAGGAGGAAAACTCATTGGTCTTTATCCTGGACAAATCATCTCTATCGCCTTTTTTATAACGGCTATAGTAATAACAATCCTATACTACATAAAAAGAGATAAATGGACTCTTGACCCTCAAGTTGAATAAAGATTTTATAAATAATATTGGAATAGTAAATTATTAAGTTGTGGTTAAATTTATTTAATATTATGTAATAATAAAGAAAAGAAGTTACGGTAATGATAATTAGTACTAAACTCAAAATAAAACTCAATAATGTTTATAAGCTCTATTGTAGAAATACGATAGAGCTTTTCTTTTTGATAAAACTAGGAGGCAAATATAATGGACAATAGCGAAAAGGAATACAATTTGATAAAATTTGTGGATGGAGATTTTAGTCTAGATGTTAGGGTAGATTATGATAGAGAGACTGT